>JAFWPH010000025.1 GCA_017509605.1 Bacteroidaceae bacterium | reverse complement strand
TTCTTTATGTTTCTTACCCACTCTTGTAATTCTGCCATCTTCTGCATCAGTTCTTTGAAATCCAGAGACTTCCCATATATGAAACTTTCCTTCATCTCATTGTAGTCAGTCTCATAAGCTGGCATCAGTTCTCCATCGGGCACAATCTGAATGTTGGCTGGTAGTTCCTTGTCATAATCCACATAGCCTACATGGTAAAACTTGCGTCTGTGCTCCACAATCTCATGATAGAGAGCTATATCTTTGAGTGCGATTTCTCCATATGGGGTTTGCATCAGTTTCTCCAAGTCATAGAAATGGCGAGTCATGCGGTGCGTCCTCGGCTTGTCCTTCTGGTATTCCTCGCATAACAGGAACGCTTTTTCAAGAAAAGTCCTTGCAGGACTGACGGTACGGATGGTTTGAACGAAATCTGAATCCACATCTTCCCCATCGAAGACTTGTTCCACCAACGATGATATACGTCTCATTTCAAATGGCTCCGACATGGACAATACGCTAATCTCTATTTTGATAGTAGGCACAGCATATGAGGCTGGGCTATTATAAAGCGATGGGTATTGAATGTAAAGAACAGACGGATCTTTATCATGAGGGACTTTTCTCGGTTCTCCGCTTTCATCCAAAACTTCATTGTCGCCAAGTACGGTCACGTCAAGCCCTAAAGCCTTTAGCTTATTATCCAACTCCGATTTAAACTCTCCAAGAAGAAAGTCCTGTCCTTTTTCACGGAGATTATGTATCTGCGTGTTAGAGGTACAACTGGCACATGATAGTTTCTTCACATTCAAGAAATAGTCACGGCTCAGAGCCAAGTCTATGTCCTCACTGAATCGGTTGATGATGTTCCATCCCTTACTAAGGCTTGTACCACCTTTGAACAATAGGTATTCGCTAATGCTGGTATGGAACATGGCATAAAGAACAGCGGTTACCCACCAGTCCTTTTCGGCAGAGGCTTCATCTATCTGCTTTGCTTGACTGACGGCTTGTATCATTGCTCTACGCTCATCTATTGAGAAGTCTATCCATTTACTCATTGTCTTGTCCTTTAATGTTTCTTTTGATTATTTGCCTCATCCAAACTGGTGCTAAAAGCAAATCATGTTCTATTGTATCTTTTTCGGGAGTTTCTGCAAGTAGCTTTGCAATCTGCCCTTCATCTTCTTTTGTGATGTTGTTTTCGCCGATACTACGCAATGCCTGTACCAGTTCTTGCATCAACTTCCCTCGAAAGGCAAAATTCCTTGGTGCTCCATGTTTTAAGGTAACAGTCCTATTTCCAAGACTCAATTTCCTGCCAGAGCCGGTAGTCAGGAAACTTGTGTTCATGGGAACCTGGGTAGAGAAGCCGAGACGATTTGCGGCAGTGGCTCCCGTAGGAATGATTACTGCTTTATCTCTTTTGGCAATCTCTGACACCAGTTCAAAGGCAGAAGGGTATAGGACACCGAAGCGAGTCTTACGTGCCTTGACATAGACCCCCTTTGCTATACGGCTGATGAGCCCTTCATGCTCAAAGATTGCCAACAGTTTGGTGACATACTCCACATCATATTGTGGAAAGGACGACACGAAGTAAACCTCTCCGAACTTGCCGTGGGCAATCTTGCTCTTAATCTTGTTAACTACAGCGTCTTGCATATAGATATTGGTTTGATTTTGGTCGGAATGATTACAAATATTTCCGACTGCAAAAATACTATTTTTCTTTCAAATAACAATGTATTTTCCCTTGAAATTAAGTTTTCTTGGCTGAAAAAGGCGAGTTTGTTATCATTTGAACTACATTTCCATAAGATTTTATTTGTAGTTTCCACATTTTGAAACCATATTATGCTCTCAAAAATAAAGTGTAGTCAAATTAAACGAATCATTGCACATTCGATTACTATTTGTGGTTTTCAAATGTTAAAAACGTTAAATCTTCGCTATTTTATCCTTCAACAGAATCTACACAACCACTTTTCTACCGTTTTGAGCACAACAAATTGAAATACAACAAGTTGCAAATACATCTACTGCACAAGTCTGACCAGCATCGAGATCCCCTATTCTGTTTACGATTTGGGTGATTACGCTTTCGCATACTGCTCAAGTCTGACCAGTGCGGAACTATCCGAAAACATTTGGCGACTTGGAGATTTCGTGTTCTATGGTTGCTCCGCCCTGACCAGCATTGAGATTCCTTATTCCGTCACTACCATTGGTCATTGCGCCTTCCAGGATTGCGTAGGGCTGACGGAGATTGAACTTCCCGCCTCCGTCACCAGCATCGGTAATTATGCTTTCTCTGGCTGCGACGGCCTGACGAACTTAGATATCCCCAACTCCGTCACCTCAATCGGCATCGAAGTGTTCAATAGTTGCGATGCATTGGAGGTGATCAATTGGACACCCAACGCAGAGACTGTGGCAGGCTCACCACTTGCCGCATCCAACTGCACCCTCTATCTCTTCAAGGACGGGACGAACAACGACAAGACTGAAGAACTGGCATCACAGTTCGACGGACAGCTCAAAGCAGTGTATGTCGTTGAGGGCATCCTGGAATTGACTGCTTTCGCTTCCGAGGAATACGATGATTACGACAATTACTACTGCACCTACTACGACCCCAATTACAGTCTGATGATCATTGACGGAGAGGCTCAGGCCTTCACCGCCACATACGACGAGCCGTCAATCACACTCCATGCCGTGGAAGAGGAGTTGGTCTATCCCGACAATCCCGTCATTTTCCAGACCACCGAGCCAGTAGTTACACTCTATCTGATATCGAACATCACTGGCACCAACACCACCGACAACGACCTGTTAGGCACAAGGGAAGAGATGACAGTGAGTCGGAGCGACAAGGTCTATGTGCTCTTCAACGGCGGTTTCTACATCACCGAAGGTACAATTCCTGCCCACAAGGCTTACCTTGACCTCTCGTCGGTAATGACAGCTCCAGAGCGACTGTCGTTCATCGAAGGAGGAACGACGCTCATTAACAATGCTGAGGATGCTGACGATGATCCTGACGGCCCATGGTACAGCGTCAACGGTCAGCGGGTTGACAAACCCACCAAGGGTATATTCATCAAGAATGGAAAGAAATACCTGTTCAAATAACGGTCATTGAAGATAAACTGAAAAAACGACAATAGATATGAGAAAGATAATGATTTCCACTATAGTCTCGGCACTGATGATGTTTTTGCCGTTGTCAGTTGCTTCAGCAGCTGGGCAACCCAAGCTGACTTACTCGGCTCTGAATGGATCCATCACGGCTGAAGCGGATTGGTATTATAATGTAAACTCGGGCGATGAGGTAAATGAAGGTGCATACGTTTTCCTTACCTTCACACCTGACCAATACTATACACTCCAATCAGTGACCGTAGAGGAATACGTGGCTGGTGAAGACGCACAGGTCGCACCAAGAGGTATCCCTGTCCATCCAGGCAATGTCATCGACATCACTGAGGAAGTGCTCAACTATTCCTACGACGAGCAGTATTACTACGAATTCTACATGACAAACAAAAGCAAGTTTTTCAAGGCCGTATTCGTGGAGAAAATCATTGAATTCGAGGACGACAATGTCAAGGCCATCTGCGTACAGCTTTGGGACAGCAATGACGACGGAGAACTGAGCGAGAAAGAAGCCGCAACTGTGACAAGTCTGGGCAACGCCTTCAAGGACAACACATCCATCCGTAGGTTCAACGAACTGAGGTTCTTCAAGGGCATCAGCACGCTTCCCGATGGTACATTCCAGAACTGCTCAAGCTTGGAAAGCATTGAGATTCCCAGTTCTGTCCGCAGCGTCGGAACGGGTTTGTTCTACGGCTGTACAAGTCTGACGTGCCTCAGGGTCAGTGAAGGCAATCCGACATTCGATTCACGAAACAACTGCAACGCCATCATTGAGAAAACCACCAACACCCTCATCATAGGATGCCAAAACACATCGATTCCTAACTCTGTCACCAGTATCGGAAACAGTGCCTTCGCAAATTGCTCAAGCCTGACAAGCATCAGGATTCCCAACTCCGTCACCACTATAGGAGGTTATGCTTTCCTAAGTTGCACAGGTCTTACAAATATCGTGATTCCCAACTCCGTCACCACCATTGGAGATTATACATTCAATGGGTGCTCGAGTTTGGAGAGTGTCGAGATTCCCAATTCTGTCAATTACATCGGATCATACCAGTTTGTTGGCTGTGACGAACTGACAGATATCCGTTGGACCCCCAATGCAGCTACAGAAGCTACGTCTCCCATCGTCTCCTCATCCAACTGCATCCTCTATCTTTTCAAGGAGAGCGGGAACAGCGAGAAAGTTGAACAGTTGGCTTCATTGTTCAATGGTCAATTCAAAGCTATTTATGTCGTTGAAGGCACTCTCGAACTGACTGCCAGTCGTTCAGAGGAACGAGACAATGATTATCGTTATTACTACTACTGCACCTACTACGAACCCGATTTGGGTCTGTTGATCACAGACGGACAAGCTCAGGCGTTCACCGTCACCTACGACGCTCCATCCACCACTCTCCATGCCGTGGAAGAGGATGTTGTCTATCCAGGTAATCCTGTCATCTTCCGTTCCACCCAGTCTAAGGTCACGTTGTACTTGGTGTCGAATCACTCTGGCACCAACACAGCCGACAACGACCTTCAAGGCACAACCGAAGAGATGACGGTGGAGCAAAGTGACAATATTTACGTGCTCTATAACGGCAACTTCTATTTGACTGAAGGAACAATCCCCGCCCATAAGACTTACCTTGACCTGTCGTCTGTGTTGACAACACCCGAACGTCTGTCATTTATAGAAGACGGTGTTGACAATACCGATGGCTACATGCTGACTTATTCAGTTTCTGACGGAACCATCACCGCTGCAACTTCTGCCACCACTTTGAAGTCGGGCGATATGGTACCTAAGAATGCATACGTGACCCTCACGTTCACACCTGAACCTTACGATACACTTCAGTCTGTGACATTACAGGAATATGTGCTTGGCAAATACGCACAAGCCGCGCCACGCGGGCCGCAAGTCCATCCCGGTGTCACAGACATCACCGAGACTGTACTCTCCAGTTTCGATGGCAATAACTACTATTACAGATTCTACCAACCAGACAAAAACAGGCATTTCAAGGTCGTATTCACAGAGAAGATCATCGAATTCGCCGATGACAATGTCAAGGCCATCTGCGTGCAGAGATGGGACACCAGTGGCGACGGGGAACTGAGTGAGAAGGAAGCTGCGGCCGTGACCTCTATCGGTACAGTTTTCAAGGGTAAGACCGACATCCGACAGTTCAATGAGCTGAGGTTCTTCACCGCCATCAACACAATTCCAAACAACGCCTTCCTGAACTGTACAAATCTCGAGAGCATCAAACTTCCCCAATCTGTCATTTCGATAGGCACCTCCGCTTTCGATGGGTGTTCGGCTTTGAGAAACATCACCATGTCAGGTTCTCTCACCTCTATCGGCAATTACGCCTTCAGGTCATCAGCCCTGAGGAACATCGTTATCCCTGCCTCTGTCACCGCTATCGGCACTGAGGCTTTCTATGGCTGTTCCTCACTGACAGGAATGTCGGTGGCTGAAGGCAATACCATATATGACTCGCGCGACTACTGCGACGCCATCATCAAGACCTCAACCAACACGTTGGTTTTTGGATGCCGCTATACCATGATTCCTGAAACCGTCACCGCGATAGGAGCAAAGGCTTTCGGCGGACTGACCACCCTGACGGGTATCACCATCCCCGCCTCCGTCACCAGTATTGGTGACCAAGCCTTCATAGGCTGCACAGGGCTGAGAAGCATCGCACTCCCTGCCTCTGTCAATAGCATCGGCTACACTCCCTTCTATGGATGCTCCTCCATGACGAGCATGTCGGTAGCTGAAGGCAACTCCAAATACGATTCTCGCGACAACTGCAAAGCCATCATCGAGACCTCCACTAACACCTTGGTGGCCGGATGCAAGAGCACTACGATACCGACGACCGTCGCTACGATAGGCAGGGCGGCTTTCGCTGGACAGACAAGCATGAGTCGCATCGAGATACCTTATCTCGTCGAGGGCATAGAAACCGAGGCTTTCATGAATTGTTCCAATCTCACAAAAGCCATCATCGCCAACACCATTACCACCATCGGCGAGAAGGCCTTCGAAGGCACAAACCTGTCTGAAATCACCTGCTACATCACAGAACTGTTCACCATAGCAGAGAACATCTTCACCGAAGATGCCTACAACAACGCCACACTCTATGTATTCCGTGGCGAGAAGAGCCATTACGAAGGCATAAGTGCATGGAACAAGTTCCAGAACATCATTGAACTCGACGACTGCCTGCTGAAGATGACGCAAGACGAGAAGGCCATACTTACCCAGGCATACAACGACCTCAACGGCTCTAGATGGACAAATAAGTGGGACCTCTCTGGCATGTTGACAGAAAAGAGACTCCCAGGCGTGCTCACAGCCGACGGGCATGTCTCATCAGTGGTAATTCCCAACAACAACGCTACGGGTTCCTTCCCCTACATACTGCTCCAGTTACCGGCACTCACCACACTCGATCTCAGTCACAACCTTCTCAGTGGACAGACCGACGACAACTCACTGCTCGGCGAGATGTCGGAAAGCATCAACAAGATCAACATATCCTACAACCAGCTTGAAGGGAATATAGGCGCGCTTATTGCACAGATGGACGAGACTGACATGCTGATTGCCAACCACAACAACTTCAGCGAACTCACACCCGCACTGGAAGCTGATACCGAGAAATCTATCGATCTCACCTACCAGACCATCAGCGGCACGGTAAGCCTCGACATCAACGACGAGCCAGAAGCGTTCTTCAACGCCCTGCCTTCCATCTTGCGAAATGGACACGACAATGCTGTCAGCTTCACACTCGCCGACAAGAACTCCAGCCCTGCATGGAAACTCAACATCAATTCAGGCGACCAACTACAAGTCAGCCCCGTCAACGGCAAGCACATCTATAGGGAAACCCGTGACTTCGAGAACTACTGCGTGGTTAGCAACGGACTGGCATCCGGCTCCACCTTCAAAGCGTTCTTGGTCTTTGACGACGGCGACGCCAATTACGATGGAGATGTGGACATCCTCGACGTGCAGACCATCCTCAGTTATATGTTTAACGAATGGCCGAACACTCAACTTTTCAACTACACGGCAGCCAATCTCTTTGCCGACAGCCGAATCAACGTGCAGGACATCGTCAAGACGGTCAACATCATCATCGACACACCAGTGGATGACAGTGCACCAGCCAACAGAAGACGGGCAAACGGACAGGAGGTTGCCCTCAACAACGCCTATATCTCCGACGGTGCACTTTGCCTCCAACTGATTGAACCAGTCACGGTCATCGACCTGACCATCCAAGGAGCCAGCACTTCGCAAATCCGCTCACTGCTGCCTGTAGGTGAATGGCAGTGCCTGATGAAGACAAAAGGCAACCAGACACGACTGGTCATCTTCTCGCCTATGGGATCGGAACTACCCGAAGGCACACATCAGCTGATCCAGACTTCTGCCGACGAGGTGGTAGTTACCAACATCCAACTGGCAAACAAGGACGTCAACTTCGTGGATGTGGATTATTTGGAATCGGAGCCGACTGTCATCGCCTCGATAACTGCTGACGATGCCCTTTGCAAGGTCAGCGGACAGAACCTCGATCTGATGCTGAAGAATGATGCGAAGTCTGTACAGATGAAAGTATATGCTCCCGATGGACGTCTGATTGACTCCTTCTCCTTGCAAAACGCACCAGCTGGCGTTCACCACATGGGTGACAACATTCAGCCTGGCACCTACATCGTGAATGTCACGGTAACTGATGAAACTGGCAACGTGCGTAAGAGCACGTCCAAGGTCCTGATACAACGTTGAACGAAAAAACAGTAAAGTCATGAATAAGATCAATTCTATCAGTCTTTTTACTCTGCTCTTCATGCTGTTGTTCGGTGTGGAGACCCAAGCGGCCAATAGGGTCTATAGCGACCCCCAAGAGTGCCAAGTAAGAGGCAGCATCGCCATACCCCTGAAAATGGACAATACCGATGAGATAGTGGCGGCAGAGTTCAACGTTGCACTGCCCAACGGCTTGTCACCTGTCCTCGATGGCTCCACATGGATGCTGAAAGGCGAGCGTCTTCAGGACCATGCCGTGGTCACCAAGAAGATGGGTTCGATATACAAGGTGGTGGTTTACTCTATCGGAGGTAAGAATATTCGAGGCAACAAGGGTGTGTTTCTCTACATGCCCGTGGCATTGCGCGACGGCATTGAAATCGGCACGAAACTGAACATCACCCTCAGCGACATCGTCATCACCGATAAGGACGGTAACAACCTCGCCGACAACGACGAGACTGTCATCGAGGTGACTGCCACAGACCCAGACACCCCCGACATCACTGTGACTGATATCACGACTTCCGTGACTAACATCAATCCAGAAGATGTGTTCTCCGTCAACTACAACATCATCAACCAAGGCAACCTCGTGTTGGCTAACGGATGGAAAGAAGATGTTTCGCTGGTGGCTTCCACAGGAGAGGAACTGTTTCTCGGTTCTTTCCACCACCAAGGAGACTTGTCGGCTGGCGCAAGTGTGGAGAGAAGCGAGTCGTTCACCCTACCCGCCCTGCCCGGCATCGAAGGAAATGTGTCGGTGCGGGTGAAACTCACTCCATACGCCGACAGCGGCGAGCATGAGTCACGGGTGGCCAACAACACCGTGGTCTCGACCGCGACGATGAACGTCAAGAAAAAGCTCACGCTGACCGTTCCCACAAGCATAGACGAACAAGACACAGGGCTGAAAAAATGTGTGCTGACCCGCAGTGGCTTCACTGCATTGGAGGAAAACTTCAACCTGTCCTTCTCTGATCCGTCAAGACTCTCACTCACGGGCAACACTACTTTTGCGCCCGGTTCCAACTCAGTAACCTTCTATGTCAGCGCAATCGACGACAACATCGTCAATATCAGCAACAACATAACAGTGAGAATAGCGGCCGCACATGGCTACAGCGCGGTGCAAGGAACCGTCACCATCAATGATGACGACAATTCGCAACTGACCGCCGAAGCGTCGGCATCAGAAGTGACTGAGGGCGGGAAGTTCTCCGTCACTGTCAGCAGCAACCGTCCTGTCACTACCGAACCGCTGGAGGTGAAAGTGACATGCGACCAGTCCACAAGACTGCTGTTCCCAACAACCATCACCATACCCGCAGGTCAAAACAGCGCGACCATGGAGGTGGAGGCAATCGACGACGATGTACCACAATTGGAAGCTGTGGGCACATTAACTTTCACAGCTTTGCGTCATGATCCAACCGAGCTCCTCATAGCGTTAGTGGATAACGATATGCCTGAACTGGAATTCATCATCCAGCCCAAGACGGTGAGCGAGAACGCGGGCGTCAACGCCATCACCGCCCGACTCGTACGCAAGAGCAACACCGACAAGGAGGTGACCATCAATCTCAGCGACAACTCTGGAGGCAAGATCTACTACTCACGACAGAGCATCGTACTGCCCAAGGGCGTAGATGTGGCTGAATTCACTCTTGGCGTCATCGACAACGCACTGGTGGATGGAGACAAGGAGGTGACTATCACTGCCGCAGTGCTCGTACAGTCGTGTAACTGCTCCTCCACACAAGAGGGTGTGGGACTGGTGTCGCAGACCGTGACCATCATCGACAACGATGGTCCGTCGCTGACACTCACGGCGTCATCGTCGTCCATTCTCGAGGGTGACAACAACGGTGTGAACCTTACCATCAGCAGGAACACAGACACCTCTGAAGCTCTCATCGTGAACCTCAGCAGCGACCTCGACGAACAACTGCAATATGAGCATACGGCGACCATTCCTGCCGGCGCAACATCTGTGACTGTTAATGTCAAGGCACCGCTCAACGAGGAGACCGAAGGCAACAGAACAGTGGTATTCAGCGTCACCAGCAGCGGATTCTCACAAGGTACAACCTGGCTGGTCATCACCGACCAGACACTTCCCGATGCCGTCATCACCGAACTTTCGCTGACCAGCACTTCGCTCATCGCAGGTGAAAGCGCCATAGCGACCGTAACAGTGAAGAACATAGGTAACGCGCCACTGCCACAGGCAACCAAGGTTGTCATCAAATTGGACGGCAACCAAAATGAGGAGGTCTATACAGACAAGATTCTCGAACAAGGGGAACAGACCACACTGACCAAGGAACTGCAAGCGTCGAAGACCTTAGGCAGACACACCTACCAAGCTGTGGTAAACGAAGAGCAGAAGTACAAAGAACTACTCTACACCAACAACACCAGCCAATCAGTCGTCATGGAGGTGACATCGCCCTACACGGCTACAGTCAACTGCGACAAGAACGTTTACGAAATTGGCGACTCCATCACACTGACAGGACAGGTGACCTGTGCGAAACCCGCCTTCGTTGACGTGGAGGTATATTACTACTACATGGGCGTCAGGAACGCTATCAAACTGACCACCAATTCATCGGGTCAGTTCAGCCATAAAATGGCGTTCAACTCGCCCGGACACTTCACTGTAGGTGCCTGCTATCCCGATGAAGGACTGACAGCAACACAATGCGAGTTCGACGTGAGAGGCTTCCGCTGCTCTCCCAACTATCTGAAGTTGACAGCATACGTGAATGAGCTGCTTGAAGGCAACATCCAGATTGACAACCCCACTTCGCTGCAACTGACTGGCTTGCATTTGGTAGTTGACAATCCGATAGAAGGCGTCGAAGTGACAGGAGGTGAGAACGTCACAGTTTCAGGTGGCGCTACTGCCGCCATCCCATTCAGTCTGTTGTCCACTCGTGTGACTGAAGGCAACAAGTACGAGAGGCTGAAGGCAAGAGTGACTTCCGACCAGGGCGTGGAAGCCGAGGTGACCATCAGCTTCTATTGCACAAGCCATACCGCAAGCCTCGAGGCCACACCCTCGTCCATCACCACCACGATGATCAAGGACGGTACACGCGACTACATGTTGGACATCCGAAACTGCGGCATGGGCGAGACGGGAAAGATCTCTCTCGCTCTCCCGAGAGGCGGCTGGATGAAGGCCGTGACTCCCATGGAGATGGAATCGCTGGCAGCAGGAGAAACAGCAACCATCGTACTGCGTCTGCAACCCACAGCCGACATGGATCTCAATGTGCCTGTCACGGGACATATCGGAGTGAACTGCAGCAACGCTGACGGACTATCCATACCTTTCCGCATCACGCCTGTCAGCTCGGCCAACGGATCGCTGACGGTCGATGTCTGCGACGAGTTCACGTACTATACCGACGAGCATCCGCATCTCCAGGGAGCCAAGGTGACCATCCGCGACTACTCCACCAACCAAGTGCTCTACGAGGGACTGACCGACGCCGACGGACTGTATCATATCGACGCCATCCACGAGGGCTACTACTCCATTACCGTAGGCAGCGACCACCACGACACCTACTCCAACACCATCCTCATCAATCCCGAGGAGGAGAACCGTCTGACGGTCAATCTCAGCTACCAGGCCATATCGGTGAACTGGAAAGTGGTCGAGGACGACGTGGAGGACGTGTATGAGATTGTCACCGAGGTGACCTACGAAACACGTGTTCCCGTGCCAGTGGTAGTCCTTGACATGCCATCACGAATCGACGGAGAGAGTCTCGCACCAGGCGAGTCGATGGTCTTCTACGCCACCATGACCAACAAGGGACTGATCACCGCCAAAGAATGCCAGCTCATCATGCCGCAGAACACGAAGGTGCTGAACTTCACTGCACTCGTTGACGGCCTGTTCGAGCTCGCGCCACAACAGTCCATCGTCATACCTGTGAAGGTGCAGAACACCTACCAACCTGGTGCCAACCAACGCAGACCAGAAATGCGGATGGAGGATATCGTTGCCGGCGAAGGCGCTGGTGGCGGTGGCGGAACCACCGACAATGGAGAGAATGATGCACCTGGTGGAGGCGGCTCTCGTGCTTGGCTGGACGAAGAAGGCTGTGAAGTAAAACCTGTAGTTGTCTATAAGTGGGACTGCGGATTTGACAAAAAATGGCACTCATACCAACAAACCATCCAAGTGAAACGGTGTAAATCAGACGAGGTGAACAAAGAGAGTTCAGGTGGTTCCGGACCTGGCGGCGGAGGAGGAGATTATATTGGTCCTGATGGCCCAAACGACATCTACTGGTATGACCCCACTACAAATACTGAGGGCGACTATGTCCGTCCTAACATTCAATCTCCCCAGCCAATATTTGAGAACTGCCTCATTCCTTGTATCAATGGATGGCTGAAGGCTTTGGGTAATCTTGCATACGTAGCCGCCAAGTATCTTCCGGTCACAAAATGGATTATCGGAGGCATTGAAGCCGTTAAAACAGCCAATAAAATCTCTGATTCTCTCACAGAACACTCAAAATATATCATCCAAAAAACAAAAGAACTAGTCAATGGCGATTTCGACGCTTCTAACCCCCTAAACTGGTGCGGCTTGGCTAAGAATTTGTGGGGAATGGGTGAAGACATCTGGGATGCTTACGATTTATATGATAGTAAAACAGAAAAAATAAAAAAAGCTGTTACCAATTACGCAATGGAAAGCATGCAGGAGGGACACAGTGAAGTTGTAGAACGAGACTTGATCTACTATTATATTCCCTCATTAGCAGACGAGGATGCATATTTGTTTACGAAAGAGCAATATGGATATGAAACAAACCAAAGATTCTCTTCGGGAACTTCTGACAGTCCTACCATCAGAAAAGACGGTACAGAAGTACACTGGTATTCATTTGCAAAATATATGACTTGGGATGATTGGTATGGCGGATTAAAAAATGGACAGAAATGGTCGAAAAAGGCAAATAAGTACGTCAAAATGGCAGGAAAGGTATTCGACAGTGAATGGATTTCAGGATTAGCGACCACGGCAAGTAAGGAAATCAAATACTTAGGTTATGCAATGGATGGCTTGAATGTCATCAATGGATTCCTGCATGTATGCGATCGTGTTAAAGGTGTAGAGGGAAACGAGAAAGAGGTGGCGGAGCGACACTCTCTGGGTGATGTTCGTAAACCCTCCCTACGCAAGGCTGACATTCCACTTCCCTCGTATATGACAGATATGTTGGAGAAAGTGGAGTTTGTGAAACAATACTATCAGTATAAGATAGAGTTCATACAACTGGCATTTGGTTCAGAACCCGATTGGACTGATGTTTCGTTCTTCGACTTGATGCAGTTGATTGACACCTTGGAATCTCGGACTTACACTCGTGAGGAATTGGAGTGGTGGCGTCCTGAGTGCATGAGCGAAACCACGCTGCGAGCTTTCGTTGACCGCTACAACAACCGTATGGCTGGCAACGACATGGAGAGTCTTGAAAAAATCAATGACGATCTAAAAGCAATGGTCGATATCCAAAACTACTTCATCGACTTGGGCGCGGAAGACCTCAATGACTGGCTGTCGGAAGCTATTATCGACAATATGGTTCAGGTCATCAACTCTGCGGCCCAAACCGTCTGCGCTACCATCAGCCTGCGCTTCGAACAGCAGATGGTACTGACTCGCCAGGCCTTCCTCGGAACGCTTGAGGTGTACAACGGCAACGACACAGACACCATGACGGATATGAAACTCGACATCGTCGTCACCGACCCCGACGGCAACGTGGCCACCTCGCACGAGTTCCAGATCAACAACGAGAGCCTCAACAACTTCGGAGTGCAGTCTGACGGCACATGGACATTAGGACCGAAGCAGACGGGAACAGCCACCATCCGCTTCATACCCACCAAGTACGCCGCTCCCGAGGATACTGTATATTACTCCTTCGGCGGAACGCTTACCTACGTGGATCCCTACAACGGACAGACCGTGAAACGGACACTCAACCCCGTGACACTGGCCGTCTGTCCTTCGCCCGACCTTGAACTGACCTACTTCATGCAGCGCGATGTCCTGGGCGACAACACCCTGACACCCGACGTGGTGGAACCCTCGGAAGAGGCTGAGTTCTCGCTCCTGCTGCGCAACATCGGCAAGGGCATGGCCAAGAACGTTCGATTCAGCACCAAGCAACCAGAAATCATCGACAACGAGAAAGGACTGCTCATTGACTTCGAGATCGAGAGCTCACAGATAAACGGCGAGGACAAGACCCTCGCACTGGGCGAGACCATCGTCAACTACCTCGGCAACATCATAGCCGGTGGACACTCCGTGGTACAGTGGTGGCTGAAGTCGAGCCAGCTCGGACACTTCACGAAATACGACGTGAACTACACCCACCTCACCAGTTACGACAATCCCAATCTCTCGCTCATCAGCAGCGTCAGCATCAAGGAACTGATCCGAAGCGTGCGCGACGACAAGGGAGACTTCGCCTTCCTCACCAACGACACACCTGACGGCGACGACATGGCCGACCATATCTACAAAACGGACGGACGGGACTACGATGTACTTGCTGCGGTGGCCAACGAGATGGTGGATAACGGAGACGACACCTATACACTAACCATCCATCCGCAAATCGCGGGCAACTGGATCTACGGCAACCTGACCGACCCCACACAGGGACAACAGGCCATCAAGTCCGTGACCAGAATCAGCGATGGTAAGGAAGTGGAACCACGCAACTTCTGGCAGACATACGTCACACTGCGAGACGGTAAGGATCCGCTCGAAGAGAACCTCATTCATTTCGTGGATTCGGTAAACTCCGTTTCAGAGTCATACCTCATCACCTTCGAGGACAAAGCTGAGACCACCCTCGATGTGGAGAGCATCGTGGCAGACCAAAACACGGAGGAGGTACTCAAGACTCCGGTCAACACCGTGACAGTGACATTCAACAAACCTGTCGTTCAAGAGGATGTGAACGCCTCATGCATCACCTTGCAGTGCCAAGGAAAGAAAGTGGATATTGAAGACATTAACATCACGATAGTGAATGAAACGACTTTCGCCTTCGATGTGACGCCCTACACCTTCAAGAACGGCTATTACGTCTTCACCATCCAGACTGCCGACATCCACGACACAGAAGGATTCCCTGGCAAGAACGGACGACAACTGACCTGGACACAGCAGAAGGACCTGAAGAAGGTGGTACTCGATGAACTCTCCACCGTACCTCCAACGGCCGAAGAGGAGGTAGAGGTGACCGTGAAGCGTAAATTGAAGACGGGCGAATGGAACACCTTATGCCTGCCCTTCACGATGAACAGCGTGCAAGTGAAGTCGGAATTCGGCGATGATGTCCAGATCCTGGATTTCACTGGATACAATGTGACGAAAGATGATAAGAACCACATAGTAGGCATCGACGTGAACTTCACTTCGGTGGAAGCCATCGAGGCCAACCATCCTTATCTGATCGCTGTCACGAAACCCTTCACCTCATTCAATGCCTACGCAGTGGATATCGAACCAGTGGAGGTGCCAAAGGTGGCTACCATAACCCGAACAAACAACTTATGGAGTGAATTCATCGGTACCTACGTGGCGGAAACGGTCGTACCCAACAATATGTTGTTCCTCAACGCCAATAAGTTCTATTACTCCACTGGCCAGACCAAGATGAAGGCCTTCCGTGCCTACTTCGATTTCAGTGATGTACTCGACGACTTGTCGGATGCCGATGCCAGAATACGCATCAACATCGATGACGATATCACCGCCATCAAGGCCATCGACGCGGGCAAAATGGCGGAAGGCGTCTATACCCTCCAAGGGGTGTTTATCGGCAAGAACCCAGACATCAGCAAGTTGCCTAAGGGTGTTTATATCGTCGATGGAAGAAAAGTGTTTGTAAAATGATAATAAAACAGATATAACTATGAGCAGACATTATTTGAAACCAGAACTTGAAGTCATCACAATGCAAATGGCAGAGATCATTTCGCAGACGGGTGTGAACAGCTCAGGACACGGAATGGACTACGGAGGTAAGGATCAAGGGGGATTCATCGATCCTTCAGGCAACGCCCGCAACACCGCCGAAGATGACTTCTGGAATGAACGGGAGGGGTCCATTTACGCTTTGCGTTAACTTCAACACACAACCGCCTGGGATCTCCCAGGCGGTTGTCGTATTTATATCGTCCATGAAGGTCAGCGGCGGATGAGATGCCATACCTCGCGGACCAGCATCACTGGCATGGTGGAAAGGATGATGATGATCCAATCCTTCAGCAACATGGGGACGCAGTTGAAAAACTCAAAGAAGACCTCTACGATAAGGAACTGCCCCACCACAATGATCGTGAAA
The DNA here is from genome assembly GCA_017509605.1 of Bacteroidaceae bacterium. Taxonomy (GTDB): domain Bacteria; phylum Bacteroidota; class Bacteroidia; order Bacteroidales; family Bacteroidaceae; genus RUG11857. The sequence continues at coordinate 22,115 of JAFWPH010000025.1, read as the reverse complement.
ATAATCCAGAATCCACGGCAGCCCTTGAAGTCAAGGTCGAGTCCGCTTCCCCCCGAACGGAACGCCCTCGCATTGAACATATACCAGAGATGCGCCCAGACGAAGATGGAGAAGAGCAATGTCTGCTCGTAGGCCGAGAGATGGTCTTTCGCTCCAGGACGGACAGTCAGCAGGTCGGCCATACAAGTGATGTCGGCATGTTGGAAAATATAGAGGAAAACACACAACATGGCGAAGAAGAACAGGCCGACACCAAGAATCTCCTGCATCATCCCCTTGTCGAGGATGGAAGCCATCCTGCTCCGCGGTTTGTCTTTCATCACTTTGGGATCAGGTGGCAACGAGGCCAACGCCATAGCTCCGAAAGAGTCCATGATGAGGTTGACCCACAGCATCTGCGTGACTGTGAGCGGTGACTCCGTTCCCATGAAGGCGCCCACAAGCACGATGAGGCATGCCGCCACATTAACCGTGAGCTGAAAGAGCAGAAAACGTTGGATGTTGCGATAGAGCGAACGGCCCCACATCACCGCACGACCAATGCTGGAGAAGGAGTTGTCGAGAATGGTGATATCAGATGCTTCCTTGGCCACCGATGTGCCGTTGCCCATCGACAGTCCCACATGGGCCGCCTTGAGAGCTGGTGCGTCGTTGGTGCCGTCACCCGTGACTGCCACCACCTGGTTCTGCCTCTGCAAAGCCTCTACAAGCCGTTTCTTGTCCATCGGGCGGGCGCGGGCGATGACCTTGAGATCCATGACCCGATTCAGGAGCTCGTCCTCGTTCAACGCCTCAAATTCCGGTCCCGTGATAACCTGGTTCTCGTCATCATCTTCGGTCCAAAGACCAATCTGACGCGCCACCTCAACAGCCGTCCTTGCATTGTCGCCCGTGACAACCTTCACTTGAATACCAGCGCCCAGACAATCGTTGACCGCATCCTTGACATCTTCCCTTACGGGGTCGCTGATTGCAGCGATGCCAAGAAACTCAAGACGCGGAGCACGGAGCACACCGTTGCTGATAACGACCTCACCCTCTTCTACAAACTGATAAGCGAAGCCTAACGTGCGCATGGCCTGTGCCTGATATTGCTGAAGAGTATCCTGAATCTCTTCTCTGGACATACCTGCTACAACACCGCTACAGAGTCCGAGCACAATCTCCGGCGCGCCTTTCACATACAACACCTGTTGACCGTCACTCCTCTGCACCCAAGTCGCCATATACTTACGCTCAGTCGTGAAAGGAATCTCACCAAGAAGCGCGACAGACTCACGCAAAGTGGCATAACTGATACCTTTCTCACGCAGCCACAACAGCAATGCGCCCTCTGTGGGACTGCCCAGCACATCAACCGTTCCGTCAGGAGAAGTATCAAGCTGAGCGATGGTATTCACCGCCATTCCCTCAGCAATCAGCAGGCTCAAGGCATCATCATCTGACAAGCCAGATTTTCCGGTTTCGCCGTCATTCCGGGATAATCCGGGAAAACTTACTTGATAGACCTGCATCTGATTCTTGGTAAGCGTTCCGGTTTTGTCGGTGCAGATCACGGTTGTCGCGCCCATCGTCTCGCAGGCATGCATACGCCGCACGAGGTTGTTGGTCTTGAGCATGCTCCGCATGGAATAGGCCAAAGAGAGAGTCACCGCCATGGGTAGTCCCTCAGGCACGGCCACCACAATGAGCGTGACAGCAATCATGATGGTTTGCAGAGTATAGGCCCACAAAGCAGAAATGTCATCATCATTTCTGGTAGGAACGATGTCGTGTATCCAATAAACACTTGCTATAAAAATGATGAAAAAAGCTACAATTGTAGCGATTCGCGTGGAGCGTTTCCATTTCGGGAAGCGCCAAATCAGCAAGTAGAAGAACGTCACTACCGGCACGGCAATCAGCCATGAGAGCGGAGCGAAATCATGGTACACTACAAGTTTAGCCACGATAATGAGCGCTGCGACAATATAGCTGAAGTTGGTGATCAACAACCCCAACTTTTCCAACTGCTCATTGAGCGGTGTCTTGACGCTGTTGTCAATCTGCACGGCCTCGAAGACCTTTCCGTTTTCGGTGGCGTCGCCTACTGCAAAGACACGGGCTATTCCATGCCCTTCCATCACCTTCGTTCCTCTCATCAGATGGTTGGTGGGGAAGGTTGCCTCGCTGTCGAAATCTTTCTTGTCCGCGCTCTTATGGCAGACAGGCTCCCCCGTGAGCGTGGATTCATCCACTTGAAGAGTCACGGTCTCCAGCAGTTCAGCATCGGCCGGAATCTCCTGGCCGGTATGTACGATGATGATGTCGTCAACCACAACATCTTTCCGTGGAATGGTGGTGATGCGTCCATTGCGCACCACCACGACTGGTTCCTCGTCATTGACTTGGTTGAGGACATCAAACTCCTTATTGGCTTTATACTCGAAATAGAAGGCAAGTCCAGTAGCTACCAAGATAGCCATGAAGATGCCTACGGGTTCGAAGAATACCTGGCTGCCTTCATTCAGCCACTGGTACTCATAGAAAGATATACCGACAGACAGCAGACCCGCTATCAATAAAATGATGATCAACGGGTCGCTGAATTTCTCCAGATACTGTTTCCACAAAGACTCCTTTTTAGCAGGTGTGAGGACATTGCTTCCATGAAGGGCGCGACTCTCCTTCACCTGCTGGTCTGTCAGTCCTTTATATTTTAGTTTAGGCATTGATTTGAATCAGAAGATTCGTATTTGAAAGAGTGTTCCCAACAGCTCGAACAGCTATTCGGAACACTCTGATGAATTATTTCACCGAGATGGTGATGATACTCTTTGCCGGCATCTTCACGGTGAGGGTGTTGCCCTTTACCTTAAAGTCCTTGAACTCCTCCATCTTGACCACATCGGGCTTTTCGAAAGAGTTGAAGTCGTCGATTCGCTTGGAAGTGATGATCTTGGCAGTGGCGTTCTTGCCAAGGGGTTTGTCGAAGTTGACAGTAACAGTATTGCTGTTGTCGAGATCCACGTTCGAGAGCGACACGTTGATGGTGCCGTCGGTAGCGCGGCTGGCAGTGGCGTCAAGCATTTTGAAGGTGCGCTCCCCACCCCGCTCGTTCATCACGGAACGCTCCTCCGCACTTACCTCTGTTGGGAGATAAGTGGCGTCCATGTGCACATTATACATCTTGAACACGTAATAAGTTGGCGTGAGCACCATCTTGTTGTCCTTGGTGAGAATCATCGACTGCAGGACGTTGACGATCTGCGCGATGTTGGCCATCTTCACACGGTCGGTATAACGATGGAACACATCAAGAGAAAGTGATGCCACAAAAGCGTCGCGGAGTGTGTTCTGCTGGAAGAGGTGACCTGGGTGTGTTCCTGGCTCCTCGTCCCACCATGTTCCCCACTCATCAACAAGCAGATCGACGCGTTTCTGTGGGTCGTACTTGTCCATGATGTCGATATGCTTCTTCAGCACCTCCTCGATACCGAGGCACTTGCCGAGAGCCCAATAGTAATTTTCGGGTTCGAACTTTGTGGCCGAGCCTTTGCTGCCGTTCCAGCCAATGCAAGTGTAATAGTGAAGAGAGAGACCATCCATTCGGTTGCCGACGTTTTTCATCAGCACTTCAGTCCAGTCATAGTCATAGTCGCTGGCACCACTTCCCACCTTGTAGAGTTTGTTTCCGCTCCAATTGTGGCAATAGGTAGCGTAACGTCGGTAGAGGTCGGCATAATACTCAGGACGCATGCTTCCGCCACATCCCCAGCTCTCGTTTCCAACTCCGATATACTTCACCTTCCATGGGCTCTGACGACCGTTCTTCTTCCTCAGTTCAGCCATAGGGCCGTTCTCTGCGGTCATGTACTCTACCCACTCCGCGGTCTCTTGTACAGTTCCACTGCCCACGTTCATGCTGACATAGGGTTCGCAGTCGAGCATCTCGCAGAGGTTGAGAAACTCATGGGTGCCGAAAGAGTTGTCTTCCTTTGTGTCGCCCCAGTTGCTATTCATCATGGTGGGACGGTTCTCGCGTGGGCCAATGCCGTCGCGCCAGTGGTAGGTGTCGGCGAAGCAACCTCCAGGCCATCTGAGTACGGGTACATGCAGGTCCTTCAATGCGCCAAGCACATCGTTGCGGTAGCCGTTGGTGTTGGGGATGCTCGACTCTGGACCTACCCACAGTCCGCCATAAATGCATGTGCCGAGATGTTCGGCAAACTGTCCGTAGATTTCTTTTGGAATCACATTCTTGCCTTCTGTCTCATGTACCGTGACAGTTGAGGTCTTCTGGGCTGCAACGCTCATCGAGAAGCCAAAAGCAGCGAATAATAAGATTATCTTCATATATAAAATTTTAGTTTGTTATTGTCATTCATTTCTATCCGTCGTTTCTTCTCACTTCACAACCACCTTCCTACCGCCAACGATATAGATGCCAGGGCGCAAGTGGGCTGGATCCACAAGCCGTCCGCTGAGGTCGTAAACCCTATTGTCTAAGGTAGCAGGCCTATCATTGGCAATTGGCGACTGAATGCCGACGGTCTCGGGATCATCGACAGTCAGTGCGAAGTGGTCTGCGCTCCACCATGAGGTGCCTGTAGTTGTGAGCGAAACGGTAAGAGTCTCGCCCTTCTTCACCTTCACAGGCTCAAGTCTCACGAGTTGCCAGCCCAGGGGGTATTCGCTTCCCTCGTCCACCTCTGTGCCCGTTCCTGTGAATGTGGTGGTGGATTTCTGGCCCGATGATGCGGTAGCTGTCAATGTCAGCGTATGGGTGCTGTTGCTTCTGAGCATGGCGCTGAGCGTGTAGGCTCCAGCGGGCAGGTCGGTCACAGTCTGCTCCAGTGACGAAGTGTATTCCGAAGCGCTCCACTTGTCGAAGTACTTGTTCTCCTTGATACCATCGTAACCCTCTCCGCTGTTGAAGCCCACATTGCTGACAGTCCAGCCAAAGGATGTGCCATTATCGGCATCGGGGTTGTAGAGGAAGCGTGTGGCGTCGAGCGAGCCGTCCTCGTTCTCGGTGAGCATGCCAGCGATCACGGCGTCATATTGTTTCCTCACTTGTTGTGCAGTCTCACCTTCAAGCACCTGGTTCGCCTTGCCCAGATAAACCAGGTTGAAGTTATCGGCACCAGCCCATCGTGCTGTCATCACACCGATGTTGCGCACACCCACTTTCAGGTTGCCATCAGTAACAATGATCTTATCAACCATAGTCACTTCATCTGTATTCAGTTCGCTGTCGGTGGTCACTGGAGCGAAGTAGAGTTGGTTGGTAGTTTGGGCATATAATCCCACAGCGCCATTCACAGTTGCGCCCTCCACGCCGTTGGTGGAGTTGAACACGTTAGCGGTAAGGCGATAGACTCCGCTCTCCAGGCCAGTCAGTTCCTGGTAGTAATCAAACTTCATCTCCTCAGCCTTCGGGTTCCAGACCTCCAGATAGGTGTCACCCGAATCGTTCTTGGTATATCCATTCTGAGCTTCCTTGGTGCACGTCCAGCCCGGAACGTTGCTCTTGCTCTCAGTGTTGATCTGCGGGTTGCTCAACAGTCCGCCGCAGGTCACACCGCCCGACACCACCTTATCGCCCAGCGTGGTGGTCACTACCACCTGGAACTGGTCAGTAGGAGTGATGCCTTGGAGGCTCACACCCGACACTTTCACGGTGGACTTCTCGAATAGCTGACGGTCGGTCACCTCATAGATGTCGGTCCAGTTCTTGCCATCCGTACTGCATTGGATTACCAAGGTCTGGGTATAGTCGGTATTCTCGTTGGTGATCTCGAAGTTGAACAGCTCGGTGGTGAACGAACCCGTCACAACCATCGATGGGGTCTTTACGGAAGGTTTCCACCATTTGGGTACAGGTTGCATGGAAGCCTTGTAGGCGAAAGTTGAACGGTTGTCGCGATAGACCTGTCCGGCAGGCGTCACCCAGCCGTCGTCCTTGCTGATCATCCAACGGTACCAGTCTGAATCCCAGTTGTAGATGGCGTAGCGTTCCACGAAAGAGCAGGTGTCGAGCAACTCAGTGATGGCCTGGATGTTCTTGCGCTCCGTCTCGTAGTGGTCCGATGTGATGGCTGCAGTCCATGAGGCACCGTAGTTCCACTCGGTAATCCAAATGGGGCGTTTGGTCTTGTCGTAGATGGCTTTCAGCTGGTTATACCAAGAAACTGTTCCGTTGGCCTCGTTGGGTCCCCAGTAGGCATGGAAAGCCACAAAGTCGCAGCGGTAAGCCATGTCGTCGATATGGCCGATGAACTCAGTGAGGTAAAAAGCGTCGGTAGGCGCTGGCGAACCTATTCTGGCGCCAGATGCGAGGAAATCGTTGTTGAGGGTACAAGCCTTCCAAGCCGAAATCACACCTCCGCAGGAGCAGTCGTTGCTCTCATGCTGTTCAGAATGCTCTGGTTCGTTGATGCTGAGCGCAGCAGTGGCATTCTTGTGTCCGTTGATCTGGCTCATTGATGGCCAGTATATATGACCTCGAATGGGGATGTACTCGTAGTTGTCGGTCGAACTTCTGTCCGCGCTCCAAGTATAGAACCAGGTACCCCTGATCTTTTCCATCTCGGTAGCAATCTTGCTGTTGCCATTGGTGCTGCACCATCCTTTCTTGGAGACGTATTGCCATTCCTTCACAAAAACCGATGACACACGCAGGTCGAGTGCCTGTGGCAAATCCACCTGCAGGTCGGCATGGTCGGCCACCCAGACCCGGCTGTAACCACTGCCAGAGGTTCCAGAGGCAATGGTGGCCATATAACCTCTTTTGAGGGTGAAACTGCGCATAGTGTTGCTGTTCTTTCCCAGATTGGTATGGCTATCAACCGACAAATTGAAACTCTCACCTCCTTGTCCTTTTTCTGTGTATGCAGTGAAAGGAGATTGGGGAACAGGTATTACAACCGCTCCGTTGAGATAAATCGCCACACGGCAATTCTTGCCTTTTGTAGCGGTTGCTCCTTCGATGGTGACATACTTCAGATAGGAGGATATCACATCGGAGGGCGTGATATTGTCGAAAATGAGCCAAGTGTCCTTGCTGCCAAGGTTCACTTTGCCGCTGATGATGGGTTTCTCGGTGTGGGCGATATGAATATCCACTCGGTCGGAACGGTCAACGGTTTGTCCGTTGAGCTGGATATAGTCCACCTCACTGATGCCGTAATCGTTCTGATAGACCTCGGAAACGTATGCCTGCTCAGCCTCGACGATATTCTGAGAAGTGGCGGGAATAATGCGGAAGGAGGCATGCGAGCCCTGGTGCTTGTCGTAATATACACTCACATAGTCGCTCCCCTTCTTGCCACCGTCGATGCCCAAACGGGCGCTGGTGTTCTTCTTGTTGCGGATATAGCCGTTCAGTCCCACCACTGCCATCCATTTGAATGCGTCGGTGTTCGACACCTTGCTCTGGAACGTCACGCTCCAGCTGTTGGAAGTGGAGGCGGCGAGGTACTTTCCGCTGCTCTTTTGTTTCAGATAGACGTAGCCACTTGTACCACAGTCCTCGGCCACAAAGACATAACTGTCGGGATTGCTTTGGGTGCCGAAAGCGGACAGGGCGGGACCGTCCTGTGCCTCATTATCACCAAGATACTTGTCGTAGATGTTGAGCGCGATGTAATACTCCTTGCCTGGTGTAAAGCCAGCGGCGACTACATTCAGCGCCAAACTCATTGCGAAAAGCAGTCCTAAGAATCGTCTCATATTATCAATCGTTATTTATTTAGTTAGTTAAGTTTCGGAAGTTACAAGATGGAGTTAAATAGGAAGTTAACCTAAACCATCAGTTCTCGTCTATGATTTCCTTCAAACTGGTGAAAATCTTCTTGCCCAAGGCAGTGGCCTTGCTGTCGTTGTCGTCGGGCTTCACGTACTTGCCGATTTCATCCTCCTCTTCTTCCACTTCCTCATCCGTGATAGTGTCGTCACTGCTTTCAGCTGTCTCGTCCTCCTCCATAAAACGGCTGATAGAACTGCGCAACGAACCTGCGGTGCCAATCATCAGTCCTTTCAAACCGCCATTCAGACGGTAACGACGCCAAGCGCGTTTGTTCTTCAGATGACGAAGTCTGATCCTGCGACAGAGATGCCATAATCCGATAATCATCTGATGGTAGCCCACCTCAATGAGATGGCCGAGTCGACGGAGTGTTGGTCCGATATGAAGTATGGCGTTGAGAGAGGCTTTGCCCAGCCACGCCAATCCTTTACATGTGTATATGATGCCTATCAATATGGCCCTAAGCGTCTTCCGCAACCCCTTGCGGGTCCACTTCCAGCACCAACGGCCTGCCTTAGCCAAAGCGCGACCAGTCTTGCGCATGGCCAATCGGAAATGAATACGCAACTTGCGGATCTTCTCCTGGGTGCTGTTGGAGTTCCAGAAGACCTTGATGCGCTTACAGGTCTTCTTCACTCCCTCATACGCATAAACGACACTCCTGACAACCAACCTGAGCAAGTACTTCAGGAAGGTCAGCAACAAGAGCCCAATCAGTCGTACGATAAGCCATGCTATCTTCCCGACCGACATTTGCTCCAAGCGTTCACGCAGACTTTTCTCGTTCTCGTACCGCGTTTCCTGTCCTGTTTCTTCTGTCATTTGTTGTGCGTTGTGTTGACTGCCTCACATATCAGAATGTGAATTTATCGAATACACGTTAAAAAAGCAAATTTACCAAATTATGGTCATAAATGACAACACAACAACACATTTTTTTCAAAACCGCATCTTTTTCTAATCAAAACAAGTTAAGTTTGCGGTCAGAAACAGACAAACTTCTATTGAAAGATGAAACGAATAGGGTTACTTTCCGACACTCACGGCTATTGGGACGACCGATACGAGAAGTATTTCAAGGACTGCGACGAAATCTGGCACGCCGGAGACATCGGGTCACTGGAGCTGGCACAGCGTCTGTCGGCCATCAAACCCCTCAGGGCCGTTCATGGTAACATAGATGGATACGACATACGCCAATTCTACTCCCAGATCTACCGATTCAAGTGTGAGGAGGTGGATGTGCTCATCAAGCATATCGGCGGTTATCCGGGCAACTACGACGCCTCCATACGAGCTACCATGTTCTCCCGTCCCCCAAAACTGTTCATTTCCGGACACTCACATATCCTGAAGGTGCTATACGACAAGACCATCGGATGCCTTCACATCAATCCAGGTGCAGCTGGCATCTCTGGGTTCCACAAAGTCCGCACGCTGGTACGATTCACCATTGATGGCGCCGACATCAAGGACTTGGAGGTCATCGAACTGGGTGAAAGGAGATAGGACATTAGTCTCAGGCCTAAAGCCTTTTTATATGAAATGTCTAATTGTTTTTGATTCCTGGAAAGGGTGCATGCGCAGCGACGAGGCCAACCTCGCCGCACGGCAGGGCATACTCGTTGCCGACCCAAGTGCCGAGGTGGTATGCCTCCAGGCCAGTGACGGCGGCGAAGGCATGCTGGAGGCTTTCATGAGCGCCATGGGAGGCACGATGGTCAGAATCCGGGTACATGACCCATTGATGCGGCCCATCGAAGCGGAATATGCTGTCGCCGGCGACACCGCTATCATCGAGGTGGCACGAGCCTGTGGTCTCACACTCCTCTCGCCCGATGAGCTCAACCCGATGGAGGCGACCTCCTACGGCGTGGGAGAGATGGTCGTTGACGCTTACCGACGAGGATGCCTCCAGTTCATCATCGGATTAGGCGGGTCAGGTACAAGCGACGCGGGGAGGGGAATGTTACAAGCAATCTTGGATACAGTGGGGAATTTTTCCCTTGCTGGAAATGATGTTTTCAACAAGTCATGCAGTTTTATCTTGGCAAGCGATGTTCAGAACCCGCTTTTTGGTCCCAATGGGGCGGCTCATGTCTTCTCACCTCAGAAAGGAGCCACACCGGAGATGGTCACCTTGCTGGACAGACAAGCAAAAGAATTTGCAGAATGGGCGAAAACGGTATGTGGCCATGACTGTTCCCACAATCCAGGAGCTGGAGCGGCGGGAGGACTGGGCTATGCCTTCATGCAGTTCCTTGGCGCGGAATGTCGTTCTGGTATCGACCTATTGCTTGACGCTTACCAATTCGAAAATTTGTTGGAAGGTGCCGATTACGTACTCACAGGCGAGGGTTCAGCAGACCGCCAGACACTCATGGGCAAACTGCCATACGGGGTGATGCGACGTGCATCATCCCGACACGTCCCCACCCTCCTGTTCTCAGGAAAACTCAGCGACGAGGCAGAACTTCTCAACGCAGGTTTTGCCAAGGCCATCTGCATCAATCCCCCCTCACTACCACTCTCTGAAGCCATCAGAAAGGACGTCGCCATCAGCCGTCTGAGTGAAAAGGTGAAAGAATGGCTCCTTTTTCCTTGATAACTTGCTTGAAAATCACGTTTTTTATTTATATTTGTATCCGATAATCAACTAAAACCACATGGCCATGCGAAGAACGACATTCACCCCATTGAAAACGCTGGCGAAACACGGCTTGCACGTCGGTTTAGGCCTCTGCGCCATCGCCTTCCTGTCAACATCCTGCAACCAACCCCAGCAAGAAATGAAAAACCTACCACTCACCACTGTAGGCAATCCCTACATGCCTCTGTGGGAACACATCCCCGACGGAGAGCCTTACGTGTTCGAAGACCCCGACCAGCCGGGCAAGTACCGTGTCTATGTCTATGGCTCGCACGACAACATGATCACAGGCTACTGCGGCCGTGACCAAGTCGTCTGGTCAGCTTCGGTCGATAGTCTCAACAACTGGCGCTACGACGGCATCATCCTCGTGGTGGACAAGAACGGCAACGGAGAGCCCTTCGATTCAGCCGGTACTGCCGATGTGCTTTATGCCCCAGATGTAACGCTTGTAACCGATGCTGACGGCAAGAAGACCTACTACCTGTTCCCCAACGACCAAACGGGTTACCGCAACGGATTGATTGCAAAGAGCGACCGTCCCGACGGTCCTTTTGAGGTGTGCAACTGGAACAAGGACAACCCCAATCAGGTGGATGGTGTGCTTCAGTTCGACCCTGCTGTCTTTGTCGATGACGACGGACGTGTGTATGGCTACTGGGGATTTGAACGTTCTTACGCCGCAGAGTTCGACCCGACGACGATGGCTACTGTGAAGCCAGGCACAAAGATTGTGGAAGACATGATTTCCGGACGCAACCAGCCCGGTCAGTTCCGTTTCTTCGAGGCCTCCTCCATCCGCAAGATCAAGGACAAGTATGTATTCATCTACAGCCGATTCACCGAGGACGGTGAGTTCGGCCTGCCCACTTCCAACTATACACTGGCCTACGCCTACAGCGACAACCCATTGGGACCCTTTACTTATGGTGGCACCATCATCGACGGCCGCGGACGTGAGAAAGACGAGGCAGGCAACGTGATAGCATCCGCCACTCCCGACGGCAACACACATGGAAGCATTTGCAAAATCAAGGGACAGTGGTACGTGTTCTATCACCGCCAGACCGGCACCGACGAGTATGCCCGTCAGGCCATGGTGGCTCCTATCAGTGTGAAAGTAGAAGAAGGCCCCGGCGGCAAAGTGACGATTTCGGAGGGTGAGTACAACTCCAATGGCTTCGCCCTTGAGGGTCTCGATCCTTTTGAGCGCCATTCGGCCGGTATAGCCTGCTGGTACACTGGTCCCCAACCCGCCACACACGAGTGGCCAAACAACACATTCTATGGTTCATACGTGGCAGCGGGATACGGAGGAGAGGAAGGCATGACGAAGGAAGAGGCGCTTGCTTCCACCAAGAAATTCGACGCTCCTTACGACCTGCGTTACAATACCAACCCAGTGGTCAACAACACCGACGGTTCCATCGTAGGATACAAATACTTCAACTTCGACGCCAAACGTCTGAACAGTTCGCTGAAACTACGGCTACGCCTCATTCCCGAAGGCATCGACGGCACCATCCTGATTATGGCCGACCGACCCTGGACTTCGCAAGGAGGTAAAGAGATAGGAAAGATTGAACTGAAGGCCGATACGCCAAAGACATCCACGGAGCTGACTGCAGCCATCGACAATCCCGAGGCATTGGTAGGTCTGCATGCCATCTTCTTCAAATTCAGTTCTGCAACGAAGAACCAGTCCATCTGCACGATTGAGGACTTTGTGTTTGAATAAGTCGAGAGTCAAGGGTCGAGAGTCGAGAGTCAAGAGTCAAGGGTCGAGAGTCAAGAGTCAAGGGTCGAGAGTCGAGAGTCAAGGGTCGAGAGTCAAGGGGCTGGAGCCTAATCTTAAACTTCCACGTTAATATTATATTATTATGAAAACCAAAATCCTGGCATTAGCCACTATCACCATCCTGGTAGGTTGCAGCACCGCGCCACAGGAGGCCTACAAGAATCCGAAATTGAGTGCGGCAGAACGCGCTACCGACCTGTGTTCGCGCTTGACCATCGAGCAGAAAGCTTCGCTGATGATGGACCGCTCACCAGCCATCGACTCGCTGGGCATTCCTCAATTTGAGTGGTGGAACGAAGCGCTGCATGGCGTGGCCCGCAACGGCACCGCCACCGTCTTTCCCATCACCATGGCCATGGCATCATCGTTCGATGATCTCCTGCTCCACAAAGTCTATACCGCTGTGAGCGATGAGGGACGCGCCAAAAACACCGAGTCCAAGCGTAATGGTGACATGCGTCGCTACAGAGGTCTCTCGTTCTGGACACCCAACATCAACATCTTCCGCGACCCGCGTTGGGGGCGCGGACAAGAGACCTATGGTGAAGACCCCTACCTCACCGCCCGCATGGGACTGGCTGTGGTACGAGGCCTTCAAGGATACAGTTACGAGGGCAAGCGTCCCGACACCAAGTATGCCAAGGCCTTTGCCTGCGCCAAGCATTTCGCTGTCCACAGTGGTCCTGAATGGAACCGCCACCAATTCAACTTGGAGGAACTGTCTGAGCGCGACCTTTGGGAGACTTACCTGCCCGCCTTCAAGTCCTTGGTGCAGGAAGGCGAGGTGAAGGAAGTGATGTGTGCCTACCAGCGTTTCGATGGTGAGCCTTGTTGCGGCAATACCCGTCTCTTGCAGCAAATCCTGCGCGAGGACTGGGCTTTTCAGGGTTTGGTGACCAGTGACTGCGGCGCCATCAGCGACTTCTGGAAGCCCGGTTACCATGGTTACTCCGCTACTCGCGAGGATGCAGCCGCACGTGGTGTCTATAGCGGCACCGACCTGGAGTGCGGTGGTGACTACTCCAGTCTGCCACAAGCCGTAGCGGAAGGCAAACTGACCGAGGAGCAGATGGATGTGAGTTTGAAGCGCTTGCTACAAGCCCGCTTTGAGTTGGGCGACTTCGACACCGATGACGATGTGGATTGGACGAATATCCCCATGTCAGTGGTGGCCAGTAAAAAGCATCAGGACCTCGCCTTGCAGATGGCTCGTGAGAGCATTGTACTGTTGCAGAACAAGGGCGATATCCTGCCGCTCGACAGATCAGCCAAGATTGCAGTGGTGGGCCCCAACGCCAACGACTCTGTGATGCTTTGGGGGAACTACAACGGCGTGCCCACTCACACGGTGACCATCCTTGAGGGTATCCGCCAGTACGCGCCACAGGCCACCTTCAGCAAGGGTTGCGGTCTGACGCGCGCAACGGTTGCCAACAGCATGTTCGACCACATCTACACTCCAACAGGACAACGAGGCTTGCAAGCCACCTATTGGAACAACGAAGAGCAGGAGGGCGAGGCCGCCGCACAACTGACTATTGGCGAGCCCATGCACCTGAACACAGGCGGCAACACCGCTTTCGCTGCGGGGGTGAACACCGAGCACTTCTCGGCTCTGTACGAGGGTGTTTACCGCTCAGAGGAAGATGGCGAAGTGATACTGAACATTCTCAACAACAACTACTCGCTGCTCATCTTCGATGGCGACACGCTCCTCGACAAGACCAACGAGCACGGGGTACGTCCATCGTCGTTCACAAAGCAAGTAAAGAAAGGGAAGGAATATCCGATGAGTTTGAGCTATGTGCAGACTGCAGGGTTCGCCTCACTGACCTTCGACATCATCACCAACCGTACCCTCACCACAGCCGGTGTGCTGCAAGAGGTGGGCGACGCCGAGACCGTGGTGTTCGTCGGCGGCATCTCTCCCCGTCTGGAAGGCGAGGAGATGAAAGTCAACGAGGAGGGTTTCAAGGGTGGTGACCGCACTTCGATAGAGCTGCCCCGCGTTCAGCGAGAGTTGATAGCCTCGCTGAAGAAAGCCGGTAAGAAGGTCGTCTATGTGAACTGCTCGGGCAGTGCCATTGCCTTGGCACCAGAGGCAGAGAACGCCGATGCCATAGTGCAGGCTTGGTATGGGGGCGAGAAAGGCGGAGAGGCCCTGTCCGACGTTCTTTTCGGCGCTTACAACCCCAGTGGCAAACTGCCCGTAACATTCTACCGCAGTACCGACCAGTTGCCCGACTATGAAGACTACTGCATGAAGGGCCGCACCTACCGCTACTTCGAGGGCGAGGCACTTTTCCCCTTCGGCTACGGACTGAGCTACACCACGTTTGAACTGAGCAGCCCGACTTGGAACGCCAAGACAGGGACGCTGAGCGTGAGCGTGGCCAACACGGGCAATCGCGAAGGCGCACAGACCGTGATGGTCTTCGTGAAAGACCCTAATGATACGGACGGTCCCATCAAGTCGTTGCGCGACTTCGCCCGTGTGGAATTGAAAGCCGGCGAGAAGAAAGACGTGAGTTTCAACCTCAGCGAGAAGACCTTCGAACTCTGGAACAGCGACACCAACACCATGCATGCCAAGGACCAGACTTACACCGTGATGGTTGGCACCTCATCCGCCGACCCCAACATGCGCACTATTGACGTGAAGAACGGTAAGTGAGTTTTTCTTTGTCGATATCTAAATAACTACGATAACGGCCCGTTGGGAATTTCCAACGGGCCGTCATCGTTTATCGTTTAAGTATCTTCTTGCGGTCTTTGATGATCAGTCCTTTGTAGCTGTCATCCACCTGCTGCCCGTTGAGGTTGTAGGTTGCCGCATTCGAGGCTGGTCTCTGCCCCACCCTCTCGATGCCGTCGGTGATGGCCACGTTCACGCTCTTCTTCTTGGCCTGGTTGTGAAGATAAACTGCATTGCCCAAAGAAAGCGCCTGGTCGAAGATCTTGAAATCATCAAAATAGGTGGAACTCATCAGTCCGTCAGCTTCGAAAGGCGACTTGGCGAGGTTGGCCGCGGTGACGCGCGTGAACTCTGACGGCTGCACAGCCACGGGTCCTGTGCCCATCTCATACCCGTTGACATAGATGGTGCCTTGACCGTTGTGCTGACTATAGACGATGTTGTTCCATTCCCCTATGTTGAGTGCGGTTTCACTCCTCAATGAAGATATCTTACTAACCTTCTTGATTTCGTAGTACCAGTTGTTGTTGCCCGGAGCGTTCACAAGCCCCAAATAACTGGTCGAGGCGACAGTCATGCCGTAGGCCCAGCAGAAGTTGGCGAGTACGTTTGCATCGGTTGGCAGCACATCCACTGATATGCTGTAATCGCCTGTAAGTCTTGGGCAGATGTCGCGAGCCATCTTGTTTGTCAGGTCGAGGAAGCCGTTATCGCCAGAGTAGAAGGCCCTGTTGCCGTCGTCCATCTCGCTGACCAAGGCATCGCCCTTGATGTTGTAGGGATAAGTGCCAGCATCGTCGTAGCCCCAGTGTGAGAAGCCATAACTGATGACAGGTGCGGGTACATGGGTGTCTTCCTCATTCTTCACGTCGTTGTCAAACGCCAGGCGGAAGATGCAGCAGCTGTAGGCCGGCACATCGTAAGAGAAGGTCGATGTCGGTTGATCAAAGTCCGCGTTCAAGGCTTTGGTCCTTGGTACGATGCGTCGTGGATTGTCGGTGTTGTTCTCGTCGGTGCCGTAAGCGCTGGTCAGATATACCACGTCTCCCCCTGTCCACAGCGCGTTGGCCAGGTTGAAAACGGCTGGTTGTGGCGTGCTGGACGGGTTGACCACCTTCACATACATGATGCCTTTCTCATCGTCAGTGCTTGCAGCGAAGAAGAGTTTCTGGTTATAGAGTGCTGTGAAGTTCTCATTATGCACCAGTTCACCATCGATGTAGCACTTCACATTCGTGCCACTGACTACAATCTGTAGATGATAGGTCTTGCCAGTTTGTATCACCTTGTCCACTGCTTCGCCAATAGTGTTCTTGTAATTTCCAATGGACTGCTCCAAACGGCTACGCGTGTTGCCCCATCCTCCGAGGTTCCACCAGCAATAGTTCTGCGCGTCTCCGACATTGAAGCCGATGATGAAACCTTCTGAGCCCGACACCTTCTTGGCATCAAGGTCTATGATGTAGTTGCTGCCGAGGGTCAGTGAGCTGAGTGTGAACAACGCTCCGTTCATGCTCGTGGAGACCTGACACAACTCGCCGTTCCTCACCCGCCAGGTACCGCCATTGTCAGTCCAGTCAGCAAGCGACTCGTCGGTGAAGTCGTTCTCGTAGAGGGTTTCACCCAACGACTTGATGACGATGTTGTCGTACTTCACGCTGGTTCCCCACGAACTCAACGCAAAATGGGCTGCATTTCCTATGGTGTTGTTCTCCTCCGTCCATTTGATGTTCCTTGTACCCACATTCTCGCCCATCATCTGCTGTATGTGGTAGGAAGGTGTTCCGTAGCAATCTGCGCTGTGGAAGCGTATCATGTCGGGATGCCAGTGCCAGCCCGACGACTCCTCGTTGACGAAGATGGGTGCGTAGCTCGCCATCTTCACCACGTCGCTGTTGTTCTCCATGCCACACATGAAGACAGCTTCTCCGAGAGCTGCATTGAGGTTGCCGAAGCCGCCACAGTCGCTGGTCACGGCATACTCACCCACGTACACTTTCCATGTGTCGCGTGCATAGCCGTCGTAGCGGTGGTACTCATTGATGAACCACTGCGGCGACATGTAGTAGTGCTGATCGACGAAATCCACGGGCCATTGGAGTCCCCATGTGATGCCATCACCGTCACCGATGAACTCGATATACGGATAAGCTTCGGATATGGCTTTTTGGAATTGTCTGTAGCGGTCGTTGTAGGGACCGAACCAGTAGTTCTCATTGCCTATCTCAAGGAGTCGGAGGTTGAAAGGAGCAGGATGTCCGTCCTTGATTCGCATCTGCCCCCAATAGGTGTTTTCGTCGCCATTGCAATACTCGATGGCGTCGAGTGCCTCTTGGATATATGGTTGCACATTAGGGTCCTCCCAGTCATGCCCCATACCCATGTTTACCACAAACATCGGTTCAGCACCGAGGTCCTCGGCCAGCTGCAAGTATTCCATCATGCCCAGTCCGTCGGTCACGGGGTAGAACCAGTTGGCATTGAAGTGTCCGGGGCGTTGCTCGATGGGTCCCCTGCTCTTCTTCCATTCGAATCTGTTGGGCACAGCCACGGTTCCCTTGCCTTCCACCACACATCCGCCAGGGAAACGGAGGAACTTGGGGTGCAGTGCTTCCAGCATCTCGGCCAAGTCTTTTCGGCAACCGTTCTCACGGTCCTTGTATGTGGGCGGGAAGAGCGACACCATGTCGTAGTAGATGGTGCCAGGCTCCGTGCCAAGCAGGGCAAACCATCCGTTGCCGTCGTTGCCTGTTGCAGTGATTTCGGCCGTCACTTTCTTCCATTGGCTGTTTGGAGAGAGCTGGTCGTTGGTAATGGTCACCGAACCGAGGTCATTGCCCGACTGATTCTGCAAGACAGCCTTGATGTCACCTTTATAAGCCTCACTACCCGAGCGAGTCCAGAAGTTCAGTTTATAGGTTTGTCCTTTCACGATCTTGATGCCCCACCAACCTTCGTTCCTGATGCCAGCGCCAGCGTTGTTCATCGTCACTCTAATGCTCCTCGGGTTGACGTTGTTGAGGGGAGTACTGGTGGACATTGCCTGAGTGGCATCGCCGTAAGTCCACCAAAAATCGGGGTTGTCGGCATTGTCCTCGAACGATCGGTTGTGGATCAGTTCGGCATAGAGTCCACCGTCGCCAGCATGGTTGATTTCCTCGAAGAAGATGCCATACATGCGGTTTCCGATTTCCGGTCCTTTCTTCATGTAGTTGAGGTTCACAGTCACTTGGGCTTGGATACCAAGTGAAAACAATAGAAGGGCGGCAAAAGTCAAACCGCGAAATAAACGAGTCATCATCATATTCAATAAGTTAGTAAGTTATATGCCATACAATGGCAAAGATAACATTTTTTCTCAAATCAAGGAAGAAAACGTAAAAGAATTTATCTTATGGCTTCTGTCACTATAGCAACAGCAGCCACCACCAAACTCAAGGAGACGAACATCAGTAGGAATGTCAGTAAAGTATAGAGAATGGTGCGCCACCAACTGAGTCCTGTGAGTTGCTTCAAAGCCACCACCCCAAACAATTGGCACGAATACTCCACAATGAAAGGCAGGCATAAAAAGTCGCAGATGATACTGTAGAGCATCAACATGTTTGATATATAGACCAGTGCCACAAGTAGCTCAGAGAAGCGCAGGTCGGGAATAGCGGGACACTTTTTGAAAAACATGTAAAAAAAGCCGGATGCTACAATCAGGAAAAAGAGTGTATAAAAACTCATGTATCGCTCATAAAAGAGTAAGAACTTATTCGCAACACTATCTATCGTATTGTTCATCCTCTTTATTTGCTGTTGTGTGTTTTGCTTTTGCACCGAATCCACATATTCTAAGTAGCTCTCGGCGTCGGGAATGTTCACAACAAGTTTTTCGTCAAAAGTCGTATTGAGTTCCTGCATTTGTTCGACCGCCCTGTCCTGCCCTTTGATATTCCATCCATGTGAGACAAGCAACATAAAGGCGACGAGTGTGAACAGCAGTTTGAAAGGCGGGAAATAGGCCATCTGCATACCCATCAGGTAGTCGCGTATCATGTAGCCAGGGCGGAGGATGAGGTCGCGGAGTGTTCTGAAGAAACTCCTGTTGCCGAAACTCCAGACATCCAGAATCAGCAGTATGGCGTTCTTGAATGAATACCTGCCAATGCGGCATGACTGACCGCACCGTGGACAGTAGTTGCCACGGTAGGTTGTCGCGCAAGTTGGGCAGACATGCTCCTCGTCCGACATTTCAGCCACCTGATAAGGTTGACGTTGCCACTCGCGGAATTTCCTGTATTTACCTTTCAAATCTATCATTATGGGTGCAAAGTTAAGCATATTTTCCGAAATACCAAGCGGTTCCGCAACAGAATATGGTTTTTATCTTCTGGATCTCTACGGACTAAAGGAGTAGGAAGACTGACCACAGACGCGGTGTTGGTGTGGGTAGGAAGAAGCCGTTGCGGATGCGACGGAACAACGCATTATTGCCATTGAACATTAACCATTAGATAAATTGCTCACGCACACGGCTCGAGTGCTGGTGGTGACACCGCCCATGGTAAGGGCGGGCACACTGCTCTATGTTTTAGCTTTTAGTTGATATTGTTCGTAGGTCAAGAAGGGGGAAAAAGTGGTGAAGTCAAATGTTTCATGGCAAATGTTAAAGCGGGAATAAATATGTATAAGATATGTTAAATATGCAATTCTTTAGGTGATTTTGGTGGTGTTTATTGAATTTTTATACAATGTTATATGCAAAAATGTTTCCAGGGCGTGACAAAATGAAACAGGGTATTTTACCATCATTGCACCAAAAAACTGGCAAAAATCATCTGCCATACAGGAAAAATCTATAATTTTGCCTGAAGGAAACATTATCGATACTTTTCAGTGATTCTTGTTGTTTGTCGCCACAAAGTTGCCAAGCAATCGATATATTCCTAATCATCAACTAATTCTTTATTATAAATTCATAGGACTCACGTTACTATATTATTCTTTCAAATGCAAAAACAGCTCAGCATCATCATTCCTGTCTATAACGTGGAGAAATATATACGCTCATGCGTGGAAAGCGTCTTCCGCCAAGGTCTGTCGGATGAAGACTACGAAATCATTATCGTCAACGACGGCACAAAAGACCGCAGCATGGAGCAAATAACAGACATCGTTGAGAGGCATGCCAACATCATGGTCATCAACCAAGAGAACGAGGGTCTATCGGTTGCCCGCAACAACGGTCTGGCAAAAGCCGGAGGTGAATTCATTCTATTTCTCGACTCCGATGACCTTCTTATGGAAGGCAGTCTGCCATTGATACTACAGAAAGCTGCAGACACACAAGCAGATATGTTAATCAACAATTTCCTCGAACTAAGCAGCGAAGAGATTTCCGCTTCCCACGGCGTTTATACGCAAAAATGCGATTTGCCAGTTATGGAGGGAATGCGGACAGGCAAGGAACTACTCTTTGCTCGTCAGAACTATGTAAGATTCGCCGTGTGGCAAACGCTTTATAGACATGATTTTTTGCAGAGGTATAACATTCAGTTTATTCCAGGGATATACTATGAGGACGTTGCTTTCACTTACGAATGTTATTTAAGGGCAGAGAGATGTCTGATGACCAACATATTGCTGAACATCTACCGGAGACGAAATCATTCCATTACCTCGACCTATACACTTAAGCATGCTAAAGACCATGCCACCGCCTTTGGTAAGTCTTGGAGTCTTAGGAAGACGACACAACTCACCGCCAAAGAATACCAAAACTACCAAGACCGGATGTACAGTTCTTTCTATAGTATTGCTAAGGAGGCATTCAAGCATTTTCAAGACAAGCACGACCGTCTTCGTGCAATGGAATATATCTCTCAGTCTGCGCCTGATCTTTGTTTCACAAACGGGATGGATCAACGACTCGCTACCATCCTATACAGAATCAGTCCACGTCTTCTCATGTTAATATGGATACAGCGATGGAACTGGGCTAAGCGTTTTCATAATACCTAACCAAAGAGGGGAGGAAGAAAGGAGAGAACGCCTAAAGGCATTCTGGCCATGCGGATGGTTGAATTGGGAAACAACTGATCACAACTATAAACAACATTATCCCTACGGGATAGGAAGAGGCCGCCGCGAGGCGACGGAACAACAGGACACAACAATCAAGCCGATGATATCGACTCACCACTCAACGAAAGGTGATGTTTTTTATTTGTCTAAGGAAGGGAGGAGGAAAGGAGAGAACGCCTAAAGGCATTCTGGCCATGCGGATGGTGGGTAGGTAATGAACTCCCAGACTCCTAAGCTCCTTGGATTTTATGAAAACAACTTATCACAACTATAAACAATAATTTCATGAGGGTAGGAAGAGGCCGTCGCGGATGCGACGGAACAACAGGACACAACAATCAAGCCGATGATATCGACTCGTACTCAACGGAGAGAGACGATATTGCGATGGTGATGGTATTCTATTTATATGTCTAAGGAGGAGAGAAGGAAAGGAGAAAACGCCTAAAGGCATTCTGGCCATGCGGATGAGAGGTTCTACGGACTAAAGGACTAATAGGACTCTGGCGCAAGTGCGCCAGCCATCTGGATGATCGCGGGTTGGCTACCCACGTACCCTATTTAGGATCTATGTTTTTGGCGTTAGCTAGGTTTTAATTTTAGTCTAAGGAGGAAAGGAGGAAAGGAGAGAACGCCTAAAAGCATTCTGGCCATACGGATGAGAGGTTCTACGGACTAAAGGACTAATAGGACTCTGGCGCAAATGCGCCAGCCATCCGGATGATCGCGGGTTGGCTACCCACGTACCCTATTTAGGATCTATGTTTTTGGCGTTAGCTAGGTTTTAATTTTATTCTAAGGAGGAAAGGAGAGAACGCCTAAAGGCATTCTGGCCATAATTATCAAAAAATAATTATCAAAAAGTGATAAAAATAGTCCATTCAGAAAAAAACACCGAACATGTGGTAGGAAGAGGCCGTCGCGGATGCGACGGAACAGCCGGGAACAACTGAAAAGAATGATAGAAAAAGGGGTACAGTGATTTGTGCATAATTCGGAGCAATAGCACCCAGTATTTCACCCGCTGAGAGCCACCGTTTTTCGGAGCAAAACCACCCAATAATTGGTCAAAAGGACACTTTTTGCGTGTTATGGGCGTGCATTTTTCGGA
>JAFWPH010000024.1 GCA_017509605.1 Bacteroidaceae bacterium | reverse complement strand
TCCCCTCCGCTAAGAAAACCTATTCAGCATGCTGATTCCTAAGGAGTTCACATCATAAAATCAGAAAAATATATCTCTATAAACAAAAAAATATAAAATCCTATATGTCAACGATCTCCTGATACAAAAGTGTCAACGATCATCTGATACACGGCAGTTAAGAATTAAGAAATATTGGGACTTGGCAGCTCCTGCTTTTACTGTTTTTTTGTCTAAGGAGAGGAGGAGGAAAGGAGAGAACGCCTAAAGGCATTCTTGCCATGCGGATGAATTTTTTACGTCCCAAATTTGAGAGTTAGAGAATTATTGTCATCGGCGAGGCCGATGAATTGTGATCTACAGTAGCGAATGGATTGATAGGAGGGGATGCCCATGAGAACTTTATTGAGAACAATGGTTAGCTGCGCTATATTACTATTCGTATGCAGCATGAATGCATGGGCTGATGTGGCTTATCAGGACACCCATGTGCGTTTTACAGTGATTGACGAGGGAACACTCCGACTGGAGTACGCACCCGATGGAAAGTTTGTGGATAACAAGAGTTTCATGGCTGTGATCCGCGAATATCCCAAGGTGGATTACACCATCAGAAACAGTGCCAAGCAGGTGACGATTACTACCACCAAACTGAAATTGGTGTATATGAAGGGCGCAGGACCGTTGAGTAAGGACAACCTGACCATCAGCAGCACAAAGGCTATCTCTACGCCTTTTGTGTGGAAACCAGGCATGAAGCAGAAGGGGAACCTAAAAGGTACTTACCGCACGCTGGACGGATACGACGGTTCTGAATATCAATACAGCAATCCTAAACATGAGATGCCCCTCGAAGACGGACTGCTGGCTACCGATGGATGGAGCCTGATAGACGACAGCGAGAGCCTGCTCTTCGACGGTGCAGCGGACTGGGATTGGGTTACAGAGCGGAAGAGTGGAGAAGGTGCTCAGGATTGGTATTTCATGGCCTATGGCCACGACTACAAAAGCGCCCTGCTTTCCTATACGAAATTCGCCGGCCGTGTGCCCATTCCTCCTCGCTATACCTTCGGCTACTGGTGGAGCCGCTATTGGAGTTACAGCGATCAGGATTTCCGCGA
This sequence comes from Bacteroidaceae bacterium, assembly GCA_017509605.1. Lineage (GTDB taxonomy): Bacteria > Bacteroidota > Bacteroidia > Bacteroidales > Bacteroidaceae > RUG11857. The sequence continues at coordinate 59,718 of JAFWPH010000024.1, read as the reverse complement.
CTTGATAGGAAACTTCCAGCGCTTGAACTTGCCTTTAGACGTGTTGGTGATAGATATGGACTGGCATCCCATTAGTGCCGAGGCTGGTGGCGGATGGACGGGTTGGGACTGGAACGAGCGTCTCTTCCCCGACTACAAGGCATTTCTGAGATACCTTGATGATCAAGGTGTGAAAGCGACCATGAACCTGCATCCTGCCGATGGCGTGCGACCCTACGAGAAGAAATACAGTGAGTTCATGGAGCGTTTGGGCAAGGACGACGGCAAACCGCACGAGTGGTTGGGATCGGACAAGCGCTACGTGAAGGCAATCTTCGACACCTACCTTCACCCTTACATGGACGAAGGTGTGGATTTCTGGTGGCTGGACTGGCAGCAGTGGGAGAAGGATAAAGCCGTCAAGAACCTGGACAATGTTTTCTGGTGCAACTATATATGGTTCACAGACATGGAGCTCCACGGACAGAAACGCCCGTTGCTCTACCACCGCTGGGGCGGTTTGGGGAACCACCGCTACCAGGTCGGTTTCTCGGGCGACTCCTTCATCACGTGGAAGAGCCTGAAGTTCCTGCCTTACTTCAATGCCACAGCTTCCAACGTACTCTACGGCTACTGGAGCCATGATATAGGAGGCCACATGAGCAAACGGCACGGTACTCCCGTGGAACCACAACTATATACACGCGCCATGCAAATGGGGCAGTATCTGCCCATCATGCGGTCGCACAGCACCAAGGACCCGAGCCTGAACAAGGAACCGTGGGCCTTCGACCAAGCGACTCAGAAGCGGCTCTCGAACGTCATCCTCGGACGCTATTCTCTTGTACCTTATATTTATACCATGGCCCGCGAGACCTACGAGACGGGTGTCTCGCTCTGCCGACCGCTTTACTATGACAATCCCGATGCGCCTGAGGCCTACACCTTCAAGGAGGAATACATGTTTGGCGACAATATGCTCATTGCTCCCATCACAGACGAAGTGAACCCCGAGGATGGATACGCAACGGTCAAAGTCTGGCTGCCCTCATCATCTTCCACACGGGCGGCAGGCGTTTCAGCCACGAACGGACAATGGCTGGAATACGAGACAGGTGCCATGCTGCAGGGTGGTAAGACTTATGAGCGCCGCTTCACGATGGACGAGTACCCCGTCTATGTCAAAGCAGGAAGCATTATCCCTTATTACGGCAAACTCAAGAACCTTTCAGGCACGGAGCATGCAGTGACAGTCCGTGTGTTCCCAGGCAGTGACAAGGGCAAATTCACGCTTTACGAGGATAACGGTGAGGATAAGAACTACGCAATGGAATATGCCACAACTCCGCTTTCCTACGAACGTGAAGGGAATAGGTTGATTGTGACCATAGGCACACGCACGGGACAGTACAAGGATATGCCTGCCCAACGTCAGTACTTCGTGGCTCTGCCCTGCCAGAAAGCCCCGCTAAGCGTTACATGCCAAGGCAAGGAACTGCCTTTCCGCTACGATGGTCTGAACCTGGAAACCACCATCGACCTCGGGTTGGTGAACTGTTCTGCAGGCATTACCGTAACGATAGATATGCCTGAGAAATCCGAAATTGTGGATGGTACGAAAGCCCACTTCCGCCATATCCAGACGGCGGTGAAAGAATTCAAGCAGCACGAAGCAGGAATGGTCTATACCGAAGATTTCGGCTACTTGGAGGCCACTCCACTTCGATTGTCTTATCATCCAGAAAAGCAGGAAGAAACGCTAAATGCTTTCCATGAGAAATTTGCTCGAATCACGAAGGTTCTCATTGAGCAGATGGGCGATGGTGAAAACTACAGACGTACTCTACGGCTGTTGAACTATCCTTAGCTAGGCTTTAGGCCTTAGGCGTTAGCTTTTGTAATTAAGAATTAAGAATTAAGAGTTAAGAATTAAGAAATAAAGAGCGAAGAAAGCTCCTGCTGTTACTGTGTATTATTGTCTAAGGAGGGGAGGAGGAAAGGAGAGAACGCCTAAAGGCATTCTGCCATGCGGATGTTTTTTTTACGTCCCGAATTAGAGAATTAGAGAATTTTTGTAATCGGCGAGGCCGATTAATTTAGGCGTTAGGCGTTAGCTTTTTTGCTGGTGATTACACCGCCGACCGAATCGGCGGGCACGGTGGGGTTAGGCGTTAGCATGTTTAATTAAGAATTAAGATGTAAGAATTAAGAAAGCTGTTGTCGGAGAGGTGTGATTATCACCTACGTTCCAAACTCGATGATCACGAAGCCAACATCATAGTTAGTGAATTTAAAGGCAATATTTATGTGAAAACAATGCTATTTCTATTCTTTTTTGACTAATTAGAATAAATAATAAACAAATATATGTAACTTATATGTAACTTTACAATTTAAAAGGTGGCTCTATCGTGTACATGGCGTTTTCTGCTCATCAAAGCCCGCGCCCGATTCCAGTAAATGTCTTTTTGTTATGATGCATACAGTGGATTTGTTCTGTTCCTTTCTTTTGCAGGTTCAAAGTAATTGCTTCGGATGGGTAGTGGGCATTGCTTACTTCCCAGGCACCTTATTCGAATTAAAAGGTTCTAAGTGATGAAAAAATTAGCAGTGATAGGTGCATCTTATTTGCAACTTCCATTGGTGAAGAAGGCGAGGGAGATGGGAGTTCAGACACATTGTTTCGCATGGGAAAAAGGGGCTGTCTGTCGTGATGTGGCAGACTATTTCTACCCCATCTCCACCCGCGAAAAAGAATCAATTCTGCAGCAATGCCAAGAAATAGGCATTGATGGAATCACCACAATAGCATCGGATACGGCCACCATTACCGTCAATTATGTTGCCTCACATCTGGGGTTGATTTCCAATCCAGACGAATACTCGGAGATTTGTACAAATAAGTATAAGATGCGGCAGTGTTTCCTTGAAAATGACATTCCTTCGCCAATGTTCAGGTTGGTCGATAAGAACAACAATTATTCGATAACAGGCATTCGCTTCCCTCTCATCATCAAACCTTCCGACCGCTCAGGGAGCCTTGGGGTAAAGAAGATTTCAAGTTTGAGTCAGTTGGATGAGGCCATTCGACGTGCTGCCAACGTCTCTTTCTGTCATGAAGTCATTATTGAGGAGTTTGTCGCAGGTCGTGAAATAAGCGTTGAGGCCATATCATTTCAAGGCCAACACTATGTGCTGCAGATCACAGACAAGGTGACGACGGGAGCGCCCTATTATGTGGAGATAGAGCATCATCAACCATCAACGTTATCGGCTGAAATTCAGAAAAAGATTCGATTACTCGTCCCAAAAGCGCTTGATGCGCTTCATGTTCAGAATGGTGCATCTCATAGTGAGCTGATCATTACTCCTGAAGCGGACATTCGTTTCATAGAGATAGGAGCACGCATGGGAGGTGATTTCATCGGCAGCCATCTTGTTCAACTTTCTACAGGTTACGATTTTCTGCAGGGAGTAATTGAAGTGGCACTGGGAAAGTTTAGTGAACCCTCATTTCCGCTAAGCAAGTATTCGGGAGTATATTTCTTATGCAAGGAGACAGAGTGGTTGGAATCCGTTATCAAGAACAGCGAACGGTATCCAGAAATAGTCGAAGCAGAAATCACAGAAAAGGTTCTCCGTCGTGTTGAGTGCAGTGACGACAGAAGCGGCTTCGCTATATATCAAGCAAATAAAAAACTCGAATTATGGAAAAAATAGCACTTATCGGTTCCAAGGAATTTGCTCGTCAAATACGGGAATATGCAGAAGAAACAATGATATTTCAAGTCGTTGGGTATTTCGACGATTATGAACCTACGGGGAAAATGGTTGACGGGTTGCCGATACTTGGGAAAACAAATGAAGCAGAACAATTGTATCGACAAGGTAAGTTTGAGAAAATATTCTTAGCTGCAGGATATAAGGATTTCAAATTCAGGGATGAAGTCTTCACAAAGTTGAAAGGAAAGATACCCTTTGCAAACATCATCATGCCGACAGCCATAATAGGAAAGAATGTTCAAATGGGTGAAGGTGTGTTTGTCGGTTCTGGAGCAGTTGTGGGGAGCGACACCATTTTAGGTGACAATGTTTTCATTCATTATGGTGCAACGATAGGTCATAACAATAAGATAGGTCATAACACTTATATTTCAGGTAGGTTTGTCTCTGCCGGAGCCACTACTTTGGGAAGTAGATGTTTTATCGGTATATCTACCGTTGTGTCCGACCATGTCAATATCTGTGATGATGTATGGGTCGGTCCTGGATGTGTCGTGATTAAAGATATTACAGAATCCGGGAAATACATGTCGAACATAAAACTCTACAAAATTGAATGAGATAATTGAAGATGAAGATAGTTTTATAAGATCTTGTCTATTCCTGGAATCTTTTTTATCAGCCATGTCAGTATGAATGATGCGGCTGTAGTTACTGTTCCGATCAGGAGGAACTTGATTTCGCCACCCCACATCCAAACGCCATCCAACGATAGCAACAAATAATAAAGAATCATAATATGAAAGATATATGCTCCATAGGTCTGACTGGCACACCAACTCCAGAAGCAATTGCTACAGTTGGCATATTCTCGAAAAAGCCATAACAGTCCGGTGATGACGAAAACACACATCAGCGATTCATAAATGCCGTACCAAGGTGTTATAAACGCATGCCAGGAGGCTATATGGCGTAGCCAATTGCCAATGACCAGCGCCACTCCTATCATCAGTGCTGCTTTGCCGGTTCGATTGGTCATTTTTTCGAACCAACTGAAGCGATAGGAAAGTATGCCAAGTATAAACATCATGGTGTATTGAGGATAGTGTGCGGGTTCCATTTCAAGGATGTTAAAAGCAAAAATGAAGTTGTCTTGAGGACTAACTTTGCGTATGCAATGACTCATGAAGCCCATGACAAGTCCTATTATAAACACACTGAAAACTGTGGGCTTCGAATTTCCTTTCCTTCTAATTGGCATGCAAAGGGTTCGTATCAAGGCATAGACAAGGCAAAAGAACAGGAGGTTCTCCAGAAACCATAAGTGAAAGAAATCAAACCGTTTATATGCCAAAGATAAGCATAAGGAAAAGACAAGCATCGGTATGCCAAGCCTGATGAACTTCTTCTTCAGAAAAAGCCGTGTTCCCTGTTTGTCGAAACTCATCGGGACGAAGTAACCTGCTATCATAAAGAAAAAACCCATAGTGAATGCGGCGTTGATTGAAAGGAAAGGCCACATCCATGGCATATACTCTTCTGGATTGGATGGATTATAATACCATGTCATATAAGGGTTATATCCGCATCCGGCATGATGGAAAATAACCAATAGTATAAGAAGAATTCTCAGATTGTCAAGATATAATACCCGCTTCATTTGATATGCAAAGATAGATTTTTTTTACTAATTGTTGACAATCATTGGGCTAAAATCGAATATCCGACCCGTATTTACACAAAAATGAAAAAATGGATGTATAGATAATCGATGGGGTAAGAATAAAACATATAAAAAGGCGCATTCAGTATAAAAAATGCGACAAATACTTCAAGATTATAATCTTTCTTATTACTTTTGTATTCAATAAACACATCAAGGTGTGTTTTTTCAAAAAAACAAAAAAGGTGATATCAATAAAGCAAGAATATACTCTTATGGAATTAGATGAATTTACAAAGAAAATTGCAGGCTTGTTCAGAAACACAGCCCCAAACTTATTCAATGCCAAAACAGAATTAAAGGAACTCGACGAATGGTCATCTATCTTGGCCCTCTCCATTGTTTCAATGATTGATGAAGAGTACGATGTCATGCTGAGAGGCGATGACGTAAAGAATCTGAAGACTATTGAACAACTCTTTAACGTTGTTAAAGAAAAATCTGAAAAAGAAAATGATTGATGGCATTCCTTGAATTTAAAGATGCAAGAATTGTGGGAATAAGCGCCGCTGTCCCTCTGCAGAAGTTCTCCAATCTTCATCCAGACAATCAGACACACTTTTCTTCCGACTACAGTCCTGAAGATTTTGTTGCATCTACAGGTGTAGAGGAAGGTCGTGAAACCAAGACGCTGACAACGTCAGACCTGTGCTTCGAGGCAGCTGAACAATTAATCAATGAACTTGGTTGGAAACGCAAGGAAATAGGTGCGTTGGTTTTTGTATCCCAAACCCCCGACTACATGATGCCATGTTCTGCATGCATTTTGCAGAACCGACTGGGATTGAGCCAGGAGTGTTATGCTTATGACTGTACCCTTGGTTGCTCTGGATGGGTTTATGGCGTAAGTCAAGTGTTCTCGCTGCTCAATACCGGTAACATCAAGAAAGCACTGCTTCTTTGTGGCGAATCCCACAAAATAAGTGAGTATTACCCTCGTGCTCCTCTTTTTGGTTCTGCTGGTACAGCCACAGCAATTGAATACAAAGAGGGTGCAAAACCCATATTCTGCCATTACGGTACAGATGGGAGCGGTTATGAATCTATTATTGTTCCCGAAGGAGGTACACGCAATCCCCCCCTCCCAACAAGTTTTGAAAAGAAATGGGATGGAAACGAGTTGCTCAATGGCTTGCAGATTCACATGAAAGGCATAGATGTATATGCATTCAGTGTAACAACTGCTCCTAAATCAATAAAAAAACTTGCCGAAAAATACGGGATCAATTATATGGATGCTGACTTTATTGTGCTCCATCAAGCCAATAAGATGATCAACAACGCTATTGTGAAAAAAATAAACTTTCCCCAGGAGAAGTCACCTTCGTCGTTGACTCATTTCGCCAACACATCGTCCGCATCCATTCCGCTAACCATGGTGACGCAAATCCGAGATGCTTTGCGCAGCAAGTCCAATAAACTGATCTGTTGTGGATTCGGTGTAGGACTCTCGTGGGGTACTGTGGCTTTCGAGACTACTGCAGATATTGTTATACCAGACCTTGTAGAAGTAGAAGAACTTTCATGACAAACTACAATCCTTTTTCCCTTGATGGTAAGACCATTCTTGTGACTGGTGCTTCTTCCGGTATCGGCCGGACCACTGCTATCGAGTGCTCAAGGTTAGGAGCGCATCTTGTTATTACAGGACGCCATGCAGAAAACCTGACCCAGACCTACAATCTTTTGGACGGCAAGGGACATGTCCAAATTGTTGCTGATTTAAGTTGTCCTGCTGACATAGAACGCCTTGTTGCTCTATCACCTGTTATTGATGGATTTGTCAACAATGCAGGACAAGGGGATTTCAGACTAATTGATTACTTGAAACAAGACATCATCAACGATGTCTATCAAGTCAACGTCTTCGCACCCATGAAGTTAGTCAAACAATTGTTGAGGAAGAACAAGATTTTGTCTGGTGGAAGTATTGTATTCACCTCTTCCATCTCTGCTTTGTTGAGTGCCCCTGCTCTTAGCGTTTACACCTCGTCAAAAGCGGCAATCACAGCGTATATGCGCTCATGTGCTGTGGAACTCGGCCCCAGGAAAATCCGTGCTAACGCAGTCCTTCCTGGCACAGTGGAAACACCCTTTACTTCAAATACCATATCAGAGGATGATGTGGCCAAGGATAAGGAACTCTATGCACTTAAAAGATATGGTAAGCCAGAGGATGTCGCTTATGGCATTATATATATGCTTTCAGACGCGGCGGCTTGGATTACCGGAACATCACTTGTTATTGATGGTGGACGACTACTCAAATAATCAACCTTTCATTAAGGAATTCCCAGCCACTGCCATTATAGCCGGAGACAGGAGGATAAACTACAGCGAAATGCTGCGGTATGCATCTTTTTTCTCAACATACACACCCAAAGAAAAAGGTTTTAAATCCATCCTTTTCAGCGAAAACCGTGAAGGATGGATATATGCCTTATTAGGTATTTGGCTCAATCGGGGCATTGTGGTACCCGTCGATTTCAAATCTATCCCCCTCGACATTGTATATATAATCAAGGATTGTCAGCCAGATTGTCTTTGGACATCACGTGAGAGGGAATCCGTTGCACGCGAAGCCATGAAGATCGCTGGTGTGAATATTCCCATTCTTATCATTGACGATTACGAGCGAGAGGATATTCCTGAAACGACTAAACCAGCTTATATTGAATATAATTCTTCAGATGTGGCAGGTATTTTTTATACATCTGGAACAGAGGGCACGCCTAAAGGTGTGATGTTGTCATTCGGTAATCTGATTGCCGATATGGAAGGTTTATGTCTTTCATTAGGTTCCCGTGCTCACCGCTTGCGTAGCATTCTATTGCTGCCTTTGCACCATTCACTTCCTTTTACAGCAAGTCTTCTGTTGCCACTTAAATATGGAAAGTACGTGGCCTTCAGCCCGAGTTTTATGTCATCTGATATTTGCCACCATCAAACGATACGAAATTGAAAGCATAGTGGGGGTTCCTGCTCTTTGGAATATTTTTATCCCTGCCATCAAGAAGAAAATATGTGCAAAGACATTATCCAGAATAATGTTCTATATCTGCAAGTGCCTTCAGTGGCGATGGCTCAGCCGAAAAGTATTTAAGCGTCTTTATGAAACGATAGGCGAGCATTTTGCTTTCATCTCAGGAGGTGCTTCTCTTTCTAAAAGTATTGTAGAAGATTGCAAGTCTTTGGGGATTGCTTTATGTGAAGGATATGGTATGACGGAAACATCCCCTGTTGTATGCTTTACACCTGTAGATGAAATCCATCCAGGTTCTGTAGGCAGGCCATTGCCCAATGTAGATGTCACTATCATCAATGGAGAAATATGTGTAAAAGGTCCTGTCGTGATGCAAGGGTACTACAATCGTCCTGAAGAAACAGCGGCCAGATTCGATAGAGACGGTTGGTTCCATACAGGTGATTTAGGTCACTTCGACAAGAAAGGACGTCTCTATGTCACCGATCGGATAAAGGATATCATCGTGCTTTCGAATGGAAAGAATATCAGTCCAGAAGAAATAGAAAACAAACTACTTCAGCATTCCGACATCGTGAGCGAACTTGCTGTCGTGCAGGATGGAGACATCTTGAGAGCTATCATTGTGCCCAACCCTGATTGGGCAGGCAAACGCTCTGAAGCCGATCTCGAACGAGCCTTGCACGAGGAACTTATCGCACCCTACAACCGCGACATTCAGACCTACAAGAAGATTCTTGCCATTACCGTCTATCACGGACAACTACCCCGCAACAGGATTGGTAAACTGCAGCGTTACAAACTTACGCCTTCTTTATCGCGTGAGTCCAATGTTTAGTGTTGACGAAATGAACAGATGCTGACAAACATTTATTATTAATACTCACATCAAATCACCAATGTCCATACCCTTTAATAAACCATATTATTCAGGCAACGAAACACTGTATATTTCTCAAGCAGTCAATGCCGGCAAACTCTCTGGAAATGGCATGTTCACAAAAAGATGCCAACTTTTCTTTGAGAATAAATATGAGTTTAAGAAAGCCATGCTGACAACATCTGGAACAGATGCCCTGGAAATGGCGGCCATACTCTGTGGCGTAAAACCTGGAGATGAGGTTATCATGCCATCCTATACTTTTGTTTCGACAGCGTTGGCATTTGTCAGGCAAGGATGCAGAATTGTGTTTGCTGACTCCATGAGCGACAATCCTAATATAGACCCCGATAAAATTGAAGGATTAATCACGGAGAAGACGAAGGTGATCGTTCCTGTGCATTATGCAGGTGTGGCTTGCGATATGGACAAAATCATGGCGATTGCCAACAAACATCATCTCTTGGTGGTGGAGGATGCTGCACAGGCTGTCGATTCTTACTACAAAGGCAGACCGTTAGGCGGAATCGGTCATCTCGGATGCTTTTCATTCCATTCCACCAAGAATGTAACATCCGGCGGTGAAGGAGGCCTCCTGGCCATCAACGACTCGCGTTTCATACCCAGGGCTGAAATAGTAGGGGAAAAAGGAACCAACCGGGCTGAAATCTTCAGAGGAGAAGTTAAAAAATACGAATGGGTTGACATCGGATCGTCATTCTTGCCCTCAGAAATCAATGCTGCTTTCCTTTGGGCACAACTGGAAAAACTTGAGGATATTCAAACAAAGCGAAAGCAACTTTGGTGCCGCTATTATACCGGTCTGAAATCGATTGCCGAAAAAGGGTATGTAGGTCTGCCGCAAATCCCTGATTTTGCTTCCAATCCTGCACATATCTTTTATCTTGTCTGTCGGACACAAGATGAACGGACGAACATAATCGATTATTTAAATGAAAAACAGATAACGGCAGTGTTCCATTATTTCAGCTTGCACCGTAGTAAATATTATACCCAGCACCATCAAGGCGAAATTCCCTTTCTCCCTATGTCCGACAAATATTCCGACACATTGGTTCGCCTTCCAATGTACTATGAGTTGACTCTTGAGGAGGTGGATGAAGTCGTCAGCTGCATCAGGAAATTCTTCCTTACAACTAATTTATGATTTGTTTGTTCATTGATGGCGATGCTTATTACAACTATCCTGCCGACTTTTAATGGACAAACTACCGTTGAATCAGGATTTCAGCAGAAGAAAAAAAGAGACAGATGAAAAAATACATCATATTGTTGGGAGCCATCAGAAATGTGGGAGGTGCGCAGGCATATACAGCAAACAAACTCAAGTATATGGAAGAAAAAGGATGGGAACCTCATGCCTTTTTCTTCGTCGATGGTGAAATAACAATCAATTATCTGTTGCGGTTTAAGAACAATTATATCCCCGAACTTCAAAATGAAATCAAATACTCCACAGCACAACAAATTGCTAATGCCGTAAATCGTATTTCTTCTGTCGTTGGTCATGCCGATGAAATAGTTATCGAAAGTACCATCTTGTCTTTATCGTTTTGGGGAGAGTATATAGCTGAGAAAATGAATGCACGGCACATTGTTTTTATTTTGGAGGAGGAACTCCGTAGAATAACACGCAGAGAAGCCGCATTCTTCGATTTCAAACTGCAAAGAAATGAACTTGTTTTCGGATCTCAGCGCCGACTGCTACAGCTGTTCCGCTTTTACTATCATCTGAAATACAGAAAATATCATCAGTCGCTGCTTCCCTATTGTTCCAATGTCATTGATTACACTCCAGCGAAAATTCCTGACGAATTACTCTGTTCGCATTCTTATAAAATCCTGACTATTGGCAGATTGTTGAAGCCTTATATCGGCTCCATGTTCAAGGCCATTAAATCTTTTGCGGAGAAGTATCCCCAAAAACGGTTCTCACTCATCGTGATTGGAGGTGATGCCGACGGAAACCTGGAAAATGAGACCAAAGAATTATTTTGTCACTTGACCAATATCGATGTCCATATGATGGGATATGTGTACCCCATTCCATACGACTTGATTAAAATAGCTGACGTCGCCATCGCGTCTTCCAACTCCGTATTGGTCTCAGCCAACGAAGGCATCCCGACCATTGTGGTCGATGCATACGATTTCAAGGCGATAGGTATCTATGGTATTACGACCAACAACCTTCTTCATCGAACCCATGAACCCAAAACACCAATTGTGGATTTGCTGGATGATGTTTTGAACAAGAAAGAATACCCCAAAGTCTTATCCCAACACCATGAACAACAGGATCTCAGCATATATTTCGAACCACACGTGAAATTTTTGGAAGAAGCGTCGAAAGAGAAGGCATATTACAATCTTTCAAAAATCTATACTCCGTTCTTTTTTTTCAGACAACGTTTGAAAGAAAAGATAAAAAGACTTTTCAGACCATTCTATGTTCCGGTTATCAATCAGTTCTATCGTTATTTTCGCAGCCCTGAAGAAGAATAACGTGTTCAACGAGGAAATAACAGAGGAAAGAAGATATCGTTAAGTGATGGCTATATTTGCATAGTATTTTAACGTGAATTCGATGAATTCACAAAGGAGTCGCCTGGCGGCGAGAAAAATGCGATTAAAGGAGTCGCCTGACGGCGAGAAAAATGCGATTAAGCGAGTGCAGAGTCGAACTGGTTCGAACTATGCCGAGCGGTAGCATTTTATCAAAATCCGACAAATCTGCTCAAATCTCACAAATCTTTTTGTTACAATAATGATTTATATAGGTTGATAGTCAAGATGAATTACCGAAGTCTGTATTAGATTGTTTCGGGGGCTGGACTATGAGATTTACAAGGGAAAAACAGGATTCATCGATTAAAATTTCACGAAATTGCGTTTTTCTCGAATAATAAGACTAAATTTGTATGTTAACAAAAAAACGTAGGCTGAAATAGGAACTGTTGACGGAAGGTGGCCAACCCGTGAGTGCTTCTCACGACTTCCCTCCATCAAGACTTTGCTCTTTGGAGCACTGACCGACCAAATCAACGACCGAGAACTTTTCATGAAAGGAATCGACTATTCATATTATTACGAACAGGAGGACTGCCACCATGCCAACCAACACCAGCGAGAAACAGCTTGAAAACATCTTCGTTTCCTATCTGCTCGACAAGCAGTTGTTTGAGGGGTTGAACCGTAAATGTCTTTTATCGTCTTTTGTTCTGCTGCTTCTTTTTTTTCAATCCTCCATTTGTTGCTTATGGGCTACACCGAAGGATGTGAACCTGACACCCTGGCCCATGGAACTGACGACCACAGGCGGCGAATACGTTTTGCCCCGAACCTTGCTAATTTGCACGATGGGACTCAACGATGACCAGCAGAAGGAGGTGACGCGCTTTGCCACGGAACTCTGCCGCGTCACAGGCCTGAAGGTGAAGTGGACGGCCAGGCAACGGGCCGACATGACGGTGCGGGTAGATGACAGCGTGACCGACCCCGAGGGCTACCGTCTGCAGGTCACCAAGAAGGGCATCACAGTGTACGCCAGCACAGCCACGGGCATCTTTTACGCACTCCAGAGCCTGCGCAAGATGTTGCCCGCCCATGTCGCGGCCGGCGTACCTCGCCTGGGTGAGCGTTGTTCCTTGCCTTTCGTCGGCATCAATGATGCCCCGCGTTTCCGCTATCGCGGTTTCATGCTCGACGTCAGCCGCCACTTCTTCACCACTCAGGAAATCAAGAAGCTGCTCAGCTTGATGGCGCTCTACAAGATGAACCACTTCCACTGGCACCTGACTGATGACCAAGGCTGGCGCGTGGAAATCAGGAAGTACCCACGTCTGACCACCGTGGGCGCCGTGCGGGAGAACTCCTGGAACACCGAGCTGGAGCGCGGCAGCTACTGGACTGGCGAGACCTACGGTCCCTATTTCTACACACAGGACGACATCCGCGACGTGGTGGCCTATGCAGACAGCCTGCACATCACCGTCGTGCCCGAGGTGGAAATGCCCGGCCACCTGTCCGCTGTGATGGCGGCCTACCCGGAGTTCAGCTGCGACCCCGGAGGCGGGCACCGCGTGTGGACAGACGGCGGCATCTCCACCGACGTGCTCAACGTGGCCAATCCTGCCGCCGTGCAATTTGCCTGCGACGTGCTCACGGAGCTGGCACCTCTCTTCCCCGGTGAGCTGTTTCATGTGGGCGGCGACGAGACACCCACCACTGCGTGGGAAAACAATGAACTATGTAAGAAAGTATTCCAGGAAGAGCAGATGACCAGCTACAGCCAGCTCCAGAGCCGCTTCACCCGCCAGTTGGCCGAGCACCTGCACTCACTGGGCAAGCGCATCTGTGTTTGGAACGAAGCCATCACTGCGCCCGGCGCAGACATGCAGCTCATACGCAGTTCCGGGGCCACGGTCTTCTGCTGGAACCCCTGTCAGGACGGGGCCCGTAAGGCCGCCGAGGCGGGGTTGCCCGCCATCATCAGCAACTGGGGACAGGATGGTTGCTACTACATCAACCGCCGTGCCTGCAGCAAGGACTTTGGCGCCGGACGTGGCGGAGACAACCTGCAGAAGATGTATGATTACCTGCCCGTTCCCGACGATGTGCCCGCAGAGCTCCACCCCCACTACATCGGCGTCCAGGCCACGTTCTGGACGGAACACGTCTCCAATACAGACCATCTGGAGCACCTGGCGCTGCCGCGTCTCATTGGGATGGCCGAAATCGGATGGACACCGCAAGCCCTCCGCTCTTTCCCCCACTTCGTCGAGCGCATGAAACAGGACACCGCCTACCTCCGTCTTGCAGGTTTCCGCTATCATCCTCAGTATCTTGACTACGATGGTCCTGAACCGCCAGAGAATTGAGTCGCAGAGCTCAATCCCCTTTTTGCTGTTTTTTTGTACGTTTTCAGGCGTCAACCAGCGACCCTTTTAATACAACGAGTTATACAAAGTTGAGATAGCATATAGAGGATTTATTGTGATGCGCCGAATGGCATATTTGACAAAACCGAGAGGAACATGCATAGGGTCGATGGTAGTTGAGCGTGTCTAAGGAGGGGAGGAGGAAAGGAGAGAACGCCTAAAGGCATTCTGCCATGCGGATGTTTTTTTTACGTCCCGAATTAGAGAATTAGAGAATTTTTGTAATCGGCGAGGCCGATTAGTTTAGGCGTTAGGCGTTAGCTTTTTTTCGCCCCGAAATGATTACAAAAATCTAAAAAGACGAACGGGATTATTGAAAAACTTGTAATTTTGCAGTTTGTAATACAATTTGAATACTTATTCGATGCAGACAATCAAGGTTGCGATGAGACGAATGTTCCCTCTACCCTCTTACACGCTGTTATTTGTTTGAAGCCTATTACTAACTTTATCAACACACATCATAATGAAAACAAAATCTAACATTAGAAATCGTTTTGCACAGGCAGTGATGACACTGCTTGTGACTCCCCTTCCCTGACAAGACAATTAAATTCTAAATCATTCAGCAATATGAGAATAACAACTAAACAACAACCTTTCCTGATGAGGGCGGCCGCCACGTTGCTCCTCGCCATGCTCACCGCCATGACGGCGTGGGCTGACGTGCAGACCGTCACCTACACCATCGGATACAAGAGCGGTCACGGCTATTATCTGACGGGCGACGACGGCACACAATCGGCATATTTCGGGCTAACGGGAAGTGGACTCTCGACAGTGACACTCTCGTTGGGCAGCGATGTGACCTTTCGCATTGTCAATCCTCATAACGAGCGATTGCAGATAGGTACCTTTCAAGACGATGGGTATGGATTCTCTAGCAGTTTTGACACTGATGTTGACGTGACTGTGACCAGCGCGAGCCGTTATGTTGCCTACATGAAGCTGGTTGGCTGGGGACATGAAAACTTCCAAGAAGTACAGATTCCTCAGGAAGTGCATAACGACCAAAAGAGTTGCACAATGGAATGGAGAAACGTGCATGGCTATGTTAACAATGTCGGTGGTGTTGGCAAGTTTGTGATTACCTACAGCACCACGCAGTATGCCTACAGGCTCCGCTACTTTGTGGAAGGCAGCGAGGTGAACGGTCACGGCAATCCAGCCTACTACGAGTCGGCTACCGAAACCACGCTGACCTGTTTCTCGAAGAAAGGCTACAACTTCGACGGTTGGCACGAAAATGACGACTATACGGGCAGCGCCATCAGCAGCATCGCTGCCGGTACCAAGGGCGAGAAGACCTTCTATGCCCGGTGGTCACTCATCACCTACTCCATCAGTTATGAGCTCAACGGAGGTAGCAAAACTGGTGAATGGAGATCTAGCTATAACGTTACCTCCTCAACCTACAACCTTAACCCGCCCATCCGCGACGGCTATTACTTCCGTGGGTGGTTTGAGGAAGCCGACTTTGCAGGCTATCCCGTCACGAAGATTTATAAAGGCTCTACGGGCAATATCACCCTCTACGCCAAGTGGGAAAAGTGGGACGAGAATGGCGACGGCACGAGATGGAACCCCTATAAGATAAAGAACGAGGCTGACTTGCGGGCATTGGCCACCAAAGTGAACGGCGGCAACGGATGCAAAGGAGTGTACTACCAGCAGACCTGCGACATCACTATCACGGGTGGTGACTGGACTCCTATCGGCGACGGCGACCATGCCTTTAGTGGCAACTACGATGGCGGCAACTACACCATCAGCGGCATCACCATCGAAACGTCGGACTACTATCAGGGGCTCTTCGGAAATGTTAGCGGCACGCGATCCCTACATAAAGGATTCATCCAGAACATCATTCTCGAAAACAGCAGTATCCATGGCGGCAGTTTTACGGGCGGTATCGTCGGGAGACAGGGTTATGGATGCGTGCGAAACTGCCATGTACGCAGCAGCGTCACGGTGACAAGCACCAGCGGCATTTCTACGGGCGGCATCGTGGGCAATTTATACAATGGCATCGTCAGCAACTGCTCCAGCATGGCCACGTTAAGCACAGGCTCATCCGTGGGCGGCATCATAGGATATATGAAAGAGGGTTCTGACTATACCGCCACTGCCACCAACTGCTTCAGTTATGGCATAAAGCCTATTGGAAATTTGGCAAGTGGCACTGCAACCAACGTTGCGCGAGTGTATAGAATGCGCTGTACCGACGGCAGCGTAACCCTGCCAGATGTGGTGGATAAGACCGACGGCTTCTACTACAACGGCATAGGCTACTATAAGGAGGGCACTACCATACCCTTGACCCTAACGAATGGAGAACCTCCCGTAGGTTACGAACTCGTGGTGAAAGCTGGCAGCACTGTCGTCACTCCCAACGAGGACAGAGAATATATCTACACCACTCCCGGCGGAGATAGAAAGTTAACCGCCACCACCCACGTCTCGCCCCTGCTGGGCTGGACCAGCAGGTACACACCCGACGGCACCACGAACCCTTATGTCATCAGTTCAACGGAGGGCTGGAACCTCTTCTGTGACTGTCTGGCCGAGGAGAACAACACGACGTGGAACCACTTCAGCGGCAAGACGGTGAAACTGGATGAAGACATCGACGTCATCCGCAAGGCGGGCGGCACAGGACATGAGTTCGCCGGCACGTTCGATGGGCAAGGCAAGACGCTCTACGTCAACATCACCGGCACGGTACAAGGCACCGCGCCCTTCTGCGAAATCAAAGGCGCTACCATCAGAAACCTCGTGGTTGCTGGCAGCGTGGCGGGCAAGAGACACTCTGCAGGTTTAGTTGGCTTCGCCCGTGGTGATGCCAGCGTGGAGAACACCATAGAGAACTGCCTCGTAGCTACCGATGTCAGCATCAAGGATGATGACAGAGGCTACTTGGGTGGCATCGTCGGCCACGGTCTCCAGTGCAAACTCACCATCCGAGGCTGCGCCTTCACTGGTTCGCTCACCAGCGAATCGTACTACACCGGTGGTCTGCAGGGATGGAGCGACGGCAACACACTCATACTCACAGACGTCCTCTTCGCCCCCACCAGCGTGAGTGCCGCCAACGTCGGCTTCCACCCCATAGCTTTCCACGCCAACAACGCGACGACCACAGCCACCGTCAGCAATGTATATTACACCGTAGAACCCACCTGTACTGCCGCCAGCCGAATCGCCACCACCAGCGCCACCGAGCAGCCCAAGCAGGCCTACGTCTATACACCCGCCAACATCGGTTTCGTCCCTGCTAACGTCGGCGAAGCTACGGGCAACACCTACGACGTGAGCGACATCACGTTATACGAAAGCGGTATGAAGCAAAATGGCAAGTTCTACCTTGTGAAAGGCGGCGTCAGCCTCGCCGACGATGCCGACAACGACATTGCCCTTATCGACAAACTGGTGACCGACGTGACGTTTTCTAACCGCACGCTCTACAAGGACGGCTCATGGAACACGCTCTGCCTGCCGTTCGACCTCACGCTCAGCGGTTCTGTTCTCGACGGCGACAATGTGGAACTGATGACTCTCGGTGATGCTTCGTTCAGTCAGGGAACGCTGTCTCTCTCCTTCGTTGTTGCAGACGAAATCAAGGCTGGTAAGCCCTATATCATCAGGTGGAACAACACGGGCAGCCATATCGTGAATCCGGTGTTCAAGGGAGTGACGATTGCCAATGCTTCGCTCGATGAAAACGCTGTCACAAAAAACGATGTCATCAGTTTCAAGGGCATCTACTCGCCATTCGAGATTACAGAAGCCAACAACAAACTGCTCTACCTCGGAGACGGCGATCAGATGTACTATCCTTCCACGGCCATGACCATCAACGCCTTCCGCGCCTACTTCGAATTACCTCGTCTGCGGTGAGCCATCGTCAACAGAAAACGGCATCAACGCCTTCGTCCTCAACTTCGGCGAAGCCACATCCATTGAAAATGGTCAATGGTCAATGGTCAATGGTCAATCAGATACATGGTACGATCTCAGTGGCCGCAAGTTCAATGGCAAGCCGACGGCGAAGGGCATCTACATCAAGGACGGCAAGAAGATAGTGATCAAGTAAGAGCAATCTGAATACTAATACGTGCATAGAGACGGGTTCGCCCGTCTCTATGCGTTTTTATGAGACTGCATCGTGTCACTGAAGGAACCAACAACAGTTCTGCACTAAGTAGGGAGGACAAAGACTGAGACAATCTACTTGTTGCGTTCCCGATAACGGGGCAGGAAGAAGTCTTCCACGAACTGGCGCAAGGCTTCCTGCGTCATTTTCGTGCCACCCTGTTCGAGTACTTGGCGGCCTTTGGGCGACTTAGCGCTGAACGTCACTTTGTACTCCTGTCCGTTGAGATGAGCCGTCAGCCGCATGGCACCGTTGCTCATCTCCTTCCACTGGGCTTCCTCCACGTGAACATCCTCCAACATGAAGTTGAACACATTTGGCTTATAGCCATGCAATCTGGACAATAGGTTGGGCGACATTTCGGCGAAGTGACGTTCGATGATATCCTGCCAGTATTCGCCGACTCCATATTTGCTCGCGTATGAACGGAAGTTCAGAATGGCTTCCACACATTCTCTGATAATGCTGTCTGGCCTGTCAATCTTTGAAATGTGCGCAAAGGCGAGCATGTCATCCCTGGTAATAGCTGTACGTTTGCCATTCATGCTGAGATAGTGGTACTCGTCTATCCTGTTCTTTGGATTAAAGCATGAGAAAGTCAAGTCGAAGGCAGGGGTGATATGCCATTCACCGCCTTGTTCCATCATGAACTCAAAATTGCGGATGTGGGCATCTACATTGCAGGTGAGGATGTTGAACACGGCCCTTCTGAACGTTTCTTCCCGTTCTTTATAAGGTAGCCCTAACTTGACGCAAACCTCCATCAGTTGTTCGTATGACGTGGCTTCTGGATTCATGGCCGCTAAAGACAGCGTATGTATCTTCTGTTGTCCTTTTCTATCGTAACGCTCTGTCAGGAAATGACTCTCGCCGTCAATGTCAATCAATTTCGATGGCATCATCGTGATCCCAGCCTCCTTGGCCATGTCCGCATACGCCATCTCCACCTTCGTGAGGGGATAATATTTGCTCTCGGCAAACTTCAAAAGGTAGTAGGTGAACCCTTCTGGCTGTATCACCTGTCCGCTACGTATCTCGCCTGTCTCATGGTTGATGGCTATCACGGCTTTCGAGTGGTTGCCGCCTGCAGACGTTCCTACTTCGTAGAGGGCATCAAGCGACAAGTCTTCTCCTGCAACGGAAACATCTTCACGTCCCTGAAGAATCTCCAATGCCTTTTTGTATAGTTCTGATAGTTGAAAACTCCGTTCTTGACCTATCTGTCTCGCAGGTTCGAACTCTAAAGCCCCCATGCCCCGTTTTCCGATAAACAGCAGTTTATCGACAGAAGTAATCTCGGATGTACGGATTTTATTCTCTGCCGCCCATGCGTCGAACACGGCATTGCCCCATCTGCCTGGCAGAGAGTCGGCAATGAAAGCAGGCAGTCCGCAGAAAATGTCGTCATTGGCCAGTCCATAGATGGGCAGACGATTGCGTGGATCCTTGATGGATGCAGACAATGGAGCTATGTCAGTTCCAGCCTTCAAGAAGTCATGATGGTATGTGAATACGGCTCTTTTCCGCCTGTCATCCCAATAGAGACTGCCCACCTCTTTGCCCCAGAGAATGACTCTTACAATGTTATTTTGCATGTCTTACTCTTTTTCTCTTTCCTTGTTGTATTTTCTCCAACTCGTAGGGTGACACAGGTATTTCGGGAAGGACATCGTCCAAACCCTGCATGAAGCCAATGGCGCGTAGCAGTTCAATGAAAGTGCCCATGCTGATATTCCGCAACTTGCCATTCTCGAAATTCCGAATGGTGATGATGCTGACACCAGATTTCTCCGATACCTGCTTTTGTGTCAAATCACTACCTATGCGATAGTCCTTGAAGCGCCTGCCAAGCATCGCCACAATCTCTATCGCAAACATCTGTGATATTTCTTTTTCTCGAATCATGATGCAAAGATAAATATATTTTCTGTTATTGCAAAATATTTTAGATAAAAGATAATATATTTACTGATATTATAATAATAAACGAAAGAGCAGGATTCCAATTTCAATCGCTCCATCATTTATCTTACGCTGAAGTCTCTACAGCAACACTAGTGTTGGAACAATGTTTAGATAGCACTACGGCCATCACCGCCAGCACACATGCAGGGCAGTCCGGTCCGTTTATCGACTTCATGTTGGACGAAATCCACAACACGCTGAAAGCGCATCAGGGAGTGCCGTTGAACAAAGAAGTTCCTAATAAAGTTCCTAATAAAGTTCCTAATAAACTAAAGGCTCTTTATCTGGATTTGTCAGATGCCATATGGGATGTCTATTCTGAAATCAAGCGAAATCCGCAGGCGACAGCCGAAGAGATCGGTACTTCTTTAGGTGTCAGCAGCCGAATGGTGCGCAAATATATAGCCACACTTCGTGAGCATCAAATCATTGAACGTATCGGCAGCAACAAAACAGGTTGTTGGAAGATTCTGAAGAAGTAATCAACCATTCTGTTCGGTGTAAAGTCCGGTGTAAAGTCCGGAAAGCATTATGGAAAGATATAAATAACTAAAAAAACGGTAGGAAATTCCTACCGTTTTTTATTCTATGTGCTTGATTTTCAGATTGAGCGATAAACGGGGCTCGAACCCGCGACCTTCGGCTTGGGAAGCCAACGCTCTGCCAACTGAGCTATTATCGCAAAATGGGGGGATGGATGATGTCCTGATTTGGCAGGCAAGTTGCCTGCGTCCCCCTAAAGACCTTGCAAATTTAGCAATAAATCAGCAAAACCAAAGCATGAACAGCCAAAAATTAACAATAATAAACGATTGTTGAAGGCTAAAGCGATGGGCGGTCCTTTCTTAGATGAGGGGCATGCCGAGTCTCTTGCACTCTTCCCTCATGGCTTGTGGCCAGATACTGGCCTGTATTTCTCCGATGTGTGCCTTGTGGAGGAGCATGAGGCAGAGACGGCTTTGTCCGATACCTCCTCCGATACTGAGGGGGAGTTCGCCGTTCAGCAGCTTCTGGTGGAAGAAGAGGTTCTTGCGCTCTTGTTTGCCAGTGAGCTCAAGTTGGCGTAGCAAGGTTTCCTTATCCACCCTGATACCCATTGACGAGAGTTCGACAGCCCGGTCAATCAACGGGTACCAAACGAGGATGTCTCCGTTGAGTCCGTTGAACCCTTCCTCGTTGGGTGTTGTCCAGTCGTCGTAGTCAGGAGCTCGGAGGTCGTGTGGCTCACCGTTGGAGAGATTGCCACCGATACCGATGATAAACACCGCTCCGTACGCCTTGGCGATGGCATTCTCACGTTCCTTGGCCGTCATCCCCGGATACATGGCGATGAGTTCCTCGGAATGAACGAACTTGATTTCATCAGGTAGAAAAGGAGCAATCTGTGGATAGGTCTCACACACAAGATATTCGGTGCGCTGCATAGCGGCATAGATCGACCTGACAATCTTCTTCAGGAAACCGACATTGCGGTTCTCGGGCAGTATGGTCCTTTCCCAGTCCCACTGGTCCACATAAAGAGAATGCAGGTTGTCGAGTTCCTCATCGCCTCGAATGGCGTTCATGTCGGTGTAGAGTCCATATCCAGGTTTGATTTGGTACTCGGCCAGCATGAGCCTTTTCCACTTCGCCAAAGAGTGTACCACCTCCGCCACTTGGTCGTTCATGTCCTTGATAGGGAACGACACAGGTCTTTCGACTCCGCTCAGGTCGTCGTTGATGCCCAATCCTCTCTGCACAAAAAGAGGAGCTGTGATTCTCCTCAGTCTGAGTGCAGTTGACAGGTTGGCCTGAAAGAAATCCTTGATGAGTTTAATTCCCTGTTCTGTCTGCGCCGGATTCAGTAATTGTTTGTAGCCTTCTGGTTTTATCAGCTTGCTCATTTTTACCTTTATTAATCAACAAATATCAAAAATTCGGTGCAAAGATAGGAATTAAAAACCAAATAAAAGCATTTTTAGTAAATTTTCTTTCAATTAGTCATAAAAAAGAGTGGAAAAAGTGATATTTTGTCAAAAGACAAACACAAAATCACAAACAAAAACCCATGCCAAGACATTCATCAAGGCATGGGTGTAGTCAATTGCTATGTTTGTTATGGTTCTTCACTCTACCGCTCCGATGATTTCGGTGAGCGATGAGATCTTATGTTCGTCAAGCCATTTGTTGATGCCATCGCGGACCTTGACGCTGATGGCGGGGTCGATGAAGTTGGCCGTTCCGATTTGTATGGCCGACGCTCCAGCCATGAAGAACTCGATGGCATCCTTGGCGTTCATGATACCTCCGAGCCCGATGACAGGTATGCGCACGGCCTTTGCCACCTGCCAGACCATTCTGACCGCCACAGGCTTAATGGCTGGTCCGCTGAGTCCTCCAGTCTTGATGCTGAGCAGAGGCCTGCGACGTTCGATGTCGATGGCCATGCCCATGAGGGTGTTGATGAGCGAGACGCTGTCGGCCCCCTCGTCCTCCACTGCCTTTGCGATATCGGTGATATCGGTGACGTTTGGCGACAGTTTGACAATGAGTGTCTTATGATACTTGGCTCGTACAGCCTTGACCACGGATGCGGCCCCTTTGCGAGTGACGCCGAAAGCCATTCCTCCGTCCTTCACGTTGGGGCAAGAGATGTTGAGTTCGATGGCGGGGATTCGATCCAGTCCATTGATTTGTTCGGCACAGGCAGCATAGTCTTCCGGGGAACTTCCGCTGACATTGACGATGACATTGGTTCCGATGTCCTTGATCTGTGGGTAGATGTTGTTGCAGAAATACTCGACACCTTTGTTCTGGAGTCCGACACAGTTGAGCATACCGCTGGGTGTCTCCGCCATTCTCGGGTAGTCGTTTCCTTCTCTGTGGTAAAGGGTGGTACCTTTCACGATAATGGCTCCGATGTCTTCGAGATTGACGAAGTCAGCATACTCCAATCCGTAGCCAAAAGTGCCGGAGGCGGTCATAACGGGGTTCTTGAGTTGCAGTTCCCCTATGTTGATATTGAGATTAGACATTTTTGTTAAATGGGAGTTAAAATGGGAGTTAAAGGGGGAGTTAAAATGGGAGTTAAAGGGGAGTTAAAGTTCCCATGTGAGTTGGCGGATGTTGAACACAGGTCCTTCCTTGCAGACGCAGACATTACCCTTGACGGTTTTCTCCACGCAGCAGAGACAGGCTCCGATACCACATGCCATCATGTTTTCAAGCGACACCTCGCAGGGGATGTTGTTCGCCATGGCATAACGGGCCACACTCACCATCATGGGTTTGGGCCCGCAGCAAGCGATATGTCCGAAGGAGCGTTCACCCAGTATGCTGTGGTTGGTGACAAAACCTTTCTCTCCTAACGATCCGTCCTCGGTGGTGACGAACACTTCTCCGATGTTCTGGAAAAGGTCGAGTTGCAGAAGGTCGTTTTTTGTTCTGGCCCCCAGCAAGAAAACAGGTTTGACGCCTTTCTCCTTGAGTTGTTCGCCGTAATAGAGGAGTGGTGCGACCCCTACTCCACCCCCGACCAAGAGTATGTCGGCATCGGTGGCGGAAGGCATGGAGAAGCCATTCCCCAACGGAAAGACAAGGTTGAGGAAGTCTCCCGCCCTGAGTTTAGCCAGTGTGCGCGTTCCCTCTCCAACGGTCTGTATGAGGAGCCATAGCTGGTTGGCAGCCCTATCCACATAATTGACGGAGATGGGTCTCCGCAGAAAGGTGTTGGGTGCGCCCTCGACCTTCACTTGCACGAATTGCCCTGGTAGGATTTCAGGGAGTGGTTGCTGGTCGGTGAGTTTGAGCAGCACATAACGTTGGTGCGGGAAGCAGACCTCCTCCACCCTTAGGTTCTTAATATATTTTTTCATCAGTTCAAGAATAGGAATAATCGTTCATTGTATGCCCCATTTTCCGGGACTGCATTCCGCCTCGATGAGGTCTTCAAGGTCGTCGTCAAGGACATGGTAGAAGTCAATGCCGGTGATCGTCTCGATGGAATCCACACTCACGCAGTAGTCTCTCATGGGGAGGTTGGTGTTTCTGTTGGGATAGATGAATCCTATTGCCGTCGTGTAGTCGGATGCGGAAAGCACGACCTTGAAGAAACGGTCAGGGACAGCGATGCGCACTTTCTGGCTTTTGCCTATCGTCTTTGGGTTTTTGGTGTCGTAGATAGGTCCGCACACGATATAGAGGTCCTTTCCTTTCCATGCCCACGAACGGCACTTCTGCTCGAGGTCGTTCCACACCCCCTCGTTCAGGTTGTGTACCTGGGGACAGATGTTGGACATGAGGAAGGTCTCGTCGGTAGCGTCCTGGTTCCACTTGTTGTCGCCGGCTGGACACATGTGTCCTCGGTCGTAGCCCGACCCGTCATAGTCGTACCATTGCACCCGATGTCCCTTGGCCACTTGAGGGTCCTCCTCGAACTTGGTGCGGTGTGAATTGCCTTTGAGGCGGCTTGAGTAGAGATGCCACGCCACGTAATTGGGGCAGTTGTACTTATTATTGTATGAGACAGTGAATCCCCGCCTTTTCAACATGTTCTCCGAACGGTCTTTGAGTTTGGCGGGCAATTCCAGTCCTCTTCTGTCGTTCTCCTCCAAATTCCTGTTCACTCTCACTGGTTTCTTCGTGGTATTGTCCCTGTCGTTGAGCCGCAAAGGCTCATTCACGGCCGTGTTTTCCTTCACGGTTGTGTTCTCAGCCTTGGGGTTGGTGTACCTGAAAGTCTGGAGCTTATCGTCCTTGTCTCTCTTGCACGCCGTAAGGGTGATGAGGATGGAGAAGATGATAAATATCAGTCTGTTCATTGTCTCAAAAAGTTGTCATGTGTTATTCCTGATTGCAAAATTACATTTTTCCACGAAAAAAACGTCGAACATAAAAGGTAAAGAATGTGAAAGACTGAAAAAACACTTGTTCAGATAGCATGAAAATGCCGCTTTTTATATACTTTTGCATTCATTCAAGACAATCAAAAGAGCGAATCAATGAAACAATACTTAGACCTTCTCCAACGCATCCTTGACGAAGGCGTGGAGAAGAAGGACCGTACGGGCACGGGGACCAAGAGCGTTTTCGGTCACCAGATGCGTTTCAATCTGGAAGAGGGTTTCCCGTTGTTGACCACGAAGAAACTTCACTTGAAATCGATCATCTACGAGCTGTTGTGGTTCCTGAAAGGTGACACGAACGCACACTACCTTCAGGAGCACGGGGTGAGAATCTGGAACGAGTGGGCGGACCCCGATGGTTCCTTAGGTCACATCTATGGCTACCAGTGGCGTTCATGGCCAGACTACAATGGCGGACACATCGACCAGATCCAGAGGGTGGTGGACGACATCAAGAACAACCCCGACTCCCGTCGTATCATCGTCAGCGCTTGGAATGTGGCAGACCTCGACAACATGAACCTTCCTCCATGCCACATCCTGTTCCAGTTCTATGTGGCCGCAGGACGTCTGAGCATGCAGCTCTACCAGCGCAGCGCCGACACGTTCTTGGGCGTACCCTTCAACATCGCCTCCTATTCCCTGCTGTTGATGATGATGGCCCAGGTGACAGGTCTGAAAGCCGGTGACTTCATCTATACCACTGGCGACACGCACCTGTATCTCAACCATCTGGAGCAGGCTCACCTGCAACTTACCCGCACGCCACGCGCCTTGCCCAAGATGCTCATCAATCCCGAGGTGAAAGACATCTTCGGTTTCTCGTACGAGGATTTCAAACTGACGGACTACGATCCTTGGGACCACATCAAGGCCACAGTGTCGGTGTAAGATAAGTGGGAGTTAAAGTGGGAGTTAAAGTGGGAGTTAAAAGGGGAGTTAAAAGGGGAGTTAAAAGGGGAGTTATGTGCTACGCACAGGACAATAGGTTTTAATAGCAGTCGTATCGTCCAGCACGAAAGTGCTTAACTTCCAGTCAGCACGGCTGACTTAACTCCCTATTTAACTCCTATTTATAACTTCCGAAACTTTAGTATATTTATGATGAGACTTTCGATTATAGTTGCCATCGCCGAAAACGGAGCGATAGGCAAAGACAACGGGTTGATTTACCGTTTGCCCAATGACTTAAAGCGTTTCAAAACGTTGACGACCAGGCACACCATCATCATGGGGCGGAGAACATTCGAGTCCCTTCCCAAGGGCGCGCTGCCCAACCGCCGGAATATTGTGTTGAGCCGAAGTGAACGGGAATTTGAAGGCGCAGAGCGTTACGGCTCGTTGACAGAGGCGTTGAGCCATTGTCAGGAGGACGACGAGGTGTTCATCATCGGCGGTGCTTCCGTGTATGAAGAGGCATTGCCTATAGCAGACCGTTTGTGTCTGACATTCATTCATGACACCCCTTCGGATGCCGATGTATTCTTTCCTGAGATTGACTTGAGCGAGTGGTTGCAGACAGACTGCGAGTCGCATGAACACGACGAACGTCACGCTGTGGATTACTCATTTGTGGATTACGAACGGAAGCATCCCCTTCCAGTCCCAGAGAGCGAGTAAACGCCCGTTTCCTAATTCTCGTCTATGGTATCTTGGGAATAGAATCCTAAATCGTCGTCGTAGTTGTCATCGCCAACTTCCTTTTCGAAAGAGGAAGGCACAGGCAGTTGCCTTTTGATGGCTTCCCGGAAAGAGATGATGGTTTCGGAACGTGCCAGGCCAAGCGGTTGGAGTTTGTCGTGTATGAGATTGACAAGGTGGTGGTTGTTTCGGGCATAAATCTTGATGAAGATGTCGTACCCCCCTGTCGTGTAATGACACTCGACCACTTCAGGAATCTCTGCGAGGCGTGCTGTCACCTCGTCAAACTGTCCAGGCTCCTTGAGATAGAGTCCGATGTAGGCACAAGTCTCATATCCCACCTTTTCAGGGTCGATATTGAACTGTGAGCCTCTGATGACCCCCATGCTGGTCAGTTTCTGAATCCGCTGGTGGATGGCCGCTCCCGACACGTTGCAAGTCCTTGCCACCTCGAGGAAGGAGATGCGTGCGTTGTTGGCAATGATTTTCAGTATTTTCTCATCGAGCGCGTCAAGATGCCTTTGTCCCATAGATGATAGTGATTAAATAAGTGATTAAAGTTTCGGAAGTCATAAAATGCCGATGGCATCATATTGGTGCAAATATATGCAAAATTCATCAAAATAGGAAACATTGTCCACTTTTTTACGCTTAGAACAAATAAAAGGGAAAAAGATATCGGATAACAAGATTCATTTCAAGACCGGAAAGATATGGCAAACGACGGAGAAAAGACACGACTGCCAATGGCATTCATTGACGCGATGCATCAGCAGATGGAGAAGTGCGAGGCTGACGGCCTGATTCATGCGATCACGGACAGCGAAAGTCCAGTGAGCATCCGTATCAATCCCATGAAATGGCAACGGGCAATGACAGACGAACGGGTTCCCTGGTGCGAAACGGGATTTTACCTACCGAAACGTCCCGCCTTCACCTTCGACCCCATGTTCCATGCCGGTTGTTACTATGTCCAGGAAGCCTCCTCGATGTTTCTGGAACGCATCCTCAAGCAGTATGTCAAGGAGCCTTCCGTGGTGCTCGACCTGTGTGCTGCCCCTGGAGGCAAATCGACCTTGGCCCTGTCTTGCCTCCCTGAGGGAAGTCTCCTTGTGTCGAACGACCCCGTCCGCTCCCGCGCCAATATTCTCATGGAGAACATCATCAAGTGGGGCTATCCCAACAGTGTGGTGACGAGCAACTACGCACCTGATTTCCAGTATTTAGGTGAGTTGTTCGATGTGGTTGTCGCCGATGTTCCATGTTCGGGCGAGGGCATGTTCCGCAAGGACCCGACAGCGATTGACGAATGGAGTGAAAGCAATGTCAGTATGTGCCAAAAGCGCCAGCGCGAGATCGTGGGCGCCATCTGGTCTTGTCTGAAACCAGGAGGTATATTGGTGTATAGCACCTGCACCTACAACATCCATGAGGATGAGGAGAACCTGGAATGGATCTGCGGTGAACTGGGCGGCCGTTGTCTGCCTGTGGGCACTGACGAGACATGGGGAATCACTGGCAACTTGCTCAGTGGGACTGCCATGCCCTGTTACCATTTCTTTCCCCACAAAGCCAAAGGAGAGGGCTTCTTCGCATGTGTGGTGATGAAAGACGAAAGCACCGGAAACCGCCCCTTTTCGAGAACAAAGAAAGACAAGAAAAAAGGAAAGTCGAGCCCGAAAGCAGGACTCGACTTGACCAAGTTCATCAAAAATGCCGACGAATATGCCTTGTTGGAGTCCGACGGCGTATTCAGCGCTTTTCCCAAGGCTTACAGTCTGCTGCTGGAGCATCTTCAGCAGGGTCTGCATATTCTGCATCATGGCATCGAGTTGGGCGAGATGAAAGGCAAGAAAATCTGTCCATCCCACTCTCTCGCGATGAGTCTATTGCTACATCCCGACTTTTGTCCCAGCGCAGAGTTGGACCATGCCACCTCACTGGCATATCTTCGCAGGGAAGCTATCCGACTGGACGCCAGTATGGCACAAGGTTATGTGCTGATTACTCACCAAGGTATTCCCTTGGGTTTCGTCAACAACCTCGGAAACCGTTCCAACAATCTCTATCCTGAGTATTGGAAAATCAGGCAGCGGGAGTAAGCCTGCTTAAGCTTTATGCTTGAACTTCTTGTGGATTTTGTAGTCGATGGAGTACTTGCCAGCCCCTGTGACGCCAATGAGCGCGAAAATTATGGCATAAATAAACGGCAGTTCTCCACCATCAACAATATATCCTCCATGCACAAAAAGATATGCCACCAACATGGCGAAGACAATTGGCATCACAGCGAGTCGTGTGACCAGTCCGATAAGTACCAACAGGGAACAGAACACCTCGGCGAAGATTACGAGTGAAAGACTGGCGGCAGACCCCAATCCAAACGGATTCGGGAACTCATTTGACAGATCGCTGAAAGTAGCGACTTTAATCAGGCCATGATATGCCAACAAAACAGAGAACACAATTCTGCCCAGAAGAAGAACCACGTTTACCCTGACCCTGTGGGGGCTGTTGGGAAAAATAAAGTTCAGAAAACCATTGCTTTTCATCAGATAGGTATAGTAGTTAAAATTGATTTTGGGTGCAAAGTTACACAAAAAAAGACAATAAACACCATTTTTATTCGAAAAGGTGTGACTGATGGGAAAAAATGTGTTTTTTATGTTCCATAATTGCTATAAAGCAAAAAGTGAGGTCAAAAAAAGAGAGATTTTTTTTGTATTCCGCCCAAGTTGAAGTAACTTTGCATTCGTAACGCTAAGATAGTGCCCAGTCCCTATCCTACCGTTAGCACACATTAGATTGTTTATTTTTTCATTCAGTAGCGAGTCTATTGATTTTATTACATTTATGAACTTATACATTAGGTATTTTGCCCATGAGGCATTTGTGAAAAGCGTTGAAGAAGCCGCCGACTTCTTAAGGACCATTCCTGAAATCAAGGTAGAACAATCCCTTATCAATAGGATCAACGCCTTTTATATTGGTTCTTCGATATATCCTTACCATCTGAAGGTCAGCTTCAACAACTACGTGATCATCATCAAGTCGGATGCTCAGAGCATGGAGGAGTTCAAGGAGCAGCAGAAGAAGCGTGAGGAGCAGAAGAACGACCCCAAGCACCCGGGCGTGATGACTGAGCGCCGCCGTACCATACAGGACATCCTGAACGAGCCTCG
The DNA here is from genome assembly GCA_017509605.1 of Bacteroidaceae bacterium. Taxonomy (GTDB): domain Bacteria; phylum Bacteroidota; class Bacteroidia; order Bacteroidales; family Bacteroidaceae; genus RUG11857. The sequence goes on along the minus strand of JAFWPH010000024.1, from coordinate 29,645 downwards.
TTATGGTTGGTATGAAGCGAGCCTGACTTTCAAGCGTGTGGTGCTGATTCCCGAGACGTCGAAGTTCCAGTACAAAGACACGCTGTTTCGTGTTCGAGTGAAAGCACAAAGCGCTATGGACTGCTACAACAGGATCGTGGACCATCTCCGCAACCGTCAGGACGTAGATTCACGCAGCCAGTTCCCATCGTCCAAAAGTTCCAATTTCTACTACACCTATTTGGGCGAGTCGCTCGACAATATCAATGAGAGTATGCAAACGTCCCCGACGGAAGAGCCAGAAGACGACACCGACTTGAAGGACTTGATTCCCGAAGAGAAACGCACGTTCAGCGAGCCAGGTCTTTTCGACTAAAGCGGGCTCATACAAATTCCCCTTCAGGAAACCCTGAAGGCTTTCCTAAAAAGCAATGCAATACATAGGTGAGAGCATAGCAGTGGCGGTATCAGTGTCGTGGACACTTGCCGCCCTTTTTTCTGAGGCAGCCACCAAGCGGATGGGCGTATTGAACCTGAACGTGGTGCGCATGCTTCTGTCGATGTTGTTCATCAGTCTGTTGCTGTTGTTCTTCACAGGCACCCCTTTCCCCTCTCACACCAACCCACAAACCTGGTTCTGGTTAGGTCTCTCAGGTCTGGTGGGCTACACCTTCGGGGACATCTGCCTTTTCCGTTCCTATATCATCATCGGTTCCCGTTTCGGTCAGTTGTTCATGACCCTGGCACCCATTGCCGCGTCCATTGCCGGTTGGTTGATACTGGGTCAGTCGATGTCGTTGAAGGCTATTTTCGCGATGATGGTGGTCATCAGCGGTATAGCCATGTCGGTGTTGACCCGCAGCGGAAACGACAATTCCCATCACAAGCACTTGTCGTTCAAGATGCCCTTGTCGGGTGTGTTGTACGGCATCGGAGCTGGTGTGGGTCAGGGTGTAGGTCTGGTGCTGAGTGGCAAGGGCATGGAGTGCTACAGCCAGAGCATCCCCGAAGGAGCGGATGCAGTTCGTTGGCTGATGCCTTTCGCTTCCACCTTCATGCGCGCTGTGTTCGGAGGCACAAGTTTCATCCTTCTGATGGCGCTTCGCCACAAGTTCAAGTCATTAGGTCGTTCCGTCCGTGATGGCAAAGCGATGGGTGCGACCTTGGCCGCCACCATGACCGGTCCATTCATCGGTGTTTCGATGTCGTTGATGGCGCTCCGCTACACCTCCGCAGGAATTGCCCAGACGCTGATGTCGCTGACTCCCATTTTCATTCTGCTGCCCAGTTACTTGCTGTTCAAGCAGAAGATCACGAAGTTGGAGGTGGTGGGTACCATCATCAGCGTGATTGGCGCAAGTCTGTTTTTCTTATAAGAAAACATCCTATCCCGAAATAATTATGAAAAGAGCACAAAAGATGCTGGCCATTCATCTTCTGGCCACTGCAATGATGACGACCACCCAGGCACAGGTGAACACTCCTGCTCCTTGCGGTCCTATCCCGACAGCCGACCAACTGCGTTGGCAAGACATGGAGATGTATGCGTTCATTCATTATTCGATGAACACCTACACCGACCAGGAGTGGGGTTTCGGCAACGAAGCCCTGCAGCTGTTCAATCCTTCCGACCTCGACTGCCGTCAGTGGGCGCGTGTGTGCAAGCAGTCGGGCATGAAGGGCATCATCTTCACCGCCAAGCATCACTGTGGCTTTTGTATGTGGCCATCGGCATATACAGACTACTCCGTCAAGAACACGCCCTGGAAGAACGGCATGGGCGATGTGGTTCGCGAGTTGGCCGACGCCTGCCGCCAGGAAGGGCTGAAGTTCGCCGTCTATCTTTCTCCTTGGGACCGCAACCACCCGGAGTATGGGAGGTCGGAATATGTGACCTATTTCCGCAACCAGTTGCGCGAACTGCTCACAGCGTACGGCGACATCTTCGAGGTGTGGTTCGATGGTGCCAATGGTGGCGACGGATGGTATGGCGGTGCGAACGAGACACGCCAAATCGACCGCACGACCTACTACCAGTGGCCAGAGACCTACCGCATGATCCGTGAGCTGCAACCGCACTGTGTCATCTGGAACGACGGCAGCGACCGTGGCGACCTCCGCTGGGTAGGCACAGAGGCAGGCAATGTGGGGTCAACCAACTGGAGTCTGCTGAACAAGGACGGCGAGGTGACTTGGCCGATGCTGCATTTCGGCTTGGAGACGGGCGACTCATGGGTTCCAGGCGAGACGAACACGAGCATCCGTCCCGGCTGGTTCTATCATGATTCGGAGAACGAGCATGTGAAGAGCCTGTCCAAGCTGATGGAGACCTACTACAAGTCAGTGGGACGCAACTCAACGCTGTTGCTCAACTTCCCCATCGCTCCCAACGGACGCATCCATCCCAACGACAGCGTGAGGGGCATCGTCTTCTCAAAGATGGTGAGTGAGGTTTTCAAGACCGACCTGACAAAGAAAGCAAAAGTGTCGGCCACCAATGTCCGTGGCAACGACAAGCGGTTCGGAGCCTCCAAGGCCGTCGATGGCAAGGCTGACACCTACTGGTCCACCGACGACGGTGTGACCTCCGCCTCCATGACGATAGAATTCAAGCAACCGACCACCTTCAACCGTTTCCTCGCTGAGGAATACATCGCTTTAGGGCAGCGCGTGAAGCGTTTCACGCTCGAAGCCTTTGTGGATGGGCAGTGGAAATCCCTCAAGGACGAACTGGCAGAAGAAGGCGACGGTTTGACCACCATCGGACACCGCCGTATCATCTGCTTCCCCACCCTGACAGCGACCCGTCTGCGGTTCACCATCACCGACAGCAAGGCCTGTCCTTTGATATCAAAAATCGGGGTCTATCTCGCCCCCACCATCAAAGACGACCTTCCCGAGAATGGCGAGAAACGCTCATCCGACCTCCACATCTTCTTCAGCAACCCGAAGCAGATGATGATTGACTTCGATAAAGAACAGACATTCACCGCCTTCCGTTACCTGCCACCCCAAGACACGAAAAACGGCATCATCACCCGCTACACCCTCTGGGCATCATCGGACTGGAACAACTGGACGAAACTCGCCTCGGGTGAGTTCTCCAACATCGTGAATAACCCCATCTGGCAGACCATCAACTTCACTCCTGTCAAAGCCAGAATACTCCGCTTCGAGGCCGACCGTCTTTATGAGGGTGACCGCATGGGCTATGGCGACATTGAGGTGGTGAGAGAGGAAGCAAAGGTGCAGGACTGGGAAAACCCATCGGTGCTGGGCACCAACAAACTGCCCTATCACGCTACCCTGCAACTGCCCTCAAAGGAAAAGGAGTGCAAGGAGATTGTCTCGCTCGACGGGCAATGGCGTTTCCACTGGAGCCGTAATCCTGACGAGCGGCCAACAACATTCTACGAGGAGGGCTACGATGTCAGCGGCTGGAACACCATCACCGTCCCCGGCAACTGGCAGACGCAAGGCTTCGGCACACCTATCTACATCAACATCAACTATCCTTTCGTGAGGAACCGTCCCAGTGTGACCAGCGAGCCCCCGAAGGACTGGACCGCCTACGAAAACCGCAATCCCGTGGGTTCATACGTGACATTCGTGGATGTCACCAAAGAGATGCTCAAACAAGACCTCATCCTCCATTTTGGTGGCGTTCATTCCGCGATGTACGTCTGGGTGAACGGACAGAAGGTGGGATACAGCCAGAACTCGATGTCGCCAGCCGAGTTTGACGTGACGAAGTACATGCGGGTCGGCCGCAACCGTCTTGCGGTCGAGGTCTATCGATGGAGCGACGGTTCCTATCTCGAGGACCAGGACATGTGGCGCTTGTCGGGTATATACCGTCCTGTGCAGTTATGGGTTCGTCCCAAGACCCACATCAGCGACTATAAGGTGACGGCAGAGCCGAACGACGACTACACTTCCGCCACCGTCAAAGCCAATATCTCCGTGTGCCATCACGGACAGAAGAAGGCCAGCAACATGCAGGTGAAGTTCATGATCAACGACCAGGTATTGACCGGCAAACTGCAACAACTCATTTCAGGCGACACCACTACCTTGGCATTGAGTTGCATGATTGACAAACCTTTGCTTTGGTCGGCCGAGAAGCCCCATCTCTATCCTTTCAGTGTGGAGTTGTGCGACAGTAAAGGCCATGTGATTGAGCATTTCGACTATCATCTCGGCGTGAAACGTGTGGAGGTTGTCGGTGAGGTCTTCAAGATCAACGGGCAGAACGTGAAACTGCGCGGTGTGAACCGTCACGACCACCACCCCCGCACCGGGCGATACGTGGATGACGCGACCTATGAGAAAGACATCCAACTGATGAAGCAAGCCAACATCAACTTCCTGCGCACATCCCACTACCCCGACCGCGAATACCTCTACGAGCTATGCGACCGCTGGGGCATCTATGTGATGGACGAAGCCAATCACGAGACGCATGGTTACGGCTATGCCAACAAAGAGATGGGCGACGACTTGGCTTGGCAGGCGGCGCATGTGGATAGGGCTGAATCGCTCGTGAAGCGCGACTTCAACCATCCCTGCGTCATCCTCTGGAGTCTCGGCAACGAAGGGGCTGTAGGTCCGAACATCGAGGCGATGTACAACAGAGTGAAGGAGCTGGACAGTACCCGTCCGCCGTTCTACGACAGCGACCGTCGTTACAGTTGCATCTGGGACGACAGCTACCTCTACCCCGACGACCTCCGAAAGAATGCCGAGTCGGTCACCGACAAGCCATTCATGATGCGCGAATACGCCCATGCCATGGGTAACTCCATGGGCAATCTGAAGGAGTACTGGGACGTGATTTACGCCGACTCGTCCATCTGTGGCGCCGCCATCTGGGACTGGGTGGACCAGGGACTGGAGAAAGACGGCTACTTCGCCTACGGTGGTGACTTTGGCGACAAGCCCAACGACGGCCCCTTCTGCATCAACGGTGTGATAGGCCCCGACCGTAAGCCCCATCCACATTATTACGAGGTACAATACGTCTATCAACCTTTGGAGTTCGTGTATGACGGTGGGTTCATCAGTGTGGTCAACCGCAACTATTTCACCGACATCAATGAATATGACTACATCTACCAGATCCGCCACAATGGTAAACTGGTAGCAGAAAACTTTGCGACGCTCCAAGACGGAATGTTCAAGATTCTTTACCCCCAGCCTTACCGCCAATCCGAACTGACGCTGGACGTCTTTGCCCTTCTTCACGAGGATACTCCTTGGGCAAGTAAAGGGTATCCTGTAGCCAAGGAGCAGTTCGTGCTCACCCCCTGGGTGTTTGACACGTCCTTAAAGGGCACAGCCGCCAAGGCCCAGCAGACCGCCCAAGGCTTCGTCGTGACCACAGACCGCGGCACTGTCACCATCGACAAGACGGGTGCTCTCACCAGTTGGGTATCAGACGGACAAGAACTGCTGGCCGCCCCCTTAGAGCCTTACTTCTGGAAGCCAGAGAACGACAACCAGCAAGCCGCTCATTTCGCAGAGCGAGTGGCCGTTTGGCAGGACGCGGCCGCCAACCGAACCTTGAAATCCATCCGCACGGAGAGCGACGAACATTCCTTGAAGGTGATAGCAGAAACATCGTTGGCCTTGGGAGCGGACCTGACCATCAGCTACAGCATCACCTCATCCTACGACATTCTGGTGGAGATGGACTACCGTCCCACGGAAGCTGGCTCTTCACTGCCCACAATGCCGAAGTTCGGCATGAGGATGCGTCTGCCCGCCGACTTCACAAAGATACGTTACTACGGGCGCGGTCCTTGGGAGAATTATCCCGACCGCAAGCGTTCAGCGTTCATAGGCCTCCACGTGATGCCGCTCAGTGACTATCAAACAGATTACATCCATCCCCAAGACAACGGCAACCGCTGCGACATCCGGTGGATGGAGATTGCCAGTCCATCAAGAAAACTAAAAATCGACGGTGGCCAGCCTCTGTGTATCCGTGCCTGGGATTATGGGGAGGAAGACCTCACGGTGAAGCATCCCAATGAACTGCAGCGCGGACGTTTCGTCAACCTCAATATCGACCTGAGCGTTCATGGCGTAGGCGGTGCCGACACCTGGGGCAAACGTACACTCCCCCAATACACCATCCCCGGCAACCAGCCTCATCATTACAGTTTCGTGCTTTCACTTCAATGAGTTGGTAAGGAATGGCAAAAGGGATTCTTCATTCTATACGGATAGTATTGTTCTTGACTGTATTATCCATTTCTCTGTCGGTAAAGCCACAGGTCGTCATCGTCAGTGGTTCTCAAGACCCGACCTTGGGCAAGGAGTTTTATCAATTAAACTTCAAAGTGCTTGACAACTTCACAGGCATACGAATCCCATACGTGAATGCATATCTGATGACGACCGACAGTGTGGTGGTGGATAGTGTTCAAGATAAAGACGGCAATTTTTCGTTCAAGGTCAAGAGAGACAAGGCCTTTCGGTCGTGCATCATCAAACTGACACATCCCGACTACCAGACGGTATCCAGCGCCCATTCCTTGAAGTCAGTAGGCAAGCAGAACTATTACAATTTGCCTGACTTGTTTATGAAAAGGAGGAACACCTTCACTGACAGAACGCTCGACGAGGTGGTGGTGACGGCCACGAAAGTGAAGATGTACTATCGTGGCGACACAATCGTATATAATGCCGACGCCTTCAACGTGGCCGACGGCAGTATGCTTGATGCGCTGATTCGTCAGATGCCCGGTACGGAACTGAACAAGAATGGCGAGATCTTTGTCAACGGCAGGAAGATAGATAACCTGTTGCTCAACGGCAAGGACTTATTCCGGGGCAACAACAAACTGATGCTCGAGAACCTGCCTTACTACACCGTGAAAGAGATCAAGGTTTATGACCAGACACCCGAGAAGGCCATGGTGCTTCGCGACGAAACCGCAGAGAAAGAATACGTGATGGATGTGAACCTGAAGAAGGAATACAGTAAAGGCTACATGGCTAATGTGGAGGTTGGCGCTGGAACTGAAGACGCTTATCTGGCCCGCCTGTTCGGACTCCGATTCACTGATGTCTCTCATTTGGCCATAGTGGGAGGAATGAATAACCTGAACATGGGCGACTATACGTTCAGCGGATATGCATACGACAGCGATGCGAGAGAGGGGAGAACGACCAGTAATCTGCTGACAGCCACACTGCTGACGGAACATAAGCGGAGTAAGAACCAGGTGACTGTGGAACTGAACCGCAAGAAATCAGAAAGAGGTTCAGATGTATTCGAGGAAATCTATCACAACGAGAACAGCACCTTCAGTACATCACAGAATTCCACGGTAAACAGGAACATCGGAATCTCTCTGGCCAACACCTTTACCTTGAAGATGCCTTTTTGGATGCAAAGCCAGACGAAACTGAGTTTCAACAACAAGAAAGACGACAGCGACGAGCGTTACTATGAATCGGGAACCGACACAAGAGAAAATGGCCTTGCCATACTCGACTCACTTTTCAGCATGGGAATGGCAGTTAACGATCCGTCGATGATCAGTGCCCGCAAACGCTGGATGAATGGAAAGAAGAAAGAGCACGGCGCATCCCAGTATTTCAACATTTCCCAGAAGTTATATTCCGGTGACCTCATTGACTTCACAACAGGGGTCAATTACACGAAAAGCACTGATGAAACAGACCGCTTCAACCGATATCTGACGTGGAATCCAGAGTTGACTCAAATTGACATCGAGGAAGACATCGACCGTCCCAACACCCATGTCAAGGCAAGGGCCGACCTCTCATACAAGATTTCACGTTTGTTCTATGGAACTGACATGAGGTTTTTTGCCAATTACACATTCAACCACGAGAAGGACAGGGAGACGATTCTCGATGCCGTTTCTTTGGTGCGGGATATTCAGAACAGTTATCACCGCCAGATGAATGAGAACAAATATGACGTGGGCATGAATTACACCTATGAGCATCTTGTTCAAGACCGGAAACTACGCACGAAAATCGAGCTCCGTCTTCCCCTCTCCATCACTGACCGACGCACAAATTACAACCGACACACCGTTGACACCTGTCTGATGCAATCTCCTGTGTTCTTCGAGCCCTCGCTGACATTCACTCATTCGAAATGGAGAGGCGATAATGCCAGAAACTCGTTATGGAAATTCTATGCATCCTCCTCACTTGAGCGCAGTCTCCCCGACGCCACGCAGTTGATAACCCTGCCACTGACGTCGGACAAAATCAACATCTATCAAGGTAACGAGCATCTGAAGTCGCCCACGACATGGAGATCGGAACTCTCGTGGAACTGGCCTATGAAGAAACCATCCGCTTATCTGGAACACAGCCTGAAATACACGAGTTATATTAACAGGATTATCTACACCTATCGTTATGATGCAGGTGTATATATCAATCGCCCAGACAACATTGACGGGACTTGGGATATTGAGTTCACTACTCGTGGACAACAATTTGCAAACATCTCAAAACTGCCAATCACCATCAACTACAATCTTAGGAGTCGTTACCAACGGATGAAGAACTACGTCGCTGACGGTGCTACAGGACAACCTCGGCAGATGGACAACGACGAACTCACTAACTATGCGCATATCCAACTCAGAACCCACTATAAGGATGTGTCGGGAGGATTCCGTCTAAGTGCTGAATGGAAGAAGCCATTAAATGATAGAGAGAATTTGGGATATCGTGATACTTGGGATTATAAGGGTGATTTCTGGCTCTCCGCCAAGTTGCCACTTGGTATAGATTGGGAAACGGAATGTGGATTGATCAAGCGCCAAGGTTATTCAAACGATGAACTGAACAAACTGGCGTGCGAATGGGACATGAAACTCTCCAGATCCATCCTGAAGAACAAAATAGGTCTGAGTCTGAAGGCCATTGACATTCTGCACCAATACAAGAGCGTGGCATACGTGGTCAACGAACGAGGCATACGTGAGACACGCACTGTATCTCTTCCCGCCTACTGGCTCTTCAGCGTCACCTATAGGTTCAACAAGCAACCAAAGAAAAAAATGAGAATGAACAAGAATACCTATTAGACTTCAGGGCATAAAAAAAGGGGATAACGCCTTATCCCCAACCTTTGTTAACCTTAAATCTAATACTATGAAAAACACGATGCAAAATTAATCAATAAATGAATAAAATGCAAGTTTGTGTGCGAAAACATTTTAAAAATATGCATTTTCTTGATATACATCAATAATAAGGTGCAAAATAATTGATTTTTTCATCATCAGCACAAGAAATCATCACGAAAAATTGTGTCAACGCACACAACCAAGTCCAAAATTCTTTCAGCAGTCCATGCTTCAGTGGTCTTATTTTCTGAAAAATATGGTCCTGAATCCATTCTTTTCACAAAACCCTGGTTCACTTCACACGACCCTGGTTCACTTCACACGACCTTGGTTCATTTCACACGACCCAAGTTCACTTCACCCTACCCCCTTTCAGCCAATGCTTTTTGTAGTAGTCCTCATCAAGGTGACTGACAATGACACCCTTAGAAGTGCTGGCATGAATGAACTGTTCATTCTTCAGATAGATACCGACATGGTTTGCTTTTTTGGTGCTGGAGGTGGAAAAGAAAACGAGGTCTCCCTGACGGAGAGCGCTACGTGAGATGTGGTGACAGTCGTGCTGATAAATATCGGCACTGCTGCGGTGTAGGCTGCGTCGGTACACCTGCTGATAGATGGCAGAGACCATCCCCGAACAGTCGGTTCCCTTTCGTGTGTTTCCTCCATACCGGTAAGGCGCACCCATCCATGATGCCGCCTCCAGCATCAACTGGAAATTGTCGTTCGGTTCAATGTCCATGCCAAGTTTGAGTCCTGCCCGAGCCAATTGACGGTAGTCAACATCTGCACCATGCCTCGAAGATCGGCATGAGGTCAGAGCGACAACCATCAAAAGCAAGGCTAAGCAGAGGAATGATTTGGTCTGACGTCGAACCATACTATCAAAAAGAGTGGCTATTCAAGTTCCGTCGGGTTCTGTCCCTCGACGACGTAGCCCGACGCAGGGTCGTCCACATCAATCTCGATGCTATTGATCTCAACCGATGCTACAGGTGTGTCGATGACCTCTCCACGGAAATAGGCATCGATTTCGGCGGTGAGGTTGGCATACTCCTTGGGATAGTCCTTGAGGATTACACCATGCTCGAGCAATGTGATTCGGGAGCAGATGTCGATGGTGTGGGTGAGGTTGTGGCTGGAGATGAGAATCGTCGCGCCCATTTCCTTGTTGTACTGCTCAAGGATATACTTGATGGCAATCTGGGAGCTGGGGTCGAGGAAGTTGAAAGGTTCATCGAGGATAAGCATCTTGGGATTGTTGATCATAGCCCCGATGATACCCACCTTCTGTTGGTTTCCAGCTGAGAGGTCACGGATGAGTTTGTTCTGCTTGAGCACCTCGCCATTCATGAAGTGTTCGAACCGTTGCAGTCGTTCATCCACCACTTCACGCTCTATGCCACATACCTTTCCGATAAAGTAGAAGTACTCCTCTGGGGTGAGATAGTCGATGAGGAAACCGTTGTCGATGTACGCTCCCGTGAAATCCTTCCAGTCCTCGCACTTGGAAGTGACGAAGGAGACCATATTCCCATCGAGTTCTCCCGACATGGTAGCCTCTCCCGAATCGGGTTTGAGCAAGTCGAGGATGATGCGGAAGAGTGTGGTCTTTCCCGCACCGTTATTTCCTACGAGTCCGAGCAAGTCGCCCGAATGAATGACGAAATTATTGATATCGAGGGCTACGGTCGTGCCGAATGTTTTCTTGACGTTGGTTACAGTTAAGTCCATAATGTTGGTGGTGTCTGTTTTTGTATAGGTAGTTTTATTGTTTTCTTGTACTTCGGAATCCTTCCATATTCTGGTACCTTCGTGCGATGAAGCGCTGGTAGATGTTTCTGAGCCACCATGGATGCAGGATGGTTCCGATAAGTCCGATCACCAGCATGACGAGGGGCGCTCCAGTCTTGTTGTCGCCAAAGGCCACGACCAGTCCGTACATGATGAACATCGGCACAAACAATGCGGCGAACGACATGATGACCTGGGTCTTCGATCCTCGCATGTTGTTCTTGCCCGTGACCTTGTTGTTGAGGTCGATGGTGGTGTTGTTATAGACCGCCAGTTGGAAAAGGAAGGGGAAGATAACGCCTGTCGAAAAAAGCATACACCCCACGCTTTCGAGCAATGTGAATTTATTCTGCACCACAGGAATGAGCGAGATAAGGAAGGGAAGGACGAGCATGAAGCAGTTGAAGAAATACTTCGCCTTGAGCAATGCCAGCGCTGACTCCTTGCGGCTCATGAGCAGGTCCATGTAGTTGCCCTCGCTGCACATGATGTTTGTGAGCGTGATGGTGCCAAGACAGGCGAAGCAATAGATGAGGATGAACACCTTCATGAATGCGTTGTCGTAGATATTGGTGAAGGCGAGAAGCAGGCAAAGCAGGAGGGTGTAGAAAATTCCGATGTAGAACTGTGAGCGCACCACCTTGTTTCGTCTGATGCTCTTGATTTCAAGCCTGAGATACTCTCCTATCACGCCGTAGCGGTCGAGGAAGGTCATCTTCTGGGTTTTCACCTTCATGGCCGTCGTCTCTCGGGAGATCTCCCTGTAGATTGACGCAATTTGTATGCGCTGGTTGACGAAGAACAAGAGCAGGCCAACAGCAATGACAGAGATGAAGCTCCACCATTTCCATTCTATAAAGCCACGTCCGAGGTTAAGGGTGGCATAATATAGCCACATGTTGTCTTCATTGTGGAAAAAGCCGGAATAGACCAAAGCCGCGTAGATGGCAAGCGGGATAAACACAAAAAGCATCTTGCGGTTGATGAGTGTGCGCCAGAGGAGATACCAATAGGCGTTGACCACGAATATCAGCCACCAGCCGAGGAGAAACCCGACCAGCCCAACTATTCCCCAAAGCGGGATGACGGAAATGCAACCGAACGGGACAAGGAAGAAGAACCATATGAGGTTGTAAGCCTGAAGTCCCATCCTGACAAGAAAGATGCTGATAAGCGGTTTTTGGGGTATCGGCAGAGTCTTGTAAGGTTTTATCTCCTGTGCCGGTGTCTCCTGAGCCATGAAACGCATGAAGAAATCGACGATGAGGAAGAATATCATGCCTCCGTTGATACGGTCGTAACCTTCCACGCTGTCTTCCTTAAACGCCAAGCCAAGCACTATTCCGAAGAAGATCAGGTAACACGCCCAGAAAGCCACCATCAAGTAGATGAAAATCTTCATGAACTTGCCTTTCGAGAACATGGGGTGCCTGCGCGTGGCCAATCGCTGGTTGCGGGCTATCAGTTTGTAGAGAGAGAGTATTTTCATTGCAATGTCTTGAGATAATGGTCCACCTCTATTGCCGCCTTGCATCCGCTACCTGCAGCCACCACGGCCTGACGGTAGTTGGGGTCAGCCACATCACCAGCTGCAAATATTCCGGGCAGGTTGGTCTTGGGGCTGTCGCCTTGTGTCTTGATGTATCCCACCTCGTCGGTGTCGATCCAAGGTTTGAACACATCCGAGTTTGGTTTGTGTCCGATGGCAAGGAAGAACCCGTCGATAGGAAGGTCGTAGTGACGTTCGTCAGCCTCTCCCCTCCGATAGACGAGGTGTGCTCCCTCCACGCCGTTCTCGCCATACAGTCCTTCGGTGTTTGTTTCAAAGAGCACTTCTATCTTGGGGTTATCGAACAATCTCTGCTGTTCTATTTTGGAAGCCCTGAGGAAAGGTTTTCTCACGATAACATACACCTTGCTGGCCAGTCCTGCAAGATAAGTGGCCTCGGCACAAGCTGTGTCGCCACCGCCTACAACAGCCACGACCTTCTTCCTGTAGAAGAAACCATCGCAAGTGGCGCAAGCGCTGACACCTTGTCCTCTGTACTTCTCCTCGTCGGGCAGTCCAAGGTACTTAGCCGATGCGCCAGTGGCAATAATGACTGCATCTGCCTCCAGTTCATCACCGTTGTCGGCAGTGAAGCGGTATGGACGTTGCGAGAGGTCGGATTTGGTGATGACATTGCTTCGTATGTCGGTACCGAATCTGAGTGCCTGCTTCCGCATGAGGTCCATCAGTTCGAATCCGGTGATGCCATCGGGGTGTGACGGGAAATTCTCCACGATGTCGGTTGTTGTCAGTTGTCCTCCGGGCTGTATGCCTTCATAGAGTACAGGTGCGAGGTTAGCGCGTCCGGCATAGATGGCGGCGGTGTAGCCGGCAGGTCCGGAGCCAATGATTAAGCAACGTATATGTTCCATAAGGGATTTATTAATGTGTTGATTGGTTTTATCGTGTGATTGTTTTTTATGGTGAATGAGGTCGTATGAACTCGACAATCCGTTTTATCCGTGTTTACCGCTCTCCGTATTATCGCAAGTCTATGACCTCCACTGATGGATAAGCCTTCTTGTTGAAGACGAATGTCGAAGGATCGAAATTGAGGTTGGTCTGATAGGAGTTGATCTTGATCTTATTGGCAGTCTTTGGGGAACTCATGTCGATCATGATGGGCTGGTAGTTGACCTTGTTGATATGCAGCTTGACGTTCTGCAATGACGAGGACTTGTCCTTGGCCTTGAGTATCACCTCGTAATACTTAGCGGTGGATTTGCCCATCTTCACCTCGTAGCCTTTCTTATAGAGATCGACGAAAGCGTATGGATTCATCTTGGCGATCTCGCTTTTGGTGGGGTTGGTGATGTTGACCTCATCGTTGTCCTTGAGGTAAGACCACATGTCCTTTCCATCAAACCAGACTACATACGTGCCACCGATGTCGATGGTGAACTTGTTGCCCTGAAGCTTGATGATTCCGGAGGATGGACCCGCTCCGGCGTCCATGGTGAAGGAAGCCTTGACTCCTCCTGCGGCCTTGAACTTCTCGGCAGTCTTGTCGAGCACTGAAGTGGCAGACTGAGCCAGTGCGAATTGCGCGGACAGAATGAGCATCAGCAAGACCATGCACCTTCTGACTAATAAATGGATTTTCATCTTCTTTTTTTCAGTATTTTAGAATAACGATAACTACAATAAAAATAATCTATCAATAAGATGAGTAATTCCTTACTTCGTGATGAATAGAAAAACATTCAGTTCGTCACCTTGGCAGGTTGGCGAGGATGTCCTCGAGCGACATGAGATCCTGTATAAGCACCTCCCTGGGTTTGCTGCCCGACTGTGAGCCGACAATGCCAGCCAGTTCGAGTTGGTCCATGATACGTCCGGCTCGATTGTATCCGATGGAGAGTTTCCTTTGTATGAATGAAGTGGACCCCTGCTGTGTGGATACCACCAGACGAGCGACCTCGTCGAACATGGAATCGAGGTGCTTGAGGCTCTCGTTGTTGGTTGATCCAGCCTCGTCTCCCTCGTCTTCCACCTCTGGTAGGTACAAGGCGTGGGGGAAGCTCTGCTGATCCTCGATATACTTGCATATGCGCGACACCTCGGGAGTATCGACGAACGCGCATTGCACACGTACTGGCTCGGCACCTTGCAAGTAGAGCATGTCACCCTTTCCAATGAGTTGGTTGGCTCCTGGACGGTCAAGGATGGTTCGTGAGTCAATCATCGCAGCCACTCGGAAGGCGATACGCGCAGGGAAGTTGGCCTTGATGGTACCCGTGATGATATTCGTCGTTGGTCGCTGAGTGGCGATGATCATGTGGATGCCCACGGCACGTGCCAACTGTGCGATACGGCATATCGGCAGTTCGATTTCCTTGCCAGCAGTCATGATGAGGTCACCGAACTCATCGATGATGACAACAATGTAAGGCATGAAATCATGTCCGTTCTGTGGGTTGAGCTGACGCGCCTTGAACATGGCGTTATACTCCTTGATGTTCCTCACCTTGGCTTTCTTGAGCAGGTCGTAACGTGTGTCCATCACCTGACAGAGGGACTTGAGCGTCTTGATGACTTTCTGCACATCCGTGATGATGGGTTCCTCCTCTTCTTCGAGTTTGGCGAGGAAATGGTTCTCAATCGGGCTGTAGATGGAGAACTCCACCTTCTTGGGATCGACCATGACGATCTTGAGCTCAGATGGATGCTTCTTATAGAGCAGTGAGGTGACGATAGCGTTGAGTCCCACGGACTTACCCATACCTGTGGCACCAGCCACGAGCATGTGGGGAGCCTTGGCGAGATCGACCATGAAGACCTCGTTGGTGATGGTCTTACCCAAGGCGCAAGGCAGTTCCATGTTGGACTCCTGGTACTTCTTGCTCTCCAGCACTCCTTTCATCGAGACGATGCTCTTCTTTTTGTTAGGCACCTCGATACCGATGGTACCCTTTCCTGGGATAGGCGCGATGATACGGACGCCCTCAGCCTTGAGGCTGAGCGCGATGTCGTCCTCCAGGTTCCTGATCTTGGAAATCCTGACTCCTGGTGCCGGGGTGATTTCAAAAAGGGTGATGGTGGGGCCCACCGTAGCCTTGATGGAACTGATCTGAACGCCGAACTGCTCGAGAATGGTTCGTATGCGTTTCTGGTTCTCCTCTTGTTCGGCGAGGTCAACGGAAGGGATGCTGTCGGCATTGTCGTCGAGCAGGTCGAGCGTGGGATATTTGTAATGGCTGAGCGATAGCTTGGGGTCGTACTCACTTTCTATGGTACCATAGACGATGCCATCGCCGGTTTCTGTCTTCTCGGCCGCCGTGACCTCGAACTGGGCATCGTCGCCCTCCTTGTTATTTCTTTTTTTCGTCCTCTTCTCCTGCGGGGCATCGTCATCATCCAGGTTGCCTTCATCCTCTGGCAAGTCATCGCCGATATGGGCGGTGATGATGTTGCCCTCCTTATCGAATTCTATCACCTGCGCTTCCGCTCCATCGCCGATGTCAACGCCATTCTCTGGGTCATCCTGTTCCACGGGATTGTCAACAGGCACGTCTTTGGTGTCGTCGCCATCCACCTCAGTTCCATCATCTCCTTCGTTGCCTTTACGTTTCCAGATGCGATGAAGGTTGACCTCAGGATGGAGCGCCCTGCGGATGTACTCGACGGTTCGGTTGCTCACATAGATGAGGTAGATGAGCGCGGTCGCCAGCAACACTCCGATGAGACCGGGCTGACCGATATGCCGATAGAGGTAGTTCACCGCCATCTTACCGTGATTGCCACCTGGGTTGATGAAGGTGTCGTCGAAGACAGGCAATCCCTTGACAAACATATAGACAGTGGTGAGTGCCACACTGAGCCAGATCATGAGCAGTCCCAGCAAGAGGAACCATCTGAAGATTTTCACTCTGTAGGCCTTCATGAGCCACAGTCCGAGCATGACCAGGAAGAGCGGTATGATGAAAGCAGCAACGCCAAAACACTTGTTGATGAAGAAATAGGCCATCCATGCACCTATTGATCCACAGATGTTGCGAAACTTGTATCCTTGGTTGCTCACGTCCTCAGCTGTGAGGCGGTCGAGGATGCTGAAGTCGGCTGCTCCAGTGATCAGGTAAGAGAAAAAGGCAACGAACATGAAAATGGCTACGACAAGGAGCAACAACCCGGGAATGAATCTCCACAGGTCGCTTCCAAATTTGAAGATGTCGAGCAGTTTCAGTTCGTCCTCACGTTGCTTCTGGCTTCTGGTTGACTTTCTCGTGTTATTTTGATTCTTCTGATTTCGTTGATTCTTTGCCATATCAAAAATAAAGGGGGGATTTCTTTATCAGACATCAAGTCCCTATCGTCTGCAAAGTTACTATTTTTTTCGTATGAAAAGACAATCTCTTCGCAATATAATCGTAAGATTTATCAAAAAATGCTAAATTTGCAGTCGTTATGAGCTACAATAATGAATCCGTTTCCCTTCAGCACGGTGTGATAGAGTTTCTTACGGTCGCAGTCGAGTATTGTCTGTTGCTTGAGAGCGCCGAACAACACAGCCGAGAGGAGTTTGTCAGCACCGCGCTGAAACTCCTTCCACTGCTCTATCTGAAAGGTTCTCTCCTGCCTGAGATAGACGACCTTTACGATGATGCCCCAAGTGACTATGTCACTGAGGAGAATTACAATATCGTGCGCAACAACATCGCTTACGTCATGGGCAGCCAGGACGACTTCTTGGACGTGTTTGTGGAAGAAATGCGCTACAGCGACCAACCAGTGCTATGCACCGTGAGCGAGAACCTGACCGACATCTATCAGGACCTGAAGAATTTCGTGAGCGCCTACAGGGACGGCACCGACGACACTCGTCAGGCAGCCTTGATACTGTGCCGCGACAACTTCATCCAATACTGGGGTCAGAAGCTTGTGAACGTGATGCGCCCGCTTCACGATATCTGTTATAACGCTACTGATGAAGATCTATAACCTATACCTTCAAATGATGATTTAGAGAGGGATGATCACAATTAAGGAAAAATACGACAAGAAAGACATCAACCAACTGCCCCGTGTAAATTTCAATGGCAGGATATTCACGGTGATCAACACCGATGAAGCCGACAAAGCCGTTGACTACCTCATGCATGCTCCCATACTGGGAATCGATACAGAGACACGCCCCTCTTTCCGTCGGGGACAAGTGCATTTGGTGGCCCTGCTGCAGGTATCGACCCACAACACAGCCTTTCTGTTCCGACTCAACAGGATAGGCATGCCACCCTCACTCATCCGGTTGCTGGAGGACACCACCATCAAAAAGGTCGGGCTGTCGCTTCACGACGACTTGATGATGCTGAGGAAGAGACATGACTTCACCCCTGGCAATTACATCGAACTGCAGAACGAGGTGAAAGAGTTGGGGATAGCCGACAAGAGCCTACAGAAACTCTATGCCAACCTGTATGGTGAGAAGATCTCGAAAAGCCAGCAGTTGTCGAACTGGGAAGCAGATGTGCTGAGCGAGGCCCAGATGCAGTACGCGGCCACCGACGCATGGGCTTGCATCAAGATTTACGAGAAGATACTCGAACTGAAGCGTTCGGGTGAATACACGTTGGAGAAAGAGCCTGTACAAACTTCCGCCAATACTGAGGAGGAAGACCATTTATAGAAGCCCCCTAAACAAAAACAAAGAAGACATGAACAAACAGCCTGCCAAAGCATATCTCCGCAAAGGCAAAGAAGACTCACTGAACCGCTACCATCCATGGGTGTTTTCAGGCGCCATCCACCATTTCGAGGGGGAACCCGAAGAAGGGGATGTCGTCGAGGTCTATACTGGTGACAACCGTTATATCGCCACGGGCCACTACCAAATCGGCAGCATCATGGTCCGCGTGCTGAGTTTCGAGGGAGAGCCTATCGACCCCTCCTATTATCTACGCCATCTGAACGAGGCGCTGAAAATCAGGGAGCGAATCGGTCTGGCTAATTCAACCGAAACCAACTCCTTCCGCTTGGTTCACGGAGAGGGCGACAACCTGCCAGGACTGGTGATCGACATTTACGACAAGACAGCAGTGATGCAAGCCCACAGCGTAGGCATGCACAAGGACCGCAACATCATCGCCGAAGCCCTTCTCAAGGTGATGAACGGTCGCCTGCAACACATCTACTATAAGTCGGAAACCACCCTGCCCTACAAAGCCAACATCTTGGAAGAAAGCGGGTTTCTCGCCGGAGGAAAGGATGTCTGCAACATCGCCATGGAGAACGGCTTGCAATTTCATGTGGATTGGCTGAAAGGCCAGAAGACAGGGTTCTTCGTTGACCAGCGTGAGAACCGCAAGTTACTTGAGCAATATTCCAAGGGCATGAAAGTGCTCAATATGTTCTGCTACACCGGTGGTTTCTCCTTCTATGCCATGCGTGGTGGAGCCGAACTGGTTCATTCTGTTGACAGCAGTCAGAAAGCCATTGACCTGACCAATGCGAACGTGGGTTTGAACTTCCCCGGCGACTCCCGTCATCAAGCTTTCGCAGAAGACGCCTTCAAGTTCTTGGACAACATGCAGGAGCAATACAATCTCATCATACTCGACCCACCTGCATTCGCCAAGCACAAGAACGCGCTTCACAATGCGCTCAAAGGCTACTCGCGTCTGAATCAGAAAGCCTTGGAGAAAATCGCGCCGGGAGGAATATTGTTCACTTTCAGTTGCTCTCAGGTAGTGACGAAAGACAATTTCCGAAACGCGGTATTCACCGCAGCCGCCTACGCACACCGCAAGGTGAGGATCCTTCACCAGTTGCACCAGCCAGCCGACCATCCCATCAACATCTACCATCCCGAAGGCGAATACCTGAAAGGATTGGTCCTGTATGTGGAATGACAGTGTGTTTTTACCCGAAATGACAAGTCAACACACGAAACAGTGTAGTTGTTAACTATTGTAAACAAAGACACCTCAGTAAACGCACACATGTTAATGATTGTTAACGTGTGTGCGTTTTCACAGATAACGCTTTGCTGTAATGAATATAATACCTAAATTTGCATCGTGTTTTTCATGGTATTAGATTTATTTTAAGGTTAGTAAAGATTGCTTGTCGTGAGATAAGCAATTTTTTTTGTGATATACCCCATCCAAATGCCATGAAAACGGAATAAAATTCGTAATTTTGCATGATTTTTCTGTTGTGTCGAAATCAAGACGCCCATGTCTCTCGACAAACAGTTATCGCACACAGAATAAAAAACGACAAATCAATGCAGACCATCAATGACGTAATGAGTGATATCAGCGGCTTCCTATGGGGATGGCCCATGATCATCCTGTTGTTAGGCACTCATATCTTTTTGACCATACGTTTGCGCTTCCCCCAACGCAAGTTATGGACCGCCATTAAGTTATCCATCAAGAAAGACAGCAATTCAAAGGGCGACGTGAGTCAGTTTGGCGCTCTGGCCACCTCATTGGCCGCCACTATCGGCACTGGCAATATTATCGGTGTGGCCACAGCAGTGTCATTGGGCGGTCCTGGGGCTGTGTTGTGGTGCTGGATTACCGGCGTGTTCGGTATAGCGACGAAGTACGGGGAAGGGTTGCTGGCCATCAAGTACCGTGAGCGTGGTCCTTCCGGCCAGATGTCTGGTGGTCCGATGTTCGCCTTGGACAAAGGCCTGCATGCCCACTGGCTGGCCGTGCTTTTCTCGGTCTTCACTGCCGTAGCAGCATTCGGCATCGGCAACACCGTACAGGCCAACGCCATCAGCGAGAACATCGCCATTCTGTCCGAAGGCACCTTCAACCCCATTTATGTGCGTGTGGTGGTGGGCGTAGCCATCGCCACATTGGTGGGGCTGGTGATTTTCGGCGGCATCAAGAGCATCGCCAACATCTGCACGAAGTTTGTGCCTTTGATGTCGTTGTTCTATGTCTTGGGATGTATATATATATTATGTGTGAACCACGCCTATATCTACGAAGCGCTCCGCCTGATTGTCAGTTGCGCTTTCAGTAACCAGTCAATAGTCGGTGGTGCCATAGGCAGCACCGTGATGGCCGCAGCACGTTTCGGTATTGCACGAGGTTTGTTCTCCAACGAGTCGGGTATGGGTTCCGCGCCTATTGTGGCCGCAGCTGCCCAGACGCGCAATCCAGTACGCCAGGCTTTGGTCTCATCAACCGGTACGTTCTGGGACACGGTCGTGATTTGCGCCCTGACGGGACTCGTGATTGTGACCAGCATCTTAGCATATCCTGAAATCGACTACCAGGATGGCGGGCTGCTCACAAAGGAAGCTTTCGCACGCATCCCTTACGTAGGTACGCCCATCTTGACCGTGGGTATCATCACTTTCGCTTTCTCGACAATCTTAGGTTGGTGCTACTACGGCGAGCGCGCGGTGGAGTACTTGAGCAGCCGTCGTGGTGTGAGCATCTACAGGGTTTTCTGGACGGGTGCCATCGTTTTGGGTTCCATCATGAGCCTCGGTTTGGTATGGAACATCGCTGACATCATGAACGCGCTCATGGCCATTCCCAACCTGGTGTCGCTGTTGCTGCTGTCGAATGTGATTGTGCGCGAAACCAACCACTATCTATGGGGCAACCGTTTGGACGAGGTGTCGGAGGAAGATCAAGACGCCATAGAAGAACAAGATACCATAGAAAAATAAGAATTCTATCATTCGAGTGATAAGGAGAACATCCGATTAATAGGTTGAAAGAGATATGATACAGGATTTGTGTGTCATCATGCTGACCGCAGGCATCGTGAGCCTGCTGTTCAAGTTGTTCAAGCAACCCGTGGTGCTGGGTTACATCGTCGCTGGTCTTATGGTAGGTCCATACGTGTTGGGCGAGTCCTGGATCAGCGAGGTGGAAGGCGTTGAAACATGGGGACAGATTGGTGTGTTGTTCCTGCTCTTTTCCATGGGACTGGAATTCAGTTTCAAGAAACTGCTGAAGATGGGCAGTACAGCGGTTGTCGCAGCGATGGTGATTGTGATCGGCATGATGTCCTCAGGCTACCTGATTGGGCAGTTGCTGGGTTGGAGTTCAATGACCTCCTTGTTCTTGGGCGGTATGCTGTGTATGTCCTCCACCACAATCGTGTTCAAGGCTATCGAAGACATGGGTCTGAGCAAGCACCACTTCGTGAACGTCTGCTTCGGCATCCTTGTGATTGAAGACCTGTTCGCAGTGGTACTGATGGTGTTGCTCTCCTCGATAGCGGTAAGCAGCAGTTTCGAGGGCAAGGAGTTGGCCGGAGAGATACTGAAACTGGTCTTCTACTTAGTGTTGTGGTTCGTGGGTGGCATCATGATACTGCCATCCTTCCTGAAACGTTTCCGCAAGCACCTGAACGACGAGACGATGACGATTTTCTCTATTGGCTTGTGTTTGGGCATGGTGATGCTGGCCATGAAGGCCGGTTTCAGTTCCGCACTGGGTGCCTTTGTGATGGGCAGTCTGCTTGCCGAGACACTTGAGGCCGAGCGTGTGGAGCGTCTGGTGAAGCCCATCAAAGACATTTTCGGCGCCATCTTCTTCGTGTCGGTAGGTATGATGATAGACCCCGCGATGCTGGTCACTCATTGGCTTCCCATCCTCCTCATCACCATCACGGTGATTGTTGGCCAGATCATCTTCGCCAGCACAGGAACCTTGTTGTCTGGACAGTCATTGCGTGTGTCGTTGCAGACGGGATTCTCTCTTGTCCAGATCGGTGAGTTCGCCTTTATCATTGCGACCCTGGGACAAAGCCTTCATGTGACCGACGACTTCCTCTACCCTATCGTGGTGGCCGTCTCTGTGATCACCACATTCCTGACACCTTATATCATGCGTTTGTCCATCCCCTCTCTCCATTTCATAGAACGTCACAGCAGTGATGGGTTCAAGATGTGGCTTGAGAACTACTCCAAGGTGAGGAACAGCACAGCGGCTGAAAGCCTGTGGAAGACCTACCTGAAGAGGATGTTGGTGACGGTCTTCGTGAACGGTGTCGTGACCATTTTCCTGTTCATCATCTACTTCACTTACATTCATCCCTATTTCGAGTCCTTCATCGGCGACGGCAGCAACACCGTGACTGTCCTGGGGCTCCGGTGGCCTGAGTTCGGCATCAAGGCCTTGTCCTGCGCGCTCATCCTGGGTGCAACAGCTCCCTTGATATTCAACATCGCCATAAAGCACATCAACAGTTCAGAGGTGAAACAGCTGTGGAGCACGGGCAGCATACAAAAAGCCTTCCTCACCGGCATCTTCATCGTTCGACTACTACTGAGCATGGCTTTCGTGTTTTTCGTCATCACCAACATTTTCAGTTTCAACGCTGGTTTCATCATCGTGCTGTCCTTCATTGTGGTCATCGCCATCGCCTTCTCACAAAGTATCCGTAAGCGGTCCCGCAGGTTGGAGCATGCATTCCAGCAGAATTTCACCGCACGCGAGACATCCGCGGAGCAACGACGCGCCATGCGCAACAGCACTGTCAAGTCGCTGCTCAACTACGATATCCACATCTCAGAGTTTGACGTGAGTGCTGACTCCGACTTCTGCGGAAAGAAATTGAAGAACCTCTCCATCCGAAGTGTAAGTGGGGTGAGCATCGTCTGCATCGTACGCAGCGGTCTTCATATCTTCATTCCGGGAGGCGACGAGAGCATCTATCCTGGCGACCGCATCATCGCTGCAGGCAGCGACTATCAAATCGATGCCTTCCAGAAGATGCTGGACCAAAGCATCAGTGAGACCAAGACCAACCAAGCCCCAGCCATGGTGTCGCTTGAGCACTTCACGGTCAGCGAGTCGGACAACATCCATGGCAAGACCATCATCGAGAGTCGTATCCGTGAGAACGCTCATTGCATCATCATGGGTGTGGAGCGCAATGGCGAGTACTATATGAACCCCAACCCCAAGATGACGATCGAGGTCGGTGACACATTGATCCTGGCCGGAGAGACATCCACACTGAAAGCATTTGTAAACGCCTGATTATGAATTCTCCGGCTATCGTGATATCGTGATATCGTTATAATGTTATAACGAAATAACGAAATAACGGTTATAACGAGATCAGGATAAAACTTAGGGCAAAGCGTACCCCCCAAAAAAGAGGGCATGCAGACCGGTCTGCATGCCCTCTTTAGAATTGGTAAGGCTTAGAAGAGCTTTGCGGGGTATTCACCTGCATCCACAAGAGCCTGGATACGCTTCACGGTATCCTCACGGTCTGCGGCGTAGGTCACGCCGAACCACTTGCTGGTGGTGTCGAGCACCTCCACAGTAGCAGTACCCTCATTGATGAGTTTGTTGACCATCAGCGGGATGAAGAACTCAGCCTTGAGATTGGTCATGTTCTTGGGATTGGCCAGGAACTCCTTGAAATACTCCTCGCTGTACTCGAAATAGTCGGGTGTGAATCCCCACATGTTCATGCTGACAGGAACATTCTCTTCCACAGCAACCCATTTGCCTTCCTCGTCCTTATAGCAGATCGGACCATCCACGCGCATGATCTCGGTGCGCTCCACAACGTCGGTGAGGTGGTGGTTGTCGTCATAAACACAAATGCCGCGTGCTACGGTACCGTTCTCGCTGAGTGTGTTGCAGCAGCGGAAGCCAACCATAGCATACTTGTTCTTGCTGCCTTCTGGCAGATCGCTGAGGAACTTGCCGATAGTGGCGAAGGCGTCTCTACCGTAGAAGTCGTCGCAGTTAATGACGCAGAAGGGCTCCTTGATGGCGTCCTTGCCCATGAGAACGGCATGGTTGGTTCCCCAAGGCTTCACACGTCCCTCTGGAACAGAGAATCCCTCTGGGAGGGCGTCGAGGCTTTGGAACACCAGCTCAGCAGGTATGCGACCCTCATATTTTGACAGTATCTGGGTACGGAACTGCTCTTCGAAGTCCTTACGGATCACGAAGACGATTTTGCCGAATCCGGCACGGATAGCGTCGTAGATGGAATAGTCCATAATAGTCTCACCGTTGGGTCCGAGTCCGTCGAGTTGCTTCAACCCGCCATAACGACTGCCCATACCGGCAGCGAGTAAGAATAGTGTAGGTTTCATTTTTTGAGATACTTTAAGTTAATTATGTTGAACTAAAAAAACATTCTGATGGAGTCATGTAGAAGAAGGGATCAGAACTGTTCGAGAATCCGTATCCTCTCCTCTGTTTTCGGATGTGTGTTGAACAATCCAGAAAGAAAGTTGGAGAAACCCTGAGCGGCCAACTTGGGTTTGATGATGAAGAGTTGTGCGATATCATCCCTGTTGACTCTGCCCAGTCCGGGATTTCCAGAGATCTTCCTGAGCGCGCTGGCCAGCGCGAGAGGATTGCCACACAACTCGGCTCCTCCCGCATCAGCCATGAACTCTCGCTTTCTTGAGATGGCGAAACGCGTGATGAGCGTGAAGAAGTATCCAATAGCCGCGCAGATGATGGCGATGAAAATCACAATAATGATGGCCGCTCCTCCTCCTTTGGAATCCCTTGATCCTCTACGGGTGGTTGTGCCTCCGAATCGTACCAGATTGACCATTATCCTTGTGGCAAGCGTCATGATGGTTGACATGATTCCGACGAAGATGATGCTGATAACGAGCAACCTTGTATCGTGGTTCCTTATGTGAGTGAGTTCATGCCCCACGACACCTTTCAGTTCCTCATCGTCAAGCAAATCGATGATGCCCTTCGTGAGGGTGACTGTATAGGACTTCTCATCTATGCCGCTCGCGAAGGCATTGAGTTGAGGGTCGTTGATGACATTGATTTGTGGCATGGGCATACCACAGGCCATTGTCAGGTTCTCCACAATGTTATAAACCCGCATGTTCTCCTTGCGTGTCAGCGGTTTGGCTCCTGTGGAGAGTCGTATCATGGAGGTGTTGTAGAAGTAGGAGATGGTGAACCACACGGCGACTATGCCTACAACCCATGGTAGAGACTGAAGGAACTCCTGTACCACCACATCCCAATCCACAGTGTAGTGTTGGTTGCCGTAATCGTCGTAATAGCCACCTAAACTGTAATTAACGAGCGTGAGGAACATCCATACCACAGCCAGCATGATAATGGGGAACAATATCAACAGCAAAATGCTGTAGAAATTGTTCCTCACCTGTTGTGTGTGGATACCTACGTACTTCATTCTCTCGGGTTCTGCCCCGTAGGCTTTATGTCATTTTTAGAACTTGATTTCCGGTGCCTTGTCGTACTGCTGTCTGTCAGCCTCCGGAACCTCGAACATGTTCTCCTTGTGGAAACCGAACAAACTGGCCACGATGTTGGCAGGGAACTGCTGAACAGCCACATTGTACTCCTTTGTGGCGGAGTTGAAGAAACGGCGTACGGCAGCGAGTTTGTTCTCGATGTCGCCAATCTCGTTCTGCAACTGTAGGAAGTTCTGATTGGCCTTGAGGTCAGGATAAGCCTCGAGTGTGATTTTCAGTCCGTTGAGCGCACTGGAGAGGGCGTTCTCAGCCTGTATTTTGCCATCGATTGTTGTGGCTCCCATAGCAGCATTGCGAAGCCGGATGACGTTCTCGAGTGTTTCCTTCTCGTGCTTGGCATATCCCTTAACTGTTTCCACGAGTTGTGGGATAAGGTCGTAACGCTGTTTGAGTTGGACGTCGATATTGGCGAAAGCGTTCTCACGGTTGTTGCGCAACCCTATCAGGCGGTTGTAGATGCCGATAAGATAGACGGCGATCAGTGCGATAACAACAATTGCAATAATAATCATCATAATGTCTTGGTTTTATTCAATGTTATACAATAATTTACATCAACAGTCTGATGGGGGATTCATTCGGTTCGCCGAGCCCCTGTTCATCAGCTCCTGTCAGGAATCATGACGTTTCTGGAATCAGACCCTCTCGTGATAGAGGGTTTTCAGCAATTCAGAGGCTGGTACCTCCTTTGTGCCTTGTATGGTTTGTTGGTTCCGTTCAGCTTTTTCCCGTATCATACGGTATTCAGCCAGTTCCAGACCTTTGGTCAAGGTCTTACTCATGATTTTCCATTCCTTTAACAACATAACTTTCAATTTGATTATATCGTTCTAAATTTTTAATCCTTAGTGGCATGTCGCAACCTCCCTCTGCCACAATGCATCTCGGGGCCTCAGTGTTGTCAACCAACATCCAGTAATCCACCAATGGCATATAAATTCTGAAAAGATTGTTCAAGCCGGCGCTATAACGTCGTCTGACAACCTCCTCCCGTATGTTGTGCCCTCCCTCACTGACTCTGAGCGCGACTCTACGCAGTGCCACCTCTGGTGACTCAAGCCAAAGATAAAGCAGCGACACTTTGTATCCTTGCATTCTGGCCTTGTTGACCAGATGCCGGTAAGAACGTGTGGCGAGAGTGGTCTCCACGGCGAAACTCTCGTCTCTTTCAAGCAGTTCGTTGATTCGCATGAGCATCAACCTTCCAGCCTGAAGTGCCATGGACTCGGGATTGAAGGGTGAGAGCCCGACGGCAATGGCGTCGGCATTCACGTACTCCCTGCAGTTGAGCACCTCTGGCAGCAGGGTCATCGACGCCGTGGTCTTCCCCGCCCCATTGGGGCCACTGATAATATACAGGTTCTGATCCCTCATGACATGTGCAAAGATAGTAAAATAATTAATACGGGATAAATATTTTAATTAAAATTATGATACAATGAGCATAAATCCCATGGAAGGAGGTAGCCTGTATATGTCAACAGCCCCGCGTCCGTGACTGCCAGTGCAGTATTGGGCGTGGGGCTGTATTCCTTTGTTTAGAAGACGTGCCAGGCGACGGTGAGTCCTGCCATGACTATGCTCACCATGGACATCAGTTTGATGAGGATGTTCAGACTTGGTCCAGAGGTGTCCTTGAAGGGGTCTCCGACCGTGTCACCGACGATGGTGGCCTTATGGCAGTCTGAGCCCTTCCCGCCGAAATTGCCTTCCTCAACCATTTTCTTCGCGTTGTCCCATGCTCCTCCTGAGTTGGCCATAAAGATGGCCAGCACAAATCCGGTGCTCAGGCCGCCACAGAGCAATCCCATCACTCCTGCCACTCCGAAGAGAATACCCACAACGATGGGGATGAGAATGGCAAGAATGGAAGGCACGATCATCTCCTTCTGGGCGCTCCTGGTCGAGATTTCCACACAGCGGCTGTAATCGGGTGTTCCCTTGCCCTCAAGGATGCCCTTGATCTCGCGGAACTGCCTTCTCACTTCCTCAACCATGGTTTGGGCAGCCCTTCCGACAGCACCCATCGTCAGTCCGCAGAAGAGGAAAGCGGTCATGGAGCCAATGAAAATGCCCACCAAGACGATGGGGTTCATCAAGTTGATCTGGAAGTAGTCCATGAAGTCGAGTATGGATGCTTTGGCTGTCTCGACCACGTCGCCAGTTGCCAGTTCCATGGTGTTCTGGCCGATACGCTCCATACCGATCTTGATTTCTTCGATATATGAGGCGAGGAGTGCCAGAGCGGTGAGCGCCGCGCTACCGATGGCAAATCCCTTGCCTGTGGCAGCGGTGGTGTTGCCGAGTGCGTCGAGTTGGTCAGTACGTTTACGGACATCGGCGCCCAGTTCACACATCTCGGCATTACCTCCTGCATTGTCGGCGATAGGTCCATAAGCATCGGTGGCGAGGGTGATGCCGAGGGTGGAGAGCATACCGACAGCAGCTATGCCGATGCCATAAAGTCCTGTGGCCATGTTCTGCGCGTTCATTTCCAGATGGAATCCGTTGGCGCAAAGGTAACTGAGCACAATAGCCACAGCGATGGTGAAGACAGGTATGCAGGTGGAGATCATGCCCGTTCCAATGCCTTTGATAATCACCGTGGCAGGTCCTGTCTGGCTGGCCTCGGATATCTTCTGTGTGGGTTTGTAGGACTGGCTGGTGTAATACTCAGTGGCCTGTCCAATGATGACGCCTGCAGCCAGACCCGTCAGTACGGAGAAGGAGATGCCGACCCAGTTCTCAATGCCCAGCAGATAAAGGATGAAGAACGTGGCCACGGCGATGAGTACCGCGCTGACATTT
Source organism: Bacteroidaceae bacterium (assembly GCA_017509605.1). Taxonomy (GTDB): domain Bacteria; phylum Bacteroidota; class Bacteroidia; order Bacteroidales; family Bacteroidaceae; genus RUG11857. The sequence goes on along the minus strand of JAFWPH010000024.1, from coordinate 1,183 downwards.
GTTCCCAGTCCGAGTGAGTGAAGGAGGTCTTTCATCGTCGCGCCTTCCTTCGTCCTCACCATGTAAATGCCGATGAGCGAGAGGAAGATGCCCACAGCGGCAATAATCATCGGTGCAAGCACAGCCTTGAGCTGCATGCCCTCGATGGTGGAAGTGGCGAATGCCGTGGCGCCAAGCGCTGCCGTGGAAAGGATGCTGCCACAGTAGCTCTCATAGAGGTCGGCTCCCATACCAGCCACGTCGCCCACATTGTCGCCCACATTGTCAGCAATGGTTGCCGGGTTTCTTGGGTCATCCTCGGGGATGTTGGCCTCATACTTTCCGACGAGGTCTGCCCCCACGTCGGCAGCCTTGGTGTAGATACCACCTCCGACACGTGCAAAGAGTGCCTGTGTGGATGCGCCCATACCGAAAGTGAGCATGGTGGTGGTGATGGCGATCAGGTCGTAATGTCCCACTGAACGAAGGATGATGAACCAGAGCGCGACATCGAGCAAACCCAGTCCGACCACCGTCAGTCCCATCACGGCACCGCTTCGGAAGGCGATGCGGAGTCCCTTATCAAGTCCTGTACGGGCGGCGTTGGCTGTACGTGCCGACGCATAAGTGGCGGTTTTCATGCCGAAGAAGCCCGACAAGCCGGAGAAGAGACCGCCAGTGAGAAATGCGAAAGGCACCCAGGGGTTCTGTACTCCTACCACATAGGCAAGGAAGGCGAAGAAGAGGGCGAGCACAATGAAGACGATGGTCACCACCTTGTACTGCTGCTTGAGATAAGCCATCGCGCCTTTGCGGATATACTCAGCGATTTCGACCATGCGAGGTGTTCCCTCGCTTTCCTTCATCATTGTTAAGAAGAAGTAATACGCCATTGCCAAAGCAATGACCGAGGCTAAGGGTATTAGCCAGAAATAGTCAGGAATTCCCATAATTAGATATACTAAAAGTTAGTGTCAATAATTTGACGCTAAATTAGCAAGAATTTTTGATATCCAAGGAATTTCCTGACAAATAATCAATGATTTCAAAGGAAAAACAGGCAGAATTGGGTAGGAGCATGGGGATTAGTTCCCCATGCGTCCTCCCACACCACCGTACAAGCGGTTCCGCATACGGCGGTTCCGTGCTTTGACACCTCCGAGGGCGTGCGTCTTGTTGTCTTCGGCTATCAACTGCCAAACAT
>JAFWPH010000005.1 GCA_017509605.1 Bacteroidaceae bacterium | reverse complement strand
TTGATTTGTGATTCCCTCGATTTGTCACTTTCTCAGGGTGGTCGAGGGAATTTTTATTATTACATACAAAGGTACAAATTTTCTATCATATTGCCAATCAATTAGTTATAAATATTCTTAATTATTTACGACATTCCCTAACTATTCCTCGTCATCTTCGGCATATTCAGGGTATAGAAGATTCATCTCTTTGTCAAGGAGAAAGCATTCATTAGTCTCGTCAATGTAGGCATAACGCTCCCCCTGCAAACTTGGACTGCCAAAATTGATGAGTAGCCCTATTGGTTTCTTGGTCAAACGCATATAATTGAAAAGCTGAGCACGGTGAGAAGGAACTATATATTTGACGGACTTTAATTCAATAATAACATCATCAACAACGATATCCATTTTATAGAATTTATCCAACTGATGATTCTTATAAAAGCATGGGATTAACTTTTCGCTTTCACTTCTAATGCCCCTATCTTGTAATTCCAAACATAAGGCTTCATTATAAATAGGCTCCAATAATCCCCATCCAATTATACCGTGAACTCTCATTGCAGCCCCGATAATGTCGTAAACTATTTGCCTATAATCTTTGGGATTCATAATAAATTTATGGATAATTCGTGTTCAATTCATGATAATTCGTGTTGAAAAATGAAGAGTCGTGTCACTCCTTCACCAACTCTGGCATGATGAAGATGCCATGTATCATGCGCTTCTCTACTGGAGGAATCTGCATATAGTCACCATACTGCTCCCTGAGATAGGTGTCGGGCACACGGGCCGCCTTGAACATCTTGCCTTCGAACTCTATATCCTGCGTGGGAAAGAGGTCATCACGCAAGTGCATGCAGCCATAGCCATTGGTCTCAAGCGTGGAGGCTATGTATTTCTTGTTGTTGCGGAAAAGCATCAACACGGCGAAAACTGCACGCCAGAACAAGTTCTTCATGCCGAACCAGAAGAACTCAGCTACAGAACGGAAAGAATAGTAATGGAGGTGGTGGAGAACGGAGTGGCTCACATCCACACCTCTCGACAACTTCTTCATGAACTTCCGCGACACATCTGGATAATCCACGTAGGGAAAGATATCCACAAAAACACCCTTACAGTAGTCACCGATGAAATGGTCGCCCTCCTCAATGTAAATCGAATTGAGGCAACGAACCTTTGTGATACCCCCCTCCTTGCTTCCCGGGTCGGTCTGACGATTCTGGAGAAAAAGGTCTTCGGGCAACTCATCAGGTGCCACTTGGCAGAAACGTCGCAGGTCGGCCTGTTTCATGGCGATGTCAATGTCATCGTCCCAAGGTATGAAACCACCATGGCGCACCGCACCAAGCAACGTACCTCCCTCCAACCAGTAATCAATACCATGCTTGCGGCAGATGCCGTCGATGACCTCAAGGATGCCCAACTGCTTCAATTGGCACTCCCTCAGGTGCTCCTTCATATACTGCTTCAGATATTTGTCGTCTTTTTTCATGTCGGTCAGTAGAGATAATAGATACGTTTTTGCAAAATTACGAAAAATCTCCGAACCTTTACTCAGTAAAAACAGTTCTCTCCTTACTATTGTGATTTTTCCCGTTTCATTGGCACAAATTGGGAAAAAATGACTATATTTGCAAATTAAAACAAAAGAAACCCACCAACCACATCAGAAATGGGAAACGTAGTCATCAAAAAAGTGGAAAACAAAAGCGAGTTGAAGAAATTCATCCGCTTCAACTACGAACTTTATAAGGACAACCCCTACTCCGTACCCGACCTCTATGAGGACATGCTCGGCACCTTCTCTGACAAGAACCCCGCCATGGAGTTCTGCGAGGCGGAATACTTCCTCGCCTACAAGGACGGGAAGATTGTGGGACGAGTGGCCGCCATCATCAACCACAAAGCCAACAACACTTGGAACCTGAAGGCTGTGCGATTCGGATGGATTGACTTCATCGACGACGAAGAGGTCAGCCAAGGACTGCTCCAGGCTGTGGAGCAATGGGGCCACGAGAAAGGAATGACGGAGATACAAGGCCCACTGGGTTTCACCGACATGGACGCCGAAGGCATGCTCATCGAAGGCTTCGACCAACTCAGCACCATGGCAACCATCTACAACTACGACTACTACCCACGCCATATCGAACGGCTCGGCTATGAGAAAGACGCCGACTGGATAGAAATGCTACTGACAGTGCCTAAGGAAGTGCCTGAAAGACTCACACGCATCGCTAAGATCGTGATGGAAAAATACGATCTCCACATCAAGAAATACACCTCCCACCGAGCCATCGCCAAAGAATACGGCAAAGAGATCTTCAAAGTCATCAACGAGGCGTTCAAACCTCTCTTCGGTTACTCCGAACTGACCGACAAACAGATACAGCAATACATCAAGTCCTTCCTGCCACTGATCGACCTCAAACTCGTCTCGCTCGTCACCGAGGCAAACGGACGACTCATAGGAGTGGGCATCTCAATGCCATCCATGTCGAGAGCGCTGCAGAAAGCAAAAGGCAAACTGCTGCCCTTCGGATGGTTCCACCTGCTCAAACCGCTCAAATGGAAACACCCCGATACACTCGACCTCATGCTCATCGGAGTGCTGCCCGAATACCAAAGCAAAGGCGTCAACGCCATCTTCTTCCATGACCTGCTGCCTATCTACATCAGCGAGGGCTACAAGTTTGTGGAAACCAACGTGGAACTCGAAACCAACACCCGAGTGCAGTCGCAATGGATATACTTCGAGCGCAAGCAACACAAACGCCGCCGCTGCTTCAAGAAACAACTCCAATAGACCTTCCTTATAACTAACCAAATATCAATATTCCCACATTACCATGCCTGAAGACAACAAACTCAACTTCGACAATAACCAACCTACTGCCAACTACGAAGACGCCAACATCATCCACCTCGAGGATATGGACCATATCCGCCTGCGCCCCGGTATGTACATCGGACGACTTGGCAACGGATCACACCCCGAGGACGGCATCTACGTGCTCCTGAAAGAAACCGTCGATAACTCCATCGATGAGTTCAAGATGAACGCCGGAAAACGCATCGACGTGACCATCGAGGACAACCTGCGAGTGAGTGTGCGCGACTTCGGACGAGGCATACCCCAAGGCAAACTCATCGAGGCGGTGAGCCTGCTCAACACGGGAGGAAAGTACGACTCCAAAGCCTTCAAGAAGAGTGTGGGACTGAACGGCGTGGGCACCAAGGCCGTCAACGCGCTGAGCAGCCACTTCGAGGTCAGAAGCTACCGTGACGGAAAGGTACGCATCGCCAAGTTCGAGAAAGGAGTGCTGAAGCACGACGAGACGATCGACACCGATGAGGAGAACGGCACATACGTCTATTTCGAGCCCGACAACACACTCTTTGTCAACTACTCCTTCCAAAGCGAGTTCGTGGAGACACTGTTGCGCAACTACACCTACCTCAACACCGGACTGTCCATCTTCTTCAACGGACGACGCATCATCTCACGCAACGGACTGGAGGACCTGCTCAACGACACCATGACCACCACGGCGCTCTACCCCATCGTACACCTCAAGGGCGAGGACATCGAAATCGCTTTCACACATACCAACCAACAGTACGGTGAGGAATACCACTCTTTCGTCAACGGACAGCACACCATACAGGGAGGCACACACCAGAGTGCTTTCAAAGAGCATATCGCCAAGACCATCAAGGAATTCTACAACAAGAACTTCGAATACGTGGATATCCGAAACGGACTCGTCGCAGCCATCGCCATCAATGTGGAGGAACCACAGTTCGAGAGCCAGACCAAAATCAAACTGGGATCACTGACCATGGAGCCTGGAGGCGGTATCAGCGTCAACAAGTTCGTGGGCGACTTCATCAAGACCGAGGTCGATAACTATCTCCACAAGAACCCTGATGTGGCCGACACCATCCTGCAGAAAATACAGAACAACGAGAAAGAACGCAAGGCCATCGCCGGAGTGACCAAACTGGCACGAGAGAGGGCTAAGAAAGCCAACCTGCACAACCGCAAACTCCGCGACTGCATCATCCACTACAACGACAACAAGGGAGACCGGCAAGAGGAGAGCAGCATCTTCATCACTGAGGGCGACTCCGCCAGCGGCAGCATCACCAAGAGCCGAGACGTGAACACACAGGCGGTCTTCAGCCTCCGCGGAAAACCCCTTAACTCATTTGGACTGACGAAAAAAGTGGTCTATGAGAACGAGGAGTTCAACCTGCTGCAAGCCGCGCTCAACATCGAGGACGGCATCGACGGACTGCGCTACAACAAGGTCATCGTGGCCACGGATGCCGACGTGGATGGCATGCACATCCGACTGCTCATGATCACCTTCTTCCTGCAGTTCTTCCCAGAACTTATCCGTAAGGGACATGTGTTCATCCTACAGACACCGCTCTTCCGAGTCAGGAACCGCAAGAAACGCATCAAGAAAAACGCGCTGGAGCAACTGCTCAAGGACAAACCCGACAACAAGGGAGACTTCATCACCCTCTACTGCTACAGCGAGGAAGAACGCGACAAGGCCATGCAGCAACTGGGACCCGAACCCGAGGTCACTCGTTTCAAGGGACTTGGCGAGATCTCTCCCGACGAGTTCAAGAACTTCATCGGTCCGGAGATACGACTGGAACAGGTGACCCTGCGCAAGACTGACCAGGTGAAGGAACTGCTCGAGTACTACATGGGCAAGAACACCATGGAACGCCAGTACTTCATCATCAACAACCTCGTCATCGAGGAAGACAAACCCGAAGAAGAAGAAATAGAATATACAGAATGACACGCAAGGCTCTTTTCGCAGGCAGTTTCGACCCTTTCACGCTCGGACATGAGTCCATCGTGAAACATACCCTCGACTCGCTCGCCGACGAGGTGGTCATCGGCATAGGCATCAACGAAAGCAAACGCTACCTCTTCCCGTTGGAAAAACGACTGGAGATGATACGCGAGGTCTATCAAGGCAATGACAGAGTGACAGTGGAATCCTACAACGGACTGACCACCGACTACGCCAAAAGCATCGGAGCACATTTCCTGGTACGTGGCGTGCGAACCACAGCGGAATTCGACTTCGAGAAAACCATCGCTGATGTCAACCGACGGCTCACTGGCATAGAGACGGTGCTGCTGATCACCTCTCCTGAGGTCAGCTGCATCAGTTCCAGCACGGTACGCGAACTCATGAGTTTCGGCCATGATGTTCGCCAGTGGGTACCCGAAGCAGTCTATCGATTTATCCAGCAACTCCAATAAAAACACATGATTCGGTCCATTCGGCTTATAAAGCTCATCAGACCCATTAAACACATCATACACCTATGAAATCATTCGTAATCATAGCACTGGCCATACTTGCATCAACCACAGTCAGGGCACAGGAAGACAACGAAGCCAAGGACATGGAGACATTCAACCGACTGCGCAAACTGCAGGTGGCAGAGTTCGCCATCAACCGACTCTATGTCGATTCTCTCGATGAAGACAAACTGGTAGATGATGCCATCGTAGGCATGCTCAAGAGCCTCGACCCACACTCATCCTATACCCCCAAGAAGGACGTGCAGAAACTCAACGAACCGCTTCAAGGCAGTTTCGAGGGCATCGGAGTGCAATTCAACATGGCAGAAGACACACTGCTCGTCATACAGCCCGTCAGTGGCGGACCCTCTGAGAAAGTGGGCATTCTGGCTGGCGACCGCATCGTGCAGGTCAACGACACGGCGATAGCCGGTGTGAAGATGAGTCGCGAGGAAATCATGCGCCGTCTGCGAGGTCCCAAAGGCACCAAGGTGAAACTGGGCATTGTCAGAAGAGGTGTCGATGGCATACAGAACTTCATCGTGACACGCGACAAGATACCCGTCTTCAGCATCGACGCCGCCTATATGATGACACCCACGGCTGGCTACATCCGCATCAACAACTTCGGAGCCACAACACACTCGGAGTTTGTGGAAAAGGTGAAGATGCTCAAGGACCAGGGCATGCAAACACTGGTGCTCGACCTACAGGAGAATGGTGGCGGATACCTTCAGGCGGCGGTGGATATCAGCAACGAGTTTCTGGAGGCAGGTGAACTGATTGTCTATACAGAAGGGCGCATGTACCCCAAAACCGACTTCAATGCCAGAGGCAACGGCATACTGAAGAGAAACAAGGTCATCGTGCTGGTGGACCAATACACGGCATCGGCGGCTGAGATTGTGACGGGCGCGCTGCAGGACCACGACCGGGCCATCGTCGTGGGACGGCGGACATTCGGAAAGGGACTGGTACAACGGCCTATCGACCTGCCCGACGGGTCGCTCATCCGACTCACCACAGCACACTACTACACCCCCTCGGGACGATGCATTCAGAAACCCTACGAGATGGGCAATAAGAACAGCTACGACCGCGACATGCTCGACCGCCTCAACCATGGCGAACTGACCAATGCCGACAGCATACACTTCGCCGATTCACTGAAATACCGGACACTCAAGGAAGGACGCATCGTCTATGGCGGAGGTGGTATCATGCCCGACATCTTCGTGGCCCTCGACACCACCAAATACACCAAACTGCACCGCACACTCGCTGCCAAGAGCTGCATCATCAACACCAACCTGAAATGGGTGGACAAGAACCGAAAGGCCCTGAAGAAACAATACACTACCATTGAGGACTTCAAGGCGCGTTTCGAGGTGCCAGACGACATGTTGAAACTTCTCAAGGAGAGCGCCGAGAAAGAAAAGGTGGAATACACCGACAGTGAGTACCAGGAATCCCTGCCGATGATCAAGACTCAGCTGAAGGCTCTCGTGGCTCGCGACCTTTGGGACATGAGCGAGTATTATCAAATCATCAACGAGGTGAACGACACCTACTGCAAGGCCGTAGAACTGCTCGGACAATAAACTGTTGCGCGCTCGGCCATACCATAGTCGGGAAATAATCAAAAAGAAATTGTTATGTGCTCGGCCATACCATGGCCGAGAAATAAGAAAAGCAAAAAATGATAACCTATCAGACTGAAGGCATTCCGATGCCCAAAATACAGCGGAGAAAACTCTCCACCTGGATCAAGCAAGTGGCCTCTGGCTACGGTCGCAAAGTGGGCGACATCGCCTACATCTTCTGCAACGACGACAAGATTCTGGAGGTGAACCAACAATACCTGAACCACGATTACTACACCGACATCATCACTTTCGACTACGATGAGGACGACACCATCAGCGGCGACATCTTCATCAGCATCGACACTGTGCGCTCCAATGCGGAGGAACGCAACATCCCATTCATGTCGGAACTCCACAGAGTCATCATCCACGGCATACTACACCTCTGTGGCATCAATGACAAAGGACCAGGAGAGCGCGAGGTCATGGAATCATCCGAGAACCGCGCGCTCGCCTTACTGCCCGAATTGGGCATCAATATCGAATAAGCCTTACATCACCACCTTCACCTGGTGCTTGCCTGCTGAATAAGGGATGCAATTGCCTTCCACAGACTTGCCGTCAAGAGTGATGGCGGACACACCGCTCTGCTTGCCATCAGGATTCTCCACACTGATCTCATATTCTGCATCACGGAAACGGCGGGTAACCTTATAGCCTTTCATCTCGGCAGGCAGACAAGGACAGAGTTCCAGTCCATCGTAGGCTGGACGCACACCTAAGATGTACTGACTCACAGTCAGCCACATCCATGCGGCGGTGCCCGTCAACCATGAGTTCTTGCCCTCGCCTGGCTTTGCAGCGTCTCTTCCCGCCACCATCTGGCAGTTCACGTATGGCTCCACACGATGGAGAGTCTGATAGTGCTCCTCCACATAGGCAGGCAGTATCTTCCTGTAGTGACTCCACGCATCATTGCCTCTTCCTTGCAAAGTCTCGGCGATAATCACCCATGGATTGTTGTGGCAGAAGATGCCGGCATTCTCCTTGTATCCCTCTGGATAACTGCTGATCTCACCATATTCAGGATAGTAGCGGGTAAACGCTGGCCAGTTCAACACAATGCCATGCTCACATTCCAAGTATTTCTTTGTGGCGTCGAGTGCTTTGCATGGCAGTTGCTCTTCCTGACCAATCTGAGCCATGGCACACCAGCCCTGGCTCTCGATGAAGATCTTGCCTTCCTCGTTCTCATGCGATCCCACCTTACGACCATAGTAATCGTAGGCGCGAAGATACCACTCACCATCCCAACCATCGGCTTCCACGGCCTTGCTCACTGCATCCACCTGCACCTGTGCACGCTGGGCCTCTTCACTAAGTCCTATACGCTGACAAAGTTCCACATACTGACGGCCAGTAAACACGAACAGACCGGCGATCATCAGCGATTCTGCCTTCGTGCCCTCGCTCTTGTTCTCGGTGGTCTGGAAACTCTCGTTGGGGTCGAAAGAGAAGCAGTTGAGGTTCATACAGTCGTTCCAGTCGGCGCGACCGATGAGGGGCAGTCCATGAGGACCGAGATTCTCCACCACATGGTTGAACGACACACGGAGATGCTCCATCAAAGACACCTCTGAGCCGGGCTTGTTGTCGAAGGGCACTGGTTCGTCGAGAATGGAGAAGTCGCCTGTCTCCTTGATATAAGCCACAGTGCCGAAGATGAGCCAGCAGGGGTCGTCGTTGAAACCGCTTCCGATGTCGTTGTTGCCACGCTTGCTCAACGGCTGGTACTGGTGGTAGCAACTGCCGTCGGCAAACTGAGTGGATGCGATGTCGATGATGCGCTGACGGGCGCGCTCGGGGATGAGGTGGACAAAACCGACAAGGTCTTGGTTGGAGTCGCGGAAACCCATGCCTCGTCCGATGCCACTCTCGAAGAACGATGCCGAACGCGACATGCAGAAGGTGACCATGCACTGGTACTGCCCCCAGATGTTGACGGTGCGATTGAGTTTTTCATCGTCGCTCTCCACACAGAAGATGCTGAGCAACTGATCCCAGTAATTCCTCAATTCATCGAAGGATGCGGTCACTTTCTCCACCGTATCGAACTGCTCCAACATCTTACGGGCCTTCGTCTTGTTGATGACCTTCGGTGCCTCCCATTTCTCATTGTCCTCGTTCTCCACATAACCAAGCAGGAAGACATATTCCTTGCTTTCGCCCGGAGCGAGTGTGACCTCAAGGTAATGCGATGCTATCGGACTCCATCCGTGCGCATGGCTGTTGCGTGGTTTCCCTTCTGTCACCACCTGAGGTTCGCGGATTTCGTTGTACATGCCCACGAACGACTCACGGTCGGTGTCATAGCCTTGTATGGGGGTGTTCACACCATAAAAGGCGTAGTGGTTGCGACGCTCACGGTACTCTGTCTTGTGGTAGATGACGGAGCCGTCAATCTCCACCTCGCCTGTGGAGAGGTTGCGCTGGAAGTTCTCACCATCTGTGGCGGCGTTCCATAGGCACCACTCCGTATAGGAGAACACCTTGAGCGATTTCTCAACGTTGGAACGGTTGGTAAGGGTGAGTTTCTGCACCTCGGCATGGGTGTTGAGCGGCACAAAGAAGAGCACACTGGCCTCCACACCGTCTTTCTCGCCTGCGACACGGGTGTAGCCCATGCCATGACGGCACTCGTAGCGGTCGAGCGGCGTCTTCACGGGTTTCCAACCTGGACTCCAAGCGGTGCCCCCATCCTTGATAAAGAAATAACGGCCTCCGTTGTCCATCGGCACGTCGTTGTAGCGATAACGGGTGATACGGCGGAATTTGGCGTCCTTGTAGAAGGAATAGCCACCAGCAGTGTTGGAGATGAGCGAGAAGAAATCCTCTGTTCCCAAATAGTTGATCCAGGGCCATGGCGTGCATGGGTCGGTGATGACATATTCACGATGCTCGTCGTCAAAATGTCCGTAGCGTTTTTCGTTGTTCATTGTCAAGTATATTTTATTTTCACGTTTTTCAAAAGTGTAATGCAAAATAACACCAAATACGTCTGAAAACAAAATTATCGGTCAATTAAGTAACGATAACGTGGGAAACAGCAATAAACAGCGAATAAACAACATGTCTTTCGCTGCAGATGTTATATGGGAAACAACGAATAATAACAAAAGATGATACAGGAATTGAGGGAGACCTATTTTGCCTTGACCCTATAGTGCCAAATCTCGAAGGAGTTGACGATGTTCTGCCAGAGGACATAGCAACCTGGACCGACAGATGCCACAGGATTGAGATACATGCACGCCACCCAGATGGCGAAAGCGGTGTTCTTCTGCCCCAAAGCCTGACCGGCGTTGACCGTCGCATGATGGAAACGACCGATGAGCCTGCCCACTGCGAACTGGACAATACATATCACCAGCGAGAGCAGGGAAATCAAGAGGAGCAACGACAGGGAGGCATCGGAATGGACAATGTTGCGGACGGTCATGCCCGTGGTCACCATCAGACTCACCCCCCACAAATAGAAACTGAGATTGGGGCGCGAAGCAATGGCGCGTTGCAACCGATGGACATAGTGCTTGACGAACCATCCACAACCCAAAGGAACAATCAACACCAAGAACACCTTATATAATATAGTCAGGAAAGCGGTCAGGAAAGTCACGCCTTCTGCTTTCTCTATCAACGGGAATATGGTGGGGATAAGCAGAGCCGCCACCAAACCAGAGATAAGATTGTAGGTAGTCATGGTATTGATGTCGCCTCCTAACTTGGCTGTCACCACTGCCGCAGCTGCCGCCGTGGGACAAATGATACAAGTGAGAACACCCTCCCACAGAATCTTCTGCTCTCCTTCTTTGGCCACAGTCAGCATGATACTGGTGACCAAACCCACCAGCAATACCTGGAAAACTACCACCCATAGATGCCATCTCACAGGCCGCATCTTGTGGAAATCAACCTTGCAGAACGTGGTGAACAACACCAAGAACACCAAAGAGGGGAAAATGAAGTCGAGCACGGGAAACAGCAGGTCGCCTGCCGTGTCGAGACACGGCACGAAGGCGAAAAGCAAATATATCAATGTGCCAAGGACTATCGCCACAGGCAGCGTCCAATTCTTTAAAAAGGTAATCATACGGTTAATGACTAAAATTTCGGAAGTTATAAAAAGGAGTTAAATAGGGAGTTAAGTCAGCCGTGCTGACTGGAAGTTAAGCACTTTCGTGCAGGACGATACGACTGCTATTAAAACCTATTGTCCTGTGCATAGCACATAACTCCCATGAGCGTAGCGAGTTTACTTCCATTTTTACTCCCACTTTAACTCCCTTTTATACTCCCCTTTTAACTCCCACTTAAAAAAGGTGTATCACCCGCGCTGGGTAATACACCTTTCTTAGCGTTTCGCAAGTCTTCCGTGAAGGATTACTTACGCAGACCAAGAGCCTTGATGAGGTCGCGGTAGCGGTTGATGTCCTTTCTCTTCAGGTAAGCGAGCAGACGACGACGCTTTCCCACAAGCTCCACAAGGGCGCGGTTAGTGCTATGATCTTTGTGGTTGGCCTTCATGTGTTCGGTCAAGTGCGTGATACGGTAGGAGAACAAGGCTATCTGGCTCTCGCAAGAACCAGTATCCGTGTTGGACTTCCCGTACTTGGCAAAGATCTCTTTCTTAGTTTCTGGATCTAAGTACATAATTGTTTGTGAGTTAATATATGATTTTTGTGAATGATTTTGCCCCCGGACAACACGTTTTGTCCGTTTGCGGGTGCAAAGGTAGCGTTTTTTTTGTGAATGACAATAAAAAACTTGATATTTTTTCATAACTTTGCGCCAAATTTCAGTTTTAAGGGTTAATTAACAAGGTAAAAAGAGCCAACAGACCCATTCACAAACCATTTTCGTAGGGGTTAGTTGGAAAGAAAAGGATAAAAAGACGATTTAAAGACGATTCTTTATGCAAGACATCAGGAACATAGCCATCATTGCCCATGTCGATCACGGCAAGACCACACTGGTCGATAAGATGCTCATGGCAGGAAACCTCTTCCGCGAGAACCAACAGACAGGAGAACTCATGCTCGACAACAACGAACTGGAACGTGAACGCGGAATCACCATCCTGTCGAAAAATGTGTCCATCAACTACAAGGGAACAAAAATCAACATCATTGACACACCGGGACACAGCGATTTCGGTGGAGAAGTGGAACGTGTGCTCAACATGGCCGACGGATGCCTGCTGCTCGTTGACGCATTCGAGGGACCGATGCCTCAGACACGCTTCGTGCTGCAGAAAGCACTCGAGATCGGACTCAAACCCATCGTGGTGGTCAACAAGGTCGATAAACCCAACTGCCGACCAGAGGAGGTGTATGAAATGGTGTTCGACCTGATGTTCAACCTCAACGCCAGCGAGGAACAACTCGACTTCCCCGTGGTCTATGGCTCGGCCAAGAACGGATGGATGAGCTCCGACTGGAAGAACCCCACCAACGACATCACCTACCTCCTCGACACCATCGTGAAGTATATACCCGCTCCCGAATATTTGGAGGGTAGTCCACAGATGCTCATCACATCGCTCGACTACTCCACTTATACTGGACGTATCGCCGTGGGACGCGTGCACCGCGGAGAACTGAAGAACGGTATGAACATCACCATCGCACACCGCGATGGCAGCCAGGAGAAAACCAAAATCAAGGAACTGCACACCTTCGAGGGCATGGGACACCGCACTACCGACAGTGTGGGCAGTGGAGACATCTGCGCCGTCATCGGACTGACCAACTTCGAGATCGGTGACACCATCTGCGACTTCGAAGAACCTGTCGCACTGCCCACCATCAAAATTGATGAACCCACCATGAGCATGCTCTTCACCATCAACAACTCACCATTCTTCGGCAAGGAGGGCAAGTACTGCACCAGCCGACACATCGGTGAGCGACTTGACCGTGAACTGGAGAAGAACCTGGCCCTGAGGGTGGAACAAAAAGAAGGAACCACCGACAGCTGGATCGTCAGCGGACGAGGCGTGCTACACCTCTCTGTCCTGATTGAGACCATGCGCCGTGAGGGTTACGAACTCCAAGTGGGACAGCCACAGGTCATCTTCCGACAAATCAACGGCGTGAAATGCGAACCGATAGAGGAACTCACCATCAACGTGCCACAGGACTTCTCCAGCAAGATGATCGATATGGTCACACGACGAAAGGGCGAGGTACTCTCTATGGAAGCACAGGGCGACCGAGTGAACATCGAGTTCGAAATACCCTCACGAGGCATCATCGGACTCCGCACCAACGTGCTCACAGCCAGCCAGGGAGAAGCCATCATGGCACACCGCTTCAAGAACTACCAACCCTACAAGGGCGACATGCAGCGGCGTGTCAACGGATCAATGATCGCAATGGAAGGCGGAACAGCCGTGGCATTCGCCATCGACCACCTGCAGGACCGAGGCAAGTTCTTCATCTTCCCGGGCGATGTGGTCTATGCCGGACAAGTCGTCGGAGAGCATGTGCATGAGAACGACCTCGTCATCAATGTCACCAAAACGAAACAGCTGACCAACGTTCGCGCTTCGGGTACCGACGAGAAGGCGCACATCATCCCGCCTGTGGTACTCTCGCTTGAGGAAGCACTCGAATACATCAAGGAAGACGAGTATGTGGAAGTGACACCCAAGAGCATGCGCATGCGCAAAATCATTCTCGACCATCTGGAGCGCAAACGCAACAGCCGCAATGACGACTGACCTTCTATCACTCTTTTAAACATCATCTTTCAAAGCGCAAATATTGACATTATAACGCTCTGAAATGTTAAATCGTTGCACAAATGCCATTTTTTGTGCAACGATTGGCATTTTGGATTATTCTTTTCTTGGACAAGATAAGATTAATCCGTAACTTTGCACTCGAAATTGGAAACAATATTTATTAACCACATTAAAAAATTTACAATTATGTCAGAAATTGAAGAAAAAGTGATTGACATCATCGCTGACAAACTCGGAGTGGATAAGGAAGAAGTAAAGCCTGAGGCAAGTTTCACCAACGACCTTGGCGCAGACTCACTCGACACAGTAGAACTCATCATGGAGTTTGAGAAGGCTTTCAACATCAACATTCCTGACGACAAGGCTGAAGGTATCGCTACTGTTGGCGACGCTATCGCATTCATCACTGAGAACCAGGCACAGTAATCAACAACTAAGACACAACAACTATTTATGGAATTAAAGAGAGTTGTAGTGACCGGTATGGGCGCTGTCACTCCGCTCGGTCTCAACGTGGATGAGACTTGGAAGAACATTGTCGCTGGAGTAAGCGGTGCCGGTCCTATTACACATTTCGACGCTTCACAGTTCAAGACACAGTTCGCTTGCGAGGTTAAAGGATTCAATGTGGCCGACTACATTGACCGCAAGGAAGCGCGTAAGATGGATGTTTACACCCACTACGCACTCGCAGCTGCCAAAATGGCGCTCAGCGACGCTAACTTCGACTTGGAGAACGAAGATAAGGACAATATAGGAGTTGTGCTCGGCGTTGGCATTGGCGGTATCCACACTTTCGAGGAGGAAGCAGGAAACTACGCTGTAAATGGAGCCACACTCGGCCCCAAATACAATCCTTTCTTCATCCCGAAAATGATTGCTGACATCGCAGCAGGATACATTTCCATAGAAAATGGATTCCACGGCCCCAACTACACCACTACGTCAGCTTGCGCATCATCGTCTAACGCACTCGCAGACGCTTTCAACCTCATTCGTCTGGGAAAAGCAGTGGCTATGATCGCAGGTGGATCTGAAGCTGCCATCTGGCCCGCTGGTGTTGGTGGATTCAATGCCATGAAGGCTTTGTCCACCCGCAACGACGACCCTGAGCACGCATCAAGACCATTCAGCGCAAGCAGAGACGGATTCGTGATGGGCGAGGGAGCTGGCATCCTGGTGCTTGAGGAACTTGAGCACGCTAAAGCACGCGGTGCCAAGATCTATGCAGAAATGGTGGGAGCAGGCATGAGCGCCGACGCTTACCACATCACGGCATCACACCCTGAGGGACTGGGAGCCAAACTGGTGATGCAGAGAGCACTTGACGACGCAGGACTCAAACCCGACGACATTGACTACATCAATGTACACGGAACATCCACACACGTGGGCGACATCTCTGAGGCTAAGGCCATCAAAGAGGTGTTCGGAGACGCTGCTTTCAAACTCAACATCAGCTCCACCAAGTCCATGACCGGACACCTGCTCGGCGCTGCCGGTGCTGTGGAGGCCATGATCAGTGTGCTCGCTGTGAAGAACGACATCGTACCACCTACCATCAACCACGACCCTGAAGACAAGGATGAGGAAATCGACTATAACCTCAACTTCACCTTCAACAAGGCTCAGGAAAGGACTGTACGTGCCGCTCTCAGCAACACTTTCGGTTTTGGTGGACACAATGCTTGTGTGATTTTCAAGAAATACCTTTAACCAGTGGTGACACAGAATCTCATTGACAGAATTAGGCTCTTTTTCCGAAAGGAGAAAGAGCCTTTTTTGCTTTTGAAAGACATACTCGGATTCTATCCGCACAACATCTCTTTCTACCGCACGGCACTGCAGCACAAGTCCTACGCAGAAACCAACGATAAGGGTGGAAAAGTCAATAACGAACGACTGGAGTTTCTCGGCGACGCAGTACTCGAGTCCGTCGTGTCCGATATTATCTACAACCAGTACCCCGACAAACAGGAGGGATTTCTGACCAACCTACGAAGCAAACTCGTGAAACGAGAGACGCTCAACGAGCTTGCTTCGAAGATGGGGATTGACAAACTCGTCCTGCATACCGGCAGAGTGACATCGGCACACAACAGCTATATCAACGGCAATGCCTTCGAAGCACTCATCGGAGCCATCTATCTCGACAGGGGATACGAGCTCTGCAAGTCGTTCGTGACCAACAAGATGCTCAAAGAGCACATCAACCTCGAGCAAATCGCCGACAGCGAGCAGAACTTCAAGAGCCTGCTGATCGAATGGTGCCAGAAATACCAGTTCGACTTCCAGTTTGTCATGACCGAAGAGAAAGTGAGCAACGGAATACCCACCTTCAAGGCAGCCGTAATCGTGGAGGGCGTCAAACTGGGAGAAGGAAAAGGATTCTCCAAGAAAGAGAGCCACCAGAACGCGGCGAACATGGCGCTCAGCATAGTCAGGAACGACAACGCACTGGTCAACCAACTTGTTGACATCAAGAAAGACCGCCGGCAAAACAAAAGCGAAAAACAGAAATAAGGCAATAAAAACATATCTTTAGCATTATTCACACGATGCATGGCCAAATTATCGACAAAAAATGGTAATTTTGCCAGTAGAAAACATCATGCCAATGGCATCGCTTACTGAAATCATAGAATAATGAATATTACAAAGATACTCAACAAGGTATATTTCAGCAGAAGACACAAGGTTTTCGAACGCTTCTTGTCGCATGCTGAGGAAATGCAGGACAAGGTGATGCATCATCTGGTGGAAAAAGCTGAGTCCACAGAATGGGGCAGAAGCCATAATTTCAGGTCGATCGCCAACTACGATGACTTTACCCACCATATGGGAAGCATCAACACCTACGAGGAACTCAAGAGCTACATACACCGTATGCGTGAAGGCGAGAGCGATGTGCTGTGGCCTGGAAAAGTTTTGTGGTTCGCCAAGTCTTCGGGCACTACCAATGACAAGAGCAAGTTCATACCCGTGAGTGGTGACGGACTGAAAGACATACACTATGCAGGAGGACGAGATTGCCTGGCTGCATATTTAATGGCCAACCCCACATCACGACTTTTCTCCAATTCCGGCAAAAGCCTCATCCTCGGAGGAAGCCACTCACCCAACCTCAATACCCCCAACAGCCTGGTGGGTGACCTCAGCGCCATACTCATTGAAAACGCGCCTTCCATCATCAACAAGACACGGGTGCCCGATAAAAGCATCGCTCTGCTCAACGACTTCGAGGTTAAACGCGACCTCATCGCGCGCAACACGCTCCACCTGAACGTCACCAACCTCAGCGGTGTGCCTTCATGGATGATGTCGGTACTCAACAGAGTGCTTGAAATCACCGGCAAAGAAAGTATTGACGAGATATGGCCCAACCTGGAGGTGTTCTTCCATGGCGGTGTGGCATTCAGTCCCTACCGTGAACAGTACAAGAACATCATCAAGTCGCCTGACATGCACTATATGGAGACCTACAACGCCAGCGAGGGATTCTTCGGCATACAAACCGACCTCAACGACCCCGCCATGACACTGATGATCGACTATGGTGTGTTCTATGAGTTCGTCCCACTCGATGAACTTGACAAGCCGAACCCATCGGTCGTTCCTTTATCCGGCGTTGAGGTGGGAAAGAACTACGCCATGGTCATCAGCACATCTTGCGGACTCTGGCGATACTTGATCGGTGATACCGTGAAGTTTACCCAGAAAGACCCATACAAGTTCGTCATCACCGGAAGGACCAAACATTTCATCAATGCTTTTGGAGAGGAACTGATTGTGGATAACGCCGACAAGGGACTCGAGCAGGCATGCATCGCCACAGGAGCCATGGTGAAAGACTACACGGCAGCACCCATCTTCATGGACGCCAACGCAAAATGCCGCCACCAATGGATCATCGAGTTCACCAAGGCACCGGCATCCATCAAGGACTTCGCCGAAATTCTCGACCGGTCACTCCAAGCCATCAACTCCGACTACGAAGCCAAACGATACAAGAACATCACCTTGCAACCGCTTGAGATCATCCAGGCAGAACCAGGACTGTTCGAGGAATGGCTGAAGGCCAAGGGAAAACTGGGCGGACAACACAAGATCCCGAGACTGAGCAACAGCAGGACTTACATTGAGGAGCTGCTTGCGCTCAACGCCAACCTGAAGCACGAATAATCTATGTTCAGGCGTACCGCTTCTATATGCGCTGTCATGATGGTGGTACTGTTGGTGCTCTCATGCGCCAACATCGGAACACCCGATGGTGGACCCTACGACGAGGACCCGCCCAAAGTGGTGCGCACCAGCCCCAAGGAATACGCCACAAACACTCGAACAAAGAAAATCGTACTGGAGTTTGACGAGAACATCAAACTCGACAATGCCACAGAAAAGGTGATGGTGTCACCACCACAACTGGAGATGCCCGAAATCTCGGCCATGGGCAAACGCATCACCATTGAGCTGATGGATACCCTCAAGGACAGCACCACCTATACCATTGACTTCTCCGACGCCATCGAGGACAACAACGAGGGCAACCCCATGGGCGACTATGCCTTCGCCTTCTCAACAGGCGACAGAATCGACACCTTCCAGATGTCGGGCACCGTACTCAACGCCGAGAACCTCGAACCCATCAAGGGAATACTGGTGGGACTCTATTCCGAAAAGGAGGACAGCGTGTTCCGCACCAAATCCTTCGAAAGGGTGTCGCGAACCAATGGAAGTGGACACTTCACCATCAAGGGCATCGCACCTGGGGAATACCGAGCCTACGCCCTCACCGACCAAAACCAGAACTTCCTCTTCGACCAGAAAAGCGAGCAGATAGCTTTCTCAGACAGACTGCTCACACCCTCTGCAAAACCCGATATCCGGCCCGACACCGTCTGGCACGACAGCATCCATTACGACTCCATCGTAATGACACCCTACATGCACTTCTTCCCCGACGACATCGTCCTTCTCGCCTTCACAGAGACAGGGCAGGACCAATATCTCTTGAAAAAGGAACGAGAGGTACTCAACAAGTTCACCATCTGCTTCTCAGCACCACGAGACACACTGCCGCTCATCGTGGCAACCGATTTCGACGCCTCCACAGCCTTCGTGACCGATGCCAACCAAACCAACGACACCATCACCTACTGGATACGCGACTCACTCATCTATTACAACGACACGCTCAACATGCTGCTCTACTACATGGGCACCGACACCAACGGCGTTCTCGTCCAGATGGTTGATACCATGGAACTGGTGTCGAAGGTGTCAAAAGAACGGTTCGACAAGCAACGGAAGAGAGAGTATGAGGACTGGGCCAAACAGTCGAAGAAAGACGCTGAGGCCGAGGCCAAGAAGAAAGCGCGCGAGTTGAGGAAGAAGGAGGAGGACGCCAAGGCCGAGGCTAAAGCCAAGGGAGAAACAGAGAATACGGAAACCTCTGAAGAGCCACAACAAACTGAGCAGCCCGAAGAAGAGTCCGAACAACCTGAATTGTCCGAAGAGTCGGAGAAGTCCGAAGATGCTAAAAAGTCTGAACAGTCCGAGAAAAAGAAAGGCAAGAAGAAAAAAGACTACGACTTCGATGCCGACAACTTCGTAGTGCCGCCCATGCCTGAGACGTTTGTGGGGGTCCGCGTTTCGTCAACCTCGGCTATGGCACCCGACCAAAACATCGAATTCATCTTCGAGGAACCGATCGACACGTTCGACATCAACGCCTTCCACTTCACCATACAAGTCGATAGCACCTTCCAACCTGCCGACTTCATGATCCTGCGCGACAGCATCAACATCAAGAAATTCACTTTCTATGCCGAATGGATGCCCGACACCACCTACCAGCTGCAAATCGACACGGGTGCCTTCGTCAGCATCTACGGACACCGCATGGCTGGCCAGAAGAAAAGCATCAAGATAAAAAGCCTCGATACTTACAGCGCACTCTTCGTCAACCTCGACAACTTCAAGGGCAACGGTGTCGTGGAATTGCTCAAGGCTGGCGACAAGGTCGTGAAAAGTGCACGGGCCATCGACAACAGGGCCGATTTCTTCTTCATCACGCCTGGTGATTATTATATACGTATGTTCGACGACCGCAACCGTAACGGCAAGTGGGATACTGGAGAATTCGACAGCCACACCCAGCCCGAAGACATGTACTATTACCACAAGGAACTCAACCTGAGGGCGATGTGGGAGGTGTCGGAGCACTGGACGCCCACCGCACGGCCACGAAATGAACAGAAGCCTGAGAAACTCATCAAGCAAAAGCCCGACAAGCAGAAATCAGCCAAGACAAGAAACGAGCAAAGGGCGAAAGACAAGCAGAACAAAAAGTAAGGGTACTTCTATATAGGACTTGAAAAACAATATCACCATGCGCTGCCTTAAAATACTTCTCTTGTTGCTTATGCTGCCTTTGAGCCATGCCCATCCGCAGTTCGCCACAGAAAACAAGGCGTTCAAAGCAGGAGAGGAACTCGTATATGACCTCTACTTCCACTGGAAGTTCGTCTGGGTGAAAGTCGGGGCGGCGAGCATGAAAACGGTCAGTGCGCGCTATCAAGGCAGGGACGCACTGAAAAGCGACCTTCTCTTCACCGGCAACGACAAATTGCAGGCGGTCTTCACCATGAAAGACACCCTCCGCAGCTACATCACACCCGACCTTATGCCGCTCTACTTCCGAAAGGGAGCCGTGGAAGGAAAGCGTTACACCGTCGATGAGGTATTCTACTCCTACCCTGGCGGCAGAAGCAAAGCCGAACTCCACCACCGTAACAAACACGGTGAATGGTCGGAGAACACCTGCTACAGCGACGAGTGCAACTACGACATGCTCAGCATCCTGCTTCGCGCGCGTTCCTTCGACGCCTCCAACTACAAGGAAGGACAGCGGATTCATTTCCTCATGGCCACAGGCAAGAAGGTGGAGAAGCAGACACTCATCTACAAGGGAAAGGAGAAGTTCAAGGCCAACGACGGCGTGACCTACCGCTGCCTGGTTTTCTCCCTCCTCGACTACGACGAGAAGAAGAAGGAGAAGGAACTGCTCCGTTTCTACGTCACCGACGACACCAACCACCTGCCCATCCGCATCGACTTCTACCTCAAGTTCGGCACCGCCAAAGCCTATTTCAAGAGCGCCAAGAACCTGCGCAACCCCCATGGCGCCATCGTCAAGAAGAAATAAACGGTGAGCTGGGACTATTCACCGCTCACATGGCTAAGGGTAACGACGACATACTCCGATCGGGTGCCGATGCGGAACTTGCCTCCCCATATACCAATGCCACTGCTGATATAATAGTGCGTGTCACCCCGCTGATGACGACCGAAAGCGCACTCATAGATATGATCTGTAATCCATGAGATGGGCCATACCTGTCCGTGGTGGGTGTGGCCGCTAAACTGAAAATCAACATGCTGTTGTTCGGCCTCCTCCAAGTGGTGAGGTTGGTGGTCGAGCAAGATGCAATACTTCTTGCGATTGACCTTCTTCATCAGGGTCTCCAACGACGCGCGATACCGATGGGCGTAGTCGTCGCGTCCGATGATGCAGAGGTCACCGACGTTGGCGTAGGAATCTTGCAGGAGACGAATGCCCGACTTCTTATAGAACTCCTTGGCTTCGTCTTCACTGCGAAAACACTCGTGATTGCCGATACAGGCATAGACTGGCGCTTTCAACCGTAGGAATTCCTCGTGCATCCGCTCTTCGTAGAGAGGGCGCATGCTGTTGTCGATGATATCACCGGCAATGAGGATGAGGTCTGGCTGTTCTGCATTGACCATATCGACCCAGCGGTGCAGTTCCTCACTGCGATTGTGATAACCGATATGAAGGTCGCTCATCATCACAATCTTCATGGAACTTCGCAATGGCTTCTTTGTGGTCAATTGCAACGGCTCCACGTATTTATGACGATAGTGCAGATTGCCATATAGGAACAGCGCGAATATCCCGACGAAAATGACACCCGCCGCCCACCAGTTCTGATAAAGGACACTTCGAGGCACGAGACGTAGCAACCTGCCAATATCGAGCAACAGGAAAAGCATGAACAAGTAGAGCAACACGAAGATGCTCGACGTTCCTATCTCGTAAGTTGCCACAGCCAACGGCATGGGCATACTGTCCGTAGTGCGTGAGAAATTCGCGAACAACAACATCACCGCACCTACCATCAGCAAGATAATCAGCACCTTCCAAAACCAAGCGACAGGAAGCAGGCACCATACATGCCAACCAATAAACGTAATCGCCAAAAGAGGGAGAAGAAATAATATATAGAACCACATGATGTATAACGTTTTACACGGTGGTAACCACTCTGCTTTTCCTTTTATCGAGTTTGGAATAGTCGTCGTTGGGGAGAGTAGTTCCTTTTCGTTGGCAAATATGAGAATAAAAGTTAATGTGGACAAGTTTTACAACCCGAAAGTGTCCACAACTCATCATTTTTTCAGGATATGGACACTTATCTATCAATAAAAGTGTCCACAACTCATCATTTTGTCGAGTTATGGACACTTTGAAGCAAATGATGTGATATCTGAATCCTTATACCGGCAACTGACGGATAATGTCCTCGCGCTCACCGTAGATGAGGTCGATGACAGGAATCTCTATCAGCGTGTAACAGCCAGGCCTATTCTGAAGCAAACAGGTCATCCATGGTGACGGTTTTCTGGATGTTGTGGCTGTACTTGTTGGGGATCAACCCGTATGTGGTGACAAGGATGGGGTGAATGGCTTCCTTGCATCGTGTAAGCCGTTGATAGGCAGAGATCTTGTTGCGCAGACTGGCATCATCGGCCTTGTCAAGAAGATAATCTCCGATGCAGAATTTCATCTCGCAGATATTGATGACCCTGTCAGCCCGACGTATGATAAGGTCGATTTGCGCGCCAGGGTATTCATCAGTGCCTTCTGCCCGCCACGAGAATTCAACAGTGTTCACCGCCGCTAT
This sequence comes from Bacteroidaceae bacterium, assembly GCA_017509605.1. Classification (GTDB taxonomy): domain Bacteria; phylum Bacteroidota; class Bacteroidia; order Bacteroidales; family Bacteroidaceae; genus RUG11857. Next base: position 42,370 of record JAFWPH010000005.1, on the reverse strand, counting down.
TCCAAGAGCTTTCTTGATTTGGGAAATGTGATTCCAGCACAATGATTCAAAGGCTATGCCATACCAAGCGTCCATCGCACGTTTGTCGAACCTGCCCTTCCATACATCGGAATCCGCCTCTACTTGTTTTTCAAGGACCTTCAGAACAAACAGCGAGAAGAAATCGACCAGACGGTAACGATCTTCTTTCGATGGCAGGCCATAATACTCATACCGTTGGATGAAATCACTCTCGGCGAGGCTCTTCAGTGTGTTGGTCAACCCCCCGCCGTATGGAAGTCCTGTCTTTTCAGCTATCTCCTTGCGGGTATATCCAGTCTTCCGTGTGGCAAGGCACCGGATGATTTTCATGCAGTCATGATGGTTGGTGAAGAGTGAGTCGAACAGTTGTTCCAATTCGTCAGCAAGTCTGGCATTACGACTGACAAAGAGGTTGTCAATGGTCTGTTCCACGCTCTGACCTCTCTGCACGTATGACATATAATAAGGTATGCCGCCAAGCATCATGTAAAGTTGCAATTGCGCATATCGGTCCAACTCGATGCCCTGCTCTTGATAGAATTGTTCTGCCTCGTACAAAGAGAAGGGATGGAGTTTGATCTCACGGGTCATCCGGCCGTACAGTCCTCCTTTGTTGTGAAGCAAATGACTTGAAATCCACGCCGTGGCAGAACCGCATACGATAAGCATAAGGTTTGTCTGTCCCGCTCCCCAACCATTCCAGAAATGTTCCAGTGCCGCGAGAAAACCAGAACGCGGTGTATCCATCCACGGCAATTCATCGATGAACACCACCTGTCTCCTACCTGGCTCACGCTCCATCTTGTCTTCTAACAGCATTCGTAGGTTATCAAAGGCCGACAACCAATCCGTATGCGTTGATGGTAAGTTCCAGCCGTATTGTCGCAGGGATGAGGTGAAATTCTGCAACTGGCTGTCTTTCTGATTGGCCATAGACACCTCGAATATGGAGAGTCCTGTATGGTAGAAAGCAAGCTTTCCATCGAAAAATTCCCTGATGAGGAATGTCTTCCCTACTCGACGACGACCATACACTACTACCAATTCTGGTTTGCCCGATTCGTATGCCCGCTGTAATGTTGCTTTTTCAGCAGTCCTGCCTATGATTTTCTGCATATTCTGTCTGTGGTTTATTTTGCCACAAAGATAGAAAAAAGAATCGATTTGGCAAAATAAGCCATCCTTATTTTGCCAAATCGAGGTACTTTTTGCTTGATTTGGCAGAATAGCGATTGGCTAACCTGCCAAATCGAAGATTTTTGGAGGATTGTTATACTGGCAACTGACGGATAATGTCCTCGCGCTCACCGTAGATGAGGTCGATGACAGGAATCTCTATCAGCGTGTAACAGCCAGGCTGCTGCTTCATCACCGCACGAGCGCAGTTGACAAGCACCTGACCAGTGAGTGCAGGATTGTTGATCTTCATGTCGAACTCCAGAAGTTGGTTCTGGGTCTTGCCGCTCACTCCCTTGCGCACGAGGTTCACGCCATGTCCCATGTCCTTGAGCGCATCCACAGAATCGACCTGAGTGATATGCGTCTCGTCACTGGCGAAATAGGGGTCGGCCTTGATCGCTGCAGCCACATCCTCAAACTCGTAACCTTCCTCTAACTCAATATAGACCATACGGCGGTGTATGCCCGTGCCAACAGGTATGGTCATCGACAAGGCGGCTTTCACACCGTCGATGGCTTTCACTGCCACGGTGTGCCCCATGCTCATGCCCGGACCAAAGTTGGTGTAGGTGATGCCCTTGGGTGCAAGGGCAAGCATCAACGCACGCACCACAGAGTCGGTACCTGGATCCCAACCAGCAGAGATGATCGAAGCGGCGTTGTGAGCCTTGGCTTCCTTGTCAAGACTGGCGCGAAGGGCAAGCACCTGACCGTGGATATCGAAACTGTCAACGGTGTTGATACCCAAAGCCAGACATTCCTTGGCATACTCCTCTACCTTGCGGGTCGGAGTGGCAAGGATAGCCACATCAACATTCTCCAAGTCCTTGATATGTTTCACCACCTGATAGGGAGCGAGTTCCGCTGGTTTATCGACTGATCCGTTACGGCGTACAATACCTGCAACCTCCATGTCGGGGGCTGTCTCCAATGCCTCGAGGGCGTACTTTCCAATGTTGCCATAGCCTACGATGGCGACTCTGATCTTACTCATGATTTATCTGTGTTTGATTTGTTTGCTGAATTTCCGTGCAAAGTTAGAGGAAAAGTCCAATATCTGCAAGAAAAAAGCAAGCAAACTTCAAATATTTATAGCAAAAAGAAAGCAAAAGAAGCAATAATGTGATTATTCGGCTTGAAATCTTGGTGTCTTCACTACTTTTTGAGCATCTTCTTGCCTTTCTGGATATAGATGCCTGGAACGGTCACCGCATCAATGCGTTGTCCGCTCAAATTGTAGATGGGTGCATCCTCATCTGCCGATTCTCCATCCTGCACTACCCCATCGATACCGGCGGCTTTCTTCCCAGTAAGGAATTCCTGCATCTTGAGGATGCCTGAGTTGAGCTTGTGAGTGCTGTTGTCCCAAAAACCGCGGTTGATCCAGGTGGCGAGCACTGTGTTGGCTTCGCTCCAATAAGCGCCACCACTACCGTTCTCCTCTGGAAACCAGTAATAGAGCCCTGTCACATTGTCGTGCTTGAGCAGTTCGGCACACAAGTCAACGACAAATGCGGACTGTCCCGCAGAGGTGGCCGGCCAAGTGCCGGTGGTATTGGTGTACGAGGGGTTGTTCTCAGGGAAATAGTTGTAGTAGTAGGCGGTCTCCACAATCTGGACTGGTTTGTCGGGGAAACGGGTTGCCAAAGTGCTGAGCGTCTTCGAGAGCTGTTTCAAATCTCCATGCCAGAAAGGGTAATACGACAGGCCGATAATGTCGTAATCCACGCCTGCACTCTTCATCCTGTTGAAGAAATCCACAGTGGCGTCGGTATTGCCTGCCCTCTCGATATGGATGATGATCTTGGCATCGGGTGTAACCTCGCGCACAGCCTTGGCAGCACTGCTGAGGAAGTCGGTGAAACGCTTCCATGTAGCACTGTTAGCATTGGAGTAGCAACGGTCACTGTTGTTGCGCCAGAGCATACCATAACTCACCTCATTGCCAATCTGTACGAAGTCGGGCTTGGCGCCATTGGCGACAAGGTACTCCAGACAACGCTTAGTGTAGTTGTAGAGCGAGTCCTGCAAGGCTTCATTGTCAGTGTTTTTCTTCCAGGAAACAGGGATGGACTGGTTGGAGGGGTCAGCCCAGTTGTCGGAATAATGGAAATCGAGCAGGAAATCCATATTCTTGTCCTTGATGCGCTTGCCCAGTTTCATCACGTACTCCAAATCCTGCGCCACACCCGTCTTGGCAATGGCGGGATCGGGATCGACAAACAGACGCACGCGCATGGAATTCATCTTGCAGGTGTTTCCCATGAACGCCAGCACATCGCTCACACGGCCCCCTGCGGCGTTGTAATAAGGGGTGCTCACGCTCTCATACTGCGGCAACATCGATATGTCGCCCCCAAGGTTAAATGTCTGCTGTGCCAAGGAAGGCCAGATAGTGGCAACAGCAATAACAGCCAGTAGTAGTTTCTTCATTTCGATAGTTTTTTCGTTTATTCGTTATATCATTGTTTCGTTATCCCGTTAGATCGTTATATCGTAATAACGTGATAATAAATATATTAGAAGCATCACCTCCTCTTGACCACGATTTTACGGCCACCCTGGATGTAGATGCCAGGGGGAAGGGACTGATTGTCGAGCCGACGTCCGCTGAGGTCGTAGGTCGCCTGTGCGTCCAAAGAGTCATCGTGAATGGAGCGTACATCGGTCTGTTCTTTCACAATCTTGCGGTGACGCAACGCCGAACGAACGGCATACCAGGCTGGTTTACGGACCAGTCCCGAGGTATAAAGCAAAGGATTGGATTCGCTGCGCCAGCTGTCGTTGTCTTTCAGACCCCAGATGACCATGTTGGGGCAGTTGTCGTTGTTGAGCACGATGTCGGTGATGACACGGTAGTTGCGCGCCTGCTCCTCTTGGTCGGCTGCCGAGGTGGAAGGGATGCCCATGTCGAGCTCGGTGACAATACACTTCAGACCAGCCTCGCCAAAACGGCGGATGGTGTTCTCCAACTTCACTGAATCGACATCGCCCACGGAGAAGTGACACTGCAAACCCACACCATGGATGGGGATGTTGCTGTTCTTCAAGCGCATGGCAAGATTGTAGAAGGCCACTGACTTCGCCTTGCCCTGCATCTCTACACCGTAGTCATTCAGATAGAGCAGCGCTTCGGGGTCGGCTCGGTGGGCATAGACAAAAGCGGAGTCGATGAAGTCCTCACCAATGGCACGCATCCACACGCTCTCACGCAAGTCGTAACCCTCAGGATTGGAACGCACCGTGGTCTGGTCGTCGTCCAGACATTCGTTCACTACGTCCCATTCAGCGACTTTTCCTTTGTAGTGCCCAACCACCTTTGTGATGTGGTTCCTCAATATCTCCAAAGCCTCCTGGCGGCTCCAGTTCTTGTCGTTCTTCTTGCCGTCGCTCGACACCCATTCGGGCAACTGCGAATGCCAGACCAGACAATGGCCGCGCATGGTCATGTTGTTGCGTTGGGCGAATGACACAAGGTTGTCGGCCGCTCCATAGCTGAAGGAATTACGTGAGGGCTCCAGCGCGTCGAACTTCATCTCGTTCTCAGCCACCAGCATGGTGAACTGCGCAGACGTTTCCTTGGTCTCAGACAAACCCTCGTTGGTGATGTTGGTTTTCCACGTGGAAAGGGCTGTGCCTATCTGTTTCTTGTTCTTCAAGGCATAATAACGCAAGGACAGGCGATCGGTTGCGTCGTCGATGCCGTCGTCGTAGAAAGCACCCATGTGCTCTCCATCATCTGGATTGTCAGGATCATCTGGATGATCCGGGTTGTCCGAATCCTCCAATGAGACAAGCCGCAACAACAAGACAAAGGTACCATTCTCCTCACGCTCCACAAGTTCCCAAGTGTAGTGCGTGGGCTTCACCAAGTCGAAATGCCAGTCGCCAGCGCCAGATGCCTTGCTCTGCGCCGTGAGCAGACAGAACTCATCGCCCACTTTCACATCGGCGGCTTCGTCGAGCACCACCTCGACCAACGGCATCTTGTCGCTCGTGGTGAAGTCTTCCATCATGTTGAAGTATTTCACTTGACCTGCAACCACCAGTTCATCGTGACTGGAAGCCGAAGCTACCTTGAACCGCAGCACTGAGGCGGGCCGCACAAAAAGGTTGGCTTTTTTCGACGGGGTGACGTAGTTCTTGATGGTCAGTGTACCGATGTTGCCGTCGCCTGGTTCAAGAGTGCCATAGTTATCGACTGTGCCGCCGATACTGCCTGTACCGCCCAGCACACCCCGCTCAAACACATAAGCCACGGGGTCGGTATCGCTGGATTTAGCACCCAAGGCTCCCCTCAGTTTCTTCTTCTCTGCCTGCTCACGGTCATTCATCACCAGCACACGGCCATCCATCACCCTCAGACTGCCGCTCAAGTAGTTCTCGTTGCCGGTAATACGGTAAGTGCCTTTGCCTTCTTTGATGAGACCCACAGGATGCGTGTCGCTGTATTCGGGTGGCGCAATCATGCCCGCCAAGGTGGCATCTGTATCGAGGCATCCCAAGAGGAAGTAAGCCGCCCTGGTGTTTTTCTTCATATAGCCTATAATCTCGGAACCCGATTCTGTGTTCAACTCACCGATACGGAATCCCGCCCCGTTGGTATTGGCCTCGCAGCAAAGTGTCGCTCCTGCATGCAAGGTCACATGGTTGTTTTCCATCGACTTGTTCACCTTGCCCGACTTCACAGCCTCTTCCACACTCTCGGGTGAGAAGGCCTTGCCACCATGAGCCAACACCACACCGAAAAATCCCGCAGAGGGAGCATTCTCACGGTAGGGGAAGATATGGATGTCACCCCTGTAGTTGGTCCAGTTGGGCCAACTGGCGCCCTTGGCGGTACCGAGGTAGCAACGCTCACCTCCTGCACGCAGATTGAGGGTACCACTGCCCGTGATGGTCGAACTGAAATAACAATAGCGTGCCATCAACACATCGACAGTCTTGTCTGCCGGCAATGAGATGGTTTTGTCGTAACTCACATAGTTCGACGAAGTGTTGTTGCCGCTGATGTCGATGGTGGTCTGCGCCCAAGCGGGCATCAACAGCGAAGCCATAAAGATGATTAAAGCTGATTTCTTCATTTTTATTAGTTTTTCGTTATATCGTTATAACGTTATTCCGTTATTCCGTTATTCCGAATGGGATAAAGTATCATTACTCCTTTTTCGAGATGTTCCTCGGGTGATGGCTGATAATCTCCTCACGCAGTCGGGCGGTGGTGATGTGGGTGTAGATCTCTGTGGTGGCTATCGACTCATGACCCAGCATCGCTTGGATGGCCCTGAGGTTGGCGCCGCCATCGAGCAAGGCGGTGGCGAAACTGTGACGGAAGGTGTGGGGACTCACCGTCTTCTCGATGCCTGCCAGGGCAACCAACTCCTTGATGAGATGGAACACCATGATGCGCGAGAGGTTCTTCTTCCTCAGTTTGCTCACAAAAACATAGTCCTCATAGCCTGGCTTGATATCGATGTGGCAACGGTCGGAGAAATAGAGCTCCAACTCATGAATGGCCTTCTGCGAAATCGGCACCAACCGTTGTTTGTTGCCTTTGCCCACCACACGGATAAACTGCTCGTCGAGGTACAGGTCGGAGACACGCAATAAACATAGCTCGCTCACACGCAGACCACAACTGAAAAGCACCTCGATAATCGCCTTGTTGCGCTGACCTTCACTGCTGCTCAGGTCTATCACCGACTCTATCCTATCCACTTCATCGACGGTGAGCACGTCGGGCAAGTGGCGCGACTTGTTGGGAAACTCCAGCAACTCGGTGGGGTCTGTCTCCATGTAGCCGTCAACCACCAGGAAATGGTAGAAACTCCTCACACCCGACAAGATCCTCGACAACGACGAGGGCAGAATGCCAAGGTCAATGAGCGAGGCAGAGAACTGATGCAGGTGCTCAAGTCCCACTTCTGTCGGATGCACCCCGTCGGACTCCAGAAAACCGAGAAACTTGTTCAGGTCGCGCTCGTAGGCGTCAAGGGTGTTGTCGGAGAACCCTTTTTCCAGTTTCAAGTAAATATGATACTTCTGGAGCATCTTTTTTACGTCGGCCGAGCGTATGTTTCCAGTTTTTTCCATTTTTTTCAATTAAAAATCATAACTTTGCCGTAAATTGGTGGATTATGCCAACATCCGCACCCTTTCAGGTGCAAAGTTACTGACTTTTCACATCATTTCCAAAACACCGCGTTCAGAATATGAGAATACAGATTATCAACGGACCCAATATCAATCTGCTGGGCAAACGAGAGCCGGGCATCTACGGATCAAGGAGTTTCCTCGACTACTACGACGAACTCAAACAACGATATCCCGAGGTGGAGTTCCACTACTACCAGTCGAACATCGAGGGAGAGATGATCAACAAGATACACGAGGTCGGATTCGACTTCGACGGCATTATCCTCAACGCTGGAGCCTACACACACACCTCACTGGCACTGCAGGATGCGCTGCGGGCCGTCACCACTCCAGCCATCGAGGTCCATATCTCCAACGTACACAAAAGGGAGGTATTCCGGCATCAATCTTTCATCTCGTGCGCCTGCATAGGGGTGATCTGCGGTTTCGGACTCGACTCCTACCGATTGGCGGTGGAGGCGCTACTGAACAAGGAACATGACTGAAACGGAACTGATTGACGACTACATCGAGGGGCACATCGACCCGGAGAGCGACTACCTGCATCGACTCTACCGGCAGACCAACCTGCAACTGCTCTACCCCCGCATGGCATCGGGACACTTACAAGGCAGACTGCTGAAAATGGTCGTGACGATGATACGGCCACGACTCGTGCTGGAAATCGGCACCTACAGCGGATACAGCGCCCTTTGCCTGGCTGAGGGACTGGAGCAAGGTGCGATGCTCCACACCTTTGAGGTCAACGACGAGCAGGAGGTGTTCACTAGGCCTTGGTTCGAGAACTCTCCATACGCCGACAAAATCACCTTCCATATCGGCGACGCACTGAAAGAGGTGCCTGAACTCGGACTGCAGTTCGACCTCGCGTATATCGACGCCGACAAACGAAAATATACGGATTACTACAACATGGTGATGCCCTTCATACGGCCGGGAGGATTCGTCCTCGCCGACAACACACTTTGGGACGGACACGTGATAGAACAAACGCCTGTGAGAGATGCGCAAACACAGGGTATCATGGACTTCAACGACCTCGTGGCAGCCGACAGCAATGTGGAAAAAGTGATACTGCCACTCCGTGACGGACTCACCATCATCAGAAAGAAAAACAAGATTGAAACAACCAACAACTAAAAACACAGACGTAAAAATCGAAGCAACTAATTTATGGAATCAACAAGACAACAGAAAATAGCAAGACTGATACAAAAGGACCTGAGCAACATCTTCCAAACCGAGACACGCCAAATGCACGGTGTGCTCGTGTCGGTGAGCGCCGTGAGAATCAGCAGCGACCTCAGCGTGGCCAAGGCATACCTCAGCATCTTCCCTTCGTCAAAGGCTGAGGAGATCATCAACAATGTCAACGCCAATGCCAGCCGCCTGCGCTATACACTCGGCACCCTGGAACGCCACCAGCTCAGAATCATCCCTGAACTCAAGTTCTTCATCGACGACTCGCTCGACTATGTGGAGAACATCGACCGCCTGCTCAAAGAGGATACAACCCACCGCTCGAGCGACGAGGAGGAGCCTCAGGCCAATGATGCCGAAGCAACTGAAGATAACGCTCCTGAAGGGGACAGCGAAGCCCCCGACCAGGAAACCGAGGATTAGCCATTGCCCAAGAGTCGTGTGCCCTCGCTTTTCATGCGGGGGATAAAAAAACAAAAATCCCATGTCATTTCCTTTCTACATCGCCCGAAGGTACATCCTTTCCAAGAAATCCCACCACGCCATCAACATCATCACTGGCATTTCAGTGGGCGGAGTGGCCATAGCCACTGCCGCCATGATCTGCATCCTGTCGGTGTTCAATGGATTTCAGGACATGGTGGCACAACTCTTCACCGACTTCGACCCGCAAATCAAGGTGACACCGGCAGAGGGGAAGTATATGGCGGCTGACGAGAAGGAACTCATGCTGCTCAAACGGGACCCAGGCATCAAGGTCTATACCGAGACCATCGAGGACAACGCCTTGCTGATGCTCGGCAAACACCAGACAATGGTCACCATCAAAGGAGTGGACGACAACTTCCAACAGCTGACCAACATCAAGGACATACTCCACGGCTCGGGCGCGTTCCAACTGCATATCGACGTCATCGACTACGGCATACCTGGCAAGGGGGTGCTAAGCCGACTCGGACTCCCCGATGCGGAGTTCGACGTGCCCATGCAAATCTACGCGCCGATGAAAGGGGAACGTATCGACATGGTGACGCCCGAGGAGAGTTTCAACCAAGAGGAGTTGTACTCTGCCAAACTCGCCTTCCAAGTGAAACAGGGCAAATACGACGCCAACTACGTCATCACCTCACTGTCCTTCGCGCGGAAACTATTCGAGCGACAGGGCTACATCACTGCTGTGGAACTGCGGGTGAACCCTGGCACCGACATCGACCAGATGAAAGCGTCTATCAAGCGCAAACTGGGCGACAAATATGTGGTGAAAGACAGGTATGAACAGCAAGAGGACACCTTCAAAATCATGAAGATAGAAAAACTCATCTCCTACATCTTCCTCACATTCATCCTGATGATTGCCTGTTTCAATGTGGTCGGTTCGTTGTCAATGCTAATCATCGACAAACGCGACGACATACACACACTCCACAACCTCGGAGCCACCGACAAGCAGATATCAAACATCTTCATGCTTGAGGGACGACTCATCTCTGTCCTCGGAGCAATCATAGGAATCGTGATTGGACTGGCCCTCTGCTGGCTGCAAGACACCTACGGACTCATCCGCTTCGGAAGTGAGAACAGCGAAAACTTCATTATCAACGCATACCCCGTGAGCGTGCATTTCTGGGACGTGGTGCTGGTCTTCCTGACTGTGGTCGCTGTCGGGTTCATCGCTGTCTGGTACCCCGTCAAACGACTCAGCCGCATCAAAAACGAGAAGAGCTAAAACAACATAACGACAAAAACAAAAACAATAATAACAACAAAGACTATGACAAAGAAATCATTCATCATGCTCCCTGCACTCGTGGCTATCTTGCTTACCAGTTGCAGCAAGATGGGCAAGTTCAGAAACGAGAACTTCACGGTCACTCCCACTCCACTGGAATACACCAACGGGGAGGTGCCAGCAACCATCAGTATCAACATACCAGAGAAATTCCTCAACAAGAAGGCCGTACTGACCTGCATTCCCGTGATGAGATGGAACGGAGGAAGCGCTACGGGCAACAGCGCTACCTTCCAGGGCGAGAACGTTCAAGCTAACAACCAAATCATATCCTATAAGCACGGCGGAAGAGCAACGCTGCGCACCGCTTTCCAATTTGCCAAGGGAATGGAAAACAGCGACCTATACATGACCTTCCAAGGATACAAGGGACGCAAGGCTTTCATCCTTCCTGATGTCAAGATAGGATACGGAGTGAACTGCACCTCCAACCTTGTGGCCTACACAGTGAAGAACTCTACCAACGGCATCGCAAAGGACAACTTCCAAAGGGCTATCAACCAAAAGCAAGCCGCTACCATCAAGTTCCTCATCGCACAGTCAAACATCCGGGGAAGTGAACTCAACAGCCAGAACATCAAGGACTTCATCGCCACACTCCGCAACATCAAGAACGACGAGGAAAGCCTCGTCCTCAACGGCATCGAGGTGTCGGCCTACGCTTCACCAGACGGTGGCTACGCCTTCAATGAGAAACTGGCCGACCGACGTGGACAGACTGCTGTCCAGTATGTGAAGTCACAGCTGAAAAACAACCGACTCGACACAAACATCGACTCCAAATATACGGCCGAAGACTGGGAAGGCTTCCAGGAACTGGTGTCACAGTCCAACATTCAGGACAAAGACCTCATCCTGCGCGTACTGTCGATGTACAACGACCCAGAGCAGCGGGAGAGGGAGATACAGAACATCTCCCACGTCTATGGCGAACTGGCAGAAGCTGTACTGCCCGAACTTCGACGCGCCCGCATGATCATCAACTACGACGTGGTGGGACGTACCGACGAACAAATCAAAGAGGCTTTCAAGACCGCACCCGAGTCACTGAGCGTCGAGGAACTGGTCTATTACGGTAACCTACTTGCTGACGACATCGACGAACGACAGGATGTTTACGAGAAGACCATACAACTCTACCCCGATGACTACCGCGCATACAACAACCTGGCCGAAATCGCCATGCAGAACGAACAGCTCCAAAGAGCCGAAAACTACCTCAACCAGGCCATGGCCAAGAACCCCAACGCTGCCGAGCCGAACGTGAACCTCGGCACACTCCGACTGATGAAGAACGACGTGAAAGGAGCTGAGGAATACTTTGCAAAGGGAGCCGGTGCCAACAACATCAACGAGGCCATGGGTAACCTCTACATCGCTCAAGGACAGTACAACAAGGCAGCACAGGTGTTCAGCGGCATTAACAACAACTCCGCAGCACTGGCACAAATACTGTCGAAAGACTACGCCGCGGCGGCCACAACACTGGCCAACATCAAGAACGCGGACGCCACAACCAGCTATCTCAAGGCCATACTCGCCGCACGACAGAACGACAAGGACAATATCGCCAACAACCTCAGGGACGCCATCATGGAGGATGATACCTTCGCTAAGAGAGCGAAAAACGACCTGGAGTTCAGCAAATACGCTACAATCATCTCTGCCGTGGTGAGATAACGAAAAGCCCCCTTCTTAACTCCCACGAGCGGAGCGAATTAACTTCAACTTTAACTCCCACTTTAACTCCCATGAGCGGAGCGAATTAACTCCCACTTTAACTCCCACTTAAAAAATGAGGAACTGGTGTTACATATCAATCCTGGCCTGCACCTGCCTGATTGCCACGGGCTGCGGACCCGACAGCCACTCCTTCCGCTTGAACGGAAGCATTAAGGGCATGAACGGAGGCGACCTCTATATCTTCAACCTCGATGACGAGAACGGAAGGCTCGACACCATCCACATCAAGGACGGGGAGTTTAGGTATGCCGGCACCATATCCCAACCCACCATCTACACCATCGTCTTCCCCAACGCACTCGAACAAGATGTCATAGTGCAAGGGGGAGACCAACTTACCTACAAGGCCAAGGCCAATGACCTGAGAAACTTCGAAGTGGGAGGGAATGAGGAAAACGACATCCTCAACACCTTCCGCCGCGAAACCAACGGCATGAACAAGGACAAGGAAAGAGCAGCAGCAAAGGACTTCATCAACATGCACCCTGAGTCGCTCGCGGCGGTGGCGATATTCAGCCGCTATTTCGTCAACGACGACCTGGGAAGCCAAGACTGCAAGACCTTGTTGAAGACCTTGATGAAAAGCCAGCCCAAAAACACCTATCTCATGAAGATCAGCGGTGAGCAGAAAAAACTGCAGACCGGGAAGACGGGAACTGAGGTGCCTCAACTGACGCTTGAGACCAAGAAAGGCAAGAAAGTAGATGTCAAGGACAAAAGCAAACCGTGGACCCTCGTGTTCGTCTGGGCAACATGGCTCAACAACGGCTATGAGTTCCTCAACACAGCAAGAACCATCGCACGCGAGAACGAGGACAAACTGCATTGCGTGGGCATCTCACTCGACAGCCAGATATTCCAATGGGAAAACGTGACAAAGCCCGACTCACTCATCATCGACCATTGCTGTGACGGAATGGGATGGGAGTCGAAGCCCGTACAGAAACTGGGGGTCACCACCCTGCCCATGTTCTATCTCATCGATTCCAAACATAAGATTGTGGTCAGCGGAACCACACAGGAAGAGATGAGAGACGAGGTAAGGAAAAAAGTGAAGTAACAAGAACCAAAACCATAAAAACACCATGCTCATCAAAGTTGCGACCGCCACACTCGAAGGCATTAGCGCAGTACCCGTGACAGTGGAAGTGAACTCTTCTGTCGGACTGAGGTTCAGCATCGTCGGACTACCCGACAATGCCGTGAAAGAGAGCCATGAGCGCATCTTGTCGGCTTTCGAAGTCAATGGCTACCAGGTGCCGGGAAGGCAGATCATTATCAACCTGGCACCAGCCGACCTCAAGAAGGAGGGGTCGGGCTTCGACCTGCCAATGGCCATCGGCATACTGGGAGCTGTGGAGAAAATCAAGACCGAACGGCTGAACCGCTTCATGCTGGTGGGTGAACTCGGACTCGACGGCAGCATCCAACCTGTGAAAGGAGCGCTGCCCATCGCCATCATGGCACGGAAAACAGGACTGGAAGGGCTGTTCGTACCTAAGGACAACGTACGAGAGGCGGCAGTGGTCAACAACCTCAACGTCTATGGCGTCAGCCACCTGAAAGAGGTGGTCGATTTCTTCAACAACACAGGGACGCTGGAACCCACCGTCATCAACACCCGCGAGGAATTCTATGCGCATCAGTACAACTTCGATTTCGACTTCAGTGAGGTGAAAGGTCAGGAGAATGTCAAGCGCGCCTTCGAGATTGCTGCCTCCGGCGGACACAACCTGATCCTCATCGGCAGTCCCGGATGCGGCAAGTCTATGATGTCCAAACGTTTACCATCCATCCTTCCCCCACTGTCGCTTGCCGAAAGTCTTGAAACCACCCAAATCCACTCTATTGCAGGCAAACTCAGTCGAGAGACCTCACTCATCAGCCAACGCCCCTTCCGTTCACCTCACCACACGATCTCTGATGTTGCTTTGGTCGGGGGAGGCAATACCTTCATGCCTGGTGAAATCTGTCTCGCGCATAATGGGGTGCTCTTTCTCGATGAGTTCCCCGAGTTCTCACGTTCGGTGTTGGAAACGCTTCGCCAACCGCTTGAGGACCGCATCATCACCATCTCACGAGCCCGCTACAACCTGACCTTACCTTGTTCTTTCATGTTGGTCGCTTCAATGAATCCATGCCCCTGTGGCTACCATCATCACCCCACCCATCCCTGCACATGCACTCCGGGCCAAATCCAACGATACCTCAACAAGATAAGTGGTCCGTTGCTGGATAGAATCGACCTGCATGTAGAGTGCGTTAGTGTGCCAATAGAGGAGTTGTCGAGTGCACCGAAGGGGGAATCGTCGGCTACCATCCGTGAGCGTGTCATCAAGGCTCGTCATATTCAGGAAGAGCGTTTCAAGGGCATTAAGGGCATCCATTGTAACGCCCAGATGAATTCCACCCTCCTGCACAAGTACGCCCAACTCGACGCACCAAGCAATGAGATGCTAATACGTGCAATGACCCACCTCAACCTCTCCGCCCGAGCCTATGAGCGCATCCTCAAGGTCGCCCGCACCATCGCCGACCTCGCCGGTGAGGAGCATATCCAGCGCCACCACGTCGCCGAAGCCGTCGGCTACCGAAGCCTCGACAGAGAATCTTGGGTGGAGTGAAACCTTTTTTATGATTCCAATAGTAAATTCAAAAGAATAGCGTAATTTTGCAAATAAGACGTAATCAAGCATAGATATGGACGCATTGACCAATAACAAAACACAATTCGCAACATTGGCTATTGGGGCAACGGCAAAAGATATGGGCATTACGGCCACAGAGTTGCACAACCGTCTGAAACATCACGGGCTGGTTAAACGGCTTTTGTTCGATTGCTATGACACTCTTCATGCAGAGAGTATTGAAGGAGTTATTTGGAATGTGAAAGAAGCCTTGCGAAACTGGGATGCAAAGGAAGGAGGTGCAGAATGATGACACTCTATCATGGCTCATATTTGAGTGTTCCCAACCCACTTACTGGAGTTGGTCGAAGAGAATTGGACTTTGGTCCAGGTTTCTATGTTACCAAACTGCAAGAACAAGCCGAACGATGGGCCCGAAGGGTTTGTGTTATTCGTGCTGTAAATACACCAATAATATCTTCTTATACATTTGACCAGGATTCATTACCTGCCGGAACTCGAATCTTGCGATTGGAGCATTACAACCAGGAATGGCTCGACTTCATTGTCAGCAGCCGTCGCGGCGAGGAACCTTGGTCTGGTTATGACATTATCGAGGGTGGAGTTGCCAACGATCAAGTCATCGATACTGTAGAAGACTATTATGCAGGTCGTATCAATGCAGAGCAAGCCATCGGTCAATTACGATTCGCAAAGCCCACACACCAAATGTGCATAAGGAGTCAGGAAATCGTGGATCGCTGCCTACATTATATCACAACAGAAAATGTCTCTATGGAAGGAGGTGCAAAATGAGAGATCAAGTGCTTTGGCGTAAGACAGCGCGTATAGCGACAATGCTTGCAGAATGTCTGAACATTGATTCAGTACGTGCGTTAGATATCCTATATAACTCACATACCTTTGAACTTCTCTCTAATCCAGAAAGTGGTTTACAATTACAGAGCGACCGTTATATACTAACCAACCTGATGAGGGAGTTGGAAAACTAATTGAGTGTATTTATAATATTAACCTCAATAAGATTTCTGGACCCTAAAGTCTTTGGGATTTAAACATAGAAACAGGTATGGAGAACAAAATAATACTTTATAAAGACGAGAATGGTAAACTAAGCGTCAATGTTCGCTTTGCCGATGAGGATGTGTGGCTGACTCAGGCTCAGTTGGCAGAGATTTACATGACAACTCAAGAAAATGTTTCGATGCATATATCCAATATTTTTAAGGATGGCGAACTTGATGAAAGCGTAACTTATAAGAAATTCTTATTAGTTCGTCAAGAAGGAAACCGACAGGTACGGCGCAACATCGACCACTACAATCTCGATGTCATTATCGCTCTTGGTTATCGAGTTCAGTCTCCCATAGCCGTCCGTTTTCGACGTTGGGCTACGCAACGGTTGCATGAGTATATCCAAAAGGGATTCACGATGGATGATGAGCGGTTGAAGCAGGGTGGCAACCGGTATTTCCGCGAGTTGCTACAGCGGATACGTGATATACGAAGCAGCGAACGTAACTTTTACCAGCAGGTAACCGACATCTATGCCACCTCCACCGACTATGACCCACGATCAAAGATGACTAAACTATTCTTTGCCACAGTTCAAAACAAAATGCACTATGCCGTACACGAACATACTGCTGCTGAACTGATCTATGACAGAGTGGATAATGAGAAACCGTTAGTTGGTATGACAAACTTCAAGGGCAACTATGTCACACGTGATGATGTGAAGATTGCAAAGAACTATCTGACTGAGTTGGAACTGCAACGACTGAACCTTATAACTTCCCAGTTCCTCGACTATGCAGAATTGCAGGCACTCGAAGAAAACCCCATGACTATGGCAGACTGGATTGCAGCCCTTGACGACCAACTACTTCATCTACGAAAAAGCATCCTCGAAGGCTCAGGAACAATCTCACACGAAGAAGCCATAAAAAAAGCCGAACGTGAGTTCGAGATATACCGAGAGCGTGAAATGCGGATGCTGGAGAGCGACTTCGACAAGGCTGTAAAACGTCTGAAGGATAACCAATCTAATCCAAACGATGATGAGAGACCTAAAGAACCTCAATAAGTTTTCCGGATTCAAAAATCTTCGGTTGGATAGAAATAAAGGATTTATATGGTTACATTTAACATTTATCAAATAATGCCATTCAATTTGAGAATTCTTGCATTGACTTGTTGTCTGATAGTTTCACCATCTATTCAGTCACAAGACATCAACGAGAAAGGAGAAACCACGCTGCGGATACCCGTTACCAACAAGCAGGCAGTAAAGAACCTCCTTAACCTTGTGGGCAAACTGTTTGGCTAATTGTATGCATGTCAAACCACATGCGACTTTTTATATAGAAGACCCCTTAATAAATAGAACAATGTGCAAAAATTTAAGAATTGTTGAGTGTGTTCCCAACTTCAGCGAGGGCCGCGACATGAGCATCATCAAACAGATTGCCAATGAGATAGAAGATGTGGATGGCATAAGCCTGCTCAATATAGACCCAGGTGATGCCACCAACCGAACGGTTGTGACCTTTGTCGGATCACCAGAAGAAGTGGTCGAGGCAGCCTTTCGTGCTGTGAAAAAGGCAGGTAAGGTCATCGACATGCGTAAGCATCATGGGGCTCACCCAAGAATGGGAGCCACAGACGTGCTGCCCCTGATTCCGGAAATGCACCTCTTGCCCGCTCCGCGCGAGCCTGCCTCCATAGAAGCCGCCCAACGCTCCTGTACCTATCACTCCGTAAATCATTGTGTGCTGATAATTTTTCATCAAAATTACTCCAAAACGCGGATATGGACAAATCTCAATGTACAAAAAAGAAATCCATCCCCCTTTTCATCCCGTTATTTGCATTATAGTGTTCATCCTACCAATCATTTTCGATGAAAATCTGTCTTTTTTCCACGAATTCCGGATGAAAATATCACGGGGTGGCTCACCAACGTGAACCACCCCGCATGAGATTGGAAATCAATTTCAGTTCTTTAACGCATCAAACGTTTCTCGGCATGGCCGTCCTTGTACTTGACGATGGTGACGCCGCGTCCTGGCTGTGCGAGACGCACACCATTGAGGTCGTAGTAGCCTTCCACCTCATTGGAGAGGGAATCACTCTTCAAATCGTCAATGCCTGTCAAGGACTTGTTACCGTAATAGAAGAGACGGAACCCATCGACGACGAGCAAGTCGTTCTCCGTTTTCAGTGGCACTTTGATGCCGATGGTAATGGCTCTGGGGCTGACGAATTCTGCCTTCAGCAGGTTCACGTAGCGCCCGGCCTTGAAGTAGGCATCGATGGCAGCGTTGTTGCTGGGTACATAGATGTCGGAGTATCTGCTCTCCGTACCGCCTTGGTCGAGTTTAGTGTCGGAGCCGCCTTCTGCGATGTGCTTCAGCCTGAGCGTGCTGTTGTTGAGCGTCAAGGTCGCTCTCACCATGTTCTTACCATCGACATAGTCCTTGATGGCCGTGGTAACGGGGCCTGGACGTTGGTAACCGTTGGCCAAAAGTCCGTAAGTACCCGCCGGCATTCTGGTCGGCAATTTGCTGGTGGCTGTGAAGACGGGGGCGTTGGTGATGCGGAGCATACCGTCAGTGAGTTCGGGCAGTCCCTCCCAGTTGGAGCCTGTGTTGAGTTCGGCATCGTCGATGATGAAGGAGATGTCGATAGAGTCGATGACCTCGATGGAAGGCAAGTAAGAGTAGAGGTTGTCATAGAGCTGCTGAACGGCTTCCTCTGTCTGGGAGGCTGTGTAGTCTGCCTTCTCCTGCTCCACGCCCTCAACAACGGCGAGGAAGTCTTTGTCTTGTCCCTCGGCGCTTTGGTTGTGGTTGCTGGCGGCGACGGCCTTGGAACCTGCAATGAGACGTTCGAGGCGTTCCTGATGGAGCGCGTTCTGTGCGAGCTCAATCTCATCAATCTCCTCGTCGGTGTAAATCATCCAGAACTGCTTGGTGGCGTTGTTGGAGAAGTCGAGTCCCGGAGTGGAAATGGACGACGTACCCTCGATAGCCACGACTGCGGGGTTCTCGGAACGGTCGCTGCGTGCGAACCAATAAGGTTTCTTCTTTATCACCTGTCCGCCGATGTTGATGTCGTAAAAAATGCGTGCCGGCATGAGTTGGATGGTTTCCTGGATTCTGGGCTGTGTTGCCGAGAGGTTGACGGCCGAACCACTGTGCTGGAAGTATTTGCCTGTCTTGACGTTGCGGATGAAGTAAAGACCCGTCATCTTGTCGTAGATGAAGTTCCAGGCGAAGGAGTTGTCGGTCTTCAGGTCCGACAGGTTGTCAACGGACTTGTAGGTCAACTTGCCTGTGACGGACTCGCAAAGGAACTTGGTACCTGTGCCGGTTGAACAGTTGGTGATGTAGTATTGCAGTGTGTCGATGCTCTCGAAACTGTAGAAGGGACAAGCGCCGTCGTAGGTGGCGGGCAGACCGTCCTCATAGAGGGCCTGCATGAGGATGCAGGAACGGATCTGCTGCATGTCGTTGCCGTTGCCCTCGTAGCAGATGTGGATGCCATCACCGTTGCAGTTGTAGTTGCCACGGCTCGTGTCGTAGTTCTCGAAGAAGTGGCATACGCGGTTGGCGCGCTCGCCCAGCCACCACGGACCGTTGTCGCCGCCGGGATGCAACTCCTGACTCCAGTAGCGCCCGTGCTGGCCTACACCCGTGCCGTGCATCATCTCATGCACCATGGTGCCGGTGTTGCAGCGCCAGGGACCCACGTTGATCCACCCTCCGTAACTGCAGTCGGCGGTCTCGGTGCCGGGACTGTAGTTGGCCGTGGGGTGGAAACCCTTGATGGCCGTCCATGTGTTGTAATAAGCGGTGGCCTCGCGCATGGCGTTGTCCAACCACTCGTTGTGTTCGTCGTCACCGTTCCAGAGGAAGGTGTATTCTGTCTCACCCTTGGGCAGCGTGATGACGCGCACGGGGTCGCCGTAACCCACAGCGTAGGTGTTGGTCATGGCGTAGGCGCGTACCCAGTACTCGGTGGACGGTTTCACGTTGTACATGATATAGACGGGCGACCAGTTGGTCTCGTCGTTGGTCTGGCTGTATGTGGTGTGTTCGTCCAGTACTGAGGGATTGGGGTTCTCAGCCCAGCAGAAACCGCGTTCGATGATGTTGCTGCCCGTGGCGTTCATACGTGCGACCATGGCGCTGCTTCCCACAATCACCTCGCCGGTGGTCACCTTGGGAGCGGTGCCTGTTCCGTTGAGCACGCGGTAGGCCAGAATGCCGTTGTCAATGGCTTTCTCGGCGGCTGCGATTTTGTCGGAATCGACTTTCCCGCTGGCCTTCAAATCCTTAGCGTTGTTGATGGCTGTTTCCAGCATATCGCGGACATTGGGCTTGCCCGAGGAGAGCGCACTCTCGCCCTTGGCGATGATGGCGTCGAGTTGTACGTAGAGCGCATTACTCGTTTGGGCGGCTGTGATGGCATCCTGCAGTGCCTTGGAAACGGTGTTGTCGGTTACAGCACCCTCGGCCTTGGCGTTGGCGATGGCCTGAAGAAGGGCTTCCTTCACGTCGGTGTTCATGTCCTTGTCGGTCCATTTCTCGGCCTGGCTGATGAGTTCGTTCAAGGCTGCTTGAATGTCATCTGCATCGTAACCTAAGTAATACAGGTGGAAATCATCCACACAGCAATAGTTGCCCGTGGCGTTGAGCGTCTGGAAACCGATGGCCGCCTCGCCGGAGTAGCAGACAAACTGCACCTCGTAGGAACCATAGACATTGACTTCCGTGCGGTTGTCGCCTCCACAGACGTAACATCCCTTCTGTTTCGTCGAGGGGCTGTTCTGCTGGATGTTCTGGGCCACGGCGGTCAGTTTGTAATTTCCGTTGGGAAGGTCCGTGAGGGTCTGCCACAGTTTGGCGTTGGCCACTCCTTGGCCCCAGTCACACCATTTCTCGGCGTAGGTGTTGCCTACCTTGCGGAAATCGTTGTTGCCTTGGGTACCCATGCCGTCGAACTGCCAACCGTCATTGCCGCTCTCGAAACTGGGATTGGTGATGTACTCCGTCATGTCCATGGGTTCCGATGGGCTGGCACGATGGAGCCGATAGGCCCACATCGCGTCTCTCAGACGACGCAAGGCTTCATCCAAACCCTCACTCTGGGCTTTGTCCATAAGTGCTTTCAGCGCGTCTTTGGCTGCCTCCATCTCCTCGCCCTCGGCACTGCCGTCGTGCTTGTCGATCTTCTCCGCTTCGGCCACTATCTGTTCCAGATAGTCTTTGATGTCGGCGTAGATGACCTCATAACTCAGGCGTACATTGTCGATGCACACATAGTTGCCCGTGCAGTCCTTGATTTCAGCTCCGATGCGCAAATTGCCGTCCTTGACCACACAGGTGACGGAATAATCGTCTGCGAAATTGAAAGCCGTCCTCTTGTCATTGGCGTAAATCCATGTTCCTGTGCACTTATAGGAGGTATCGCTCTGCTTGATGTTCTGGCAAGCGACTGTCATGGTATAGGTCCCTGCAGGCATACCTGTGAGGTCCTGGTAGATGTAGGCATCACCTGCCGTTCCTCCAGACCACACCTCACGGTAATAACCACCATGTTTCAGCGGGAAATCATTGTTTCCCTGACGGCCGAACGAATTGGTTTTCCAAACCGAACGACCTTCTTGCTCGAAGTCGGGGTCAGTGATCCAACTCGTTATGTCTGTTTGCGCCATGACATTGTAACTGAACGTCATAGCCAACATTGATAATAATAGTAACAGTTTCTTTTTCATAATTATATCAGGTTATTTTATATCTTTTATAGAGTCAATGTCTAAAAATGCGATTAAGCAAAAATTTGTTAGTTAGCATAAAAAACGAATAATAATGCAAAAGTAGTTATCCTAATGTCATCTCATGTAACAAATTATTATCCTTTTATAGGACAAAATGAACCAATTCTACTGATTCTCGCCCATTGACGATTGAACAATAAACAATATGCCCCTGCCTAAATACCCATTATGCCCATCAAACCCATTTTAACTCTTCAATGTTCAATATATACTATCGTCCACTTTATCTCCCTTTTTAACTCCCTTTATAACTCCCACTTTAACTCCCATATAAGTCCCATGCTTACCTTCCTGAAGAACTGGACCCTGCCCGTGGCTATCGCCTTGGGTACACTGCTGTATCTGCTTTTCGCTTTCGTGCCATGGCTCGATGCGGCTGGTGATGCCCTGTTTCCCATTCTCGACTTCATCTTTCCTCTGTTGGTGTTTTTCGTGTTGTTTGGTTTGTCACCTTCTGCAAGGTCGATTTCCACAAGATGCGCCCCGTACGCTGGCATTTGTGGGTGGTGGTCTTCCAGGTGGTGCTGGTGGGCATTGCCACGGGCGTCATGCTGACAGTGGCGACAGGTGGCGACAGCAAGATTATCTGGGAGGGGGCTTTGGCCTGCATCATCTGTCCTACAGCGGCCGCAGCGGCAGTGGTGACCTCGAAGTTGGGGGGCGACATCAATACGATGACGACCTACAACCTCATCTCGGGTTTGGTGGCGGCGCTGCTCATCCCCACGGTCTTCCCCTTGATCGAGCATGTGGAGGGAGTGTTGTTCATCAGTGCTTTCCTCGCGATATTATATAAGGTGTTCTTGGTACTGATTGTTCCGTTAGGTTGCGGTTGGTGGGTGCGTCATCACCACCACAGGCTGCACCAAGCCATCGTCCGCCATCCCAACCTCGGTTTCTACTTGTGGGGAGTGAGCCTCATGGTGACCACGGGCATGACCGTTCGCAATATCGTGCGTTCCGACGCCTCCTTGTCGCTGCTCCTTTTCATCGCCATGCTTTCCTTGTTCATCTGCATGGTTCAGTTCGCCGTAGGCAGGTTCATCGGCCGTTTTTTCCATGCCACCGTCAATGCCGGACAGGCCCTCGGACAGAAAAACACCGCTTTCGCCATCTGGGTGGCATGTATGTATCTCAATCCTGTGGCCTCCGTTGGTCCAGGTTGCTACGTCCTTTGGCAGAACATCGTCAACTCGGTGGAAATCTGGCACCATAGGGTCAAAGGTTCTTGATTCTTTTGTCGTCAGGGAAAGTTTTTATATCAAGAATCGTGAGTTTTCGGTAAGAAAAGTGTACTTTTGTGATTGAAATCACTGAATTCACCAATCCACCGAATATGAGAACACGAATCTTCCTTACCATCCTCGCCTCGGCACTCACCATCGTGACTGCATCCTCACAGAAGCCGTGGGGCAACTGGCTCCAGTGGGGCGAACAAACCGACGGCACATTCCAGAACCCAGTGATACCAGCCGACTACAGCGACCTCGACTGCATCCGCGTGGGTGATGACTTCTACGCCATCTCGTCCACCATGCAGTACTCACCCGGCATGACCATCCTCCACTCCACAGACCTCGTTAACTGGGAAATCGCCGGCAATGCCGTGGCAGATCTCTCACAGATTTCCTCGGGAATGACCTATCGGGAGATGGACCGCTATGGGCGGGGTATCTGGGCAGGTACCCTTCGCCACCACAAGGGCCGTTTCTACCTATTCTTCGGCACTCCCGATGAAGGTTTCTTCATGACAACCGCGAGTAAGGCTGAAGGACCATGGGAACCGCTTGTGCCACTCCTTCAGGAAAAAGGTTGGGACGACTGCTCTGCTATTTGGGACGAGAAAGGACGTGCATGGTTCATAGGCACTTGTTTCTCCGATGGTTACAAGACTTACATCTTTCCGATGAAGAAGAACGGCAAGGGCATCGAGCGTGACAAGGGACGTTTGGTCAACAGCGGATGGGGACGCGAAGCCAGTAAGCTCATCTACCATGACGGGTATTATTACATCGTCTTCAGCGAACACCGCGACGGAATAGGCCGCTACGTGATGGCTAAGCGAGACCGTGACATGACCGGGACATTCGAGGAGGAAAAGCAACTGCTCTTGCCTTGCCGCGAATCCAACGAGCCTAACCAAGGGGGTATCATCCAAGGTCCCGACGGCAAGTGGTATTTCCTCACCCATCACGGCAGCGGTGACTGGAGCGGACGCATTGTCAGCCTCCTACCCGTGGGATGGCGCGACGGATGGCCTATGATGGGCGACATCAGCGAGAAGACACCAGGCTCAATGGTCTGGGAGGCCAAGATGCCGGCCGTGAAGACCGAAAAACTGACGATGGCACGCAGCGACGAGTTCGAAGCCAGTGTCCTCGGCCCGCAGTGGCAATGGAACTACCAACCGCGCGACGATATGTGGAGTCTCACAGAACGTCCGGGGTGGGTGCGGTTGAAGGCTTACCGTCCTTTGGAGAACGACAAATTGCTGAAGGCGGGCAACACGCTCACACAGCGCAGTTTCCGCTCTGCCCACAACGAGGTCACCATCAAGATGGACATCAGCCACATGGCCGATGGCCAACATGCCGGTCTCGCCCACTTCGCCAGTCGGTCGGGTTGTCTCGGTGTGATGAACGTAGGTGGAACCCTCTATCTTGAGACCCGGGAGGACGACCGGTCACAACGGATGGACATCGTTACTAACGGTGAGATTTGGTTGCGTTCCGTCTGGGGGCTCGACGGTGTGGCGCGTTTCTCCTATAGTCTTGACGGTCGGGAGTTCACGACAGTCAATGCCTATCCGCTGTCTTGGGGATTCTACCGCGGCGACCGTATCGGCATCTATTGTTACAACAACCTGTCGGACAATGGACAGGTGGATATCGACTTTCTGCACTACGAACTATCAAAAGAAGAAAAGCCTAAGAACCACTACGGCAAGGCTCTTGTGCCAGACATGATAGCCGACGCCAGTATCGAACTTATCGGAGACACCTTCTACTGCTATGCAACCACCGATGGCTACGGACGCGGACTGGAAACTTCGGGACCTCCTGTGGTCTGGAAATCGAAGGATTTCGTCAACTGGTCTTTTGACGGCACTTACTTTCCATCGGCCTTCAAAGAGAAATACTGGGCCCCGAGCAAGGCGGTGGCCGCCAACGGCAAATGGTACATCTATCCCACCGTCAATCACTTCATGCATGTGGCGGTGGCCGACAGTCCCGACGGACCGTTCCGTCTCGTGGCAGGTCCAGACGCTTTTGATAAACCTTATTCGAAGGACGCAACCTTGCTGAAAGAAGGAGACCGAGAAGGTATCGATGCGGAAATCTTCATTGACGACGACGGACAGGCCTATGCCTTTTGGGGCAGGCGACGTGTTGCCAGGTTGCATCCCGACATGATGACCATTGACTCCGTCTATACATTGGAAACACGTCGTAAGGAATATTCGGAAGGGCCAATTTTCTTCAAGCGCAAAGGCATCTATTACTATCTCTACACCATCGGAGGCGATGAAAATTATGAATACTACTACATGATGAGCCGCACCTCTCCGCTCGGACCGTACATTACACCCGCAGAGGACCGCGTATCGACGACCTCCTACATGGAGGATGTCTATGGTCCGGGCCACGGTTGTGTGTTTAACGTGGGGGACGATTATTATTTCGCGTTCTTGGAGTTCGGACGCAACAGCACCAACCGACAGACCTATGTCAACCGTATAGAGTTCAATGATGACGGAACCATCCGCCCCGTCAAAGTGGATTTGAAAGGTGTGGGTGCATTGCTTAACGTACCGCAAGAGAAGGCTTTGTCCATCCGTCAAGCCACAGCTTCGTCGGTGAAGAAGCCACAGTACCACCGTTTCTTCAACAACAGCCATTGCCTGCGCAACGAATATTACCTGCCCGAATACGCGTTCGACGAAGCCAACGGCTCTCGATGGATGGCTGCCGATGACGACAAGACACCTTACTTGATTGTCGATTTAGGGGAAGCCAAGCACATCCGCCGTAGTGAAATCGCCTTCGTGCGTCCCACCCAAGGACATTCCTACCGTCTTGAAGGCTCCCTCAACGGCTTCGACTGGGAACGCTGTGGCGGCAATGACGACAACCTCTGCAAGTCGCCGAACACAGATGCTGTCGAACGCACCTACCGTTATCTGAAGGTCACCATCACAAACGGTGTCACCGGCATCTGGGAGTGGAAGGTGTATTAAGGGCTGCTTTTTTATGTGACAGCAGAATCTTTTTCAGAATATTTGGTGCATTAGGTGACAGGTTATCTACTCCGGCGCCAAGAACCTTTTCTGACCAGCAAAAGTCCTTTTCGCGCTCTCTTGATGAAGCATTGCGGAAAACACGTGTAACAGAACCCTCCTCGCCAGAAGTCATAAGCCAATATGCAAACTCACAGAAGAATGCGGTGAGACAGATGGAAGAGAGGATGGCTGACCCTGAATACGCGGCAATGATAAGAGCTAATTCTAACCCGGAGTTCGCAGTTGAAGGAAGACCGATATACATAGAGGGCAGGGACTGGAGAAATTCTAATGAGACTCTTCCTTTTCTTAAAGATTTGATAAAAAGAAACATTACTCCTTCACTGCGAGTGCCTTATTATATAGGTGCAAGCGATGCGATTTATCGCGATGTACCTTTTGCTTTGGATTACACTCCATACGCTTATGTGCCCAAAAAGAATGTTTTGCTTTCAAGGGATCACATAACTCCTGCAACAGATAATTTGGGAAGACAACACCAGTACTCCATCCTCAAGTCACATGAAGGATCTCATATTTACGCACATCCTTTAGAGGCGAGTCCGTTACATCCTCATTTGAGAGGCTGGGATAGAGTTTATTTTGCGGATAAGAACGGAGCTGAACTTTCTGCGAGAGGTACACAACTCAAGAACTATTTTGACAAGAAATCACTTAGTTCCGATGAATTAAAATATGCTGCTGAACATTATGTTGAGGATACGGGAATAGACAACAACATGACATCATTGTTTGAACTGATAAAGAACGCTGAGAAGAGTGATCCTGAAATCTGGAAGAAGATGGCTAAATGGTTCTCAGCGGTATCTCCTGTGGCGGTGATAGGAATGTTCAATTATAATAATGATCACTAATATGTGTTGGTCTGGTTATTGGCATCAACATGTCGAGACAATGAAAAGCCAAACGGTTATGGAATACAGGGGTGGTTATACTATTCCTTTAATGCTCCCTTATTTTGAATCCCTTCCTGATGAAGTTTTCGAGAGGGATGAGAAACCGTGGGCTTTCTTTGTGACAAGAGAAGAGTGTGAGGAATTAGTCAAATACCTCAAGGAACACCCAGAACCCATGATATCTTACTAATGAGTAATGGAGGCAAGTGGTTTCCTAATCTCCTTGCCATTCAAAAACTTCCTCATTACCTTTGCTTCCTAAATGCTTAGGTTATGAGGAATTTATTTATATTGGTCGCTGTAATCGTGGACTTGTTTGTGATAGCCCTCTTCACAGTGAACAAGCAGTTGGATAACAAGTACAAGGAAGCCACGCTGAACTTGAAAAATGGTCTTGAGTTTCTTTACTTATACGACTTATGTTTGACGACAAGAGAAATTATTCTATCTCCATAACGTAAAATTCCTGAAATTTGTAGTTTGTTGGAGATTATTCTGTAATTTTGCAGATAGTAAACAATCAAAAACAACAAGGGGCGATAGGTAAAGGCATCTATATCATCGTAGAAAGGATAGAAATGTAGATTCTCATAGAACAAACCTCAATAAGATTTCCGGACCCTAAAATCTTCGGTTGGATAGATCTGCATGTAGAAGTCGCGAGTGTGCCTTTTGAACAACTTTCGAGTGCACCTAAGGGTGAGTCGTCGGCCACCATCCGCGAGCGGGTCATCAAGGCACGGCAGATTCAGGAGGAGCGGTACAAGGGCATCAAGGGCATCCACTGCAACGCCCAAATGAATTCCACCCTCCTGCACAAATACGCCCAACTTGACGCACCCAGCAACGAGATGCTACAACGTGCCATGACCCACCTCAACCTCTCCGCCCGAGCCTACGAGCGCATCATCAAGGTCGCCCGCACCATCGCCGACCTCGCCAGTGAGGAGAATATCCAGCGCCACCACGTCGCCGAAGCCGTCGGCTACCGAAGCCTCGACAGAGAGTCGTGGGTGGAGTGAGGGGAAAAATAGGAAAATACAACTTTTTTGCAAGAAACTTGCCGATATCGGCAAAAATTGGTATCTTTGTAGGTGAAATCGGTGGGAAAATTTGCCGATAGCATAAAAGATGGAGTTTATATCAGTCAGACAATTTGCAGAAAAGTACGGCATCTCAGAACGTACAGCACGCAACTATTGTGCCAACGGAAAGATAAATGGAGCATTCTTGACAGGAAAGACATGGAATATTCCTGCTGATGCTACCTTACCTGAACGGAAAACGTTAAGGACAAAGGTTTCACCACTACTAAGTGCCCTCAGAGAACAAATGACCAGCAGAATGAAAGGGGGCATCTACCACCGTACTCAAATTGACCTGACTTATAACTCGAATCATATAGAGGGTAGCCGTCTGACCCACGACCAGACACGTTTTATCTTCGAAACGAATACCCTTGGAATAACAGACGAGGCTGTCAACGTGGACGATATTGTGGAAACTATCAATCACTTCCGCTGCATTGACTATATCATTGAACATGCGGAGGAAAAACTGACGGAGGAGTTCATCAAACAGTTGCACCTGTTGTTAAAGACTGGCACATCCGATAGCAGGAAAAACTGGTTTGCCATTGGAGAATACAAACGCCTGCCTAACGAGGTAGGCGGTATGGAAACCACCCTGCCTGAAAATGTACATCAAGAGATGAAGGCACTTCTGAAAAACTACAATAGCCAGAAGACACATTGCTTTGAGAGTATTCTCGACTTTCATGTGCACTTCGAGGCCATTCACCCTTTCCAAGACGGCAACGGCCGCGTAGGTCGACTGCTGATGTTCAAAGAGTGCTTAACAAACGGCATCGTGCCGTTCATCATTACCGATGCCCTCAAACTGTTCTACTATCACGGACTTCGCGAATGGGGGCACATCAATGGCTATCTGGCAGATACCTGTCTCACAGCTCAGGATAACTACAAAGTCCTGTTAGATTACTTCAAAATCAAATATTAACGACAGTAAGTATGAAACGAAAAGCGGGCCCTAAAAACTTCTATAGGATAGACCGACCTGCCCAACTCGACGCTCCCAGCAATGAGATGCTGCAACGTGCCATGACCCACCTCAACCTCTCCGCCCGAGCCTACGAGCGTATCATCAAGGTCGCCCGCACCATCGCAGACCTCGCTGGCTGTGAGAGCATCGAGCGCCACCACGTCGCTGAAGCCGTCGGCTACCGCTCCCTCGACCGCGAGTCATGGGTGGAGTGAACAAAATTTGAAGAACTTTGCCACATAGAAGAGCATAAGTTGAGCAAGACACAGAACAAACTTATAAGAAATTCTTATTAGTTCGCCAAGAAGGATAACAGAAGGGCGAAATTATGCACTTTCTTTTTCATTTTTTGCTTTTTCACTGAAACTTTTCGTATATTTGCCCAATAATTAATAAACTACGATATGACAGCAACACACAAAAAATACAGGCTGACCTCCTTAGAGGAACCCACCGATGAGATGCTGAATGCGCTGATGGAAGATGTTGCCAAGGCAGCACGCGAGTCGAGTGCCAAAGCCGAGGCTGAGAAACGGAGACGTCTTCAAATGGTGGCAAAAGAGATTGAAGCTTGGCGAAGAAGTTCCAGCCTATGACAGAAAGACGACCAAGCCTTTGCCTTGTGGCAGGTCCAAATGGTTCTGGCAAGACCACAACGACCCTGCAACTGCTCAATGATGAGTGGGCAGCCGACAGCATTTACATCAATCCCGACAACATTGCACAAGAGACCTTTGGCGACTGGAACTCACCGGAGGCGGTACGGTTGGCAGCAGAGCAAGCTACACGGATGCGCTACGAATGTCTCAAACAGAGGCAAAATTTCGTGTTCGAAACCGTTTTCTCCTCTCCCGAAAAATTGGAATTCTTACAACAAGCCAAAACCGAGGGCTTCTTCATCCGTCTGTTCTACGTCTGCACATCCGACCCAGCCATCAATGTTGCTCGTATCACCCAGCGGTACCTCAATGGCGGCCACGAAGTACCTATCTCGAAAGTTATCAGCCGCTATTATAAATCACTGATTAATGCAGCCAAGGCTATCTCATTCGTTGACCGTGCCTACATCTACGACAACTCCGTTGACAACCAACTTCCCCGCCTCCTCTTCCGTACCAGCGATGGCAAGTTGTTTAAGAAATATAGCGACAATATCCCAGAATGGGCTAAAACGCTGATAAAATGAACTTCTCGAATGAAAACGGGGTTACAAAGTCTTCCGTTGGATAGACATAAAGGGTCTATATGGTTACATTTAACATTTATCAAATAATGCCATTCTATTTGAGAATTCTTGCATTGACTTGTTGTCTGATAATTTCACCATCTATTCAGTCACAAGATATCAACGACTGGTTTCAGGAGCAATTAATCGCATCTTCTGAGTTAAGGCATGTGGATTTCGACCATAATTATAAAATGGTTCTATATGCGAAAAAAAAGCTTGAGAAGAAGATGGATCCTCTTCTAAAGTCTATGATGATCATGGATTGTGAGCGAGCCTGGGGATTGGATAGTCTTACGGTGTTGGTGATTGACCAGATTTTGATGAAAGCCCCCAAGTACCGATTGGAAAAAGGCCTTGCTTTATCACTGTTTTTTTTGAAATACAAATGTTTGTTTCTTCATAATAAATACCATGAGATAGAACAAATGACCGACTACATGGAACGACATTGGGGTGAAGATGAGAATTTGAGACTGCAGGCTGCTCATTGGCGTAGAATAGCCCAGGTAGGAAAGGATATAGGACCTGTTGAGATTCATCGTTCGAAAGAAGTAGTTGGACTATGCCATAACCAAGACTCTCTTGGGCATTTGTATATAGAGGCAAACCTCAATCAAGCCAAGAATCGTCGTTTAATTGTTGATACAGGTCTCATGTCAAGTTCTGTGTTGTTCAGGAATTATGCAGATCAGATAGGTGTTCGCTTGCTTCCGGACTCCACACATGCCAGTTCTGCAACTCATCCCGATGTCAAATACAATATGCAACTGGGGATTCTGGATAGTCTGCGCATTGACGGTATTCTGATAAAAAACCTTCCCGTATGGGTTTCTGACGAGAAGAACGAATATGATTGTGCCGGTTTTATCGGCACCCCCGACTTGGCACGATTAGAATATGTGGAATTCACACGCGACAGTCTTATCTTCCGCCATCCTTTTCCCGAGCCTCGAAGTCAATCAGATTTCACAATGAACGCTGGTGCACATGGCGATCGATGCATCTGTATTCCTTGCAAAATCAATGGGCAGAGCAGTTCTTTCTTATTTGATACGGGTACCAATGGATTTCTTCTTCCTCAACAATATGCATCATTTGATAATGTTTTTATTGAAGTTGGAGGCATGCAAATTGGAGTAGGCACCCAAGCGATATCAGCTCATGGATTCGTGCCCTACAAAGATTCATGTGGATTCATCGGCACTCCCTTACTTTACGCTTTCGAACGATTATGTCTTAATTTCCGCTATTGCAAGGTAGAATTCGTAAGAAAAGAAGATGTCGATTTCATAGAGTTCTATTGATCCTATCCTTTGGTTCTCAAAGGTTTCTTTGGGGAGCTGCCATTCGATAACAAATAAATACATAATGGTTAAAAGGCAGTAATTCTGCTTCTCCCAAAGGTCAACCTAGAATGCAATCGAGGTTACAAAGTCTTCGGTGGAATACAAAGAATATCGTGGCATTAACATTTTTTAAGAAATATTCTCGAAAGGAATCTGCGCTTTTGGGTACTAACTGGTTGAATAAACTCTCAAACAGATGAAAGAATTAGAATTTACTAGATTGGTTCGGGAATACCGTAAGACAATTTACACGGTATGCTACTTTTTCTCGAACAACCCTCAAGACGTGGATGACCTTTTCCAGGAAGTGTTGGTCAACCTCTGGAAGAGTTTTCCGAAGTTCCGCGGCGATAGCAGTCCCAAGACGTGGATATGGCGCGTAAGCCTGAACACGTGTTGCAACGTGGAACGGGGAAAGAAGCGGATTGTACCAACCGTTCCGCTGGTCATTGACAAGGGGGTGATGAGTGATTCCGATGAAGGTGGTCGGCAGATCAAGATGTTGTACGACAGAATCAACCGCCTTGAGTTGTTCGACCGCGCTATCATCCTTCTGTGGCTTGAAAGCATGAGGTACGATGAGATTGCCGCCATCGTGGGACTCACACCTGCTGCTCTCACAAACCGTTTGTTCCGAATTAAGGAACAACTCAAATCAATGTCTAACAATTAAAATCGTAAAAGGTATGAATGAGAATATTTTAGAACTCCATGAGCTGGATGAGTTAAGAGCCGCCTACAACCAAATGGATTCACGTCTGGACGGTCAGGAGATTGTTTCGGATGAGAATCTCCGCGAGGCGATGATGCGCAAAGTTACCAATATGCGTCGGAATCTGAAGGAAGGTATCATCTGGGGTAATCTGCTCTTTGTGCCTGTTTTGGCTTGGTGGGCCTGGGCATATAACCGCCTGACGCTGTTGGGCATTATCATACTGAGTGTGTATTGGCTGGCTTCATTGGTTTTCAGGTTCGTCATTTTAAGACGGACGAAGAAGGAGGATTACGGCTCCTACGACCTGAAGACTCTCGTTGAGAAAGAGTCGGAATATGCGAAGAACATCAAGTGGGGCAGTATCGGAACACTTGCTTTCCTTATAGCGTTCTTCTTGCTGATGTTCTATGGAAAAGGAAGAACTGAGTGGTTCATATTTACCATCTTGACCTTGACCATTATGATACCGGTTCTGGTCCGCAGGCTGGTGATAAAGTTCAAGTACAACGGCCAGGCCATCGACCCCGCAACAGGCAAGCCTCGGAAACTTGGTGGGAAATGGTCCACGATCGTAGGCTATACCCTCTTTGGTCTTGCAGCCTCTCTCTTTCTGGTTGCTACGGCTATGAATGTGTTGAACAGTGCGGATATTGGCTGGCTCGCTTTGCTGAAAGGCCTCAATGGCGTGACATTCCTCATGGCAATAGTCGTACTTATATTAGGCATATTGCATCAAAAGGGGAAAATCAACGTTCCGTACAGGCTTTTGGTTATCCTGACAGTCATTGCCATCGTACTCTCTATATCGGTTGCTGGCATCGTAACACTGATGGATATCACAGAGTTGACCAAGATCAGTGTTCAGACCTTGCTGACGACAATTGCCTTCTCGAGCTTGGGCCAGGCATTCCACAAGATGCGAAAATCATGATGCTAATATAAATTGGAGCATCAGGATTGATCTTGTACAAATTATCATCGGGAAGCCTTGCGGAGTAATCACTCTGGCGGGACTTCCCGATGACTATGTTTACATCCTAATTTCTTTTTTGGTGTCCGCTAATCTGTCACCTCTTCACACAGTTATTCTTATAAAGAATTTTTGCGAATAATTGTTTATTTCCCAAGAATTGCATTATTTTGCAAGTGAGAGGAAGCATACTTCCGCTTCTCATAAGACAAACCTCAATAAGAGAAGGAAGAGAAAAGATAACATACTAATAATAAGCTTATGAAAATCAAGAATTTAATTATGTCCATTGCAATTACATCAGCTACGATGGCATCCCTCAGTGGCTGCCAGCAGACACAGAAGGAGAATCCTTTACTTCAGGAAAGCCAACTCCCGTTTGGAGCACCCGATTTCAGTAAAATTCAGAACGACGATTATCTGCCAGCCTTTGAGACTGCAATCCAAGCCACCAGAGACGCGATTGACAAGATTGTGGCCAACCCCGATTCTGCCACCTTCGAGAATACCATCCTTGCCTATGAGGAGAGCGACCGTTTGCTCGACCGAGTAGGCCGCGTGTTTTTCGCCTTAACCGAAGCCGACAAAACCCCTGAGTTGGGAGAGATTGAAAAGAAAGTGCAGCCAATGCTGACAGAGTTGGAGAACGATATCTCTTTCAACAAACCTCTCTTTGAGCGCATCAAACAAGTGTATGACAAGCAGCACGAGACGCTGACTGGAGAAGACAAGAAACTCCTGGAGGAAACCTATAAGGAATTTGTCCGCAAAGGAGCTTTGTTAACAGATGACAAGATGGAGCGGATGAAAGCGATCAACCTGCGTATCTCAGAATTGCAGCAGAAATGGGGTGACATGTTACAGGAAGCCACAAATGGTGCTGTCGTTTGGGTGGATAACAAGGAAGACCTGGCTGGACTCACCGATGCCGATATCGAACAATGCAAAAAAGACGCGGAAAGCCGTGGTGGAAAGGCCCCTTATGCCATCGTCATTGTCAACACCACACAGCAACCACTGTTGACCAGTCTTGACAATCGCGAACTGCGCCGAAAGGTGTACGAAGCCTCAATACACCGCTCAGATGGCACAGGCGATTACAACACCTATTCCATCGTCAGCGAGATTGCCAAACTGAGGGCGGAAAAAGGCGAGCTGATGGGTTATACAAATTATGCCGAATATTCCTTGGAGAACACCATGGCCAAGACACCCGAGAACGTTTATGACTTTCTCAAGAGCCTCATCGCACAATACAAACCAAAGGCTGACGCCGAGACCCGTGCCATCGAGGAATTCGCACGCCAGACCGAGGGAGGCGACTTCCAGCTCCAACCCTACGACAGGTTCTACTATTCTGCTAAGATGAAGAAACAGCAGCTCGATGTAAGCGATGATGAGGTGAAACCCTATTTCAACGTCGACAGCGTACTCATCAACGGTGTGTTCTATGCCGCAAACCGTGCTTATGGACTCACATTCAAGGAGCGAACCGATATCCCACTCTACCATCCCGACATGAAAGCCTTCGAGGTGTTCGACAAGGAAGGAAAGTCAAAGGCCCTCTTCTGCTGCGACTATTTCCGACGGCCAACTAAACGCGGCGGCGCATGGATGGACGGATTCGCCAAACAGAGCCGTCAGTACAATCAGCTACCCATCATCTTCAATGTGTGCAACAGCGCGAAAGCCCCGGAAGGCAAACCATCCCTGCTGACATGGGATGAGGTGACCACGATGTTCCATGAGTTCGGACATGCATTGCACGGGATTCTCTCCGACTGCCAATACAACCGTCTCAGCGGCACAAGCGTGGCACGCGACTTTGTGGAGATGCCATCACAATTCAATGAGTCGTTCGCGTCCATACCAGAGATATTCGACCATTATGCGCTTCATTATGAGACAGGAGAGCCAATGCCAACCGACCTGAAAGAGCGTATGCTCAAGAGCATAACCTTCCAGCCGGCTTATGCGTTGGGCGAGAACCTTGCTGCAACCTGTCTCGATATGGCATGGCACATGTTGCCTTCAAGCAAAATCCCGTCGGCAGAAGAAGCCGCCGCTTTCGAGGAGGAAGCCCTGAAGCAAGTGGGACTGCTCGACCCTCAGATTCCACCACGCTACCGCACCAGCTATTTCAACCACGTGTGGGGAGGCGGTTATGCGGCCGGATATTACAGCTACCTCTGGACCGAGGTGTTGGCCGTGAATGTCGCCGACATCTTCAAACAGCGCGGTGCGCTCAATCCCGCCACCGGCGCGGATTTCTGTGCGAAGGTACTGAGCCGGGGCAATACTGGCGACTTGATGCAGATGTTCACCGACTTCACCGGCATGGCTGAGCCCGACGCATCCGGCCTTCTCAAAGCCCGTGGACTGTAACGAACGCTGTTCTTACAGAAGATGAACCGAGCAATGAGTTGTTCTGTCCATCAATGACCTCACCTCATTCGTAGTCGTCGATGACGTTGTTGATGAAGTCCATGAAGGGCTTGGCGGTCTTGAACACCCTCTCAGCTTCCTTCAACCATCCGTCGCCTTCGAAGAAGTCGTTGCTCACGTTCACCCACATACAGTAGTCCTTCATCTTCAAGAACTCCACATACGGGAAGTCCTTGGGGAAGCCGTGAGGACAGGTCTTCAACCTGGGCTGGTTGCCTAAGTTGTCCTGGAAAACCTCTTTGAACTGCTCGTTATCCACACATTCACGCAGGGTGTCCACGTTGTTCACCATCTCCCAACGGCAGGCGTTGAGGATGTGGGTGGGCAGGTAGTAGTTGCCGCAGGCGAGAAGGCAGTTGTCGTTCTCCAAATGGATGTAATAGCCTCCATGCAACGCCTTCTTGCCATGCGCCGCGATATAGGCGCCGAGATGCGTCTTATAAGGCGACTTGTCATTACTGAAGCGGATGTCGCGGTTGATGCGGTAGGTGGTGTCTTTCACTTGCAGGTGCGCTATGGAAGGGTCGAACGACGCAATCATGGTAATAGCCTTGGCGATGCCCGCCTCGAAGTCGGCGCGAAGCTCATCGTATTCAGCCCTATGGGCATGAAACCAGTCACGGTTGTTGTTGGCGTTGAGTGTATTGAAAAAGGCCAGTATTTCTTTTGCTTTCATCTTTTTAAGTCTCGTTTTTTGGCAAATATACTACTTTTTATGTCAAAATGCTGTATTTTTGCATAAAAAAGAACATTCGACTATGTACAACAAGGAAATCACAGACCTTCTGAGAAAGAATATAGCGCTGTTGTCCGATACCGATTGCAGCAAATACCCCTACATACCCCAACAGGACAGCCAGTTGCCAAGGCTCAACAGCCTGCGCCGAATCATCGAACTGGTGAAGGCCATCGTCTTCCCCGGCTATTTCGGAGAAGGCAGTTACTGCTCGAATATGCAGGAGTATTTTATTGGTGTGAGGGTGGAGGAACTCTACGGATTGCTCAGTGAGGAGATAGGATTCGGACTGCAGTCCTTTGCCAAAGACGAGGTGCCGGATGTGCGTCACCGCTCTGAGGAAATCGCCATGAGATTCATTGATGCCCTGCCTGAACTGAAACGGGTGGCATGCACCGATGTCAAGGCTGTATATGACGGCGACCCCGCCGCACGGACCTACGAGGAGGTCATTTTCTGCTACCCCGCCATCATCGCTCTACTTCATTACCGTGTGGCCCATCTGCTATTAGAGTTGGGAGTGCCTGTCATACCGCGCATCATCACCGAATTGGCACACAGCCGCACGGGTATCGACATCCATCCGGGAGCCAAGATCGGTGAGTATTTCAGCATCGACCACGGTACCGGAGTGGTGATAGGCGAGACCTGCATCATCGGCAATCATGTCCGTCTATACCAAGGTGTCACGCTCGGCAGCAAAAGCTTTAAGTTCGACGCTGACGGCAATCCGCTCAATATACCACGGCATCCTATCCTTGAGGACAATGTCACGGTGTATAGCAACTCTTCGATTCTCGGACGCATCACCATTGGACACGACAGTGTCATTGGCGGCAACATCTGGCAGACGCAAAGCCTCCCGCCCTACTCACATGTGCAGCAGGGCAGGGCTGTCAGCATGGTCCTCACCGACGGAGCGGGCATCTGAGCCCGACACAGTCCATCCTCAGAGTTTCAAATCAATCAGTGTACGCAACTGCTGGATGCCTTGGTGATTGTTGTCGAGGGCCTCGACTTCTCCAAGGTATCTGAGCGCATGTTCCATGTCCCCCATACCGTAGTAACCAAGGGCAAGCATATATTTGCAGTGGATGAGGTTCTTCACATCCAACGAGTCCTCCCATATAAGCAGGTCGGGCAGTGAGACAGCGAAGTAGTCCATCACTTGCTTTTCAAAGATGTGCTGCTTACCATAGTTGATGAGACGGTAGAAACGTCCATGAGCCTCACCCTCACGTCCGAGTTTGTAGAGCGCCTGTCCCTGATAGAAGATTTTGTCGGGCTTGGCGTCATTGTAGTACATGGCGGCAGCTGGTTCCTGCGGACCTTTCGTGGCCTTTTCCCAGCACTCCACAGCTTTCTCCTTCTCGCCAAGGGCGTCATAGGCCACACCGAGCAGATAATAGAAATCGTTCTCCTGAGCGCCGTAGAGCTTGCCCTCGCCGAGATGATGCGGATAATCCAGACATTCGCTGAGCAATCGGACAGCCTTCTCATATTCTTTACCGACAATGGCCTGCTTAGCCAGTTCCACACGGCAGATCTGGTACTGCGCCGACACCTTGCCTTCACCTCCTTCCCAAGGATGGAACGTGTGGGCATCGAGCTTCTGCATGGCTTCCTCATAATGACCGGTCTGGTTGAGAAGGGTTATCTCCTCCAGCACAAGGTCGTCACGCCTTTGAATCAGTTTGGGATATTTCTGCAAGAAGGCGAGACGCTCCTGGTGAGGACGATGCAAGCGCTTGTAGAGCTGGTCGAGTTCCATGAAGACGCGCTCGTCATTCTTGTCGAGTTCGAACGCCTTCTCCATGCAGGCCAAAGCTTCTTCCTGACGGTCCTGCTTGTTGAAGCGTCCCAAGGCAAGGTTACGCCAGACGGTTGGGAACGACGGGTCGAGGTGGGCTGAGCGTTCCCAATTCTCGATGGCAATGTCGTACTGGCGGGCGGCATAATAGAGGCAACCGAGGTAATAGGGAGCCTTAGCCCCGTCGGGATTCACCACCTTGGCCATTTCGAGAACCTGAATGTCTTCCAAGCGATTGGGGAAACAATAGTCCGCTGCTTGCTTTTCTGCCTGCTCAAACCATGCGTTGGCCTCAACTGCATCGCCTTGATGTAACTTGAAGTAACCTAAATAATACAAGGTTAGCGGTGAGTCTTTCTTCAACTTCTTTGCCACGGATGGGATGGTCAGCACCTCCTCGGCTTCCTGCCAAAGTCCGGCTTGGGCGTAGTCAAGAGCCAGTTCGTGATAGTTATAGACATTACCGTGCATCATCTCCACCATCTGCTTCAGCACGTCCTTGTCTTTGCTCAGCAGATACTGCTCATAGAGGATGCCATAGTTGAAACGGTCGAGTTTGAGCGATTCCTTAATGAGTGCAAGACGATCGTTCAGATCTTTCGAACTGCCCATCTGCAGACCGCCCTTCTGTTTGCCCTCTTG
This sequence comes from Bacteroidaceae bacterium, assembly GCA_017509605.1. Taxonomy (GTDB): domain Bacteria; phylum Bacteroidota; class Bacteroidia; order Bacteroidales; family Bacteroidaceae; genus RUG11857. The sequence continues at coordinate 3,641 of JAFWPH010000005.1, read as the reverse complement.
CTGTTTGCGCAACACGGTGGCTTTCAGAGCGCGCGCCTTGTGGTTGTGCCAGTTGTTGTACAGACAACGGTCAATCTCATCGAGGGCATCCTCAAAGCGACCTTGTGCCACACTGATTTTAGCGGCTTCGAAGTAGCCGGCATCGGCCCAAGCCTTGCTCCAGGTCGCTTTCCAGAAAAACTCGTATGCCTCGTCGTTCTTACCCTGATATTTCAGTGCCAGAGCGAGATTGAAAATAGGTTCGCTGTCGTAGGGGTTGGGATTGCGTTTCTGAGAGAGTTTCACGGCCTTGCGCAGATACCCCTCTGCCTTGGCGAAACGTCCCTTGCGGATATACCACAGACCGAGCGCATTCAGACAACGGATGTCGTTGGGGTCGCGGCGCAAGGCTTCCTCATAGTAGTCGGTAGGCAGCCAGGTGGCATGGCGGTACTGCTCCAAATGAAGGCCTGTCAGGTAGAGCTGTTCGTTGGTCTTCACCTGCTCTGGCAGTAGGGCGGCCTCTGCGCTGTCGGGAACAGGACGGATCTCGTCGGCCTCGGCATGCCAGTGAAGCCATTGGCCGTTGGCCATTGAATATTGGCCATCAACCAACGTGTGAGGAGCGCTGTGGCTGACCTTTAAGATATAGAAATCCAACTCATCGAAACGGGCATCCTGAATATCCACAGTCTCGTCAAGAATCGTCTCTGGACCTATCTTCACAACTTGATTGTAGTAGTCGTCGCCATTGTCGCGTCGCAACACCACCCTGACTTCTTGCTCCGAGGTAGCAAAGACCTTGAACCGCACGGAAGAATGCCCAACGGTCAATGGTAAATGTTCAATGTTCAATACGAAGTCTTTGCTTGCCTCTTTCACCACACCCAGCTCACGATAAGGCATGAAGTATTGGGTAAACTGCTTCTCTTCGTAGGGCATCAGCCAAGAGAAGTCGGGCTGGTTCTCAGTATAGACACCGGCCATCAGCTCTATGTAGGGACGGAAACCCTTGCGGTCGATACCCCATTGTTCCATCTCCTCAGGTGTCGCCTCGTCGGTCAGATTGCGGTCCCAGGCGCGTCCGAAGTCACCGTTGCCCCACGTCCACTGCTTCTTGCCAGGCGAGAAATGGTGAGAGGCCACATGCAGCATGCCTCCCTTGGTGTCGTTCTCATAACCGCCCTCGAAGTTGAAACGGGAATTCACGCCCATATAACTCGTCGGCACGTAGATGTTCTTGTAGTTCGAGATGTCCACACCTGACGAGTAGTCCATCTTGTAATAGGTCCCAGTGGCGATGGGGAACGACGAGACTGCACGCTTGCCATGGTCAAACACAGCGTTGATGTCGGGCGGGAATACGCTCTGGTAGGCATCGTTCACCTCCACAGCGGGATTCGCCCACCAGAGGAAGGTCTGTGGCACATCGGTGCGGTTGTATAGCCTGCCCTTAATCTCCAGATAGGCGCAGCCAGGGCGGAGTGTGAACCCTGCCATTCCCTTCTGGTGGAACATACGCTCCATCTCGCTCACCCACACACTGACAGATCCGTCGGCATTCTCCTCAATACATGTGTCAACAGGCATAAAGGTGGAGGGACGGTGGTGCTGAGGCCAGTTGAACTCAATACCACCACTGATCCATGGACCCAGCAGTCCTACCAATGCGGGCTTGATGACATGATTGTAATACACGAAATGGCGGTTGGCGACCTTGTCGTAGGCCATCTGCACTCGACCACCCAGTTCTGGCAGTATCATCACCTTGATATACTCGTTCTCCAACCAAACGGCTTGATACTCCTGATCGACCTTCTCGTCGCTCATCGTCTCGATGACGGGATAGGGATAGACCACCCCGCTGCTACCTTGATAGACTCGTTTCTCCAAGAACATCGGGTTCTTCTCCGGCTTCCCAACAGTGTAGGTCGGGATAGTCACTTGTTCTCTCCATGCTTTTACCATGATATGTGCGTTTTAGGAGTTTCTAATTAATTGTTTACCAGTTCCTTTTCCAACTCTTCCAGACTCTTTCCCCTGGTCTCAGGACATCTTTGCAAGAGGAAGACGAAGGCGCAGAAGCAAATGGCACTGTAGATCCAGAATGTGCCGCTGCTGCCCAAAGCCGCGTTCATCGACGGGAAAGAGAAAGTGAGCGTGCAGCAACCCACCCAAAGGGCGAAAGTACAGGTCGCCATAGCGATGCCACGTATCTTGTGAGGAAATATTTCGGCCAGCAAAGTCCACGTGACAGGGCCGAGGGTCATGGCATAGACCGAGATGGCCGCCACCACCAGAACCACCATGAGTATGCCCGTCACACCCAGGAAATAACAGGTGCCGAGGGTGAGATAAATCAGGCCTAAACCACCGGCGCCCAACAGAATCAATGTCCGTCGGCCCCATTTCTCAATGGTGTAGAGGGCAACAATGGTGAACACCACATTGGCGATACCCGTAATCACGATGTTGATGAACATGCCGTCAACATCGAAACCCGCGCCAACAAAGATCTCTTGGGCATAGTTGAATATGACGTTCGTGCCGCACCATTGCTGGAACACGGCTATCACAAGGCCGAGCAACAACACACGGCCGTACTTATGCTGGAACAGCTCACGCAAACCCGCCTTTTGGTAACTTTCAAGCGGTGCCCCATGCTGCGACATAGAGGCATCCCCCAGCGCAGCCCCTTCTTTCATCTTCGTGAAAACGGGACTCTCCGGTATAAAGAAACTCATTAGCAGGAACAGCGCGGCGGGCACCGTCTCGGCCCAGAACATCCAACGCCATCCCCACTCCACATTCCAAGCCTGATTCTCCACCACAGAAGTGTCCCTCGCCAACAGCATGTTCACGATCTGAGCGCCGAGGATACCCAGGACGATGGTCATCTGGTTCAGGCTTACCATCCGGCCACGGATGGCGGCGGGACTCACCTCTGCGATATACATCGGCGACAAGGCGGAGGCTACTCCGATACCCACGCCACCTACAAAACGGGCGATATTGAACAAGGTGAAGTCATTGAACAGTCCTGTGCCAACTGCCGAAACGGTGAACAGCACGGCTGCTACACTCAGCAATGGCTTACGGCCATACTTGTCGGCGGCGGCACCTGCCACCATGGCGCCCACAAGACAACCCACCAAGGCGGTCGTCATGGCCACACCCTGCATCAACGGTGACTCGCTGATGCCGAAATAGAGCTCATAGAACGGTTTCGCACCGCCAATCACTACCCAGTCGTAACCAAAGAGCAAACCGCCCATGGCCGACACCATGCAGATGAAGTAGATAAATCTTTTGTTGTATTCTCGCATAGTTCCTCTGATATTGTTGAATTTTCTGAAGTGAAGATGGAAGTTTGTTTGCTGCGTCTTAATCATTCTTCCCGCATCCTGGCTCAGTTGATTTTGGGCTTCAGTTCATCGGGTGAATCGTTAGTGAACATATCCACTGGTGGGGCAATCTTTTCGAAAAGGTCACTGATACGCCCGGGCTCAACCGTGAAAGCGGGACGGAAGTCATCGCTTTTCATGTAATTGAGGATGGAACGCCGCAATTGGCGAGCCACCACCCTCTGGTCGAGGTGGTTCGTGATGTCCATGCTGGTCATCACCACCTTGCCGTTCAAGACGTTGGCCTCAATGAGCATA
>JAFWPH010000023.1 GCA_017509605.1 Bacteroidaceae bacterium | reverse complement strand
TCCTTAGGAATCAGCATGCTGAATAGGTTTTCTTAGCGGAGGGGACCCATCTGGATACTGGGTGTGTATACTTTTATGACCCCCTTCTAAGGGATACAAAAAGTGTAAACGATGTCCTGAGCTACGATACTTAACTCTTAATTTAAAAAAATGTTCAAGAGAATCACAAGCATCATATTGCTTCTCATTTCCGTCAGTCTTGCACAAGCCACAGACTTTGTGACATTCAAACGCACTTCAGCGTCCGACCTGGAACTCACTGGTGTAAGCGACACCGTAGTCTATGATTCTAAAGACTGGAAAGGCGTGCATATCGCCGTCGGCAATCTTCGTCACGACCTCAAGGCTGTGACAGGCAGTGAATGCGCTCCAATCATCGTGGCAACGACAGGTAAGAGCAAACTCGCCAAACGATACCCCAAACAATGTAAGGAACTTGAGGGTAAGTGGGAGCAGTATCTTATTTTCACCGACAAAGGAAAACTCGTCATCCTTGGCTCCGACAAACGGGGCACGATTTATGGCATCTATGAGCTATCACGACAGATGGGTGTCTCTCCATGGTATTGGATGGCAGATGTTCCCATCCAGAAGCACGACAGGCTTTTTGTCCGTGAAGGTATCTATACCGATGGTGAACCCAAAGTGAAATATCGTGGCATCTTCATCAACGACGAATGGCCATCCTTCGGCACATGGTGCAACCAACAGTTCGGAGGTATCAACTCCAAGGCTTATGCCCGTATCTTCGAACTGATGCTTCGTCTGAAAGCCAACTACTTCTGGCCTGCAATGTGGGACAGCCGTTTCAACGAAGACGACCCTCTATCTCCACAAATGGCCGACGATATGGGCATCGTCATGGGAACTTCACATCATGAGCCCATGATGAGAGCACACAAGGAATACGTCTATCGCAAGGACAGTGTCGGCGCATGGGACTACAGTACCAACAAGGAGAAGCTCGACAAGTTCTTCGAGGAAGGTCTGGAACGAAACAAGTTGTACGACAACATCATCACCATCGGTATGCGTGGCGATGGCGACGTGGCCATGGGCAAGGGAGATGACGAAGACAATATGAAGACGCTCAAGGATGTGGTGGACGGCCAACGCCGCATCATAGAGAAGGTGTATAGAAAACCCGCCAGTGAGGTTCCACAGCTATGGGCCATCTTCACTGAAGTGCAAAGATATTACGACGCAGGCTTTACTGTGCCTGACGATGTCACCCTACTCTTCTGCGACAACAACTGGGGATTTGTGCGACGTACAGGACCAGAGAAGGAACGCGGTCGCAAGGGCGGCATGGGCATGTATTACCACATCGACATGAATGGCGGACCATGGAACGACCGCTGGGTAAACACCACCACAGCAGCGAAAATACGAGAACAACTCAACCTTGCATACAGCACGGGCATCGACCGTATCTGGATTATCAATGTAGGCGACCTGAAGCCTAAGGAGATGCCTATCGACTTCATCATGCACTATGCATGGAACCCCGATGATTATCCTGCTGACAAAATCGACCAGTATATGGTGGATTGGGCTCGAAGCATCTTCGGTGGAGAGTATGCGAGAGAGATTGCCGACATCGTCACGGACTATTCAAAAATGAACCTCGAACGCAAACCCGAAGTGCAGAGGGTCGGAATCTACAGTGTCGAGACTGGAGAGGCGCAGCGTATGTACGAGCGTTGGGATGCTCTGGAACAACGCACCATCTCCCTCTCAAAAAAAATGCCTATGGAGATGCAGGACGCTTTCTTCCAACTGGTGGAATATCCCGCTGTGGCGAGTGCCGGAGTGGCAAAGATCTATCTGGCTGCAACCATGGGCGACTCTGTCACCATGAAGGAACTGTTTGAGCGCGATAAACAGTTGACCGAGAAATACAACAAAGAAATCGCCGGAGGAAAATGGAACGGTATGATGCTCGACAAGCACATCGGTTACAGGCAGTGGTCTATGCCCAACGACAACACTCTCCCGAAGGTCAGCGATGTCAAGGGTCATGAGATAGTCGAACCGTCAGAGATGGCGATTATGGCTCATGATTATACGCGCAGGACAGCGACAGACGACGCGAAATGGACTTTCCTCCCCGGTCTTGGACGAGGTAAGGGCAACATGGGCATTGAACCGGTAACGGCAAAGAGCCGTCCTGCAGGCGATGGAGCGACGCTTGAATATGATGTCAACTTCAGTCAAGCAGGAAAACAGAAACTTGCGCTCGGCATCTTGCCGACCAATGATGTCAATCCCGCGCGCGGACTGCGCATCGGCATCCGCATCGACGATGGCGAGACACAGATTGTGGATGCCCGACAAGGGTATGTAGACACCTTCAATGAATACACCAAGGAGAACATCGCACGTTCACAGGTGCTGAAACCACTCCCAAGACCAGCCAGCGACATCTACCTCTCTGGATTCCGGCAGCACATGCGTAGCGAGGTCTTCGACAACCTCCGCTGGCTGAGCATCGATCTCAACATCACTACCCCAGGCAAGCATACGCTGAAAGTAGTGATGGTGGATCCTGAAATCGTCGTGGAGAAGTTGGTCATCAATCCCGATAACGCCCATCCATCCTACCATGGTAAAGAATAACTAAATTCTTCCCTTCAATCGTATATTTCCATCGTGGGATTCATTCTCTCAATTCTTTTGGTCGCTTGCGACCTCTTGATGGGATGATTCTGCAAAGAGAAAAATTCGCTAATTCTATAATTCGGGATAAAACAAAAAGATATGAACTCGAAAGAAGAGGCTGTAAATGATGAATCACAATTTTATATTCTCTTCAAATATCAGACTTAATAATCCACTTTTTCCCGAAAATACTTGGTGATTATCATGTGATTGTTATATTTTTGCAGTATCCAATTACTAACCTAAAAAAGACTTTCACATGAGACTCCAAAACACCATTATCGTACTGGTTCTTGCATTGTTCATGCAACCCAGGGCCATACAGGCACAGGACAACTACATCTTCAACCACCTCTCGGCCGAATTCGAGGCAGGAAGCACTGGCTGGGGCTTCTCCATCTCCGCACCGCTGACGCGCTACGTCACACTGCGCACGGGCTTTACCTCATTGCCGCAGTTCAGTTTCAAAGGCGACGTGAACTACACTTCCAATGATGGAACGTGGAACGAGGTGGAGGCCAAAGCCAAGATGCACATGACCGACTTCAAGTTCCTGGCCGAAATCTACCCGTTCAACAACTGCGCCTTCCACATCACCGGCGGATTCTACCTCGGCAAGGAAGACCTGCTGACCGCAGAGAACACCGAACCGCTCAACCCTGGGGACGGACTCGAGATCGGCGAACAGATCGTCTTCCCTGGGACCGACGGTATCGCGCATGCCAAACTCAAGGTCAACACCTTCAAACCCTATGTGGGACTGGGCTTCGGCCGTTCCGTCCCTGCCAACCACCGCTTCAACGTGGCCTGCGACCTCGGCGTGGTGTTCTGGGGAAAACCCAAGGTGGAGGCATGGTCGCCACTTAGCGACGACTGGTTGGAAGTAACGACCACCAAAGACGGTGATGTCAACAAAACCCTCAACACCTTCTCCAAAATCAAGGCCTGGCCCGTCGCCAACATCAGATTCATCTACAGATTGTTCTAAATCATTGAACATTGACCATTGGCTTCGCCTAAAATGCTCACGCTCGGCATAGCTCAAGCAAGCTTGGTTCTGCCCTCGCTCAATCGCATTTTTGAACATTGACCATTAAGCATTGTTCATTGATTCTACGCTTTTTTGCACATAAAATTCCACCTCCCATGTCCCTGAAAGGGACACCTCTTCATAACCGTAGGTACATGAAGCGAAGCTGAATGCACCTACGGCTCTCTCAAGATAACCTCCCCACTTCCCATGTCCCTGAAAGGGACACCTCTTAATAACCGTAGGTACATGAAGCGAAGCTGAATGCACCTACGGATTTCGCAAACCTATTCCAGAACTATGCAAGATTAAAGGTTGTAAGGAATAGTTCAAAATTCTTGATTTCCGAAAGCATAAATCAATAAAAAGATATATATTTGCATTTTGAAGAACCAATCACAACGAACAAGATGACAAGAAGATACCCAGTAGGCATACAGACCTTTTCTGAAATCAGGAAAGGCAATTACGTCTATATCGACAAGACAGACTTGGTATGGGAGTTAATCAAGACGAAATTCGTCTTCCTCAGCCGCCCACGCAGGTTCGGTAAGAGCCTGCTCACCACCACACTCGCCTCCTATTTCAAAGGACAGCGTGAACTCTTCGAAGGTTTGAAAATCATGGACTTGGAAACGGAATGGGAGCAGTACCCCGTCATCCATATCGATTTGAGCAGAGCCAAGGACCGCGCGACTACTGCAGAATTACAACGGGTGATAATGTTGTTGCTCGATCCATATACCGAAGTGTATGGTAAGAAAGACAATGAGTTGACGCCCGGTGATACCCTCGCTGGTCTGATTCGCCGCGCCTACGAAAAGACAGGCAAGCAGGTTGTGGTCCTCATCGACGAGTACGACGCACCGCTGCTTGATGTCCTGCACGAAGAGGAGATGCTGCCCGAATACCGCCGTGTGATGCAGGAGTTCTACCAACCGCTCAAAGCCAACGAGGCGATTATCCGCTTCTGCTTCATCACCGGCATCACCAAGTTCTCGCAACTCAGCATCTTCTCCACCATCAACAACCTCAACAACATTTCCATGCTTCCGAAATACGCCGCCATCTGCGGCATCACCGAGCAAGAGTTCGTCAACGACATGGCTCCCGACATCGCCATGCTCGCCGAGGAATACGAGTGTACGCCCGAGGAAATGCACGCCAAACTCAAAATGCAGTACGACGGCTACCGATTCGCCGGCAAATCACCTGACGTGTATAATCCATACAGCATTCTGAAATGCTTCAACAACCAATTTGTAGATAACTATTGGTTCGACAGCGGCACACCATCCTTCCTCATCCGACAGATGGAACGCTTCCATACCGATATCACTACAATGGACCACGTCGAGGCACCTGCCACCGCATTCGATCGACCCACAGAAAATATGGAGGACGCACTTCCCTTGCTCTACCAAAGTGGCTATATCACCATCAAGGACTACGACCGCATGTCGAACTCATTCATCCTTGCTATCCCTAACAATGAGGTGCGGACGGGATTGGTTGATGGACTTATTCCCACATACACTGGCTTGAAACGTTTCGACACACAAGGCTTTGCCCTGAGGTTCTGGCGCGCATTGAAGAAGGACGACATCCATCTTGCCATGAACGAACTGAAGGCATTCCTCGCCGGCATACCCTACGTGGAAGGCTTCAAGAAGAAATTAGAGGAAGTGAAAAACTACGAGGGCTTCTACGAATATACTTTCTGGCTCATCTTCAACATGCTCAATGTCTATGCCCAAACACAAGTAAAGTGTGCCGGAGGCCGCGTTGACTTTGTGGTGCAGATGCCTGAAGCGATTTATGTCTTCGAACTCAAGGTCAACGGTACCGCGCGCGAAGCCATCGACCAAATCAACAGCCACAACTACGCTCTGCCCTACTCGACCGACCGACGCAAAGTGGTGAAAATCGGCGCACAGTTCGACCGCGAAACCATGACCGTCAACGAATACATCGTTGAGTAGGTTATGGGTTAGGGTTATTGAGGATTGGTCAATGGTCAATGATGATAGGGGGGTACGCAGGCTTCTAGCCTGCGACGCGTCTGGAGGATGCGCAAATCATCATCGCAGGCAAGATGCCTGCGTACCCCGCAATGCGCTTTCTGACGCATTCGCCACCCGAACAAAAATACAACATTCAAAAGCGCAAAAAAACGCTGCGACCTAAAAGAAGCCGCAGCGTTTGTGATGAATCCCTCACCCCGTCATTGCTTGTTTTTAGATAGCTCGCGGCGTTGTCGTCTCGCGGGCCGGCCGTGGGGCTGGGATGCAGGTCTGGGGACCTGCGCCCCACCGCCAACCCGCGCCCCGACAACGCCGAGTGGGAACACGGACACTCGGGGAAGGATGCACTATTTTCTGTGGACAGGACGGACGCTCTGGCCGTAGAAGCGGTCGCCGTAGTCGTCCCAGTCCGCGTAGAGCGAGCTGAAGAAGAGTTCATAGGCGCGGTCCGAGTACCACGGAAGCCGCGTCGAAGACCAATAGTAGCCGTTGTACCAGTGGCCGAGATAGTTATCCCTGCGGTAGCCCGAGGCAGGCAAGAAGATGCTGTTGCCGTTGGTGCCGGTGAACAGCCTGCCATTCACGCCGTTCTGAGTCGTCCATGTGCTTGTGGTGTTGTCAAGCAGTTCTTTTAACTGGTCTAATGTCGGCATCTGCCAGTCGCCGCCCCACTTCACATGGGCAACATCGTATTCCGTGCCGGCGATGTCATCACCGAGGTCGTGGCAAGTGCCAGCTGACCCGTCACAGTGGATGTAGGTACTCCAGTCATACCAGTCCTTCTCTTCGGTCTCACCCCAGGCGTAGTAGCCGCCGTAGTCCTCGGGGGACTCCGCGCCCACGTTCATGTTCGCCCACTTCGTGCCCGATGGCAGGCCGAGGTCAACGGCCTCGAGGCCTTCAGGGGTTTCAGTGGTGGGCTGCTGTGGCTGCTCATCCACCACGGTCGGGTCGTAGCCGTCGTAGAGGTTCGACTCCACACCGGCGGCGAGGAAGGCGAGGTTGGTGGCATCTGCCATCCACTCGGCGATGGTCGGGAAGGCGAGGTTGAGGCGAACACGCTCCTTCGGCCAGCGCCAGAGGTAACTGGTCCTGGTCTGCTCGTCGTAGTACTTGCCCGTCACCAGCACCTGCGGTATGGCGCCATACTCCGTGCTGGCTGTGATCTGGCGCTGGTCTTGCACACCATCCACCTCAAGGAGGAAGGGCGCGCCGTCCTCACCGATGGTGAAGTCCTCTGGCACGTCGATCTCGCAGGTCACGAATGACACGTTGTCAACACCATCGTTTTTGCCTTGGGCCTTCCTGTTGGTGTTGATCATCATGTCCTGGTCGTAGCCCATGGCGGCATGCAGTTCCTGGCCGTCGAAGAGAGGCTCGGCCTGACGACCACCGACATAATACAATTTGAGGGGCAGCACGGCACCCACTGCCATCAGCGTGACGTTGGCCACGCCGGTACCTGTGGCGTACTCCACCTTGACCACTGCGTCGTTGAAGTCGAAGTCGTCGGTCGAACCAAGGTCCTCGAAGGCGATGGTGACGGTCGATAACTGGTCGTCGCTGTAAGCGGGGGCTTCGGTCGGTGCGCCATCAGCGGCATCGAACTTGGCAGTCACCCTGGCCTTGGAGGCCACCTGGGCGGAAAGGGACTGGCGGACCTCACCGTTGTCGGCGATGCAGTAGATGTGCTTCGTGGTCTTGCTGACACCTACCTGAACGGTGGAGGTGCCGTTGGCGCTGAGGTTCTCGAACTTGCCCAGGAGCGAGGAACCCTTGCGGCTCGGAACGCCGTCATAGACGCGGAGCGTGTAGTTGCCTTGCATGTCGGTCACAGAAGACTCGATGGACAGGGTCTTCTGCGTGTTGAAGTTCTGGCCGGGGCTCACCTGGCCGAAGACCTTCTCGAAGTTTTCCTTGTAGTTGCTGACCTTGTCAACAGCCAAGGACTCGTCGTTTGAGCAACTGGTGAACATACTCGTCCCCAACATTGCCAAAACCACTGGTAAAAGGATTTTCTTCATAGATGATTAAAGAAACTAATGAATGATTATGGTGCTATCAAGACCCCGAAATAGCAGTATTAGTTTGGGTACAGAAAAAGCGTGAGTCTTGTTTTTGATTCACCTTCTAATCGGTATCGCCAAACACCGTACATGAAATGAAAAAACAACAATAATCCCACGCTGTTGAGCATATAGAACAGCAGCGTGAGAGCATGCCATAGGTATATACCAACACATGAGCGTCTTGTTGACTCCATCCTTCATGTAGTGTAGAAATTTGGCGATTTCATTAGAAAGGATGAAAGCAAAAAACGCTTCCCTGGTTATATCGGATAGGAGTAGCACAAGACCACTCCGCCCGAAAGACTTTGCAAAAATAAAGAAAATAGTTTATTTCTCCAAATATAAAACCATTTTTTTTAGTTTGGAAGTTTTTTTATGTTGTTGGTGTTGGACACCAAGTGTTGTCACACGCACTGTCGAGGATTGGATCTTTCAAGAATAGAGCAAACAGCCATTGATTGACTACCATTGCTGAACATTCAGCATTGGGGTGCGTTTACTCGTTTACACGATTCACCAGTTATCCAGGAAATTGCCAAGTGATGAAACTAAGCTATGCCTTCAAAATTCTATAATTCTATTATTCGTGACTATCGCAAAAAAAGGCTTTTGTGAGGGTAAAACCCCACTCCAAACCATCACTCCGCTCAGATGGGAGGGGAGTTCGTGGATGCATGAAAGGATAATGGTATAAAAAAGACAAATTGTCAGACGATTTGGAAATTTTGTCATGCAGCAATGGCCAAATTTTAGTTGTTTGGTGCTAAAAAAGGTCTGGCACACGATTTGCATCATATTGGGTGAACGCCGATGAGGACGACTGAAAGCAAAACCAAAGATCAAGAATCACAAGCAATCCAACGGTCAACGGTCAACGGTTAATGGTCAACGGTCAGAGGCGTTCACAACTAAATTGATATTTATTAACAACTAAAATAAAACTTAAGGAGGATAGATTATGTTAACAGTTAGAAAAAACAATGTTTGGTTCCCTGATTTCTTCAACGATTTGTTCGACGCCGCTTTGGCACCAGCTATGGCCAAGACCGCTGCTCCAGCCATCAACGTGAGCGAGAACGACAAGGAGTACAAAGTAGAAGTAGCCGCTCCTGGCATGGGTAAGGACGACTTCGACATCGAACTGAACGAAGAGAACAACTTGGTAATCAAACTGGAGAAGAAAGTCGAGAAGAAGGAGGAGGCTCCCGAGGGCGCTCAGAAGGAGAACAACTACCGCTACCTGCGCCGCGAGTTCTCGTACGAGAAGTACCAGCAGACACTGATTCTGCCTGACGATGTGGACAAGGAGAACATCAACGCTGTGGTTGAGCACGGTGTGCTGACCATCTGCCTGCCCAAGGAGCAGCCGAAGGTGGAGCCCAAAATCTCACGCAAAATCGACATCAAATAGGTCAAGATCTCGCTTTCATAACGAACGATCAAACGACTGAATTATCCAATAGGAGGGATGGTCACGAATAGCCATCCCTCTTTTTTTTGTTGTCACAAATAATTCCCTTATGACAGTGTTCGAATAGAAAAAGCAGGGGGCATTTCCATTGGCTTGACATCCTTCAGGGAATAACGATGCTTACTACCTGAATGACTCCTGTCACTGCTCAAAAATACATAACTACCGATGCCTCCATCAATATGGGCATCTACATTTTCTGTGAATTGGTCTAAATACCAATTAAAATCTTTAATCTGTTTCTTTGTATAAATTTTTAAATAATACGCTGCAAAATTAGTCTATCTTCTGAACAAAAACAAAGGGCTAACAATTTTACTTATACATGCTTACTAAAATCGTTAAGCAGTGCTTACCACACCCTTGTCTACGGCACTCCTCCCCTCAGATGGAAGGGGAGTTCGTGATTTCTGAACGGCCAACGACAGCAAACAATGTCATAATGTCAGTTAATTTGGAAATTTTGTCATGCAACAATGGCCAAATTTTAGTTGTTTGGTGCTAAAAAAGGTTTGGCACACGATTTGCATCATATTGGGTGAACGCCGATGAGGACGACTGAAAGCAAAACCAAAGATCAAGAATCACAAGCAATCCAACGGTCAACGGTCAACGGTTAATGGTCAACGGTCAGAGGCGTTCACAACTAAATCGATATTTATTAACAACTAAAATAAAACTTAAGGAGGATTGATTATGTTAACAGTTAGAAAAAACAACGTTTGGTTCCCTGATTTCTTCAACGATTTGTTCGACGCCGCTTTGGCACCAGCTAAGGCCAAGACCGCAGCTCCAGCCATCAACGTGAGCGAGAACGACAAGGAGTACAAGGTAGAAGTAGCCGCTCCTGGTATGGGCAAGGACGACTTCGACATTGAACTGAACGAGGAGAACAACCTGGTGATCAAGCTTGAGAAGAAAGTCGAGAAGAAGGAGGAGGCTCCCGAGGGCGCTCAGAAGGAGAACAACTACCGCTACCTGCGCCGCGAGTTCTCTTACGAGAAGTACCAGCAGACACTGATTCTGCCTGACGATGTGGACAAGGAGAACATCAACGCTGTGGTTGAACACGGCATCCTGACCATCTGCCTGCCCAAGGAGCAGCCGAAGGTTGAGCCCAAGATCTCACGCAAGATCGATATCAAATAGTTCAAGAATTCTTTTTCATCACGAATTTTTGAATTAGCGAATAGAGCGGAATGGCCAGTTGGCCATCCCGCTTTTATTGTCACTAACAATTCCAACATAACCGTGCTCAAGTAGTGATTCACAAAAATTACCTATCAGTTTTTTGTTTTCAAGATGATTCTGCAATAGGTACAATTCGCTGATTCTATAATTCCGGTAAAATATTAAAGCGTGAATTTGAACGATTCATAATTTTGTCCTATTCTTTGATGATATTTTGACCTATCATCAACGATTTGTTTTTTATTTTTGCACAAAATAAAAAACTGTTTCTTATGATCAGCAATCGTTTATTGACGGTCATCACCCTGACGCTGGCGATGACTCACACAAGGGCTCAAGAATCTATAGACATTGGGAACCTCCCTCCCCTCACTATTGAACAAGGTCGATATACGACAGACTGGAACAACTTGAGCAGACTGTATAACACGCCTGCATGGTGGCGCGAGGCAAAACTGGGCGCATGGTCGCACTGGGATCCTCAATCGATGGCTGAGGACGGTGACTGGTATTCACGCGGGATGTATATGGAAGGCCATCCACAAGCAAAATTTCATCGTGAGCATTTCGGACATCCATCCGAGTATGGTTATAAAGAACTTTGCAACGATTGGAAGACAGACCTTTGGAATCCTGAGGACCTGATGGAACTTTACCAAAAGATGGGAGCACGCTACTTCTTAGCCTTAGGCAATCATCACGACAATTTTGACTGCTGGGACAGCAAATACCAGCCGTGGAATGCGGTGAACATAGGGCCGCACCAGGATATAGTCGGCATTTGGGAAAAAGTGGCAAGAAAGCATGGCATGCCTTTCGGAATTGGTTTCCATAATACTCCAGCCCGCACTTGGGGACAGTTCATGCCCGTACGATACACCAGCGACAAACAAGGCGACAAGGCCGGTGTACCTTACGATGCTATGCTGACGAAAGCTGATGGCTACAAACCCAACCCCGATGGTACAGATAAATGGTGGAAAGGCATGGACCCCCAAGACCTTTATGGACCTGTTCATCATGATGGACGCCATTCTTTGGAGAGCCCCTTTGCCAACCAATTCATGTGGCGTGTCGACGATGCCATACGCAAATATCAGCCCGACATGATTTACTTTGACGACCACGCTGGAGACTCGCAAGTAGATCTGGGCATTGACATGGGACTGGGGAAACTCACACCTCAAATCATTGCCAACTTCTACAACATCGCTGACAAACGAACTGAAGGACACAGGGAGGTGGTGGCCACTTTCAAAGGAGTCGGCGGCCGCTACAACAGTTTTCAGCACAACCCCCACATGGTAGGTATCGTGGACCGATCCTTGGTCAAAAGCACCGAATTCTACACCGAGGATGACATCATGGCTTTTCCTTTCCAAACAGAGGTGAGCCTGCAAGAATGGCATTATCAGCAAGGAGCAAAGTATCGCAGTGCAGAAGAAATCGTCACGCGCCTCATGCAGAACGTTTCTCGCAATGGTTGCCTGCTCCTGAACATCACCCAGCGTGGAAGAGGCAATATCGACGATGAGGCAAGGCAAATCTGCTTGGACCTGGGGCGCTGGATAGACATCAACAAGGAAGCCATCTATAGTGCACGCCCTTTCGCTCAATGGGGAGACGAACACGTCATCTATACTCGTCAGGGCGGATACATCTATGCCACCATCATCCACCCGTCAAGCGAAACCATCGTACTGCCACCACTCTCCAGCCAATCTGCTTCAGTAGGAAAAATCAATAAAGTGGAATTGGTGGAGACTGGACTTAATGTTCCATTCACACAGTCTGCCGAGGGATTGGCCATTCAAATGGGAGAGCCTTTTGCAACTCAGGGAATCAATGACCAGAATCTGGCGCATGGTTACAAAGTGGTGAGAATCAGCCACGACAAAGCATGGTTCAATGACGACGACCCTGGCGTTCATACGTTTGGATGGGACAGACGTAGCAACACCAACGAAGGCGACTTCAACAATGACCTATCCTTCAGCAATCAGGTGGGTGACACCTGGACAGCCACTGCTGAGGCAAAGAAAATCAGCATCATCGCCCCACAAGGAATGTACAAAGGGAAGATGGAGGTGCTGATAGACGGCAAACACGTGGGTGACGTATCCTTTGCCGAAAGCAAGGATGTGAAGCACCAATCGGTCGTATTCACATCAAAAAAACTGAAAAAAGGCAAGCACGAGATTCAACTGATCAATAAAAATGGCATGATTGCCATCGACGCAATCATCCTTCAATAACCAAAAACTATAAAAGTCATGAGACGTCTTATTCTGTTCATTCTTTTCCCAACAGTGATGTGCGTGTGCTGTTTTGGAAAAGACAAATTCGAATCGCCCAACCATCAACTACGCGCTGAGGTAAATGGCCAGTCATTAACGGTCTATTACAAAAACAAATTGATGGTAACACGCATCCATCTTGGGGTGATGACAGAACAGGGGAATCTTGATTCTGACCTGGTGCTGAGGGATGCGACTGCCCCAAAGGAGGTCAAAGTGGACTACACGATGGTCACTGGCAAGAAGAGACTCTGTCATAACCAGGCTAATGAGAAGACCTTTACATACACCAACCCAAACAATCTTACCCTCGAGGCCATTGTACGACTCTATAACGACGGTGTTGCCATTCGCTACCGCATCCCCCAAAGCGTGAAGGTGATTGATGACCGCACCGCTTTTTATGTGGCCAGTGGTGTGGACCGATGGATTGCACCATACGATTTTGGCAACGAACAACCTTTTCCTCATGACACTGAAGGAAAGGCTGTGAAAGACAGGCACATGAATGTCATCACCAATGGACAATGGAGTTATCCTGCCTTGGTGGAGCCACAAAAAGGTCTCTATATGCTTATCGCTGAGTCCGACCTGCGTAGAAACGATAGTGGTTCCTATCTTGTCAATGCTGACAATTCGGAACAATATCAAGTGAAACTGGTCGGTCCGTCCGCTTTTTGTGACGGGTTGTCGCCTTGGCGTTTCGCTATCGTAGGTGCTTTAGCTGATGTGGTAGAATCAACCCTCGTCACGGATTTGGCTACACCTTGTCAAATAAACGACACGAGTTGGATAAAGCCAGGGCTCAGTTCGTGGATTTATTGGGCATACAATCATGGATCAAAGGATTTCGCCTTAGTGAAACAATATATCGACCTTGCAGCTGAAATGGGATGGCCATATTGCCTTGTTGATTGGGAATGGCCCGAGATGACCAATGGAGGCGACATCAATGACGTGATGGCATACGCCAAACAAAAGGGTGTCAAAATCAACTTGTGGTACAACTCCGGCACTTCGCTTGTAGGACCTAACGCACCACAACCACAGGACAGACTGAATACGGCAGAAAGCCGTGAACGAGAAATGAAGTGGCTCGAGAGCATTGGGGCAAGCGGCATCAAGGTGGACTTTTTTTCACCCGACAATGACATGATGGTCAATTATTACCTTGACATTCTCAAGGATGCCGCCCGCCATCATCTCCTTGTCGATTTCCACGGTTGCACCATCCCCAATGGATGGCAACGTACATGGCCCAATATGGTGAGCATGGAAGGCATATACGGCGCTGAGTGGTACAACAACTATCCGCTAATGACCACATTGGCTGCTCCCCACAACGCCACGGTTGTCTATACACGCAATGTCATTGGCCCCATGGACTACACGCCAGGCACCTTCACAGACAGCCAATACCCACACATCACTACCAATGCGCACGAACTGGCCCTGCCTGTCCTCTTTGAGTCGGGTATTCAACACATGGCGGATCGGCCTGAAGGTTATGAATCTCTGCCTGCCGAGGCAAAACAAGTCTATTCCACATTGCCTGCCGCTTGGGACGAAACGAGACTCCTTTCAGGCTATCCAGGAAAAAGTGCTGTCGTGGCACGCCGCTCTGGAAAGAAGTGGTACATTGCAGGTATCAACGGCACGGATGAAGACACAGACATCGCTTTCACGCTGAAGCGGGTGAATCCCAAATCTAAGCGAGTTCTGCTTTTCAGCGATGGAAAGTCGAACCGCGACATCAAAGTATCACATCTCACGCTCAACAGCAAACAGTTCAGCATTGCTTGTCGAGCACGTGGCGGTTTCTTGATGGTAATTGAATAACCTGGAAACTATCTCATCATGAAGAGTATCTATTTCTACATATTGCTTTCCTTCTGCACAATCTACTCCTACGCTCAGGAATGGACTACATCGAACCGAGGTTTCAAGAACCCTGTACTTCCTGGCTTTCACGCCGACCCGAGTGTTTGCCGTGCAGGCGACGACTTCTACTTGGTGAACAGCACATTCCAGTATTTCCCAGGCGTTCCTGTCTTCCACTCGAAAGACTTGGTGAACTGGGAACAAGTGGGCAACTGCCTGACACGTCCGTCACAGGTCGATTTGAAAGCTACTGACGGAAATAACGGCATTTATGCCCCCACTATCCGCTACAACAACGGACGCTTTTATATGGTGACAACGGTATTCCCCTCACGTCGCCATTTCTACGTATGGACAGACAATCCCGAAGCAGAGTGGTCTGAGCCCATAGTAATAGACTTTGATATCGGCAGTTGCGACCCCACACTCTATTTTGAGGATGGACGGTGCTATTTCCTGTGGAAGGAAGGCGACATCAAGATATGCGAGATTGACGTGGAGACAGGTAAACAACTGGGAGATATACACCATCTGGGGACAGGTCTTGGAGGAAGGTACCCCGAAGGACCGCATATTTACAAAAAAGACGGCTACTACTATCTGTTGCTGGCCGAGGGAGGCACAGAACATGGCCATCATGTCAACATCCTGCGAAGCAAAAATCTGTTCGGGCCCTACGAGCCCAACCCTGCCAACCCCATCCTTTCGCACTTCAACATGAAAATGCAAAACAGTCCGATTCAAGGACTGGGACATGCAGACCTGGTACAAGCACCTGACTCTTCATGGTGGATGATTTGTCTGGGCTATCGCACAAGTGGCTATCTGCAGCATGTGATGGGTCGTGAAACCATGTTAGCACCTGTGAATTGGGAGAAAGGGGGCTGGCCTGTGGTGAATGGTGACGGCACTCTGCAGACTGACATGAAATGCCAGACGTTGCCCTTGGTTCCACTGGCTAAAGAACCGATAAAGGAAGATTTCAACTACACCAAACGCAATGTCCCCACGGATAGTTATCATTCACTGGGGTTACCGATGGGCTGGATGAGCCTGTGCAACCCCGATTACACTCGCTACTCTCTGACTGAGCGCAAAGGCTTTTTACGCCTCCACCCTACCACAACTGATCTCAGCGCAACCGCTTCTCCTACATTCATCGCTCGTCGCCAGACGGAACTGAACTTTACAGCCACGGCTTTGTTCGACCTTTCCCATCTCATGGAAGGCATGCAGGCTGGCATTACTGCCTATGCTGCTCCACTCAACCATTATGATGTGGTGGCAGAGAAACAAGACGGAACTATCTTCATCAAGTCGAATGTGCGTTTAGGACAGACCTGTCATAGTGAAAAGCAGTTCGCTCTCAGTGGCTCTCGCGTATGGCTTCGCATCACTTCCGACAAGGATTTCTACTACATGATGGCATCAGACGACGGCATCAACTTCACCCAACTGGCCAAAATGGAATACCGTTTCCTCAGCACCGAAACCATTGGCGGTTTTACAGGCGTGATGTTAGGACTATTTACACAATGCAGAGAAAAAACGAATGGTTATGTCGATGTGGATTGGTTTGAATACAAATACTGAAACCAATCATGGCGTTATCTGCCAACACTGAATAAAATAGGCCATAATCATCTGCCTTCGTCATACTGAGGTTCTCCTATACGCTCATATCATCAGTCCAACCAGTCTTTGAACTGCAGTTCGAGTTGAATCCAGCGGGGTTTGTCGGTCGTCATGTCGGGCCTGTTGTTCGATACACCCAAGCCTAACAGACGGATGGGATGCGAACTGAACTCCACTTGCTGAAGCAGTTGTTTGGCTAATGGAAGGATGTCGTCACTGACGCGAAGGATGTGATTGACGGTGACGCTGCGCGTGATTTGCTGGAAGTCATGGAACTTGACCTTAAGCGTGAGTGTGTGTCCCTCAAAGTCATTCTTGGCGATGCGCCGCTCCAACTCCACGGCGGTGTGGTAGAGTTCGGTATCAGCTGCCGCCTGGTCGCTGATATCGTGGGCGAAAGTGCGCTCGCAACTGACTGATTTGCGCTCCCATTCCGAGACGACAGGGCGGTTGTCTATACCACGGGCAAAGTTGTAAAACACTTGTCCCATCTTGCCGAACTCCTCGGTGAGGTGAGCCAGCGACAGGGCACGGAGGTCTGCACCGTTGAAGATGCCCATCTTGTGCATCTTATCGGCCGTTTTCTCTCCCACTCCCCATATCTTCTCCACCTTCAGCTTAGCAATGAAGTCGAGTGCGCGGTCGGGATGTATCACTGTCAGTCCGTCGGGTTTGCGCCAGTCTGAGGCGATCTTCGCTAAGAACTTGCAGTAACTGACTCCAGCAGAGGCCGTCAGTCCAGTGCTATCGAAAATGCGTTGTTTGATTTCCCTTGCGATATCAACAGCCATTTTCATACCGCGTTTGTTTTCCGTGACATCCAGAAAGGCCTCGTCGAGGGAGATGGGTTCAATCAGGTCGGTATAGTCGTGGAAGATGTGGTGCAATTGTGCCGACACTTCCTTGTAGCGTTGGAAATGAGGCTCCACAATGATCAGTTGAGGACAGAGGCGTTTTGCAATTTGAATGGACTGAGCGGAATGTACGCCGAACCGCCGGGCCTCGTAACTGGCAGTGGAAACCACGCCACGGTCCGCATCGTGCCCTACCGCTATCGGCTTCCCTTTCAGTTCAGGATGGTCGAGTTGTTCCACGGCAGCGAAAAACTGGTCCATATCTACATGTATCACCTTCATACCCGACGTTTCGTCTTGTGTCCACGGTTGTCTTACAAAAGTAGTCATTTTATTTCAATTGGAAGGGATGGAACATCTCTTTTCTTTTTAGGGGCTTCACCTCCAACACCTACTCACCCTCCCTTTATCGGATTGTTCTTAGTAAAAAACACATGATTTTCCGGATATATTTGGCAGTTTGCGGAAAAAGTGCTAATATTGTAGTTTGAAACACCTTAACTGCAAATAACAACAAAAAACAAGAATATATGTACGACAAAGAACGGGGGCTGTATATAGCCCATAGCTCCAACGGAGCGCTGAGCATCTGCAGCAAAATGGCCAACCGCCACGGTCTGATAGCAGGTGCCACGGGAACAGGTAAGACGGTGACGCTTCAAGTGATTGCGGAGACTTTCTGCCAAATAGGAGTGCCATGTTTCATGGCCGATATGAAAGGCGACCTCTCGGGCATCAGCCAGGTGGGTAGTCTGTCGGGATTCATCGAGAAACGACTGCCTGAGTTCGGCATCGAGAACCCCGAGTTCCAGAGCTGCCCTGTGCGCCTCTTCGACGTGTATGGTGAGCAAGGACACCCCATGCGCGCCACTGTGTCGCAGATGGGGCCACAGCTGCTCTCACGCCTCCTTGGGCTGAACGAGACCCAGGACGGGGTGCTCAACATCGTCTTCCGCATCGCTGACGACCGCGACCTGCTCATCCTCGACCTCAAGGACCTGCGTTCGATGCTCGACTACGTGGCACAGCACGCCAAGGAATACACCAGTCAGTACGGCAACATCACCTCAGCATCCGTCGGCGCCATCCAGCGCGCGCTGCTGCAACTCGAGGCTCAGGGCGCCAACCAGTTCTTCGGCGAACCGTCGTTCGACATCATGGACCTGCTCCAGACCAAAGGCGGAAAGGGCATCATGAACGTCCTGGCAGCCGACAAACTGATGATGCAGCCCAAACTCTACTCCACATTCCTGCTCTGGCTGATGTCGGACCTCTACTCCACCCTTCCCGAGGTGGGCGACCTTGACAAACCAAAACTCATCTTCTTCTTCGACGAGGCGCACATGCTCTTCGAGGACACCTCCAAAGCCATGGTGGATAAGATCGAGCAGGTCATCCGACTCATCCGAAGCAAGGGAGTGGGCATCTACTTCATCACCCAAAGCCCCACAGACATCCCCGAGACCATCCTCGGACAGCTGGGCAACCGTGTGCAACACGCACTCCGCGCCTACACACCCAAGGACCAAAAGGCCGTGAAGGTCGCAGCCGACACCTTCCGCGCCAATCCTGCCTTCAAGACCGACGAGGCCATCATGAACCTCGAGACGGGCGAGGCGCTGGTGTCCCTGCTTGACGAGAAGGGTGCTCCGTCAGTGGTGGAGCGCGCCAAGATTCTGTTCCCGCTAAGCCAGATCGGTGCCATCACCGAAGGCCAACGACTTGACCTCATCAAGCAGTCAGATATCTACGGCAAGTACGACACACCGATAGACCGCGAGAGCGCCTACGAGATCCTCACAGCCGAGAACGAGGCCCAGGCCGCTGAGGACGCCAAAGCGAAGGAAGAGGCGGAGAAAGAGAAGGAGGGGAAGAAAAAGAGCACGAAGCCAGGGTTCTTCTCTAAGGTGCTGAAGGCCATCATCACCGCCATCACGGCCACACTCGCCACAATTGTCGGCACAGCCGTTTCCGACAAGGTGACCGGCAAGAAAAAGAAGAAGTCGAACACCTCCACCACCGGCAAGGTGGTGAAGAACGCCACCTCGGCTGCCACACGCACCATCACACGCGAGTTGACGCGCGACATCCTCGGCAACCTCGTGAAATAGCGCTGGGGCTATACATCAAACCAAAGGCCACAAGCAGAACTCCTCTGCCTGTGGCCTTTTTTGCGAAACCAACCCTCGATAGCGAGGTCTCCCGCCATAGATATGTCATTTATGGTATTGCAGATGTGGAGATTGTTTCGTAACTTTGCAATTGGTAAACGAGAACGTTGATCCAGATATAACAGAAACAATCCAAATCCCCAAACATCAATCAAGGGAAAATGAAGTTTTATAAGGAAAGAAACATCAGAAATATCATCGTTGTACTGTGCTTTTGTCTGTGCCATGTGGCGGCACAGGCCGTGGACTTGAAGCGCAGCTGCATCGCTGTCGGCGAGAACGAGCCAGCGTTGGTGCAACGGATGGCTCGGGTGATGAGCGAAGACGTAGAGAGGGTATGCGGCGTGAAGCCTATGGTGACCGTGGGGAGGACAGCTGAAGAGGTGACAAAGGGTGACGTGGTGCTGACAACCGCAGAGCAGACAGAGGTGCTCAGGCTATTGGGTGTAGATGCAGAGGACATCCATGGCGACTGGGAGCGGTACAAGATTGTGACGCTGGGGAAACGACTGGTGATTGTCGGAAGCGACGCGAGAGGCTTGGCATACGGTGTCCTGCACATAAGCGAGCGGATAGGGGTAAGTCCTTGGTACTGGTGGGCAGACGTGCCTGTGGCCCATCGGCAAGAAATAGATTACAAGGAGAACATCACTTCGAGAAGTCCTTCTGTGAAGTACCGTGGCATCTTCATCAACGACGAAGACTGGGGATTGAAGACATGGGCATCACAGAACTTTGAGAAAGAACTGAACGACATAGGTCCGAAGACCTACGACAAGGTGTGTGAGTTGTTGCTCCGACTGAAAGGCAACATGCTGGCACCTGCCATGCACACCTGCACAGGGGCCTTCTACAGCCATCCTGAGAGCCAAGTGAAGGCCGCGGAATGGGGCATCATGATAACGACGAGCCACTGCGAGCCGCTGTTGCTGAACAACGCTGCTCCCTCGGAGTGGGAGAAAACTCGCGACGGCGAGTGGAACTACCTGACCAACAAGGCGACCATCAAGAAGAAATGGGATGACCGCCTGAGAGAGACGGCTTCGTACGACAACATCTACACAATGGGCATGAGAGGCTTGCACGACGAGGCGATGAAGGGCTCGACCGACCCGAAGGTGAGGGCACTCACGCTGGAACAGGTGTTTGATGACCAGCGCGAGATTCTGAGCCGCTGGAAAGGGAAAGCCGCAGAGGAGATTCCGCAGATTTTCGTGCCATACAAGGAAACCCTCGATATCTACGACGCAGGACTGAATGTGCCAGAAGACATCACGCTGGTGTGGCCAGATGACAACTACGGATACATGAAGCGTGTGAGCAACGCCTCGGAGCGGAAACGACGCGGAGGGGCAGGTGTGTACTACCACCTGAGTTATTTGGGCACTCCACACGACTACTTATGGATATGCACCACCCCACCCGTTCTGATGTACGAGGAACTGCTGAAGGCATATAAGGCTGGAGCCGACCGCTACTGGCTGCTGAACGTTGGTGACATCAAACCGATGGAGATGGGGATGCAGGAGTTTATGGACATGGCTTGGGACATGGAGGCGTTCAACTACGAACGGGCAAGGGTATATCAGGCACAATGGCTGGCTAGTATGTTCGGAAAGAACCGGAAGAAGGACTTCCAGCAACTGCTCGACACATACTATCGTTTGGCTTGGGAACGTAAGCCTGAATACATGGGCTATGAAATGGAATGGGACAGTGAGGAAAACAACCGGCTTCACGACACCGACTTCTCTACAGCGGAGCGAAAAGAGCGCCTGAAAGCGTATGAGGCGATTTCAGACCTCTGCGACGCCATTGAGGCTGGGCTGCCCCGTGAGCAGCAAACGGCGTTTTTCGAAGTGATAGGGTTTGCTGTAAAGTCTGCCTGTCAGATGAACCGCAAGTTCCTCCTGGCTCACGACAACCATGAGACTGGCAGCAGGAATGCGGCCGAGGGAGCGAAAGCGGCACAGGACAGCATTGGGAGGCTGATGCACAGGTACAACACGATGCTGGACGGTAAATGGAACCAGATGATGTCGGAAGTGCCTCCAGGGATATGCGCGAAATATCAGTTGATGCCAGAACTGACATCGAAGCCGACCAACCATTATGCGCTGCCAGAGAACCAACGCAGGGTAGTGCTGAAGGAACTGATAGACATGGGCCGCGTGAAGCCGAAGGGAAGGTTCCGCATGATTGAGGGACTTGGTATGGACGGTAAGGTTTTGCAACTGGGTGAACCCCTGGACAAGACACAAGACCCCAAGAGCCTGACTTCCGACCGCATCGACCTGACTTTCACAACCGATGGCAAGGAAGACAGCGTGCAGGTGTGCGTGTCTGTGGTGCCTATGTGGCCTGTCAGCCTCGACAAGAGCAACCGCTTCGGTGTCTCTGTGGATGGTGCCAAAGCGGTGGTGTGCGAGAATCGGTTTGAGGAGTGGTCTTACCCTTGGAAACTACAAGTGCTGGCTAATCGGAAAGATTTCCTGCTGACTTTCCCGCTCCAAAAAGGGCGTAAGCGACATACATTGTCGCTGATCATAGGTGACCCCGGACAGATGGTGCAGAGGGTTTCATATACAACTAAATAACCTCAGTTCGATGAATTTATGAAAATATCAATAAGGCTTCGCTTTACATGAATAATTTATGATTAAATGGGCTTTGCCTTCAACCTTCACGCAACAGATAAAGCAACGGTGTAAAGCTATAGTGCGTTGCGTACATAGAACGGTGGTTACGAATCTTCGTAACTGCCGTTAATTTATCATAACAAACCTTTCCTGGTTGTGGGGAAGCGGAGGAAAGGTGTTATTTTTGCA
Organism: Bacteroidaceae bacterium; assembly: GCA_017509605.1. GTDB lineage: Bacteria > Bacteroidota > Bacteroidia > Bacteroidales > Bacteroidaceae > RUG11857. The sequence goes on along the minus strand of JAFWPH010000023.1, from coordinate 47,632 downwards.
GTGAAGAATATATAACTGCTCATCCTTATGAAACATCTTCCAGACGTACGCGACTCGCGTCACTACATCATTGCCACCGCTTTACTGCTAATGGCACTCTGCCCCAGCAAGAGCCGAGGACAAGATGTCAACACCAACACACAAGTACCGCTGAAGAGAGGTGTGGTGGTCGATCTCTACACACGTCAGCCCATTGCTGACGTAGCCATCTGGGATGAGGAGAAGGAGATAGGGCGAACGGATGAGAAAGGGCAATACGTCATCCGTCTGCACAGCGACAGCCTGACCTTCAGTCATATCAGCTACATCACGTTGAAACTCGGTAAGGACGAACTAATCGACACCATCCCCATGATAGAACAGAACAACGAATTGGGCAACGTGTATATTAAGGGCGACCAGCATTATGAGATTCACATGCCACCTGTTGACCCTCTTTCCATGCAGGTCATGCCACAAGGACTGAATGTGCTGCCATTAATCGTGAAGGGCCTGAAGGCATTAGGCATCATCCCCAAGCGAACCAAGCGCCAATCACGTCTCCAGAAAGCCAAAATGATTACCGACAATTATTGATTGGGTTTGTCCAGGCGAATAGAACCTAAAATGCTCAATGTTCAATGTTCAAAAATGCGATTAAGCGAGAGCAGAGTCCAAGTTCGCTTGACCTATGCCGAGCATGAGCATTTTAAGCGAAGCCAACAACCCGATTAAGCGAGAGCAGAGGGCAAACTCATTTGCACTATGCTGAGCGTGAGGGTTGAAGGCGAAGCCAATGTTCAACGGTCAATGTTCAAAATTGCGATTGAGCGAGGGCAATCAAGTTTACTTGAATTGCCGAGCGTGAGCAATTTAGGCGAAGCCAATGTTCAATGGTCAATGATTACTGGTATCAACTGAAGGTTTCATAAGTACCGTCATCGTAGAAGATGCGGATCTCAACAATCTTTCTTGGTTTTTTTTCAATAATTTTTACCACTTCCTTGACTTGTTGAACTGGGGGCTCAGTTTTCGTTTTCTGAGGAGATCTGGATGGAGATGGCTTTGAACTCTGTTGATCAGAGAAATCGAAAAGCAACTCACCAGGTCGCGCGTTGGCATTCGCCATACTTGTTCTGCTATCGGTGGAAAATAGAGAAGGGTTGTCTGCGACATCACTATTCTCCAGTTCAGAATCCTGACCATTCTCTTCATCCTCATCTCCAACATAATCATCTGGATTGGAAAGCATCTCGCCCTTACCAAGAAGCACCCAGATTGGGTTGAGCTCGGGAAATGCATCGACTATACTTCTGAGCACAGGCAACGAGGCCTTGGCCTTACCGTTGAGAATATGTGAGAGTGAAGCTGGGCTGATACCTGTTGCCTCACAAAAATTTTTCGCGACCATTCCCTTATGTCTCATGATCTCTGAAATGCGATCCTTATCTTCCATACAGATGAAAATTTAATTAATGCAATAATGAGTAAAAGTGACAACTCTGACCGTCCTGATGACATGGCCGGATTTTCTAATTACAGCAAAAAAACGTCCCAAAAAGGTCGTTTTCTATTCAATTTACAAATTTATAACAATTTGGGAATATAACAATACTTTTCCAAATAATTTTTGAAATATTAATTTGACTTTATTTTTCTAAATTTTAGGGAAAGAATTGCGTGATTTGCAAAATTAAAAATTCATATTTCTAAAGCCAAAATGCGAGCGATTTTTAATAATATAAATAACTTTATTAAATTTTTGCATCTAATTGGTGCTAAATGAGTTATTTGCGCAAAAAATTAACTTTTCATCAATGCCTGAAAGTCAATATGCACAAATCCGCCCAATTTTCAAGATATAACTTTAATAAAATTATGTAAAGTATTGGGTTTATGCTAATTATTACACTGGAACTCGCTTTGTATATCCATTCATTCATGTTTATGAATTATAGAAACACGAATGGTTTATATCTATAAACCTAAATTTGGATTCACAAATATCCCCCGTTTTAATTTATAATCATGAATTTGATTATTATTTGTAAATTCTTACTCCGTCTGATTTACAATTACAAATCATAACACATGTTAAATGCTTTAAAAAGATAAATTAAAACGTGCTAAAAATCGCGTTTTTGACGAATTTCTGAAATACTGTCCGATTCTTTTTATTTTTGAAAATCTCAGAGCGCCAAGAAAAGGCCTAACATATTGATTATGAGATGTTGCAAGGTCAATTTTTTGTGTCATGATTTTGGTGCAGAAAAATGAAGAACAGGCCCAAAAACCAACTCATGCTGTTTTAGTCGTTTTCTTGGACTGGAGTTTGGAACTCTCACATATAGCGTCACTTATCTCTCCCATTTCATGGTTTTAAGGGTGTGAAAGGACTCCTTTTTCGTTCTGTACAAAGAAGAAACAGAACCAAAAAAAGGGCGGAAAAAACGGAGTATTTCCCCTACTCCCGTTTTTTCCGCCACGTAAATCTGTACAAAGTAAGTGAAGGTATTTTGAGGCCTCTTCCACCCCTTCATCTGTCCACTACTCCCTCATACCCTCTCAGTGCAAGATGAAGAACACCAATTCCCTCATGATGTCGCCTGGATCTGTCGAGCCCGACTCCACTCCTTTGATTTTGGCATCCGTCTCACGTATCTTGGCGATGATGTTCATGGTCTTTCTCGCCGAGTAGTTCCGGGCTGCCAGGTTGTACTCCTTCAGTTGCCAGGCACTCTTCAGCCCCAGCTGCTGCAGTAGTCCCTGCTCCGACTTATCGGGTGCGTAATGATAAAGCATCAAATTGGCGAAGAAGTTGAACACAAACGGGAGGGTTTTGAAAGGAGGATTGGTTTTTGAGTTTTTGTTAAAATAATTTACTATCTGGTTTGCTTTCATCACATCCTTGGTTGCAAGCGCTGTGATGAGTTCAAAGTTGTTGTAGTCCTTGCTCACTCCGATGACAGCCTCCACATCCGCCGCATTGAGTTGTTTTCTCCCCTCACCCACAGAAACGATGAGCTTGTCGAGTTCACCGACAAGATGACTGAGGTCGGTGCCGACATAATCGGCCATCATCACCACGGCCTTCTCTTCCATGGTGAATCCTTTGCGCTGGAGATACCGGTTGATGAAAGGCGGCAGTTCCCGGTCGTAGAACTTAGCGCTCTCATAAACAACACCGTTTTTGTTGATGGCTGCCACCGTTCCCTTTCTCCTGTCCACTGTTCCGTGCTTATAACAGATGACCAGCACAGTGGATAAAAGAGGCTTCGCAGCGTAGGCCTGCAATTTGTCGAACTCGCTCTTGCTGATGTTCTGAGCCTCCCTGACCACAATAAGCCTTCTTTCACTCATCATGGGATATCTCTTCGCGGCATTGATGATATTTTTGGCCTCGGTGTCGGGGGTTGCGTAGATGATATCCTCATTGAAGTCCCTTTCCTCGGGCTGCAGAGCCTGTTCGGCGATATAGTTGGATATCATGTCGATATAGTAAGATTCCTCACCCATCAATAGATACACAGGAGCGAACTTCTTCGCCCTGGCGTCTCTGACGATATCCTCGTATGTCAAGGTGTTTGCGGTTTTCTTAGGCATAGCGGTTGAGTTATAGAGATGATAGATACTATAGAGACTATAAAGACTATAGAAGCCATAGAAACTGAAAAAGCCTCACAAGGGTTACTTGCAAGGCCTCTTTAGCTGGGATACCTGGACTCGAACCAGGAATAACAGGACCAGAATCTGTCGTGTTACCATTACACCATATCCCAATATGCGTTACTGTGCAAAGGTATTTTAGCCTCGCTTTCTGAAACGCGATGCAAAGTTACAACTTTTTTCTTTACCGCCAAAAAATATCTGTTATTTTTTCATTGGCGAGGTGTTTTTTTATCGGCTATTTACCCCTATTTTGCATCATCTTGCTTCTCGAACATGGACTTATTCGGGAATTTCTCCTGAAACACCTTTTTCAATTTACCTTCGATCACCAATTTGTCCTCATCACTGATATGTGGAGTGTCGTTTAAACAAACCGATCTCACTTTCCCCTTCTGCAAGGTGGCACACGCTCTATCAATCACACTGGTTGACAAGATAAAAAATGAATCCTTATCTCTTTTCTTTACAGGATTGAACCTGTTGCTGGCAAACTGCCAATATCTGACGACGTACTGATTGAGGCCCAAAACGTTCCGGAAACGGGTGCAACTCTTTTCCATGATACCAGGTTCTTTCTCCCATATTTCCTTCAATACAGACTTGAGCATGGAGTGTTCTATATGGCTCAGTTCAAAAGCCTCGAAATTCTCATGCCGCAACAGCATTAAATTACTAATCAGTGATTTGTTCCAAAGATGTGGACCAAACCATTTCCACTTCGCTTTCCGGATCGTTTCCATCCTGTTGAAATGGCGATTGACCACTGCCACATCCATATAGGTCTGTATCTGGATACTAAGTCCGTTGACAATATTATACCAAGGATTTCGGAACAAGGTCTCATCATTGCAGTCGCATGGCAACCCATCACGGAAATAGTCCTCGGGAGTGGTTGGTGAGTTCAGGAATACATCGTCATTAAAATAGACGAAATGCTCGGAAAGCCCCTCTATCTTGTCTATATTCAACTCTATGGCACATGAATTGAACAAAGGAAGGTATTTCTCGGGGATAAAATCTTTATGGCTGACCAACTTCAGTTTCGGGCAATCCTTGTTGATCCATTCCGGAAAAGTTCCATTGGTTACGAGAAAGACATTGTTAACCCATGGCGCATAACGCTCCACTGCCCTGAACCAATAGCAGAAAATATCCCAGTCCCTGAATCTTCCCCTATCGGATAGGGGGGTCTCTGGCCTGTACTGATTATAAAGCTTTATCCATTCCGGGTCGCTACTGTCCACCCACAATACCACAAAATCGATCTTTTCCATTTCCAAAACTATACTACATCTATTGTCTAAATCCAATGCAAATTTCGTCTTTTTTTCTCACAACAACAAGTAATACACAATTAAACTTTCCCTCATTCTGTTATTATCAAGAATATGAGACAAATGCGATTAAGTGAGTACAAACGAATGCTTGCACTCAGTTTGTCGAACGTGAGCAATTTAGGCGAAGCCAAATTGCGATTAAGCGAGAGCAGAGCAATACCGAAACCGCTCATATTCGGAAAAGCAAAACTTTATTTTGCTTTTCGCTCGTTTATTCGTAACTTTGCCAAAGAAAACAAAATAGTTGTTGTGATTTCATAGATTCAAGCGATAAGAAATGGAAAAGACAAAAATCAGTGTGATAGTACCTATATATAAGGTAGAGAAATATCTGCGCAAGTGTATTGAAAGCCTCGTGAACCAGACTTATCAGAATCTGGAAATCATCCTTGTGGATGACGGCTCTCCCGACAACTGCGGAGCGATCTGCGACGAATACGCGGCAAAAGACGACCGCATCCACGTCATCCACCAGCCCAACTCAGGAGTGGCAAAGGCCCGCAATGTGGCCATCGACTTTTTCCATGGCGAATACGTGGTCTTCATCGACAGCGACGATTTCGTCGAGCCACAAATGATGGAACTGCTCATGAAACTGCATGAGGAAAACGACTGTACTTATTCCATGGTGTTAGGACGCATCGTTTACGAGCCTACACCCTCCGAATTCAACACGCTTGACTTGTCGAAGGTAAGGACGCGAATCTTGTCGCAGGACGACATGATGAAAGGTTTGTTCAGCCTCTCCGACATGAACAACTATGAGTTCCAGGTGGTTTGGAACAAGTTGTTCCCGAGGGATTTGATCAAGGGGGCGTATTTCCTGAAGACTGGTACCGACGACACCGAATACAACAGCCGCATCTACCTCAAGACTGAGAAGGTGGCTTGTGGAATGGTCCCGATGTATTATTGGGTGCAGCGACAGTCCTCCATCACCCACGAGCCCATCAACGACAGGCAAATCGACAAGATGAACACCTACTACATCATGTTGAACACGTTCAAGGGCCACCAGAACTACCAAGCCTACTGCCTCGACTACATGTACAAGGTGATACTCAACGTCCGACACATGGCTAAAGGCACATCCTACGAACCACGCGTGAAGAAGGAGTGCAAGCACTACAAGGAACTGACGTTCAAGGAACTGCTGGGCAACAACACGCTACCTCTGTACCGCAGGCTGGGTTTGGCGTGCCTCTATCACATGCCTTTCGCCTACGACCTGGTCATCTGGGCTGGCGAGAAAGCAGCCAAAATCAGAAAGCGTTGACCAGACCTCGTCGAGCAAAAGGTTTGAACCATCATGAACAACGAAAACCACGCCAGCATCGAGAACATCATCGAGTTGAACCTCCCTACTTTCGACGCCCACATCAAGTCGGTGGAAGGGGTGATGTCAGTCTTCGACATGTTGCGGAAGAAGTACGTGGCTTTGACACCCGAGGAATGGGTGCGCCAGAGTTTCACCCACTATTTGACCAGCGAAAAAGGCTACCGTCCCGAGTTGATGAACAACGAGGTGCAGTTGTCGCTCAATGGCATGGCTCGGCGTTGCGACACCGTGGTGTGGGACATGCGGCTTCATCCCGTGATGATTGTGGAATACAAGGCTCCCGATGTGGAGATCACACAGAAAGTGTTCGACCAGATACAGCGCTACAACATGGTTCTTCAGGTGAAATACCTGGTGGTGACGAATGGTATGACTCACTACTGCTGCCGAGTGGATTACCTGGGCCATACCTGTGAGTTCCTGAGTGAAATACCCGACTGGACAGTACTGAACCAGGTTTAGCGCGCTCAGTACGTTCCGAACGAAAAAAATCTCAAAAAACGGTTCCCGAAATTTGGTAATTGCGGGATTTTTTTTATTTTTGCATTTTTAATTCTCAAAAAAAGGAGTGAAGGGTTCATCGTGTATCAGTCGAACCATACAGCCAGATGAATCGACACAGGAAAAAGCAGACTGAATGATAGAGAAGCATATCGTACTTGAGGATGTAGATTTGTTGACCTTTTACGGGGTGAACAATGCCAACATGCAGATGATCAAGGCATTGTACCCCAAGCTACGAATTGTGGCTCGAGGAAACGTGATGAAGGTGCTGGGCGACGAGGTGGAAATGTGCGCGCTGGAAGAGAACATCGGCAAACTCGTCCAACACTGCAACACCTTCAACTCTCTCAATGAGGAAGACATCCTGTCGGTAATCAAGGGCGAGGCACGCGACCAGTCAATCGACAGCCAAGCCATCTGCTACAGTGTGACAGGAAAGGCCATCGTTCCACGAACAGAGAACCAGAAACGAATTGTAGAGGCCTTCAACAGCGACGACATGATTTTCGCCACAGGACCTGCCGGTTCTGGCAAAACCTATCTGAGCATCGCATTGGCTGTGCGGGCACTGAAAAACCATCATGCGCGCAAGATCATCCTCTCTCGGCCCGCCGTGGAGGCAGGCGAGAAACTGGGGTTCCTTCCTGGCGACATGCGTGAGAAGATCTCCCCCTACCTGCAGCCTCTGTACGATGCGCTGGAAGACATGATACCGGCATTGAAACTCCAGGAATACATGGAGCAGGACATCATACAGATAGCCCCGCTCGCCTTCATGCGAGGACGAACGCTCAACGACGCCGTGGTGATTCTCGACGAGGCACAGAACACCACCAACGCCCAAATCAAGATGTTCCTCACACGCATGGGCCAGAACACCAAGATGATCATCAACGGCGACCTCACCCAGATTGACTTGCCTCCCAGCCAGCGTTCAGGACTTTCAACTGCCCTCCACATCCTGCGCAAAGTCAAAGGCATCAGTTTTGTGGAGCTCGACGAGAAAGATATCGTCCGCCACCGTCTTGTCACACGCATTGTGGAAGCCTACGACCGCTACAAGAAGGAAGAGGACAAACGACGTCAAACCGCCCCGACCGCCGAGGCCAAAGAGTCCGCCGAGACACCGGTTTCCAATAATAGCGAAGACATCAAGGACTAACATCTATATAAAAAACTAACATCTATAAATAATAAGGTATAACAATGAAAGCATTGACAAAGACAGAATTCAACTTCCCGGGACAGAAGGGAGTGTATCACGGCAAGGTACGCGACGTGTACGACATCGACGACGACCTGATGGTGATGGTGGTGACCGACCGCATTAGCGCCTTCGACGCCATCCTTCCTAAAGGCATACCCTTCAAGGGACAGGTACTCAACCAGATAGCAGCCAAGTTCCTCGACGCCACAGCCGACATCGTCCCCAACTGGAAACTGGCAACACCCGACCCCATGGTGACCGTAGGCCTGAAATGCGAGGGATTCCGAGTGGAGATGATCATCCGCGGATACCTGACAGGTTCTGCATGGCGTGAATACCGGGCCGGAGCCCGCAAACTCTGTGGCGTGGACCTGCCAGACGGCATGCAGGAGAACGAGAAGTTCCCTCATCCCATCATCACCCCCACCACCAAGGCTGAGACCGGACATGACGAGAACATCTCCAAGGAGGAGATCATCGCACAAGGCATCGTGAGCAAGGAGGACTACGAGCTGATGGAGCAATACACCTACAAGCTCTTCGCCGCAGGTACAGCCATTGCCGCTTCGAAAGGACTGATTCTCGTCGATACGAAGTATGAGTTCGGCAAGCGCGACGGAAAGGTGTATCTCATCGACGAAATCCACACTCCCGACTCCAGCCGCTACTTCTATGCCGACGGATATGAGAAGCGTTTCCTCAACGGAGAACCACAGCGACAGCTCTCGAAGGAGTTCGTGCGCCAATGGCTCATCGACCACAACTTCATGAACCAGCCCGGACAGAAGATGCCGGAAATGAGCGACGAGTTCGTCAATAGCGTGAGCGACCGCTACATTGAACTCTACGAGCACATTGTGGGCGAGAAGTTCGACAAGGCTGCCGACAGCAAAGACCTTGCATCCCGCATCGAGCGCAATGTGAAGCAGTTCCTTGCCGAATACAAGAAGTGATACCCTAACGTGTGCGGTCCCGATGCGCTGTCATCGGGGCCGCACACTGACTCAGAGCAGATGTACGAGCAGGAGAAGATCAAGCCCTACGGCGACCGCGGCGCCAAGTCGTCGCAGGTGCGTCAGATGTTCGACAAGATAGCCCACAGTTACGACACGCTCAACCACACGCTGTCGGCCGGTGTTGACAAGATCTGGCGCAAGCAGACCGTCAAGTCGTTGACTGGTGTTGTCCACGACGTGAATAGCATCCTGGATGTTGCCACAGGAACAGGCGACATGGCCATACTCGCCGCACGCCAGTTCCCCTCTGCCCACGTCACCGGCATCGACATCTCCGATGGCATGATGGAGATAGGACGGCAGAAACTGGACAAAGAAGGCCTGACCGACAAGGTGGTCCTCATGAACGCCGACTGCTGCTCATTACCTTTTCCGACAGGCTCTTTCGACGCCATCGTGTCGGCCTTCGGACTGAGGAACTTCGAGAACCTCGACGCCTGCTTGAAGGAGATGCACCGTGTGCTGGACGACAACGGACGAGTGGCAATAGCCGACTTGTGCAGCCCCACGGCATTCCCCATGCGCCAGTTGTTCTGGCTCTATCAGAAAATGATGATGCCTCTGGCTGGACGTTTGATATCCCGCGACGACAAGGCCTACACCTACCTGCCAGAGACCATGCGCGCCATCCCACAGGGCGATGACATGAAGGCGATTTTCGAGAAAGCGGGCTTCCACGACGTGGGTTACCGCCGCCTACCATTCGGCATGTGTATGCTCTACACTGCCGGCAAATAAGACAGCTTTAACAAGCCATAAGCCAACAAAACAGTTGAACCCCGACGGCCTCAACCGTCAACAAAACAGAAGAAGATATGGACACTTACGGACTTTTGGGCTACCCGCTTGGCCACTCGTTCTCGAAGAACTACTTCAACGAGAAATTCGAAGGTGAATGTATTCAGGCAGAGTACAAGAACTTCGAGATCCCCGACATCGACGACTTTCCCGAGGTGCTGATGGGCAACCGCGACCTCAAGGGCTTCAACGTGACCATCCCCTACAAGCAGAAAATCATCCCCTTCCTCGACGAGTTGAGCGAAGAGGCCCGCGAGATAGGCGCGGTCAACGTGGTGCGTGTGACGCGACGCTCCAACGGCAACTTCCACCTCAAGGGTTACAATGCCGACTACCTGGGCTTTATGAACTCAATCGCCCCCTTGCTCCGCCCACACCACAAGAAGGCGCTGATCCTCGGTACTGGTGGCGCTTCGAAAGCCATCCATTACACGTTGCACAAGAAACTGGGCTTGGAAACCGTCTTCGTGTCCCGATACCAGCGGCCCGGCACCGTGAGCTACAAGGACTTGAACGCGGAGGCTGTGGCGGAATACGAGGTGATCGTGAACTGCACGCCTTGCGGCATGTTCCCACACATCAACGAGTGTCCCCAGCTCCCTTACGAAGGCCTTAGCCCCAACAACCTGCTCTATGACTTGATCTACAACCCCGACACCACCCTCTTCATGAAGAAAGGTCAGCAGCAAGGGGCACAGGTGAAGAACGGTCTGGAAATGCTCCTGCTTCAGGCCGAGGCGTCGTGGAACATCTGGCAAGGGAACATCATCTGATTTCATCTCTCCCGTCCACCCTTTCTCCGCCTATACCATCCTAAAGAAACCTGTCCATGCCAAGAAAGTCAACCGACACCCCGAAAAAGCAGAAGGTCGTCCAATCAGACCAGAAACGCAAAAAGAAAAACGACAAGAAGAGCAAAGGCAAAACCACCGTTCCACGGCTCAGAGTGAGCCGTTTCCTGGTGATGTTCTGCCTGAAGACACTGCTTCTGATCATCTTTGTCACCATACTTACATCCTATCTTCTCATGCGCTACGCCTTGACCCCTGTTAGCGAGACACGCGACATCCAAGGCTCCTACAATGAGATGTTCAGCGAGTTCCCGTACCTGCGGCACTGGACCGACTCACTCAACTCGCACCGCGCACTCATCGACACCACCATCTACGCCACCGACAGCACCCGTCTGCACGCCTTGATGATACGAGCGCCCAAAGGCACCCCCAACACCGCCATCCTGATTCACGGCTACACCCAGAACGCCGTCCGAATGCTGCACCTGGCCTATATGTACAACCACGACCTGCGCTTCAACGTGCTGCTGCCCGACCTACGACACTCGGGGATAAGTGAAGGCGACCACGTCCAGATGGGCTGGAACGACCAAGACGACGTCAGACTGTGGATGGACATCGCCAACCGCCGCTTCGGCGGACACACACGCATGGTGGTGCATGGTGTGGGCATGGGTGCCTTCACAGCCATGTGCCTGTCGGGCGACAAACAGCCCTCCTACATGAAAGCCTATGTGGAGGATGGCGGCTACACCAGCGTTCACAACATCCTCAAGTACAGGATGCGCCGCCAGTTCGCCCTGCCCTCCTACCCTCTGCTCAACATCGCTTCGCAGATGTGCCAATGGCAGTACAAGTGGGACTTCGAGGAAGCCTGTTGCAAGGAGAGTTTGGAGCGTTCCACCATGCCCATGCTGTTCATCCATGGCGGCGGCGACACCTACGTCCCCACCGACATGGTCTATGAGCTATACCAGCAGAAACCACGCGACAAGTACATCTAGGTGGCACCCAAGGCCACTCACGCCCGTACGTTCCAGTCCAACCCCTCGGAATATCGGCACCAGGTACATTCGTTCCTCAACATGTTCCTATACAAATGAAATCATCACTGAGCCACATAGCCACCGACATCCTCCATTTCATCCTGCCCCGTCGCTGCATCGTTTGCGGAAGAAGACTGGCGGAAGGAGAGCGACATCTGTGCATCAATTGCCTTGGAAGTCTGCCCCGCACCCGTTTCCATCTGTCAAGCCCCAACATCATGGAACAGATGTTCTGGGGACGCATCAACATCCAGCGGGCCACAGCACTGTTCTATTACCAAGGCGAGGAGACACGCACGGTGCTGCACAACCTGAAATACTACGACAACCCCGACGTAAGCCGGCATCTGGGTATGGTGATGGCGGAAGAAGCGATTGAATCGGACTTCTTCAACTACATCGACGCCATCGTGCCCGTACCCCTGCACAGCCGCAAGGAACGCAAGCGAGGCTACAACCAGTGCAAGTACCTTGCAGAAGGACTGAGCGAGGTGACTGGCATCAAGGTCATCGACCACGAGGTGGTACGAACCGTGAACACCAAGACCCAGACCCACCTGAACAAAGACGAGCGGTGGGAGAACGTACAGGACATCTTCACCGTCAACCGACGCAGCAAGGTGATTCCCGCATGTCGCCATATCCTCATCATCGACGACGTGGTGACCACGGGCTCCACCCTCATCTCGCTCGCCAAGGCTATCGAGGCTGTCAATCCCGATGTCCGTTTCTCGGTCCTGTCACTGGCCTTCGCCAGCGAATATAGGTATGCAAAGGAGAATGACAGCGATTCTTCCATTTCCTCGTAGAAAAAAAGAGATTTATCTGCATCCAAGGCGATGAATCTCATTTTTTTTAATTAACTTTGCTGATTAAAGCAGTCTATAGACAGGTGTCCCGCTGCTCGACCCAAAAGTATGAACAACAGCACAGCACATAAAGTATTCACCAATCAGTACAGCCGGCTGCTACGCGGCCTCGTCGGCATCACCGACCTACTGATTCTGAACATCTACTCCTTGATGTTCGTCATCTATGTGTGGTTCACCTTTGACTATCTGATTGTCTATCACTACCGCATCTTCTGGCTGGCCATCAACCTCACCTATCTGCTGGTGTCCATCATCAGCCCGCCAGTGATGGTCTATTCCCAGATCAACAACACACAGGTGGTGATGCGAAGCATCCGAACTGCCTTCCTCTACACACTGATCTCCATCATCATTCTGCTGATGATCGACCGCCGTATTCGGGTGTTCTGGAACTTTTATTTCTTCTACTACCTCTTCTATTTCTTCATACTGGCCGGCGAACGGCTCTTAGGACGCTGGCTACTGAAGAAATATCGCCACCAGACGGCCAACACACGTCATGTGGTGTTCGCGGGCATGTCGCCCGACCTCATCGAGATCTGCGAAGAGTTCCGCAACGACCCCTCCTACCGCTACGAAGTGATGGGATATTACGCCGACACACCTTATGAAGGCTCCGACAAGGACGACCGCATCCCCTACTTGGGAAAGTTGTCGGAGATGATCCCCGACATCAACAAATGCGAGGTGAAACCCGACATGCTGTTGTGCTCGCTCCCTCCCATCGATGAGTTTGTAGGCCAGGTGATCGACTACTGCGACGACCATGTGGTCATGTTCCTGAGCGTTCCCAACCTTCGCAACTCAACCAAACGCAAGATGCACATCGTCTATTACGGCGACGTACCCGTGCTGTCGTTGCGCGAGATGCCACTGGCCGCACTCTCAAACCGTTTCAGCAAACGGTTGTTCGACATCTGTTTCTCCAGCCTGTTCCTGCTCCTCGTCTTCTGGTGGCTCGCCATCATCGTGGCGGTCATCATCAAACTGACCATGCCTGGCCCAGTGTTCTTCAAGCAGAAACGCCATGGACTCGACGGTAAGGAGTTCTGGTGCTACAAGTTCAGAAGCATGAAGGTGAACGACGACAGCGACCGGGTGCAGGCCACCAAGGACGACCCGCGAAAGACCCGGTTCGGAGAGTTCATGCGCCACTACAACATCGACGAACTCCCACAGTTCTGGAACGTGCTGGTGGGCAACATGTCGGTGGTGGGACCTCGTCCCCACATGCTGCTCCACACTGAGGAATACTCCAAACTCGTGCCCAAATACATGGTGCGCCACTTCTGCAAACCCGGCATCACCGGTTGGGCCCAGGTGACGGGCAGCCGCGGCGAGACCAAGGAGGTATGGCAGATGGAGGAGCGTGTGAAGAAAGACATCTGGTACATTGAGCACTGGAGCATGTCGCTCGACATGAAGATCATCTGGATGACCATCAAGAACAGCCTGACAGGCAAGGACCAGCAAGCGTATTGAATAATATTTATTTCTTATTACTCGCAATCACGTTATAACGAAATAACGATTAAACGATTATTCGAGAAAACGAAATAACGAAATAACGAAATAACGAAAAAGAAAAAATGAGCAACCGACCCCTGATATTGATATCGAACGACGATGGATTCAGAGCCAAAGGAATCAACGACTTGGCCGACTTCGTCAGCGACATTGGCGATATCGTCATCGTGGCACCCGACGGATCCCGTTCTGGCACCTCGATGTCGATTACGGGACATATACCCGTGGAGTTGAAGAAAATCAGCGAGCAACCAGGACGCGCCGTTTATTCGCTCACCGGAACCCCTGTGGACTGTGTGAAGATGGCTTGCGAGTGTGTGCTGGACCGCCGGCCAGACATCGTGCTCGGCGGCATCAACCACGGCGACAACTCATCGGTCAACACCCTCTACTCTGGCACAATGGGCTTGGTGATGGAGGCCTGCCTCAAGGGCATCCCCGCCGTAGGGTTCTCCAGTTGCTACTGTGCGAGCGACGCGCCTTTCGGTGCCTTGCGACGCTACATCATCCGCGTGGTGCGATATGTCATTGAGAACGGACTTCCCCCCTACACCTGCCTGAACGTCAACTTCCCCGCTACAGAGCAGATCAAGGGGCTCCGCGTGCGCCGCATGGGGCATGGCGACTGGCAGCACGAATGGCAGCACCAGGTGCATCCACGTGGGTGGGACTACTACTGGCTGACGGGCAACTACAGCAGTTCAGAGCCGGAAAGTACCGACACCGACACGCATGCCTTGGAAGAGGGCTACGCATGCATCACCCCCGTCCGTGTGGATATGACCGCTTTCGACCTGATACCCGTGCTAAAGCAACTTGAGGTGAACAGTTAAAAAACAACGGCGCTATGAGGTATTACATCATCGTAGGCGAGGCATCTGGCGACCTTCACGCCTCAAACCTGATGCTGGCATTGAAGTCGCTCGATTCGGAAGCCGACTTCCGTTACTACGGAGGCGACTTGATGCAGGCTGTGGGAGGAACCCTTGTCAAGCACTACAAGGAACTGGCCTACATGGGCTTCATTCCTGTCCTCACACACCTCGGCACCATCATGCGCAACATGCAGCAGTGCAAGGCCGACATCGAGGCTTGGCATCCCGACGCGCTGATTCTCGTCGATTACCCTGGATTCAACCTCAACATCGCCAAGTACATCAAGAGCCATACCGACATCCCCGTGCTCTACTACATCTCCCCGAAAATCTGGGCATGGAAAGAATACCGCATCAAGGCCATCAAGCGCGATATCGACAGGATGTTCTCCATCCTTCCTTTCGAGGTCGATTACTACAAAAAACACGATTACAACATCGACTATGTGGGCAATCCTTGTGTCGATGCTGTGTCGAAGTTCAGAAAAAGCCCTGAGGGACAGACCGACTTCCAGTCTTTCGCCCAGACCAATGGTCTGGATGCCGAGCGTCCCGTCATCGCCATTCTCGCTGGCAGCCGCAAACAAGAGGTGAAAGACAACCTCGGAATGATGATCAACGCAGCAAGCACTTTCAACCCGGACTACCAACTGGTGATAGCGGGCATGAAAAACCTCGGTGAGGACTATTACCTCAAGTACATACCTCGTGACAAGCAGGTGAGCATCGTCTTCGACCAAACCTATTCCTTGCTCCATCATGCCACAGCGGCGTTGGTGACCTCTGGCACCGCCACCTTGGAAACAGCCATCTTCGGAGTGCCACAGGTGGTGTGCTACTACATGCCGCTTCCCCGTCTGACATCCTTCCTACGCCAGCATCTGCTCAAGGTGAAGTACATCTCACTGGTGAACCTCATCGCAGGAAAAGAGGTGGTCCAGGAACTGGTTGACGTGAGGATGAGGACGGATGAGATCCGCCAGCAGTTGAGGGCCATCCTGCCTGGAGGCGAACAACGTGAGCCCATGCTGGCTGACTATGCCAGGTTGATGGATATCCTCGGCACAGAAGGCGCCTCAACAAGAGCTGCCGAAGGCATGCTGAGGTTCTTGAGGAAGACGCCCACAACATAAAAAAAACGGGAATGCGGCATAAGTCTCATCGGACAATAACAAACAACTCTTAGATAACAGCAACCAAACATGTCACACATCACAACCCCTTATAAGATAGAGTATTCGGAAGAGGAAATCAACGACTTGCTCAAGTGGTTCGATAGCCACGACTTCGAAGGCAGTATCGACCTCGGAAAAGGAGAGAAAGTCCTCGACCTGAAAAAAGCCATCGGAGGCCTGGCACACATCGCCAAGAACTACCGACAGAACCCCAATTTCTCAGGTCAGATCCACACGTTCTTCCACCTGCGCGACGAACTCATCCGTCAAGGAAGAGCAAAAGAATAAGAACAATCCCCCACCCCTATACAAACTATAAAAACTATAGAAACTATAAAAAACTATAGAAACTATAGAGACTATAGAAACTATAAAAAACTATAGAGACTATAGAAACTATAAAAACTATAAAAAAAACATGGAACATCCTGAGAACAGTGAAGAATATAAAGGCCTACAAGTGAATGCAGGCGTGAGCGAGCAGCTAATCGTGAATCCTTACTTGAGCCGTATGCGAAAGAAAAAGCGCCAGTTGCTCAGTGCCGGCGAGTATGTGGAAGGAATATTGAAAGGCGATGTGTCCATTCTGTCGCAGGCTGTGACACTGGTTGAGAGTGTGCTTCCCGAACATCAAACCATCGCACAGGAGGTGATAGAGAAATGCCTGCCTTATTCGGGCAACTCTGTGAGGATTGGCATCAGCGGTGTGCCAGGAGCAGGCAAGAGCACCTCAATCGATACGTTCGGCATCCACGTGCTGAACAAGTACGGCGGCAAACTGGCCGTGCTGGCCATCGACCCGAGCAGCGAAAAGACGAAGGGCAGTATCCTGGGCGACAAGACGCGCATGGAGCGACTGTCTGTCCACCCCAAGTCATTCATCCGACCCAGCCCCACTGCAGGTTCGCTCGGTGGCGTGGCCCGAAAGACTCGTGAGACCATCATCCTCTGCGAGGCTGCCGGCTACGACAAGATCTTCGTGGAGACCGTAGGTGTGGGGCAGAGCGAGACGGCCTGTCACTCGATGGTCGATTTCTTCCTGCTCATCCAGTTGGCCGGACAGGGCGACGAACTGCAAGGCATCAAGCGCGGCATCATGGAGATCAGCGACGGAATCGTCATCAATAAGGCCGACGGAAACAATATCGACAAGGCACACATGGCCGCAACACAACTTCGAAACGCACTCCACCTCTTCCCCATGCCCGACAGTGGCCTCATTCCCGAGGTACTGTGCTATTCGGGCTTCTACGAACTGGGCGTCGATGAGGTCATCACGATGGTGTTCGACCATATCGCCAAAACCAAGGAATCGGGCTATTTCGACGTGCGACGCAACCAACAAGCACGTTACTGGATGTTCGAGACCATCAATGAGCACCTCCAGAACGACTTCTACCACAACCCCACCATCCGCGACATGATCAAGCCAATGGCAGCCGCGGTGGTCGATGGTCAGATGACATCGTTCGTGGCCGCCAACCGACTGCTCGACACCTATTTCCAACTGAAGAAAGGGTAAAGAAAGAAACAGAAAATCAGGGCCTTGGTCCTGATTTTCTGTTTCATAGCTAAAGCCAGTGTCCCCACCTGCCAACGGAGAAGCCTTCCCAATAACCAATAACCCTTCCCCAGCTCTTGATTCTCGACTCTTGACTCTCGACTCTAAAAGCCTATTCACTAAAGGTGACTGTGATGGTTTCTTTCTGGTGCTTGGGGTCGTTGCTGATGAGCAGCACACGAGGCTGTGTCTTGAAGCGGGAAAGGAGCTGCAAGTCGAGCTTCACGGTCATATCCACGCTCTGGCCTGCCAAAATCTCGCGCTTGGGCAGTTGGACTGTCAGAGCCTGATTGAACACCTCAATGGCACTGAGCTTGAGCACTCCCCTTCCAGTATTGGTGATGCGCACCTTGCCTTTCAGCGATTTCTTCTTCCCCACACTGCCCAACTTGAGTTCGGTGGTCGAAACGGTAAATGCCGGCCGGATGATCTCGGGCAAGTTCACATCCACTTCAGGCAACTGCACTGCCGTGACAGCGATCTCGTTGTCGGGACGCACCTTGTCGCCTGCGTATTCAGCGAGATAGATGGAAGTCTGGGTCAGTCCGAGGTTGACCAACTTGCGGGTGTCGAGCATGAGGTCGATGACGCCACGCCTTCCTCTTGCAAGCATGGCAGGACGCGCCGTTGCAGTGATATAGGGTGGCAAATGCATGAGTGTGGGTGTATAGACCTGTTTGCTGTCGTTCATGATCTCGATGCGAGCAAAAACGGTGTCACCCTTCGACGCGTCTGGAAATTCTATGTTATTGGTGCTGAGCAAGATGTCGCCCACACGGTAAGGATAGGTTTCTTCAAGTGGTTTCACTTCTGCATTGGTGACGATGCCCCTGAATCTGAGCGTCACGGGTTTGTCACCCTCGTTGGTATATACATCGATCATCTTGTCGAAGTGTCCAAGCTGCATGGCGTCATAAGTCACCTGGATGGTGCCCTCTTTTCCCTGTGCCACTGGTTCTCTGGTCCACGAGGTGACCATGCACCCGCACATAGGATCCACATTCGTCACTATTAGGGGAGTCCTATCCTTGTTCTGGAACTTGAAAGTGGCGGTGATGGGGTTTTTCCACAAAGTTGAACCCACGTTCAGGTTGGTGGAGTTGAAGACCATCTTCTGGGCCAGGACAGGCATGGTGGCAATGGCGAGGAGGCCAGAAATAATATATTTTTGGATACTCATTATAGTTTCTTTTTGGATTGTTCTGCAAAGTTAGCAAAAAAGAACGAGAAAAACTCCTTAACTAATCATCGATTTAGTCACAAATAGTCGCTTCGCTTATTTTTTATAAACAATCTGATTCAAACGGAGAGTAGTGGGAATGTGGATGAGACGTGGTACAACCTCCAAGGCGTGCGGGTGGACAATCCTTCCAAGGGCTTCTACATCGTGAACGGCAAGAAGGTGGTGAGGAAGTAAGCATAAACCTCTATTGCTTCACCTTGATATAGACGCCATCGAAGGCGGCTCCCATGCCGAAGCAGTCGAGCGTCTCACGTCCTGTAGTGGTCTTCAGCACGACGAACTTCTTGAAGAAATGGGCGCTGAAGCCATAGCCGCACTCGTTGACATTCTCATAATAGAAATAGTCGTGGGTGGTTTCGCCCAGTACTGCCGGGCGATCGGGTTCACTCCGTCCCTCGGCAATATTGCCAGGAACATTGCTCACTTCAAAATGCAGTTTATATTTGCCTGCACCACGGAACTTCACGTTGCCGCCCAACATCGCTCCATAGTTGGGATTCCAGCGAGAATAGGCATACTCGCGCCCGATATTCTGCGGGTCCTCGTAGTCAAGATACTTTGTCACATCGTCTATCCTCCCCACGGTCACAAAATTCTTCATGGGGAACTGCTTCTCTGTCTTGGGGTTCGTCCACGTGCCTTCTGAGATGTAGGCATCTTCGGCTGTATCCTCGCCTTCAATCCTAAACGACATAATGCCGGTAATGGTGCCGTCGCTCTGGTACTCTTCAAGATAGTACCAACCGTTCACCGTTGGCTTACCCACTACCAGGATGGGCGCCGGGTTCTTAGCCTTGGGATAGTAAATCTCACCCACGGCTATCTCGTCGCCATTGACGACGAACTTCAGAACAACGGGAATATTGTCGCCCAATGTTCCCTCAAAGCTATACTCACCCAGCACATCCGCTTGTGCAGCTGCTATCGCAAATACAAACAACACGATAGAAAATAACACCTTCTTCATATATTTGAAAAAATTATCGATACTGTCATTCACGTCATAGCCGTATGGGAACAACTCGCTCATAACATATCGGATTATCGTTCTATATGGTTGCAAAATTAGGGAAAAAATGCAAGAAAAGCAAGAAGATTGTGAAATAATGCATCTTTTCAGACGTATTTCAGTACCGCTTCATCCATTGCCGCCATACCCACTGATAGACCCTGAATAAGGGCTCGCAAATGGCATCGGCAGGAAAGACCGACAGGAGGTGGAAGTTGTGGCGCAGACGTCGCCAGTTGCGCTCCACCTTGTTGCGTTTCTTCTCGGCGTCCTCACCAAACTGCCCGAAATTGCCGGTGGCGAGGATTTCCTGAAGCAGGAAACGTCCTGTGGGTTCGTCAACCTCGGCAAGCAGCAAACGGTCGTCCATTAGAAACACCTCTTTCATGATATACATCAAGGCGCGGGCCAGTTTCCCGAGTCCGATGTGCTCCACCATCGCCATGGCCGACTGACGGTCCTCGTCGGTGGCGTCGGCCAGAATAAAATAATAGTCCATCAGCTGCCTGAATCCTATGCCTTCGTTGAAGAGATGCTGGTTGAAATGGCAGATGAGATAGACGAGGTTGAACCTGACAGTGGGCACAGCTACCGATTCCCCCTCGACCATAGGTACAGAATGGCAGAACTGCTCTTCCTTCCACTGCAGGAAAAGCCGTTGGGCACGTTTGTTGCCCCAAGGTGTATAAAGGTGGGAGGGACGGTAGTGGATATCAACCTCGAGCTGGCTGTTGACGGGCATCTCCACATTATGGTACAGTGCTTTGGTGCCAGGACGGTAACGGTGGGCATAACGGATACATTCGGCAGGAGAGGCGTCCAGCCATACATCGACGTCACCACACTGACGCACTTTCGGGTTGGGATAGTGGAGCGAATTGCCAATGCCCTTGAGCAGACACACGCGGTAGCCATCGGACTCAAAACGGCGGACTACGGACAAGGTGAGCTGCGCCAACTGCACATACTTGCGCTCGATGGAGTTGGTGTCGGAAAACCATTTCCGCATCAACGGTTTCGGTGGCCGCTGCTGCTCTGGCAGATGTTGCAACGCATCGTAAAGCACTCCCACCAGACTCTGCTCCACCGCCGAACGGTAAAGCTGTGTCCATTCGTCGTCGGAGGGAGATTCGGGAAACGCCTCAGCTTTTCCCAATGCCACTTGCATCAATCTGAAGAAACTGTAGTACTGCATATCGGACTGCAAAATTACAAAAAAAGCGGAAAGACTGTCGAAAAAAGTCGCTATAAAACAATTAGAATGTACTAATTATTGTATATTTGCACAATAAACCTAAAATCATTAACCTATCATCTTTTTTCACGATATGAGAACACTCGACCCAACCATTCCCCTTCATACCCTATTATGGAACCAGATTTCGGGATGCCTGCAGGCACCATCGACCTACATGCTGCTCTGCCAGCGCGAAGGCGACGAGGTGGATGTGACCATGCGCAGCGTGATGGAGGGCAACAGTCTGAAAGTGGATGACCAACTGCTCGGCGACTTCTACAAACTCTGCAACGAAGTGAAAGAGAAACTGCAGTTCAAGGAGGACATCGACTTCTATATCACCGGCAACTCGGAGGTCAACGCCATGTCGTTCGCATCCACCGACGAAAACCGACCACACATCATCGAGATCAACTCTGGTCTGTTCAACCTCATGAGCCGCGAGGAACTGAAGTTCGTCATCGGTCACGAAATCGGGCACCTCATCAACCAGGACACAGTGATACTCCGTCTCTTCCAGTTCATCTATCCCGACGGGGACTCCTGCCCTGCTTTCCTGAGCAAACGACTTGCCCTGTTCCGCCAAATAGCCGAACTCGGAGCCGACCGATACGGCTACATGGCCTGCGAGAACATCGATGCTTGCATCACATCCATCTTCAAGATTGCTTCCGGACTATTCCTCGAGAAGATGAACGTCAGCATTGAGACCTTGATTCAGGAGAACCAACAGCGCCTGGAGTATTTCCTCAAGGACAAAGGAAAGAGCGAAGGTTCACACCCCGTCAATCCCATCCGCATCCAAGCCATGTCTCTCTTCGCCAAAGCCAAGACGCAAAAGGCGCTGAACGAGGGCATGGACGAACTGGTCAGCATCATGCAGACCTTCATCTACGAGCCCATCGACCAACATCTCTCGGCATTCGTGGCATCGGCAGGACTGCTGATGGCTGGCATCGACGGCAAGCGCAACAAGAATGAGGACGACGCCATCATCTCGCAACTGGGATCCTTCTGCCTGCTGCCTATCCACGAGCTCAGACAGGTGGAGAAAGGCGACGTAAGCAAGATCTTCAACGATTCCGTACAAGCGATCCTCGACCTCGACTCTTCCATGCGCATGCCACTGGTGGGCTATGTCATCGACGTGGCCTTCGCCGACGGCAAACTCGAGGAGGGCGAGATAGAGTTTGTCTATAAGTTCGCCAACAGCCTCGGCATACCTGCAGAGGAAACCTCAAAGGCCATGCACTTGGCCATTATCCAGAAGTTCCGCCCCGACATCAAGGGACTGAGATAACGACCATTTCAGGCGAAACCAACAACCCGAATAAGCGAGGGCAGAGAGTAAACTCGTTTACACTATGCCGGACATTTGAAGCAGCGAGAGCAATCAAGCTTGCTTAGATTGCCGAGTCGCGCCAAATGAAGACAAAGTCAACATGAGGGTTGAAGACGAAGTCAATGGTCAATGGTCAACGGTCAACGGTCAATGGTCTACGGTCAATGGTCTATGGTCAATGGTCAATGGTCATCGGTCAATGGTCAATAGTTTGCCATTCCATGCCCAGAAGGTCGAGGGAGTCAAAGAAATTTGCCAGCGAGGGCTTATCGCCATAAAACTCGTCCATCACAGTGGTTGTCAACAAAACTCTGTTGTCAACCACGGAAACAGAACAGTATTTTTGCATCTTTTTATTTGCAAAGAATAGATATTATAATTATCTTTGTAACAAGAATTTGAATTCTTCAACTCTGCAGACAAGTTATTATTAGAGAGATTTAAAACCAAAGAACAAGAACAACCAATCAAATTGCTCTATGAAAAAAACGACAATATTCGCATTATTCTTGATGATGCTATGCTGCAGCATCAGTGCCCAGACATCAAGGAAAGGCACAGGCAAACGATTGACCATCAAGGAAATCGTCAATGGCTGGTTAAGCGAACCAGAAGGCGAACTGATAGGTACTGTATATAGAGCATGGCAACGATATCTCAAAGGAAAACCTCAAAAGAAAGGTGAGACCATCACACTTGATGCAAAGAACGGCTATTTCCGCTTCGACAGTTATTCAGAAGAGATAGACGAACACACTTATGCGGAGATGTGCTACTGGAACCGTAGCGACGGAAAACAACTGGTGGCTTGGAATAGCGTTTGCATAGTAGAAGGCAAACCTGCCTTCACAGAATGCACCTATATCGACATCTGTCTTTACAATCCTGCCAAGCAAGAATGGGAGGAGATGGATGAAGACCCTGTCGAGGTCTGCCTGACAGAAAAAGAAAAGGGACCATCCCATTATGGATACAGCAGCGACTTCAAAAGTTTTTTCATAGCCTATTCAGAGCCTGAAAGAATCATCAAGATGACGGAGGAAGAGTATAATAAATGGTATGAGGTGAAACCGGAAGCCATCTTCGAACTCCCCAGGATGGGAAAGGACATCGTCGTGAAAACCTACGAAGGGACTAAAATCACTCCCCTGACACTCAAATGGGACGGCATGAAATTCCATAGGGCTGAATAGCACCGACAACTGAACAAGATATTTATTAACTCAACCTAATTCATCAACCAATTATGAAAACAATCAAAAACATCCTTATTGTAGTGCTTTGTGGCATGATGATTCCCATGTTGACAAGCTGCAGCGACAAGAAAACGGCAGGAAAAGCAGATACAGCATCGGCTACTGCGAATACTGAAACCCTAATTAAAGTGACCGTCCCACCATTCCAGAAATTCGTGGTGGTGACCAACGAAGAGGGGGAACAACTTTACAAGGAGGCTGACACCAACAGCCCGACACTGAGCAGATGGTATGAGGCTGACTGCGAAAGCGACTTTTGCGAGATGATCTACCAATGGTCGGACCAGCCAGGCAGAGAAGGCTTTGAATTAGACCCTTATAACATCGCTTCCACTGGCAACGTCTATCCTGTGCTCAACGAGGAGGGCGATTTCTATAAAGTATGCGTCCTTAACATTTGGTGCGATATTGAGAGCGCTTACATCCCCAAAGCCAGTGTCGGAGACATCGAAAGCGCTGCGATCAAAGCCGACATGCTGGAGGCAGAAAACAACTCCGTCAAGTACTGTGTAGTGAAAGAAGGCAAGTACAAGGACATCGTGCTTGAAGACAACTATGACGAACTCAATGGAGAGAGTCTTCATGTGGGTGTGCTGATGGATGGCGTCGTGGCCACACCCGTAGTTTACAATATCGACTGCACCATGATTCCCGAATTGGAGGAAACCACAGAGAACATGCAAATCGAAGAGTCGGAAGGCTACTTCTCCCTCAGATACAACAAGAGTCTGGCCGTACCTCTTGAAGAAGGCTATGAGGCTTATCAACTCGACCCGAAGAAACTCAGCCCAGAGCAGATAGCAAAGATTGTGGATAAGGTGATGACGAAAAAGCCCGAATACGTCCAGTATATGTATCACATCCCTGCCCAGGGCCTGCAATCTTTCTATTTCGTCACTAAGTAATTCTGTTTGAATATCATTTCCCCTTGGCTGAAACGATAAGTATATACCCATTCCGCATGGCAGAATGCCGTAGGCGTTCCCTCCTTTACTCCTCTACTCCTTAGCGATTATATTACTATGTCTATGAAGTCAAGGGGGGCATCGAGTAGCCATGGTTGGTGCATGCAAAACCTGTCCCTGAAAGGGACGCCTCTAAATAACCGTGGGTGCATGAAGCGAAGCGGAATGCACCTGCGGACCATAAAAACGAACGACATACTTTCGACCCTGAAAGGGTCGCCCATTAACTGCCTATAATAATAAACAGATGATAAGAAAATACTTCTTGATGATGATGGCGATGTTCATCGTCATTGCGACATCTGCCCAGACACAAAAGGAGGAGGCGACACGGCTGAGAAAACTGGTTACGCAGCCAAAGTCGCGTGCACCACTCCCAAAGCTGATGAGCTACGACCAGAACTGTATCGATGAACTCTACGACCTGTCCAAATGGGATGAACAGACAGCCAAACTCAAAGCCGACAGCATCCAAAAACGACATGAGGAAAACATATTCATCCAAGAACACAAGAATTGGGTGGACGAGAAGAGTCTGAAATCAGGACTGTACGAGGAAGTCATGCGTTTGATTGAACGAGAGGAGTTGCGTTATGGCTTATACGAAAAGGAATGCGAGATTTCAGCTGACAACCGTGAGGCGGACCAAAGACCTGAGCCCAAAGGCGAACTGCTCTATGTCAGCTACGGGTCATCGGGAATGATGCACAACCCCGACCTGCCCTTCACCATCACCAAAGAAAATGGCGACTCGGCTATCGTCTCATATTCTTACATGGAACACAAGTTCAAAGTGGACAGGAAATATCTCGATATGATGCGCGATGCCATCATCAAAGAGCATTTGTACCAACTCCACAGCAGTTACGGTTTTAGGTCATGGGACTTGCCTGACGTACCCAAGCTCATAAGGCTCGACGGACAAGAATGGACATTCCGAGCAAAATTCAGCGACGGAACCATCATCAGTTCACAAGGGACGGCTAATCCTAAACTTGATATCAACATCATCCCCAGAATCTATTTTGACTCCGTCTTTCCCAACAGTCCCGCATACAAAGCAAGAAAGGCAAGCGAAAACGAGCAATAACGACTCTCGCCCCTCGACCCTCGACACTTGCCTATGAACAGCGCTGTGCCCGGGCCTTCCATGCCTGGTGTAATCCGTTGGGTGCTCGGCCGTATTGCGGCTGAGAATAGCTAAAACCAAGCGCCTTTAATCGGTTGTGTGCCTGGCCTTTCCATGGCCGAGGAAATCACCAGCCAACGGCGAAGCCTTCTCAATAACCAATAACCTATAACCTATAACCAATAACCAATAACCTATAACCTATAACCTATAACCAATAACCTATAACCAATAACCCTTCTAAAGCATTTTAACTCCCTATTAATATTTAACTTCAGAACAAAAAAACATGAACGATAAATTTCCATACGGCTACGATGTGAATGCCTACATCAACAAGGCATTCGAACTGATGAAGGAAGAATTTCCCTGGGCAACAAGGGACATGATCACCAAGAACAACTACTATGGCATCAAGAAAATGGGAGACGAATATCAATATGTCTCTTTTTACTCGCAGGGTGATGGCTCGTTAAAGGCTTATACAGAGGCTATTGACTGTGAAGAATTCATCCGTCGGCTCGCCAGTGGACACGACTGGGAACTTGAATTAGCAAATCCCGTGAAGGAAACCTTCAAAGTCCATGCAAAAAACAGATATAGTGGTGGCTGGTATCTCGAGGACTATCGGTTTCAAAAACATAAGTTGGGAGGCTTTTCGACTTTCGTTCAGGCTGGCAACCGGTCTGCAGGTGGGTCGAGGACCTTCTTCATCCCGGCATCCTATTTCAAACTGCCCTGGGATGAGTTTCTTGACAAGTATCTCCAATTAGTCTCTCCTGGTCCTTTCTACGTGGACAGGGATGACCTTGAAAACACCAAAGGACTCAAAACCTTCCTCGGATACGAGGAAACCACAGATTAGTTCATTTACATTATCAATCATCCGACATGATACAACAAGACTATTTCATCCGTATTATCCAAGAATTCTTCGCCGCACTGGCGCGGGCACTTGAGAAAAAGGAGATGGAAGGCCGAAGCAAAGCCATCCAAGATATGTACCAGCAATACCTCGGCTCGTATGAATTCTATCAGAACGCGACTGCCGAGGAAGCCATCGACCACATCGCAACTGCCTATCCCGAAGAACAGCGTTACCAAAGGATGGAGATGCTTGCCGAACTATATTACGCCGAGGCGGAATGGCGCGCCTACCCCATCAACACAACCTTGCTTGAGCGTGCCCTCCAACTTTTCGAGATGATAGACCGCAACAGCGACACCTTCTCCCTGGCACGAGCAGACAAAATCAAGGACATCCAAAACCGCATCCGACAGTGAGAGTTATATGCTATAAACCTTAAACAGACTAACGATATGCGTAAATCAATGCTTCTGGCGATACTGACATGCTTTGCAGTGGTCGCTATTGCCCAACGGACCCCCACGATGGGCTGGAGTTCGTGGAACACTTTTGCCCTCAACATCAACGAGGACCTCATCAAGGGGCAAGCCGTCGCCATGCATCAGAACGGGTTGCAGAAAGCGGGCTATCTCTATGTGAACATCGACGACGGTTATTGGGACGGGCGCGGAGAGGACGGCCATCTGCGCCTGAACACCAAACTGTTCCCGAACGGCATGCGCCCATTGGTGGACTACATCCACCAACTCGGTCTGAAAGCCGGCATCTATTCCGACGCTGGCGACAACACCTGCGGCAGCCAGAACCGTCATCCATGGGGAGTCGGCGTGGGTTTCGCAGGACATGAGGAGCAAGACTGCAAGCTCTACTTCATCGACTGGGACTTCGACTTCATCAAGGTGGACTATTGCGGCGGCAACCATCTTCGCCTCGACGAGCGCGAACAATATACCAAGATATCGAATGCCATCAAGAACTGCGGCAAGAAAGACATCGTGTTCAACATGTGCCGGTGGGCCTTCCCCGGCACATGGGGCGCCGACATCAGCGACAGCTGGCGAACCACTGGCGACATCTTCGATGCATGGAGAAGCGTGCGCGGCATCCTGGCCGAGAACCTCTACTTGAGCGCCTTCTGCCACGACGGACACTACAACGACATGGACATGCTCGAAGTGGGACGTTCGATGTCGCAGGTGGAGGACGAGACGCATTTCGGCATGTGGTGCATTATGGCGTCGCCCTTGCTCATCGGTTGCGACACCCGAAACATCCGTCCTGAGTCGCTGAAACTGCTCTGCAACCGCGATCTGATAGCCCTGAACCAGGACCCACTTCACCTGCAAGCATACGTGGCTGAGAAACAGGGCGAATGCTTCATCATGGTCAAGGACATCAAGAAGTTGCAAGGCAAGGAGCGCGCTGTGGCTATCTACAACCCCAGCGACACAGAACAGCTTGTGACACTCCATCCTGCTACAATCGACCTCGGAGGCGCCGTGCAGTACTATGACTGCTTCACCCAAACTGATTATCTCTACGACATGAACCCCATCCCATTGAGGATACCAGCCCACGGCACAAAGATATACCGTGTGAAAGGCCAGAAACGTCTGGAACGCAAGGTCTATGAAGCCGAGACCGCACTGTTGCCCGCCTATCAGGAACTGCGCAACAACCAGGATGTGAAGTCAGGAGTCTTCACTGCTGTGCCCGAGGCCAGCGGTGGCTACAAGGCCGGATGGCTCGGAGGCCGCGAGGGTAACGACATCCAGTGGAATCATGTCTATGCAAAGAAAGCTGGGACACGGCGCTTGACCATTACTTACTTCTGCGGCGAGGAGCGCACCATGGACCTCACAGTCAACGGGAAGCGTGTCACCACACTGAAAGCCTCTGCCCAAGGTTGGGACCAACCTACCACCGTCAGTGTCGAAGTGAACCTCAAGAAAGGATACAACAGCATTCGTCTCAGCAATGACAACGAATGGATGCCTGATATAGACAAGATGGTGTTAGAGTGAGACTATAGCGACTATGGACACTATAGCAACTATGGACACTATAGCGACTATGGACACTATAGCGACTATGGACACTATAGCAACTATGGAGACTATAGCAACTATGGAGACTATAGCAACTATATCAGCTAACGCCTAAAGCCTAAAGCCTATATTCAATAACCAATAACCTATAACCTATAACCATTCATAGACTCTTAACTCTTATGTTGCATTTTAAAACTGGAATAGGCTGGAAAGCCTGTTATGACGATGAACGTAATCTTTACACCGCACAGACATCATGGAGAGGCGATTATGACCTTTATGAGATTGACGCGGACATTTACAACAAACTCGGTGAACCCGATGTTTATTCTGACGAACTGATTCATTCCGGACGGCACCTCTATTACAGTGCGGACAGTCCCATCGGTCCCCCCACCGTAATGGTAATAGATGAGAACTATGCCGAATTATGCCCTTGGGCAAAGGTTCAGAAAGGCGAAAGAACCATGTCAAAGGAATTAACAGACATCGCCGTTGATCTTTGGGAGAACGAACCCACCCGTGAACAAAGAAAGAAACAGAATCCCTAAAGGAACAACTCTTAATTATCAATAACAAAACGACAATGAAAAACTTAAGAAGAATTGACAAATGGATGGTCTTGATGGCCATCGTCTGTGTGGCATTCCTGACAGGCTGTGGCAAATCGGCCAAAGAAGGAGAAAATGTCCCTGACGAGTCGAAAGACAATAAGGAAGTGGTGACGGAGTCGGCAGAGGCGCAGGACGAAACCGAGTCGGCTGATGTGGATGAAGACTTACCAGAGGGACTCGACTCCATGACAAGCGGCTTGGCAGAGACACCCATCACTGTCAGCCCCAAGGGTGCCAAAGTCAATATCCAAGACTTCGCTCTGGCTTTTTGCAGCCAGTATGACCGCTTTGATCCCAATGAAAAGATACTGAAATACTTTGCCGCCCCCAAGTCATACGACGAGGATGATGAATTGTACAGAGTAGAAAGTGATATTACTAACGGCTACATCAGATCCTTCCTATTGGCAGAAGTTGGCCGCTTAACCCAAATGTGCTATTGGAACCGCAAAAACGGCCATTCACTGGTGGGAGTCTTCATGGAGAATGGCTCTGAGAACAGTAAATCCGAGAATGTATTCATGTTTTATGACTACGATCCGAAGACCAACATCATGACTCCCGACCTAAATGTATACAAGGTAGTGGAGAAGGTGGCCCTCGACAAGGCCTTCGATGAATATCTCTTGGATCTCCCCCAAAAGGGAAAGGACATCGTGGTCTATCTTTATTTAGACAATGGAGAAGATGGTAGCGATGACACGACAAAGACGCTGAAGTGGACGGGCGACACTTTCACTTTGGTTGCCGACTAAAGCACCGCCTTTTTCATCTGTGTCATCGGCACCCAGGCGAGGGGCGCGAAAATAGTTTTCTGTTGTCAACGATTCAACATAAAGACCATGATCAACTGAAAGAATTGATTTCTTTTTTCTGGCGAAATAATATAATTTCATTTTGTTTTCCGTTCGACTATTCGTAACTTTGGCACCAAAAAGCAACGATTATGGATAACAGACTATTGATTACTTTGGTTGTCGTATTCATTATGGCTACAGCCACTTGCCTCACAGCGTGCCATGCGGGCAACCTTGGCTTGCTTGGCAAAAAACGCCCCATCAAAAAAGAAACAACCGCCATCCACTACTCCATACACACCAACTCAGGTATTGCTGTGCAGACAGATTATGACATCACGCCCGACTCCATCACCTGGCTATATAGGGACCGCCGTAATGGCTTCATCCTACGCGACGTGGTGAAATACGACCCCAAAGACTACGATGCCCTTATCGATACACTATCCCAGGTTGCCTTCAAGGTGCGCCATGTCAAAAGCAACACAGCAAGGGGTGGAGGTGGTTATGCCTATTCCTTCTTTGACACTAAAGGCAAGTACCTCGGCTATGGCGTCGTCAACTACATCGCCTCTGGCGACAACGAGACTGCAGAGGAAGCCATCAGCCAATTCCTCTACACCCACCGCACTGCCGGCGAACAAGCAGTGAAGGATGCCAAGGAAAAAGGAATACTCAATATCAACATGGAAGAGTTTCCCGAAACATTAGTGCCGTATAGGTTGCAGTGACACTAATACAACCATCATCTCCCCATGATTATTACATTCCTGTCTGACTACTGAAATTGATACGGACACCCTTTCGTTGAAAAACACAAATAGCGTTGCCATTCCAAAATTATGCGTAACTTTATACGTATAACAGATATTGACATCTCCAAAAAACGCATTACTTTTGCAACGTTGCGACACTCTAATAATGCGACACTCTAATAATCTAATAAGTAGAAGAGATATAAAACCATACTAAAAATAGAAACATCACAGAATCTTATGGACACAAAGATTTTCACCAAAGTTAGATTCCATCACCGAATTACTTTAATACAAAGAGATGATGGAAAAACGTACAAAACTTTGGAGAAAGAAGCAAGGCTTCCGCGTATTTAAGGCTCGTATGATTTATTACGCAGCAGACGAGAGTTCTTATGCTGACGGTATAAATCGTGTCTCGCTACACTGGTTTGAATTGGCTAAAGAACACAGGATGCAAGTGTATCGTACTACAGGCACGCCCTGTAGTTGCTGGATGTGTCGAGGGTATGAATACAATCGGTTGAAATACAAAAGAGAGACTCTACGCATCATCAGAGAATCTCTGGAATGACAGAAAGACGTTGGATGGCAAAACTACCAACTCCAACGTCCCTAAAAGGGACGTCTCTTCATAACCGCAGGTACATGAAGCGAAGATGAATGCACCTACAGATATCCCAAGAAAACCTCCCCCTTCCTCATGTCCCTGAAAGGGACATCTCTTAATAACCGCAGGTGCATGAAGCGAAGCTGAATGCACCTACGGATATCCCAAGAAATCCTCCCAAATCCTCATGTCCCTAAAAGGGACATCTCTTAATAACCGCAGGTGCATGAAGCGAAGATGAATGCACCTAAGGATATCCCAAGAAAACCTCCCCATCCTCATGTCCCAGAAAGGGACGTCTCTTCATAACCGTAGGTGCATGAAGCGAAGCTGAATGCACCTACGGATATCCCAAGAAATCCTCCCAAATCTTCATGTCCCTGAAAGGGACACCTCTTAATAACCGTAGGTACATGAAGCGAAGATGAATGCACCTACGGATAATCTAAATGATAGTCAACTCACTACATTCATTGCTGGGTACGCAGGCAGCTTGCCTGCGATAAATTTCTCGCGGTCTGGCAACATGGGGTACGCAGGCAGCCTGCCTGCGAGATTATTTCCGCTGGAGAGCCTTACGCTCATGGGAGTTATGTGCTACTCACAAGACAATAGAACTTAAAGTTTCTTATTTCTCTTAATTCTTAACTCCCTATATAACTTCTTTTTATAACTAATATCTGTTTTGCCATTATCGTTGTCTTTTTTTTGTACAAAAATCAAAAAAATGGGGAAAAAACATTTTTTTTTTGCAAAACTAGTTCATTTTTTTGTGAGAAAAAGATATTTAAACTATCTTTGTACCAACTATTTATGGTCTAAAGGTTGTAAACGATTCAACATAAGGACCATTATCAACCCCATTCCACCGAACCCCATTTCTCCAAAGAGTTGTAAACGATTCAACATAAGGACCATTATCAACCACGAGAGCGGCAACCTCAGCACCGCTCCTGGTTGTAAACGATTCAACATAAGGACCATTATCAACACAAAAACACGCATTATGAAAAAAATCAAAAATATCCTCCTGCCTGTTTTGGCCATTATCGCGATTATTTCCTTTTTCTTCGTGATAAGCGATTTCATCATCAAAACCACGATTACTGGGTTTTACGCGATGTTCATATTTGCGATTTCAGCATCTCTTTGGTTTGTTCTTGGATTGTCAATCTTTGAAGACGAAAACCCAAGCAACGGAAAACCTTTAGACGGTTTCGGCGCTTTTAGCAACTTTAGCGATGATGGAGACGGCGGCGATTAAGGTTGTGAACGATTCAACATAAGGACCATTATCAACATATATCATTGCCTATTATTAAACTAATAATATCCGATTTAAGGGAACAATAAAACTATCAAGCATTATGAAAAGAAGCATCATCACCATCCTTATAGCCATTACTGCAATGATGGCCGTTCATGCGCAAGAAAAGGTCATCAAACCCCAAAGCATCACTCCGATGCCAAAAATCTCAGTGGAACAGTGGGAAAAACTCTCCAACCAATATGAAGATGATTCTGAGGAGTTATGGAAATATGGCGACATCACCGTCTATGACGACTTGTATAGTGGCAGATGCAGCTGGTACTGCGGCGGAGAGGTGAAGAGCGTCACTGCATCAAGCTGCCTGTCTCCCAACAACAAGTTTGACTACAAGGGCGAGAATGCCCATGATTTCAACCATGAGAGCGTGTGGGCCACGAAGGGAAAGGGCATTGGCGAAAGCCTTACCTACACGTTCGAGGGAAAATGCCCTCGAATTACAACAGTGGAAATCCTCAACGGCCATGTCAAGTCGGAGGAGGCATGGAAAGCCAACTCACGCGTGAAGAAACTGCGCGTATGGTACAACAACCAACCTTATGCCATCCTCGCCTTGGAGGACAGCCGCACCCTCCAGAGTTTCGATGTCGGCATCCTCGGCTACTACGACGATGCAAAGCCCGACTGGACACTGAAATTCGAGATTCTCGAAGTCTATCCCGGCTCTAAATATGACGACACCGTCATTGCAGAACTGTATTTTGACGGTATCGACGTGCATTGACCTTAGAGATTTTGTTGTGAACGATTCAACATAAGGACCATTATCAACTCAATTCTCGTAAAATTTAAAATCAGCGAGGAAAGTGTTTTCAATCAGTTCGATAGGAGGATAGAAGTCAACAACTATGACCTGATATTTGAAAACTTGTTGAAGTTCCTAAAGGAACGTCAGTTCGACGAAAGTGAAGTTGGAGTTGATTACAAGTTGATTACAAAAAGGCTTCTCTTTACATGATAATTCATGAATAATTTGTGTCAAATTTGTGGCCATTCATGTTTATGATCAACAAAAAAGCCGATAATGTATCACAATTTATTATCGTCGAATTCACGTTAACAAGAGAGTTCATAACAAGAAGACTTCCGCATTCTTAGGAGTGATGACCTGGAATGATGCGTCAAGATAAGCACATCTCTGCAATATACTTGTCAAGGTCGGAGCCGGAGCCGTCGAGACCTGTGAGTTTCTGATAGAGACGACGGCGGAGATTGCTGATATTGCTTTTGGTGCAGACCATGAGGACTGACATCTGAAGCGGACTGCAACGTATGGCAAGCAGACTGATGACGCGGCACTCTTGTTCGGACATGGTCTGCCCAGGCTGATGCTCGGCATATTGTTGCGTCAGAGAAGGGAACAACCGAGGATGCAAGGTGTCAATCTCTTCGCGGAGGGAACGCCAGTCCTCTGCCGTGGGATGAGCATCCTGCGAGGATAGGTCATGGAAACGGCGGGCGATATCAGTGTCGAGAAGCGATGGACGGTCACGAAGTTGAAGCGATTGCACCATTTCGGCGTATTCACGATTCTGTTCCAACGTCTCGAGATGCTCGCGCCTAAGTTTGTAGAACCGACGAACCCCAAAAACTGCGATGGCCAACAAGAACAACAGCCCGTATAAGAGCAGGGTGCGTTGGTGTTGCAATTGCAATTCATGGTTGATGAGCACATTGCGCTGACGGTACTCGTCCTCGTTCTCCAAGAAGCGGTCTTTCCTAAAGCCGAAGTAATGATCAACAGCATTTTCATTGTATTGGACGCGGATAGCGTAGTCTGAGTCCCGTTCAGGAAACCAGTTGTAGAGTTTGAGCAACCGTTCGTAGCCTTGGAAACGGACATAGTTCCAAGGATGGTCGAGTTTGCTGTAATAGTAATGGGCTGAATCGAAGTTGCCTTTGCGCAAGTAATAGTCGCCTTGCAGTTTCCAGTACTCGATAGCAGCATACGAACCCACATGCTCGAGGTCCTGTTTAGTGTACTGCTTGTATCGTTGAATCCATATTTCCATTGAGTCGGAGATGGGGTTGGCCTCATCGGCAAACATCAATGGAGCCACACCTAATGTACTGAGGAAAACCGAGTCACTGACATGCTGAGCGCATAAACCGAACGACTTGCGTTCGTAGTTCAGCACATACGCCATGTAGGGGAAGAAGGCATCCACCGCCCAGTCCTTGCGACCACGACGCCACAACTCGTCGAAGACACGATGCGCGGTGTCCAACAACAGCGCATCTTGGTTCATCAGTAACCCTATGTATGCATCCTGCCCAAGGCACCTGTAATATAATGCGGTATCACCTGCCTGATGCGCCAACGACATACCCCGACGTGCCAATCGTCTCGCAATCCCGTCATCAAGACTGAAGTACTGGTTAATGCTCCATTCATAGCAGATCTCAGCCAAGGCCTGTGGGTCAAAGTCACTACTCAGCGAATCGATGCAGTCGGTCGCCATCTCGTAGGCAAAGCCCTCATAAAAAAGCGCGCCATGACGACGGTACATCTTCGCCATCATACGCCAGGCCTGTTGCAATTCGCGGGGTGAGCCATGCCGCTCCATATAGTAGAGCACGGCTCGGGCATCGGAGTCGTTCGGCAAGGTGTCGTATCTGTCCGTGGCGTCAATCAGGTCGTTCATCATCTGCACCTGACGCTGGTGTTCCGACCGACAGGCACCCAACAACATCAACAGGAACAGAAGTAAGGGTAGATTCTTCATAACTGAGCACAAAGATAGTGAAAGATTCTGGAAAAAGCGTGTAAACTCAGTTTACAAATCACTTGTCAACAAATTGTAAACTGCTAAATGAGGGTTTCAGACCATCTTTTTCGTACCTTTGCACCACATCTCACAGGACAATCGCGTCACCGCCATCAAAACTATCGTCCTGCGCAAAGCGCATAACTTCCTATTTAACTTCCATTTTAACTTCCTTCTATAACTTCCGTAAATTGAGTAACTACAAAACGATGAACAAGAATTTGATTTTCCTAACAATCTCACTTGTCACCATCTGTGACGGAGTGTATGCACAAGTAGATGACGGTATAGACGAACTGATGGCAACCTACTATGCCGCCCAACTGCATCAAGACAGCATCGATGTCTCGAACATGGTAGCGGTATATGACTACGAGTGCAAAACGAAGGATGCGGACGGACAAGACGTGACAGACAGAATGAGGGTATGCGTACAAGTGGGACAGCACTGCACACGCAGCTATCCCCACCGCAAGTTTCGTGAGGACAACGAGGACTATGACTATTTTACACCCGACGAACTACCTATGCTGAGGGCTGAATCCTACTGTTTCATGCCCGAGGTCTGGACAAACCACCCCGATGGGCAAGTGACCGTACGCGACGCTATCATTCCCAACATCTTCGAGACACGGAAAGCTCGTGAAGCAATCAACTGGACACTCAGCGACGACACCTTGACTGTCAGCGGTTACCTGTGCAAGAAGGCCACCTGTCAATTGCATGGGCGGAAATGGACGGTGCTTTACGCCGAGGACATCCCCACATCTGCTGGTCCGTGGAAACTGAGCGGATTACCTGGACTCATTCTCGATGCAGAGGCTGACAGCGGCATCCACCATTTCACCATCTACAGCATCAGCCACACGGTCACTCCTATCTTCTATGAGCACAACGCTATCACCACGAAGATAACTGAGGAAAAGCTCATCAAGAACCGCATCAAAATCTTCGGCAACAAACTCTATCCCAAAAATCCAACTTATTATATCCCTGACCGACGAAATATGCAAGCAGACGAGGTGTTCGTTGAAATCGGCAACGATTTTTTACCCATTGTCAACGGTGTGTTGATGGACAACAAAGCCCATGTGTATCAGCCATTGGAACTGAAAAAATAAAAAGTATTTACCTTTCCGCTTGGTCTTACCACAGCCTATGTTGACTGATGATTTCTCTCTTTTTCTCCTTAGTAACACTAAATTCTTCGGTTTTGTTTAGTAGTTCTACACTTTTCTGAACTTTCCAGCGCAAAATTATCAACTCCTCATTTACTAGACCAATTCAAGAAAATACTCACAGAAACAGAAATCCCTCTTTCGGACATAGGAAAGAGGGATGATTCAATGGAATCTATTTATCGTCATAATGACCATAAGAGGAAAGTACCAATACCACCACTTCTTCGTCAAATATGCGGTAAACCATTCTGTGTTTTTTTGTAAGTTCACGACTCCAGCGTCCTTCGGGTTTGCCCTTCAAGGGTTCGGGATGACCAGTACCTGTTTTTGGGTGTACACGCAACTCTTCTATGAAACGTTGGGCTTTTTTAAACACTTTTGGCTCGCTCTTGGCCAGTTTTGCAAAATCCTCATCAGCCTCAGGGGTAGTAATGACTCTATATGTCATAACCAAGACGTTTTAAATAGGTGGTCAAATCTTCATCTGGAAGCATTTCGTGGCATTCGCCTTGTTCGTAAGCCCTTTCACCTCGCTCCAACTTGGCATAGAACTCTTCTTTCGTCATTTGGGTTGAGTTTTCCTTTTCTGCGACGAGTTTGCGCAGATACTTGGCAACACGCTTCAAAAGATTCTCATCTTCGGCCACAACGCTTAAGTTGCGAAGTACTTCGGCATTCAATTGTATTGTTGTCATAATCGGATTAAAAATATTCGAGTACAAAGATATAACTAATTTCCTATTTCACAAAATGTGCAATACAAATTGTTTAATCATATCTCGTCTTTTACTACTTAAGGGCCGTCGCAATATGCATGCCGACGAGGTGTTCGTCGAAATCGGCAACGATTTATTACCCATTGTCAACGGTGTGTTGATGGACAACAAAGCCCATGTGTATCAGCCATTGGAACTGAGATAAAGACATTAGACGTTAGACTTTAGACATTAGACGTTTGTTATGCCCCTTCACATATCTGGGCCACATACTTGTCGAGGTCTGAGCCAGAACCGTC
Organism: Bacteroidaceae bacterium; assembly: GCA_017509605.1. Classification (GTDB taxonomy): domain Bacteria; phylum Bacteroidota; class Bacteroidia; order Bacteroidales; family Bacteroidaceae; genus RUG11857. The sequence continues at coordinate 9,766 of JAFWPH010000023.1, read as the reverse complement.
CCGACCTGTCAGTTTGATGTAGAGACGACGGCGGAGATTGCTGACGTTACTCTTGGTGCAAACGAGGAGCACTGACATCTGGAGCGGACTGCAACGGATGGCAATCAGACTGACGACGCGGCATTCCTGCTCTGTCATGGCCTGGTCGGATTGATGCGCTGCATACTGCTGCTCAAGAGTGGGGAACAACAGGGGATGCAGACGGTCTATCTCTTCGCGGAGAGCTTGCCAGTCTTCGGTCTTAGGATGAGCATCCTGCGACGAGAGGTCATGGAAATGGTGGACGATGGGTGTCTCAAGGATGCTGTTTTCCACTTTGGCACTTAGCGAACGAAGCATTTCAGTGTATTCTCGGTTCTGCTCCAACGTCTCGCGGTGACGGAGCCTGAGCATATAATACCGATAGACGATAAAGCCGCATACCAACAGAAGCACAACGACAACACACACCAATACCATACTCCTGCGTTGCAGTTCCACTTCGTGGGTGATGAACTCATTTCGTTGCCGCCATTCTTCCTCGTTCTCCAGAAACTCGTCTTTCTTCACACTGAAATAATTCTGGACATATTTGTTATTGTAGCGATATTGAAACACGATGGCTGAATCCCTTTGGTTGAACTTCTTATACAGGTCGATCATGCGTGCGTAGGCTATGCTTTTGGTATAGTTCTTCGACTGATCGATGATCTGCTGGTAGTAGTAAGCAGCAGAATCAAATAGTTCCTGGTTCTTGAAGTAGTCGCCTTTCTGCAAGAAGTATTCCACGGCGGCACGCGACTCGGGGTGACGGATGTCTTTGCGGGTATAACGGGCATAACGGGCGAGCCATTTGGTGATGGAGTCGGGCATCGTTCCATCATTATAGTAGGCGATGACAGGAAAGAACGCATCCACAGACAAGTCCTTGCGGTCCATCTGCCATAGTTTTCGGAAAGCGGTCTCTGCAATGGCAATGATACTGTCGAATTGTTCACGCTCTGTATGAGTATGCGGTTGCTGGCGATAGAAGACATCCATTAAAAGATAGGCTGGCAAAGCCATGTATCGATAGTAGGCCGTGGAGTCGCCGGCGGCCTTGGCCAACGTCTGCGCGCTGTCGGCCATCTGACGGGCGCTGTAATGCAAACTGTAGAAATTCGTCTCACACCATTCTGCGAGTATCTCCGCCATAGCCAACGTGTCGTACTCCGAATGGACAGGATTCACACATTCCTCCGCCATCTGATAGGCAAAGTCCTCACCGAAGAGCGACCCGTGACGTTTGTACATCTTCGCCATCATGCGCCACGCCTGTTGCAATTCTGACGGAGAGCCATGCCGCTCCATGTAGTAAAGCACGGCGCGGGCATCGGAGTCGTTTGGCATCGTGTCGTAGCGCTCGCAGGCTTCCAACAACTCATGAAGCATCCCTACCTGTCGTTTGTGTTCCGACTGGCAGGCTGTCATCACCACCATCATCAGGCATAGAAATGAAACCAAGTATCTCATATCGCGTATAAATAGGGTACAAAATTAGCAAATATCGCCAGAAACAGCGTGAAAACTCAGTTTACAAATCAATTGAAAACCACAAGTAAACCATAAATAATGTCTGTTGCCCTTTTCATCACCTACCTTTGCGGAAAAAACGGGAAGAACTATGAACAGACTATTCATCATCTTTTTCACCTTTATTCCCATTTCGGCAATGGGGCAAGATTTAGGCGTGGTGCTGCAAGGCAGCGTGCAGGACGGTTTTCTGGAGCGCGGCCTCTTTGGCTGCAAGGTCACGCTGATGCGCGATGATAGCACAATGGTGGAGTGCTATCCGCAAGTCCATGAGATAGGAAACGATTCCATTCACGTCTCCACAATATATTACATCGGCATGTCGGGAAAGCCCGGCAACTATCTAGTACGGGTGCAGAAGGATGGCTATGAGGACGGATGGGCGAAGGTGAACATCCCTGAAGGATACAAGGGCAATACACTCAAGGTACCGATGATCAATATGCGTAAGTCCATCATGAGGAACGTCAATCTGGACGAAGTGGTGGTGAAGGCCACGCGCATCAAGGTGAAGATGCGCGGTGACACGCTGGTCTATGACGCCACGGCATTCCAACTGCCTGAAGGGTCGATGCTACAACACCTAATCGAGCAACTGCCCGGTGCTCGGATGACGGACGAGGGCGAGATATTCATCAACGGACGGAAGATAGACGAACTGACGCTCAACTCAAGGTCGCTCTTCCGCGGCAACAAGAAAGTACTGCTCGAGAACCTCCCCTACTTCACCGTGAAGGAACTGAAAGTGTATGAAAGGCAGTCGTTGCAAGCTGCAATTAGGGGCATCAAGGACGAATATCCCGAGTATGTGATGGACGTGAACCTGAAAGACGAGTATTCTGTGGGCGTGATAGCGAATGCCGAGGCGGCAGGCGGTACACATGAGCGATATCAGACACGGGCATTTGGACTGCTGCTCACGAAAACAATGGCCGTGAGCGCATTCGGCAACCTGAACAACACCAACGACATCACCCGCGCCATTGCACAAGGATGGAATGAGGGGCAGGGGCTCATATTTGGCAACCAGAACAAGCCTTCGACACGCAAGGCAACGGGTGTGAACATCGACTATCAGCCAACGAAGAAATGGAATGGCTTCCCAGCTATCGCGGAGAACATAGAACTGGCCTTCGACCGCTATAACGACCTCGATGAGTCGGGCACCTATCAAGAGCGCTTCCTGCCCACGGGTACGTCGTACTCGGAAAGGATGCACACTTCCAACAACAAGATTACAGCATTCCAAGTCATCAATCGGTTCTATTTGTTGCCTGTGGTTTACGAAAGTCACATCATGCTGTACTACAAAGAGACGGACAACAGTGTGTTGGGGAGCATGAGACAATGGCTACGGATAGGCGAGCAAAGCTCGGGAATGTGGGACAGCCAGAAAACAACAGCCACACAGCAAACTGACGGACTGGACCATGAGAAGGAGTATGGCGAAACAATCTACACCAGATTCATGGTCTTTCCCAAACTTGTTGATGGGCAGATTTCTGCTTATTGGTCTCGCGCCGAGCGCGATGCCTTCAATCGCCAGAACTCCATTTCGGGTGCATCGTCAAGCGATTGCTACCGTCATGAGTATCAGGACAACCGCACCACGGATTACAAGTTCGAGCCTACGCTGTCGTTCTTCAAACACTGGACAACAATGAACCTCTACCTGACGGAACGATATCAGTTGACGGGAAACAACAGCAATGACCAACTCTACATCCTCAACAATATGGCGGGATGGGGCCAATGTGACAGTACTGCCATCAACCTCCTGCCGTCGAACCGCGACCTAATCTGCAGCGTTTATGACACAGAGAACAGCAGTGAGAGCCGACTGAGGCTACAGGAGAACGAGTTTACCATGGCACTGAAATGGAACAAGACGGAGCGTTTCCCTGTTGAAGTGACACTGACCCTTCCCGTTTTTACACAGCACGAAAAGCTCGACTACGAACGCGGTGTGATCGACACCCTCGCCCGTCACAACCTCTTCGTGCTGAACCCCTCACTGAACCTCAGACACGACTTGTGGAGGCTGCGTGTAGGCATGACGACGTACTCGCCGGGGCTGATGAACCTGATGCCATTCCGAGACGCCCGCAACGCACTTAGCATCATCGAGGGCAACCCTTCGTTGAAGGACAATCGCCGCATCAATGCCAACATGTCGTATCAAGCCAGACTGAAAACCAAACAAACGGGTGTCACTGCCGCCAGACTCACATCAAGCTACACCTATCACATCCGCTCCGTGGCACAGGGCTTTACTTACGACGAGCTGACCAACGCCTACACCTACCGCCCGGTGAACGTGGAGGGCAACTGGTCGTGGAACACCTCTTACAACACCACGCTCTCACTCAACAAAAATCAGCTATGGTGGATGGATAGCAGCACGGGCTGCAATGTGTGGCACTCGGTGGACTACGCCTCAGTCGCCGGCATGACCGATGCCCAACTCAACAAGGTGGAAACCGTGAGTCTCCACGAAGAGTTGAAGATGAGTTACAAGGGGAAGAACACGAAGGTGGGCATGAGCGGCAACCTGCATTGGCGACGCACATGGGGGCACCGCCCGACGTTCAGCAACATCAGCGCCTTCGACTTCCAGTATGGTGTGAATGCAATGCAGACCATCCCGGCATGGAATACCACATTCAATGTGGATGCCATGATGCTGAGCCGACGGGGCTACGGCAGCGACGCGATGAACAAGGACGAGTTCGTGCTCAACGCCTCCATTACCCAGCCACTCCTCCACGGCAAGGTGAAACTGACACTTGAAGGCCACGACCTGCTGCACCAACTCTCCAACACCACCTACGAGGTGAACGCCCAGGGCCGCACTGAAACTTGGTACCGTGTCATCCCCAACTACGTCATGATCCGCGTGGCGTGGCAATACCAAAGGAGTCCGAAGCATTAAGCCCTTCCATGTGTTTTTTGATGATCACCTACAATAACGTGAATTCGATGAAAATATTTATGAATTATTTGTGTTCAATTTATGGGCATTCGTGTTTGTTTTTCAACATGAATTACCACGAATTAAACATAAAATTCTCATGAATTTTGATGTAAGGCAAAGCCTTTTTGTAATTCTCATCAATTCATTGAACTGACGTTACATTATTACTTCACAAACTCCGTCCCGAACGAAAATGCAAAGTATTTGCAAAGTCGATTCCTTGACTTTTCGGAACAATATCAGTAATTTCGCATTAAAACTGAAATAAACAGGAGAAAACAATGATATGAATGAAAAAGGGGAAATAGTCGATTTTCCTATAAAAAAAGATGTGTCTCGATTGTTATATAGATAGAAATGCCTCCATTACCTAAGGCAATAATAATTGACTGATATGCTCAAGAATGAGATACTTGAAAGGCTGTTTCGCCAGCATTACAGCGAGATGTCTCATCTGGCCAGGACCTTGCTCGGTGCTGACGAAGATGCCGAAGACACCGTTCAAGACGTGTTTATGCGACTGATGGAGAAGGACATCACTCCCGAAATGGATGGAATACGCTCTTACCTGATGACAGCTGTACACCACAGCTGCATGAACATCATCCGGCGCACGTCGCTGCGACAGCAGGTGAAAAACCTCTACCCTGTGGATGAGGCGGTTGACCTGCAGCCCGCAGACTCGATGACTGAGCGGCTGGATATCATCCAGACGTGTGCCGTTGAATTGGACGAACCGCACCACAGCATCTTTCATCTGCGTTTTGATGACGACCTGACCTTGAAGGAAATCGCCCAACGCCTCGGTATGAACCAGAACACCGTCTATAAGTATCTGCAACAGAGCATCCAGCAAATCCGTTCAAAGTTATACCGTTAAAACGACAATCGCAATGGACACAAGCAACGACAACATCCGCAAGCTCTTTGATATGCTCGACAACCCCTCGGCATACTCAGAGCAAGAAATCCGTGACATCATCAACAGCGATGAAGAGACACGCGAAACATACCGACTGATGGTGGAAACCAAGCGCAGCAGCCGTAGGAAACAGTTCAGCCAACCTGCCGATGTGGATGCCGCATGGCAGCGTTTCGAAAGCCTACGGGCAGGCGAACAAGTTCAAGGAAAGGGGAAAAACACTTCACTGTTTTCGGGGCGATACTGGATGAAGCACGCCGCCTCAGCCATTGTCATTCTATTGATATCGGGCATCGCCTTTGCCGCCATCCATTATGTGCGTACTCATTCGGTCGAGCCACAAAAAGCGCAGACGGAAGATGCAAGCAACGCACGCCAGGCCAACAGCCAATTCCATTCAGAGGTAGCCGATCCCATTCATTTCGATGACGTCCGCCTCGACAGCATCCTCACTGTGGTGTCAGCCCATTACGGAAAGGCAGTCTTTTTCCGCAACGAGGAACCACGTGGGATGAAATTGATTACGACGTGGAATCCCGCCGACTCGCTCGAGTCGTTCATCGACCATCTTAATGTTTTTGATTACGTGAGTCTGACGTTGCAGAACGACACCATCTTTGTTGAAAGTGCAAAAGTGGAGGACGGGGAATGAAGCGTTTGCTATACTTTGTTGTCACTCTGTTTGTGCTGACCAGTACGCTTTCCGCACAAGAAACCACTTCTACTCCTGACCTGTCTGGACAGAAGAAGACTCTTCTTGAGGTGCTCAAAGCCATTGAACAAAGTCAGTCGGAATACTCCATTAACATCGTTTCAGACGGTCTGGACGGTCTGACGGTTGAAGCACAGACCAACGGTCTGGACGCTGCGAGTGCAGTCAGACGATTGTGCGAGGGGTTGCCCGTGAAAGTGAAGGTACATGGAAAGAGAATCTATGTGCAATTGGAACGGAGAAAGGCTATGCGCAAGCAAACGCCACAAACAGAGAGAGAAATAGAAATCAGCGGAAAAGTGGAAGACGGATTCCTGAAAATGCCGCTCATCCACGCTAAAGTGTCGATATGCAGAGCCGACAGCAGTGTGCTGGTCGATTCGGCAGCCATGACATCCATCTACACCGGCAACATGAGGCTAACGTATGCCTTATACCACTCAAAGGTGACGACAGACAGCAAGACACTGTTGATTCATGCCACGCTGAAAGGTTATGAAGGCGTGTGGAAGAGCGTGAATGTCGGTAAGCAGACCGAGGTAGAAGTGCCTACATTGGAGATGCGCAGGGTGCGTGAGATAGAATTAGGCGAGGTGCTGGTGAAAGCCACGCGTGTCAAGATGTTCTATCGCGGCGACACACTGGTCTATGACGCTACGGCGTTCAAACTGCCGGAAGGGTCGATGCTTGATGACCTCATCCGCCAGATGCCAGGCGTGACGATGAACGAGGCGGGCGAGATTTTTGTGAATGGACGAAAGGTAGATGAACTGCTGCTTGGTTCACGCTCTTTTATGAGGGGCAACAAGCGAGTGCTGTTGGAGAACCTTCCTTACTACACCGTAAAGGAGATCAAAGTCTATGACATGCAGTCGGACAAGAGCAAGGCACTGGGCTACGATGTGGATCCGAAGAAGTATGTGATGGACGTGAACTTGAAACAAGAGTACCAGCGCGGCTACATCGCCAACGTAGAGGGTGCCGTGGGCACGAAGGACAGATGGCTTGCCCGTGCCTTTGCCCTCGGCTTCAGCGACCATTACCGCTTCACGCTGTTGGGCAACGTGAACAATGTGAACGAGACACGCCACATCGGCGAATCGGGTCACTGGACGCCCGCCACGATGCCGAAGAACATGCTCACGACCAGAAGCATAGCAGGAGAGGTGGACTATCATTCCAGAGGAGATCAAGTGAAGAACAATCTGACCGCTTCTTACACCTCGACTACCGACATCAGCGAGAGTCGGAGCCGCTATGAGCAGTTTCTGCAAGGGATGACGCCCATGTCGCTGACCGAAAGCCGCAACCGCATGGGCAGCCGGGCATGGAATGCACGGGATGCGTTCACGCTGACCAAACCCTTCTATCTGTATGCTGTGGCCGACTTCCGCTATTCCAAGAATCACGGCGCGTTCACTTCCATGTTCGACCAGTGGAACGACACGCTGACGGCTTCACAGCGCAACCTTGGCTTCAACGAGGGGAAGGCATGGAGCGGAAGCATGGAGGCGCAGGGTGCATTCAACGTGGGCAAGAACCAGAAGCACGTGGACTTCTACGTCAGGGCACAGCACAGTGAGAATGAGTCGGAATCGGCCATGAGATACAGCACACGGCAATATGTGAATCCGCAGCAGACCATACAGCACAATGTGGACAACATCAGCAACCGCACGACATGGGGCGTCGCATCTTTGAATTATGGTATGCAGCTGTTCAAGGACGTGGACATGGGCGTGGGCGAAAGTCTCTATCTGACACGCATTGATGCCCGCGACTATCTGTACCATCCCGACTCTCTGCTGTTGGCTTCGCAAATAGACGCGCTGACAGCCATCACCGATTTCAACAACTCATACGACAGCCGGACGAAAGTGGCCGAGAACACGGTCGGCATATCCTTCTCGGGCAAAAGGAAGTACAAGATTGCTCCCAATAGTCCGTTCACCATCAGTTACCAGCGGTGGAATGTAGGCATCAGCGTCCCCATACGCCATGAGTCGCTCGACTATCAGCGGGGGCGTCTTGACACGCTGGCACGGCAAAACACGCTGTTCGTGAATACATCAGCCTCGTTCAGATATGTCCCAGAAGACGGCAAGCACGATTTCAGAATACATGCCAGCCACAAGCGCAGTGCCGCCAACCTCTCCGACCGCATCACCTATCGTGACGACAGCCAGCCGCTCGTCGTCAAGCTGGGCAATCCCGACCTCAAGAGCTTCGTCACCTCCAACTTCGGTATAGACTATTCGAACAAGGCCGGACGGAACCAGCAGCAATGGCACGTGGGCACATCGGCCGACATCTACCACCGGCAGACGGCACAGTCGGCGAACTACGACCCCGTGAGTGGCGTCTATACCTATCAGCCCATGAACGTGAAGGGGGCCTACCGGCTGAATGCCAAGTTTGACTTCAGCCGCACCATCGACAAGAACCGCTACTGGTCGTGGCAGACCAACGCCGACGCGGGCTATCACCACTCCGTTGACCACGCCATGCTCACAGGCATGACGGCGAGCGAGGAGAACGTGGTCAATACCCTGACCCTGCACGACAACGCCTACATACAATTTAATAAAGGTACGCTGAACATCCGCGCCACGGGCGACATCCGCTGGCGGCACTCGGAGGGCAAGATGTACGATTTCGAGACGCTGAACACCACCGACTTCCAATACGGCCTCTCTGCACGCTACACCCTGCCGCGCATCAACACGACGCTGTCAGCCGACGGCAACATGTACTCGCGTCGCGGCTACGGCAGCAGCGAACTCAACACCGACGACTTCGTGCTGAACGCCTCCGTCAGCCAGCCCTTCTTCAAGGGCAAGCTCATCGCCCGCATCGAAGCCTTCGACCTGCTGCACCAACTCTCCAACACGCAGTACACCGTCAACGCTCAGGGCCGCACCGAGACATGGTACCGCTCACTGCCGCACTACGTCATGGCCCATCTGGTGTATCACTGGAACAAGAATCCGAAGAAAAAGTAAAGTATGAAACGACAAATCATCACTATCCTGCTCGCCCTCGTCACTGCGACGACATCGGCACAAGAAACCGTCACCCTGACCGGCCAGATTAAGAATGCGTTCACCCGCCAAGCAATACCCGATGTGACGGTGACGCTGATGCGTGCCGACAGCACCATTATCGAAGATTCGCTGATGGCAATGGCACTTGACGGCTACACCATTTGGGTGAAGCGCGACATGCCCCGTGTGCCGCAACAGCTGATTGTAAGGGTGACGCATCCGGAATTTGAGACAGCCTATCTGCCGTACCACTTGAAGAACATCGGTCGCAACCGACAGATAGACCTACCTGTTATCCTGATGGAAAGAAAGGTGATGAAAGAGCTAACGCTGAACGAGGTCGTTATACGTCCGACCAAAATCAAGATGGTGCAACGCGGCGACACCATTGTCTATGATGCCACGGCGTTCAACCTACCGGAAGGCTCGATGCTCGACGACCTTGTGCGCGAACTGCCGGGTGCTGAGCTGAAACCTAATGGGGAGATATTTGTCAATGGCAAGAAGGTGGACTACCTGATGCTCAACAGCCGCGAGTTCTTCCGTGGAAACAATCAGGTGAT
>JAFWPH010000066.1 GCA_017509605.1 Bacteroidaceae bacterium | reverse complement strand
TCGGTCGAAGGTACTCACGTTCGGAAAAATGCAAATAAATTTGCTTTTTCGCTCACTTAATCGTACTTTGACCTGCGGTCGAAGGTACTCACGTTCGGAAAAATGCAAATAAATTTGCTTTTTCGCTCACTTAATCGTACTTTGACCTGCGGTCGAAGGTACTCACGTTCGGAAAAATGCAAATAAATTTGCTTTTTCGCTCACTTAATCGTACCTTTGAACGGTGAAACGTAATAACATCAAAATTCCTTGAAAATCACTATTCCTTGAAAATGGAAAAGAAGAAGATTCAGTTTAGTCTCGTCTATCGAGACATGTTCCAATCGAGCGGAAAATTCCAGCCTCGAAAGGATCAGTTGGAGCGCATCGCTCCCGTCATCATCAAGATGGGATGCTTTGCACGTGTTGAAACGAATGGTGGAGCCTTCGAACAGGTGAATCTGCTCTATGGTGAAAACCCGAACAAGGCGGTGCGTGCATTCACCAAGCCGTTCAATGAAGTGGGTATCAAGACTCACATGCTTGACCGCGGACTGAACGCACTGCGCATGTTCCCAGTGCCCGCTGATGTGCGTCGTTTGATGTATAAGGTGAAGCACGCCCAAGGCGTCGATATCACCCGCATCTTCTGCGGTCTGAACGACGTGCGTAACATCATCCCGTCCATCAAGTATGCGCTCGAAGGCGGCATGACCCCACAGGCCACCCTCTGCATCACTACCAGCCCTATTCATACGGCTGAATACTATGCCGACATTGCTGAGCAACTTATCGCTGCCGGAGCCCCCGAAATCTGTCTGAAGGACATGGCCGGTATCGGACAGCCTGCCATGCTGGGAAAGCTGGTCGGCATGATTAAGGCAAAGCATCCTGAAATCATTATCCAGTACCACGGACACAGTGGTCCAGGCCTCTCGATGGCAAGTGTTCTCGAGGTGTGCAAAAATGGTGCCGACATCATTGACACCGCTATCGAACCTCTCTCTTGGGGTAAGGTTCATCCAGACGTCATTTCTGTGCAGAGCATGTTGAAGAACTATGGTTTCGACGTTCCTGAGATCAACATGGACGCTTACATGGAGGCGCGCAAACTGACACAGGAGTTCATCGACGACTTCCTCGGCTATTTCATGAATCCGAGCAACAAGCTGATGTCATCGCTACTGTTGGGCTGCGGACTTCCTGGTGGCATGATGGGAAGCATGATGGCCGACCTGAAGGGTGTAATGAATGCCATCAACAGCAACCGCAAGAACAAGGGTGAAGAGGAGTTGAGCGAGGACGCCATTCTGGTGCGCCTCTTCAACGAAGTCGCTTATGTATGGCCGCGTGTGGGTTATCCTCCATTGGTAACACCGTTCTCGCAGTATGTCAAGAATATCGCACTGATGAACTTGCTGACCGAGTCGATGGGAAAGCCTCGCTACACTATGATGGACCAGTCCATCTGGGGTATGATTCTGGGCAAGAGCGGCAAACTGCCAGGCGAGGTGGCTCCCGAGATTGTTGAGCTCGCCAAGGAGAAAGGATTTGAGTTTACCGACGCAGACCCCCAGTCGTACTATCCGGACGACCTGCCTCGCTTCATCAAGGAGATGAAGGAGAACGGCTGGGAACGTGGCCAAGATGACGAGGAACTCTTTGAGTTTGCCATGCATGAAAGCCAATACCGCGACTACAAGAGTGGTATCGCCAAAGAACGTTTCCTCAACGACCTGCGTGCAGCGAAGGAGAAAGAAATGCAGAAGAAGGGCATGTCGCTTGCCGAAGTGTCTGCTTACAAGCATGCCGAAGCAGACGCCATCGTCGCTCCCGACAGTGGTACAGTGATGTGGCAGATTGGCGGAGACGGTGAATGTGTCAAGAGCATCGAGCCCATGGTTGGCAAGGAATACAAGGAAGGCGACCGCTTCTGTTACCTGCTGAACCGCTACGGTGGCATTGACGAAGTGCCTGCTGCTCTCGGCGGAAAACTCGTCGAGGTCTGTGCTAAGCAGGGCAGCAAGGTGGGCAAGGGTGATACCCTCGCTTTCATCCGCAGGAAATAATCCATTTAAGGGGACTTCAAAAATCTTTTTTGAACGGGGGATTTTCAATAAGTCCCCCTTAAATGTGTCGTATCAAAAAAGTAGTCATGAGATAGGGGAAAAGTGAGCGGGATATAGTAACTTTGCATGATAATTCGTAAAAAGTGAAATAAAACAATGATAAGAAGTTGTGCCCGACACGGATGAAGGGCTAGATAGAAATGAGAAGAAATGCAAACGCATTGCTGACTGTGGCCATAGTCATTATGACGTTGATGGTGGCCTCGTGCAAGAAAGAAAGCAAACTGCAACAGTCGGTACGACAGGCCAACAAAGGGTGTCCGGTGTCGATAGGGGTGTCGGGCGAGATGACTGCTGTCACGCTCGATGAGAGCACCAACACCGTCATCATCGACTATTTGATGAACGAGAAATATTTCAACATCGACGTGATGAAGACGAAAACGGACATGCTCAAGGAACAGGTCTATTCGCTCATTGCCACTGCTGAGGGTGACGTGAAGGTGATGACCGAGGAACTGCTGGCAGCCGATGCCAACCTTACCCTTCGCTATACGGGAAAGGATTCAGGCAAGACAGTGGAGATTACTCTTTCAAGCAAGGAAATCAAACAGGCGAGGGAAACAGGTGAGGCTTTCGCAACGCCCATGAAACTGTTAGAGAACGCCATTTTGTTAACCAACGAGCAGGCACCCATGACAGTCGATGCCGCCACCACCATGACGGAACTGGTGATTGAAGGTGATTTTGCTACATACCACTACATGATTGACGAGAAGCAGGTTCCCATCCACAAGATTTCGGACATGAGGGATCAGATGAAGGAGAATCTCAGGAGTACCATCAAGAATAACCCTGACCCTGCTCTCAAGGATTTCATCAACCTTTGCAAGAAGGCCAACAAGGGCATTGCATACCGGTATGAAGGCGTGCAGTCGGGCAACACCTGTACCATCGAATTTACCACAGATGAACTGTAGAGACGTAGTCTGTTGTGTCCGTTAATAATGCACAGTCCGGAATATTAGGACAGCCAGGAAAAGACGCACAGACTCGATTTGTCCATTAAAAACGGGGATGCACCATGCGGTGCATCCCCCGTTTTTATTAGTTTAGTCAGAGGTCGGACTGACTGTTATTCCTCCTCCTTGTTTTCTTCAGCCTTGGCGTTTTCGTCGATGACCTTGATCTTCTGTACGATTTCCTGGAGGTCGTTCTTCAACTTCTCCACCTTGCGGTTGAGTTCCTCGATGAGGGTGTTGCCCGACTTCGATGAGAGGTTGAGGAATCCGAGGTTGTTCTCATAGGTCTTGATCTCGTTCTTGAGGATCTCGTACTCACGCACCAGACGGTCACGCAGTTTGTTGCCGTCACCCTTGATTTCGTTCTTGAATCGGGAGATGCGGCGGCGTGATGCCTCGGTGTTGGCGTACTTGTAGAGGCGGTCGAGTTGCTCACGATAGGCAGCGTAGATCTTGTCTTTGTCGCGGAAGGGCACATGACCGATCTCTGCCCATTCATCCTGCAGCGAGTGAACGAGGTCGCGCACATCCTCCTGAGTCTCCTCAGGTATGATGGCCTTCAGACGCTCGATGATGCTGCGTTTCTTCTCCAGGTTGGCCTTCATCTCGTTGATCTGGCCGGAGTTGGCGGCTTTGCGTGCATCGAAGAAAGCGTCGCATGCGGCGTTGAAGCGTTTCCAGATGGCATCGCTGTATTTCTTTGGCACGGTGCCGATTTCTCTCCACTTCTTCTGCAGTTCCTTGATGGCCTCGGTGGTAGCTTTCCAATCGGTGCTGTCCTTCAGAGCCTCAGCCTGCTCGCAGAGTGCCTTCTTGAGATCGAGGTTGGCGCTGAGCGTTTCCTTCACCTTCTTGAAGTACTCGGTCTTGAGGGAGAAGAACTTGTCGCAAGCAGCGCGGTAGCGCTCGTAAATCTTCTCGTTCATCTTCTGAGGTGCGAAACCGATGGTCTTCCACTTGGCCTGAAGGGCTGTGATGGTGTCGGTCACGGCATTCCACTCGGCGAAGGTCTTCAGGTTGTCGGTGTCGATCTTCTCCAGTTCCTCGCAGATGGCAGTCTTCTCGGCCAAGTTCTGCTCTTCCTGTTTCTTGCGCTGGTCGAAATACTCTTGATGGCGGCGATTGACAATGGTGGATGCAGCCTTGAAGCGGTTCCACACCTCTTCGCGCTTGTCCTTGTCAACAGGGCCTATCTCACGGAATTGCTGGTGCAGGTCTTGCAGTGCGCGGGAGGCAGCAATCACATCAGCCATCTCTGCCAGTTTCTCCGCTCTCTCGCAGAGTGCGGTCTTCAACTCCAGGTTCTTCTTGAAGTCGTATGCGCGGAACTCATTGTTGAGTTTCAGTGTGTCATAGAACGACTCCACGCACAATTGATAAGATTTCCAGAGGTCAGTGGCCTTGTCTTGAGGCACAGCCTTGATCTCCTGCCACTGCTGCTGCAGTTGCTTGAAATAATTATATGAACGGTTGATGTCGTCGGTATTGGCGACTATATCTTTGATCTTTGCGATGATGTCCAATTTCTTGGCATAATTCTCTTCCTTCAGCTTATCAATCTCGGCTTGTTGTTGCTGGCGCTTGTTGTGTACAAGAGCCAATGCTGCCTTGAATTCTGCCTCTTCTGGGAATGTGAGTGGCTGGTAGCTGTCTGGGTCGCCACCGCTTTCGGTGAATTTTTGGAAGTCGGCCCTGGTGGCGATTTCCTGGAGACGGTAGAACTGTGTCTTCAGGAAGTTCTCCTCTTTTGCTGTAATCTCCTCATCGCCCTCGACGATAGCCTTAGCGCGTTCGATTACCTCTGCAAGTGACTTGTAGTGAGGGAAAGCGGGAGCCTCTTCAGTGGCAGTTTCCTCTTCTGGAACAGCTTCTGCCTCTGGCTCGGCAGGTGCTTCCTCGGTCACTTCTGGCTCTGCTGGTGCCTCTGGCTCAGCCTCAGGCTCGGGTTCAGCAGGTGCTTCTTCGGTCACTTCTGGCTCGGGTTCTGCTGGTGCCTCTTCAGGCTCAGCCTCAGGCTCGGGTTCTGTCACTTCTGCCACAGGTTCTTCTACAGGTGCCTCTTCTGGCACAATTACTTCTTCAGGGGCTGCTGTTGCGGCCTCTTCTACATCTGGAGCCGACACTTCCTCGTTGGAAGTCTCGCTGGAAGTAGTTTCCGGGGCAAAGGGTGCCTCGGTTGGGGTTTCTGCCGATGGCGCTGTCTGAGCGTTCAACTCGGCATCTTTAATCTCAGCCATACTTGAAATAGGTTTTAAGTTATGCGATAGCCTCTCTGCCACATCCTAATTGCTTCAAGGTCTATTGACTGACAAATTTAGTAATTTTTCGCCTCTTAGCAAGAAAAAAAACCATTTTTTGTGAATTTTGCTGAAAAAAAGTTATTTCAGCAGTGGTTCTACTCTGTTTGTCAGTGAAATATAGTCTTCCACCGACAATTCTTCCGGCCTTCGGTTGAACAATGGGTCGTCGAGCAACTCGCAGTCCTTGCCCACGATTTGTTTCATTCCGTTGCGAAGCATTTTACGGCGCATGGTGAACACCGTCTTGACGATACGGCGGAACAGTCGTTCGTTGCATCCCAACTCATTGCGTTGGCTGCGAGTCAGCCTGACTACGGCGCTTTTCACCTTTGGTGGTGGGTTGAAGACATGCTCGTCAACGGTGAAGAGATACTCCACGTCGTACCAAGCCTGTAAGAGCACACTTAGCACACCGTAGGTGCGGCTGCCGGGAGGAGCTGCCATGCGCTCGGCCACCTCTTTCTGGATCATCCCTGTGCAGCAAGGAATCAGATGTCGGTTTTCGAGCATCTTGAAGAAGATCTGGCTTGAGATGTTGTAGGGGTAGTTGCCTGTCAGCACAAACTGACGCCCCGAGAACACTTCCGATAGGTCCATGCGGAGGAAGTCGTTTTGGATGATGTTCTCTCCAAGTTCAGGAAAGTGTTCATGGAGGTATGGCACCGATTCGAAGTCGATTTCCACCACCTTCAGTTCCCGTCCTTTGGGTATGAGGTATTGGGTGAGCACACCTGTGCCTGGCCCCACTTCAAGAACGGGTATGTCGGGACAAGCATCGACAGTGTCGGCGATGCGTTGGGCAACGCTGAGGTCGGTTAGGAAATGCTGGCCCAGAAACTTCTTGGGATGCACTTTTTTTATCATAGAATGATTAAAATTGGTGGTTGAATACCTTTCAAAAGTAAATAATGTAGTATCTTTGCAATTTAGTATAGACGTGAATTGTCACGTCTTGTATGTGCAAAGTTACGAATAATCGAGCGCAGAACGAAATAAACTCGTTTATTTCTTATGCCGAGATGGAGTAACTGAGTCACAGCCAAAGTAAGAATAATCGAATTGGAACCAAAAAGTATCGTTAGAAAAGGGCTGAATATCGTCTTCCCATTCATTTTGGGTGGACTCATTCTCTATTGGATGTATAGGGACTTCGATTTCAGCAAGTTCAACCGTGAGTTCATCGATAGTACCAACTGGTGGTGGATGGCCTTCTCGCTGGTGTTCGGTTTGAGCGCTCAGGTGTTCCGGGGATTGCGTTGGAGGCAGACATTGGAGCCCCTGGGTGAGTATCCCCGACGCAGCACATGCGTCTATTCCATCTTCATCTCCTACGCTTCCAGCCTCATCATCCCCCGAGTGGGCGAGGTGGCGAGGTGTGCCGTGTTGAAGCGCTACGAGGGCACCTCGTTCACCAAGGCCGTGGGTACGGTGGTGACTGAGCGCGTCATCGACACTTTGCTTATGCTCTTGATGGTGGCCCTTACGATAGCATTGCAGCTCAGTGTGTTCAAGACCTTCTTCGCTGAGACTGGTACAAACATCGAGGGCATTTTCAACCGTTTCACGCCCATGGGCTGGGTGGTAGCGTTGATTTGCGCAGTGGTGGCCCTCATGTTCGCGTGCTACATGGTCAGGAAGATGACGTTGCTCGCCAAGTTCCGCAAGGTGGTCTGCGATATGAAGGAAGGTGTGCTCTCTCTCCGTGGTGTGAGAAACAAATGGCTCTTCTCCTTCTATACGCTGATGATATGGGTGAGCTATTTCGTGCATTTCTACCTTACCTTTTTCTGTTTCGGTTTTATGAACGGATTGGGGTTGATGTGCGCGTTGGTGGCTTTCGCCGTGGGTACCATCTCTGTGATTGTGCCAACCCCCAATGGTGCGGGGCCTTGGCATTTCGCTGTCAAGACGATCCTTTGCCTCTATGGGGTGGGGATGGACGACGCAGTGATGTTCGTGTTGGTGGTCCACTCCATCCAGACGGCGCTTGTGCCGTTGCTGGGCATCTGGGCAATCATCGCATTGTCTTTTACAAAGAAGCTCTCGACCTCTACCTCCTCAGCCCAGCAGGAACCGACGGACTAAACAGCCTAAATCAGGAAAATCAAAAACAACTATAAAAATAGCATTATTATGGAAATCTTTGAATTAGAACCCAAATTGATGTGGAAGAACTTCTACATGCTTACTAAGACTCCCCGTCCGTCAGGACACACAGAGAAGGTGGCGCAGATGTTGGTGGACTTCGCCAAGCAGCATGGCGCTGAGGCTTTTATCGATGAGGCAGGAAATGTGGTGATGCGCAAAGGAGCCACCCCTGGCTACGAGAACCGTGAGACAGCCATTCTGCAGGCACACATGGACATGGTGCCTCAGAAGGTGAAAGAGAGCAATCACGACTTCCTCAACGACCCAATCCAAACCTATATCGACGGTGAGTGGGTGAGAGCCAAGGGCACAACGCTTGGTTCTGACGATGGTATGGGTGTAGCGGCAGCCATGTCGATCATCGAGGACGAAGAGGCCGAGCACGGACCTATCGAGGTGTTGCTCACCATGGATGAGGAAACGGGCATGTATGGTGCTTCGGGGCTCAAGGCCGACACGCTCAAGGGCAAGTACCTGCTCAATCTTGACTCCGAGACTGAGGGTGAGATCACGATAGGCTGCGCTGGTGGCATGGATGTGGTCTGCACGATGGAATACCAAGAGAATGACGTGGAACCAGAAGGACTGGTGGCATTCAGAATCAATATGAAGGGACTGCGTGGCGGTCACTCAGGACTGGAGATCAACGAAGGCAGGGCCAATGCCAACAAACTTATGGCCCGTTTGCTCTTTGCGGCTGTCAACACTGGTCTGGCATCGCTGTGCTCTTGGACAGGCGGCAACATGCGCAATGCCATCCCTCGCGAAGGCGAGGCCGTAGTGCTTGTGCCTGCTGAGAAGGCCGAAGACATGAAGGCATTGGTGGAGAAATGCCGTGCCTTGTTCAATTTCGAGTACAACGAGGTGGAGAACGGCAATATTGAGCTCACCATCGAGCCTTGTGACATGCCTGCCAAGGTCATACCAACCGCCATACAGGAGAACCTTATCAACGCTGTGTTGGCTGCCCATGACGGTGTGCTGCGTTTCATCCCCACCATTCCCGACATCGTAGAGACTTCGTCCAACCTCTCCATCATCACCATTGAGAATGGAAAGGCCGAAATCTCCTTGTTGGCTCGCAGTTCGTCCGACAGCATGAAACTCTACCTTTGCAACTCACTCAAGGCTTGCTTCTCCATGGCAGGTATGAAAGTGAGGTTTGAGGGCGGTTACAGCGGTTGGCAGCCCAACACCAAGTCGCCATTGGTGAAGATGATGGCCGAGGTCTTCGAGGATATGTTTGGCAAGAAGCCCCTTGTGCAGGTTTGTCATGCTGGACTGGAGTGTGGTATCATCGGTGTGAACTATCCCGATATGGACATGGCCTCATTCGGTCCGACACTGCGTTCGCCACACACACCCGATGAGCGTTGCCTCATACCCACAGTGGGACGGTTCTATGAGTACGTGAAGGCATTGCTCAAGAATATTCCTGAGAAGAAATAACAATAGGGGCCATCCGCTATTGAATTTCCTGAAAGACAATTTATAGAAGCCCCGTAAAACGACAACGTCTATGGCATACAATGCGAACAAAGACCTGAAGACCTTCTATTCCATAGCCGAGGTGGCCGAGATGTTCAATGTCTCGGGTTCGCTCCTGCGCTACTGGGAGAGTATGTTCCCCAACATCAGCCCCCAGAAGGCGGGCAGGGGCATACGCCAGTACAGCAAGGACGACATTGAGGAGGTACGTTTGGTTTACCACTATGTGAAAGAGAAGGGCATGACCATCGAGGGCGCTCGCAACGCCATCGACCGGCTGAAGAGCGGACAGACCAACGCCATGGAAGTGGACCACCGAATCGAGGTCATCGACCGGCTGAAGGATATCCGCGACCAGTTGCAGAGCATTGGCAAGGAGCTGCAAGAACTCTCCTCGTAGTATTTGACAGACGAACCATTCAAACTAAACACCATCATGAAGCGAACCATCTTTTTCCTTTTGGCGTTCACTGCAATACTGTTGTCTGTGAAAGCTGATAATATTACTGTGAACGGTACCCAGCGTTCCTACATTGTCTATAAACCCAATAACCTCGGGCAGAACAGGCCGATGCTCATCTCATGCCACGGTGCCAATCAGGATGCCAACTACATGAAGAACACCCAGATGAAGATGGAGGCCGTGGCCGACTCGGCCAAGTTCCTCATCGTGTTCCCCGACGGTATCGACCGTCAGTGGGACATCAATGGTGACCGCGACATCAATTTCGTGCTTGCTCTCATCGACAGGATGGCGACGCTCTACAAGATTGACCGCAACTGCGTCTATCTCTCAGGCTTCTCTATGGGCGGTATGTTCACCTACCATGCCATGAACAAGATAGCCGACAAGATAGCAGCCTTCGCTCCCATCAGTGGTTATCCGCTGTGGGGTACCACCGCGGCCAGTTCTCGTCCGGTGCCTATCCTGCACACACAGGGACTGGCCGACGATGTTTGCTCACCTGATGGCGTGCGTCCTGTCTTGCAGAAATGGATTGCCTACAATCACTGCAACTCCACGCCGAAGGTGACCAACCGTTACAGGGGCTACAATCATGCGAAGATGACCGTATGGGGTGATGGTGACGATGGCGTGGAAGTAAGATTGCTTGAACTCGAAGGCAAGGGACACTGGGTTTCGAACGACGGACTGATCACTGGTGACGAGATATGGCGTTTCTGCAAGAGGTATTCGCTCAACAAGACATCGCCAAACATCAGCATCACATCACCCAAGTCAGGACTCAACTACACTTGCTTCGCACCCAGGAACGAGGCTGTGTTTCCCGACATCACCATGACTGCCACCGCCGACGACTCGAACGGGAAAGTGGTGAAGGTGGATTTTTACGATGGTGCCACACTCATGGGAAGGGTGGAGAAAGCGCCCTACCGTTTCGTCTTCACCGGGCTGGCTTCAGGAAAGCATACCTTGAAGGCCGTGGCAACCGACAACGATGATGAGACAGCCACCGCCTCTGTGGAGGTGTCGATGCAGGCTCCGCAGTCCTTGACGTTCTCTTCAGTGTTCAACGAGGCCAATGCCTTGCCTGCTGGCTGGGCCACCTTCGACAGTCAGGAGAAGCGGACGGGCTACAGTAGTGGCTATTCGCAAGGGTGCAGGGTGTTGCAGTTCACGGGGTCTTCTCGTGGGCTGGACTATGGTCTCTACATCCGCAATATCGACGGCAAGGAACATGAGGGATGGGCCAAGTACGGGCTTGAGGATGCCGGTTCCACGCTCACCTTGTCGCCTGGTCACTACACCATGCGTTACAAGATCTGCAACTGGAACAACCCTGAATTCGAACCTGTGGAAATCAGTGTCGAGAAGCAATCAGGGGGTGAGTCAGTGGTCACACACACTTTTACTCCCACGTTGAACATCGGAAACAACGCATCCAACAATTTCGGTTCCCTTCGGTTGCAAACATACGAGTTCGACATCGAGGAGCAAGGCAACTATGTGCTGGCGTTCTACACTGCCCCTGTGGGTTGGGCCGACTGCATCATCGGTCAACTGATGCTGACAGCCAACAGTTACGTGTCCACCGACATTCGTGGGATTCAGACTACATCATCAGCCGAAAGCGCTGGCTTTTTCGATTTGCAAGGAAGGAAAATTGACCAACCTTCCAGTCCTGGCATCTATATTAGGAACGGGAAGAAGATACTTGTGAAGTGAGAGAGTTCCTGAAACAATCAAACCACTCTTTCAAGACTAAATTCAAGACAATGATGACTCGTTTTTTAACCATTGTGGCAGTCGCTCTTTGTCTGCTGTCATGTAATAACAACAAGGAAGATATGAACACGATTTATGAATTTACCGCCCTGTCAAACAAGGGCAAGGAGGTGAACTTCGCCGACTACAGAGGCAAGGTTCTGCTCATCGTCAACACCGCCTCAAAGTGCGGTTTCACTCCTCAGTACGACGGTTTGGAGGCACTCTACCAGAAGTATAAGGACCAAGGACTTGTCATTATCGGCTTCCCCTGCGACCAGTTCGGTCATCAGGAGCCAGGCACCGACGAGCAGATAGAGGAATTCTGCCGTTTGAACCACGGTGTGACCTTCCCGCTGATGAAGAAGACAGAGGTCAATGGTGAGGACGCTCATCCAGTTTACAAGTGGCTGAAGAGTCAGGCAGGTTTCGCTGGCTTCAATCCTGAGCACCCGCTCACTAAGATCCTCGATGAGATGTTCACAAAGGCCGATCCCGACTACGCCTCAAAGCCCGACATCAAGTGGAACTTCACCAAGTTCCTCATCAGCAAGGAGGGTAGGGTAGTGAGCCGCTTCGAGCCTACCACTGAGCCTCAGGATATGGAGGAGAGCATCGAACAAGAACTAAGCAAGTAAGACTTTCATGCGTACAATCAAAAAAAGCCGTCCATCATGGGCGGCTTTTTTGATAAGAATTTGTTGAGAATTGTTCAACTCTTCGGCAACAACAAAGGTGTTACACGGATTAGAATTCGGGTGATTCTAAGCGGAGCACCTTTTTGGCGCTGATATATCCACGGAGTGCACCCTTCTGGTTGTACACCTTGAACCAAGGGTCGTCGTATTCACCGCTGATGAGGATGTAGCCACCGTCTTTCACCTTATCTACAATGGCATACTTGGTGCCGGGGCCTTTGCGGATGTTGGTGTAGCCGTCCTCGTCTTTCACCTGGGCCACTTGTTTCCACGCTCCTTGACGTGGAGGCACCACAATCTTGTTGGCAGCCATGTAGCCAATGAATTCCTGCTCCTCACCGCTGGTGTAGGTTGTATAGATTTTGTGCCATCCTTTTGTTCCTTTGGTGAAGTTGACGAACATGCCGTCAGGCACCTTATCGACAATCTCGTAGTTAGTACCTGGACCTTTTCGGATGTTGGTGTAGCCATCCTGATCCTTCACGAGTCCCATTCTCATTTGCTGTGCCAGGCAGGGAATGCCGATGAAGGCAGCAAGCAATAAAAAAAGCATCTTTTTCATATCATATAGGTTTTAAGTTTTTGATAGGACTTATGTCTGGGAAAAGCCTCCCACAATGTTTCCTTTTGCAAAAATAGATAAAAAAGTGACATCTCCCAAAGATGAGTCGCTTTTTCTGCTCAATAGTTTCAGGAGCAACGATTGTCACTCCTTGCGGTTCACAATAGAGATAGCGTAAGCCTTGATTCTGTTCAGTCCCTCGCCTCCAGGACTGGCATTTGAACCGCCCGAGTCGATGCTTCCTTGCTCGAACTGGGCATTGAAATGCCACATGTAGCCGTCCAGCACCTTTAACAAAGGACGATATTTCTCTTTATACTTATACATCTTTTCCTCCTTGATGATGCTGACGAAGCCAGCCACCTCCTCTTCGGTCAATTTCTTCTCTATGAGTTCTCCGTAGTTCTCCTTCATGGCCCGCAACACAACGTCGCCATTAGCCTCAGTGGTCAGGCTGACCTCATACTCATTTCCCCTCATCGCACTGCGGGTATATTCCAGACTTACCAACTTGCCCTCAGGCATTTTCTGGAACATGCTGCAACCAGTCAGCACACTCAATACCCCCACAATACTTGCCATAATACTAAATCTTTTCATATTCATTACAGCACTAATGATATATTTCAACGCAAAGTTAATGATTTTTGCTGAAAAAACGTGTGTGAGCGCTGAAAAACTCTTGTGTGTAAGTTTACTGGTGTATAGGGAAGGTGTAGGCAGCGGTATAGGACAGAGGATTGTGGCATTTCTTTCCAATCGAATTAAACCAAATCAACCAAACTCCATCTAATCATAAACATTGTTTTCTAAATTAACCAATTGGACAAATGAAAAAAGTTTATTTATCAGCATTGCTTTCCCTCTCTCTGATGGCAGCCAATGCACAAGAGCCAACTATTCCGATGTTTGGCGCACCGCAGAACTATGATGTGAAATTTGACGAGTACAAAGAAGCCCCACAGGGATTCGACCAGGAGCGTGCAGGAATACCTCACGGTACTGTGGAACTCATAGAGTACCAGTCAGAGTCAGTAGGTACAACACGTAAGGCAAATGTCTATCTGCCACCCAAGTACGATAAAAAGAAGAAGTACAGCGTGCTCTATCTGCTTCATGGCATCGGTGGCGATGAGAACGAGTGGTACAAGGACGGTGGCGTTCCTAACATCATCATGGACAATCTCTATGCCGACGGAAAGGTGGCAGACATGATTGTTGTTATGCCTAACGGACGAGCACAAAAGGACGACTCACGCGCTGGAGGTATGGGGTCATTCAGAGCTTTTGGGGAGTTCGACAAGGACCTCATAGGAAGCCTCATTCCCTACATCGAGAAGAACTACAGTGTCTATACCGATAGGGACCACCGCGCCATCGCTGGCCTGTCCATGGGTGGTGGACAGTCGCTCAACTTTGGCCTCGGACACATGGACGTATTTGCATACGTAGGAGGTTTCTCATCAGCACCAAACACCCAGCGTGCCGCCCAACTCATTCCTGATGTGGACAAAGTGAAGAAAGAGAACAAACTACTTTGGATGGTGTGCGGTGGAGCTGATGGTCTGATGGGCAACAGCGTTCAACTCAAGGCATTTTGCGATGAGAATGGCATTCCTTGCACACTCATTAACTATCCTGAAGGACAGCACAACTTCGTTGTTTGGAAATATGGCCTCTACAATTTCGCACAGCTGATTTTCAAATAACTCAAGTTTCCGACTTACTAAAACCCTGAAAGGGCAAAAGCATTATGATTGTGATGCTTTTGCCCTTTCTGGCATTTTGTGGAGCCGTACTTAATAGTCAGTACTTCCGAGTCCTGTAAAGGGGTCATTGTATTCGATGAGGTTCTCAATCAGTCTGCGGTTCCATTGCTCCACCTCGTTGGGCTGTTTTATAGCCTTGAGTTTGTCTAACATGACCTTCCAGTAAGGTTTGTCGAAGTTGTAGATGAGGAATCCCGCATCGAGCACATCAGTGCTGAGCCAAGGCCATCCTGGGTCTTTGGCATAACGCAGAATGATTGAGTTCTCACGTTCGTAGAGCACATCAAGGTCACCTGTTTCAGGGTTAATGTCGCAAAAGTGCAAGTTGACGCCTTTGTCTGCAGGTGAGAAGGCGAGATGGTACCGACCAGGTGACAAGCGCATCTTGTCTGTGAGGTCACCTTCGCCATCCTCGATGAAGAAGTAGGTCAGGTCAGGGCTTTCAGGGAGTATGGGGCCTTTCATCACCTCGTCGGTGATGGTGATGAGTCCGTCTTCAGTAGGTTCAAATCGACTTGTCAGTAAGCGTCGGTATGCCTTGTTGCGGTATTCCTTCAGGTCATCGCAAGAAAGGAGCGTGAAAAGTACCATCTTGTCGTTGTAGGCCGTCAGAGTGGTTACATCGCCAATTTTTTCTGCGACGAATCTGGCACCCTGTCCAATCATATCATGATCTTCGGAAATCTCTTGATAGACCCCGTTTGTGGTTGGTTCGAGCACAAGTGTCAGAGGACCTTTGGTGTCTTGTAGAATAAAGTTCTCGCCTTCATTGGATACACTCATGGCTCCCATTTCCCATGAAACGAACTGACTGATGTCATCGATGGTGGCAGTCTTGGTTTCCATGATTGTTTCGTTTTTAGTTGACAGGCTGTCGGTTTGTGAGGAGCTGTTGTCTGTGTTGGCGTTTTTCGCGCCACAGGCCACCAGAGCAAGGGTGGCGAGGACAAATTGGATGGATAAAACTGTTTTTCTCATGTTGGATTGGGTTGAACAATTATTTCAGATATGCGTTTTTGTTTATAACTAATGAAAGTTGAGTTAATCAACTTGTTGGTACAAAAGTAATTAATTTGCTTTTTTCTACCAAGAAAACTGAGGTTTTATCCTGATTTTTTGTTTTTTCCTTCCTTTTTTCCGAAATTTGCGCTTTAATTGGTTTTTCC
Source organism: Bacteroidaceae bacterium (assembly GCA_017509605.1). Lineage (GTDB taxonomy): Bacteria > Bacteroidota > Bacteroidia > Bacteroidales > Bacteroidaceae > RUG11857. The sequence goes on along the minus strand of JAFWPH010000066.1, from coordinate 7,711 downwards.
TCACAGAGGTATAGTGATAATTAGAACTTCCCCAATCATTGTATATGAACATAACTTTGGTTTTGAAGAAATATTTCAGGAAAGTATTCATTCGAAGGAAGGAACTGGAGTCTTTCAGTTTGAACGGTGTTCAATTCAGCGTAGTTGACTACTGTTATATGTTTGGTATCCGGCCTTCGATAAGGGCTATCGCGCACGATGAAGGAAGAAGATTTTCGTCGGTTATTTATTTGAACAGCAAGAAAGGCCATCCTTATCTTCCTCCCGTCCAGGCTATGATAAAAGCATGGGCAAATTGGCATGAATATCATCATGCTTTGGTCTTGGGATGTGCGGGTTGTGCTTTACCACGTTTTCTATTTGATGAATATGAATCATGTGCGATTAGGGGTGTCGAGCGTTCTGATAAAATGATAGAAATAGCCAAGAAGTTTTTTCTCCATGGGATTGATGATAGATTCCAACTCATCCATGGTGATGCGTTCGATTATGTGTCATCATATCAAGGTGTTGGTTATGACGTGATCATCGTAGATCTTTTTCATGGTAAAGAACTTGCTATGAGAATCTTCACAGACGACTTTATTTGTCACTTGAAACGTATCTGCTCAGATCATGGACTGGTGGTTTTCAATCTGAGCTCATCTTTATCACAAGAGGAATTAGATCATTACAAAACGTCCCTAAAGAACTACTTCCCAGAAGCATCTTTGATGCTCTGGCATCAAAGTAGATTCCTTGCTTTGTTTCCTGATAAGACAGGCCATGATGTGGTGGCATCTTTCAAAAAGAAGACGCAGGTTTATCTGAGGAAATGACCAAGTCTGTCTGGCCTTGGCCAGCGGTATGGCATTGATCATTTCCTTCTCTTCTTGATAAACCACAGTGTCATGAGTAGGCGAGGTGATAATCTGTAGAGAAAAGAAATAATCTTCTGCCGTTTGTTGGCGGTGAATCGCAAGTTTGGAGCATGCTGTGACGTGTAGTCGATAGCGCGGATGCAATTCTGAAAGCCTTGTATATTATTCACTGTACTGTTCAGCATCATGCAGAACGTGGTGAAGATATTGGTTTGAAGTTTTTTGTCTTCCATAGCAGAGAGTTTCACGGCTTTCCTGAGATTCCATGTTTTGCCCATAGCTATACTTATACTTTCGATGCGCTTCATGTCGAATTTGCAAGTTGATTGCTCACCCCATTCTCTGTAAATAATCAGCAATAAATTTGTCTTTACACACTTTCCTGCTCTGAGGCAGCATTCGTGGGTAAAGGGAATGTCTTGAACTTGGATGCCGGGAACAAATCGAATATGATTCTCGTTCAGGAATTGTCGTCTGTAGAGTGTTCGCCATACATAACAAGCGTATGGCGACAGATTCTCCATAAACAGTTTTTTGCCTGTCTTTTCTTCCCATTTGATGTCATTCAGGACAGGAGGCTCCAGAGTCTCTAATTCATCGTCGCTCTTATTCACGAAATCGGCCAACACTAAATCTGCTTTGGTCGTCAAGGCTTTATCCAATAACAAAGGAAGACTTCCATCAACAAGCAGGTCATCGGAATCAAGCATGAGAACATATTCTCCTGTGGCCATTTCCAATGCGTTATTGCGAGCCACCGACAGTCCTTGGTTCTCTTGATTGATGACGATGGTGTTGTCGTGCTGTTCCAATAGATCCGCAACAACTTCCATGCTCCTGTCTGGAGTTCCGTCATTCACCACAATAATCTCGTAACAATCGTCAGGAAGGCCCTGCCTGAAGATGCTCTCAAAGAAAGGGCGGATATATTTCTCTACCTTATAAACAGGAACTAAGATACTGAGTTGTATGTTCATTTAATTAGTTTTAGATGTCGAGGGTGCATTTGCCGTCAGGGGTGACGAATCCGTACTGTTCACCACGTTTCACGAGAGCCAAGCCCTCACTCATGTCTTCGGCTTGGTCAAACTGGCAAGGGATCACCTCTTTTCCGTTCTTGTCGATAAAGCCATATTTGCCAGTTGCCTTGTTCCACACACGAGCCACACCTTGGTGGAAGTCGAAGCAGGGTTGCTGGTCGAAGCATTCAAGGTCTTCCGACCTGCCAGGTTCGTATTGGAACGGGATGACCGTTTTGCCCTCCTTGTCCACATAGCCGAATTTCCCATCTTTGGCCGCCCAGGCAAGTCCTTCGCTGAAGCGTGCTATGAGCATTTCCTCACCCTCTGTGTCTTCCCAGAGTTTGATGATGTCGAATTGGAAAGGAGTCAACTCCTTGCCCTTGTGGTCAATGATAGCAAGTTGATTGTCTTGGTTGACAAAAGCGAGTCCCTCGCCAAACTGTCCAGCAAAATCATACTTACAGGGGATGACAAGTTTGCCGGTTTTATCCACATAACCACACTTCCAATCATCATCCGCCACCCAGGCCATGCCGTCGCTGAAGTCCCCGCCGCTTCTGAACTGGCTCAAGTTGATTTCCTTACCGTTTTTGTCGATGTAGGCGAGCCGTCCGCCCTTGAACACTTGGCACATACCTTCACTGAAGCTGGATATGATGGGCCCCTCACCCAGAGGCACCTCGTAGGTGTCGGGTTTGATAACGACGTTGCCGTTAGTGTCGAGGAATCCGAGGTGTCCGAACACCATCAAGTCGCCCGACATGGGGAAATTGCCATCTTCCAGGCCATTCACCGTTGAGCAGATGGACAACCTGCCATCACTGAAATCAACGCCATTGTACATCTGCTCAAGTCGGAACACTTTATTGCCTTCTTTGTCGATAAAGATCGTGGTGTTCTCATCCGTCATGGCAATGGCGCGTCCATCATTGAAGTCGCTGTAGATGGAGTAGAACTTGCAGGGAATGACCTCCTTGCCAGTCTTGTCTATGAAGCCCCAGAGTTCGGTCTCCTTGTCGCAGACGCGTGCGAGTCCCTCACTAAAATTATAGACCTCAGAATATTTCGGAAGAGCTGCAGCCAAAGACTTGATTTCGGTTTCTTCCACTTTGGTGGTTTCTTCCACTTTGGTGGTTTCTCCATCCGTGTTGTTCGTCTTAGTTGTGGACGAGTTGCAGGCGGTGAGGCCAAACATTGCGCAAACCATCAGCGTCGAAATGACTGTTGGTAAAAAACGTGTTGTTTTAAAGTTGGATTTCATCCGACCTTTTCTCGCCATGGCATAGCCCAAGCAAGTTTGGCTCTGCTCATTTGGCTTAACGAAAACGTTTATCTTCATTGCTGTAGAAAGTTAAGAATTTGTAGGTTTATTGTGCAAATATAGATGAAAAACGGCTTCATTGTCACTTCTTTCTTTGCTCCTAAAGTGACAACTTTTTTAGTATAAGTCACCAGTGTAGTGTAGTGATTATCGTTTTCATCGTTTCTTCGTTGAGGTTGTTAATGGTGCAAATATATTACTTTCCATGAAAACGGCAAAATCTACACATCATTATGATGAAGAAATCTTAAGGAATTGTTCAAATTTCTTGATTTCCGAAAGTTGTCTGGGATTTTTGCTGCGAACTTTTTTGCTTTGGCATGGCGAGAAAACGAAGGCGTAGTTTTATAACTTGAACGTTGCCTTAAGCATGATTGTTCTTCCGCAGAGGCCGTAGTCGTAGGTGTAGGTGTTGATGCCGTCGAAGACGGTGTAGGCATAGTGGCGTTGGTTGAGCAGGTTGTCGAGTTCGAGCCGCAGGACGAGTTGCTTGAACTTATACTGTGCTGAGGCGTTGAAGAGCGACATGTTCTTGTACAGGTTGGTTGTGATTTGTCGGCGCACATGGTCGTAGTCTAAAGAAAGGTCGAGTTCGGCGACGGGGAAGATGTGGATGGCTCCGCTATGTGTCAGTGAAGTCACGGTGTTCTTGCTGTCGGCATATCGGGATTGTGACCATCCGTAGTTGATGTCATACCGTAGTTCGAGCCAGGCGATGGGCGTGAATGCAGCGTTGCCTCTCAGGTTGTAGTTGTTGTTACGGGTTTTGATGACAGTTGTTCCGATGGCTTGTTCGCTATTGCCAAAACTATAGTTGCCCTCCGCGCCGAACTTGGCGAAGATGGCGGGGATGTTTTTTGTGGTGGCTATAGTGAAGTTGGTGGAACGCGACCGCGTGTCGCGGAGCAGAGCACTGCTACTGATGTCAATTCCGTTGACAGTCTGCGAATAGAGTGTGTTGCGTTTACCTTCGGTATGTCCGGCTCCTATGCTCAGCGTGAAGTACTGCATGGGCAATTGCCATTTCCACCCCGCTGATGTGTTCCATGAGTTCGACTCGCCGATGATGCCTGACGAGGTGCGTACCGTGCGGTAATCGACCTGCATGGGTTGGGTCAGGAGTGTCATCATGTCGCCAACAGTGGTCGTATAGCCAGTATTGAACGACAGCTTGCTGTTGGCCGAGAAAGTATAATTCATGCTCATCGAGGGATTGAGGACAAGCTTGGTGTAGTCCATTTGGTTGGCTTTGCCTTCCTCCGTCACGACTCGGCCATCTTCAAGCGAGCTTGGATGGCTCTCGCTGTTCCGTAGGTTATAGTACAATCCTTTCAGTGTCGCCCCGAGACCTGCACTGAGGTAGAAGCGGCGGTTGCGAGAATGTATCTCGAAACCTGGGTCCAGGTTAGGGGAGAGGTTCCAACCGCGGATATGGTTCATGTCACCTGTTGCCACGCGATGGGTTTCCAAGTCATCGTAAATAGCATCCAGTGCTACAGGCAGTCTGAGTCGGAAGGTTTTGCCAATGGGAATAGTAAACGTCGAATGGACATTCATCTTGAGTGTTGATGATTGAGCCGTTTGGGCATAGCGGTTGCCGTCATGGCCGAAGTTCAATTTCAATGTCGGTGTCCGCTTGAAGGATATCGGCACGCTGACATACCGGACAGTTCCTTTTGCAGTCCTGTCCGACCAATAAAAGGAGTTGCCTATCTCGAACGACGACATCCGTCTTCGCTGTTCAGTTTGTTGCGTTGTCTGTTCAACAGACGAAAGTACGTCTCCCTCGTTCTGTTCAAATTTCCCCTTCACGAAAAACTCGTCGCTCAAATACACATTGTCGGCGTTTTTCAGGTAGTTCATCGACAGTTTCGGCAGGTGGATCTTGCTCAGTGGTGAGGTCTGTTCGCTGACGGTCACATATTCGCTATTGTTGGCCAGGTAGGTGCTGCTCTGGCTGATGTCGTGTGTGGCGCGGTGATAACTGTAGTCGGCGTTCACCTTGAATGTGGTGGTAGAGGAGTCGAGTTTCTGTATGGCATTGAGTGTAACCATGCCGTTGCGTTGGTAGATGGATTGTCCCTGAGGAGGATAGCCTCCGTCGAAACCTCCGAATAGGCTTGTGGCGGGTGTGCTCACGTCCGAACCCCCGAAGTGGTCGAACATGTCGGCCCGTGCAAAACTCTTGTAGTTGCCTCCTTTCAACGAACAGATAGTCTGGAATTTGTCGGTGAACATCATGCCTGTCACACCGAGCAGTGCCTGCAACTCGTCGTCACCGTCCTGCATGTGTCCAACTCCCGCCTCTTCCTGTCCGAACGGTTTGAACTTCGCCTTCTTCGCCAGTCGGATGTTCATCGACACCTCGTTGCTGGGCAAGTCCTTCTCCACTTTTCGGCTGTGGTGGTTGCGGACGATTTCCACCTGCGACACGTAGTCTGCCGAGATGTTTCTTGTGGCAAGGTTGTACTTGCCGCCCAACAGGTCAAGTCCCTCGATATTGAACTGCGAGATAGGTGTGCCCATATAACTGATGCCACCGTTCTTCGACACATCGACCCCTGGCAACCGCTTCAGTCCGTCCTCCAGTGTCACGTCACCCTTGCCGAGGAAGGAGGCGAGATTGTGGACCAGTGTATCTCCTTTTTGGCGCAATGGGTCGGCTTTCACCATCACTTCCTTGAGCGAGATGGTTTTAGGGGTCAGCGCCATATCCACCTTAGTTTGTTTCTCTGTCAGCGTTAGATTCTCCGATTCCTTCTCATAACTGATATGGCTGAATGTGAGCGACACTTCCCCTTTAGGTGCCTCCTTCAGTTCCACGCTGTACTCACCCCGTGTGTTAGTTGTGGAATAGGCCAACGTCTTAGTGCCGCTGACTATCTTCACGATGACATCGCCTACGGGTTTGTTCTGCAGGTCAGTCACCCGTCCTGTCACCTTCACCTGTGCAGAGGCAGTGACCGCGAGCAACATACAGATTAATATGTGGAGAATCCGGTTCATACAGTATCACTCTAATTCTAAGGGTTGACTTCGTCTTCCACTGTCGCGACTCGGCAGAATCCAAGCGAGCTTGGTTCTGCTCTCACTGCTCCAGTGGTTGATACACGTGTGCCTTTGGCAGTACGGGACGCCAATCCAGAAAGACAGCATTGAATTTCGTTAAGACCGTCAACTGTGAATCAGGGAAGCTGTGCATTAGGTCTTGGAATTCAGGAAGATAATACATTGGATTCTTGGCGTATTGCTTATTGCCATATATCTCATGACGATACTTCAGCAGTTTCTTGTAGGAGAGTTTCCTTGCCTCCGGATCGGGTTGATAGGTGATGGGTGAAGTTTCCTGACGCACTTGGGTGAGCGTGAATGTATGCGCCTCGCTTTCTGCTTGTACAATCAGCCCCGGCAGTCCGCGCAGTCGCCAAGGCCCTGCCGATGAAGGAATCTCCTCGGTATAACATACATGCCATTCGATGCCGCGGAATACAGTGGTCGCTTTATGGCAAAGATATCCGTTCATCGTGACCGTATCGTCGCTCAATGTCCACAGCATTTCAGGTGTGGCTTCTTTGCCCTCGAAATTGTAAGGGAAGATGAGTTCACGTGTGGTTGTCTGTCCTTCAGGCCATCCTGTCCATACCGTTTGCATGTGGAGGTAAGCCTCATTATAGATTTTTCCTTGTTCTTCAAAAGTCTTTTGATACAAAGATGATTGTGACCAAGGCATCGATTTTGTCATCGTGCGACCTACCTGTACCACAATCTCCATGCTATCGATAACAGGCTTTCCCTCGTCGTCCAATGTCCGGCATTGGTAGTCATAGACGGCCATGAACTGCGCTTGGTCGATGCTGTCGTTTTGTGCCTGCACTCCAATTGTCAATGCGAGGGCAATAATGATTGTGATGATGCTCTTATTCATATCGTTATTAAGTATGGTGTGTTTCTGTTGTATTCTGATAGATGCTGGAGGGCGCATCCCTGCGGCCTCCAGCAGACCCGGGTTGACTTAACTAATGTTTTCTTTGATATTACTTTCGCTGTTATGTAATTGTCCTGTATGACAAGATGTTTATTCCAGTTCCAACGGTTGATACACATGGCTTTTCTGAAGGACAAGCATGTGGTTGGCAGAATAGTATACGACACCATTGACTCTCATCTCGCCAAAATCGTCTGGTTCTTCCGCCACATAGTACGTTGGCTCTTTGGGGTAGCGGGGATTGCCCAATGTCTTCTTCTTGAAATCCATCAGCTTCTTGCGGCTCAGTTTCTGGTACTCAGGACTGCCAATCATATTGATGTCAATCACCTCGTTCTTGGTCTCATAGAGGGTGAAGCAATGGATACCCTCAGCATCCTCGGCTTTGATAATCAGTCCCGGCAGTCCGCGCAGCTTCCACGGGCCAGCCGACGAGGGCATTTCCTCGGTGTACCACGCCGTCCACTGCTTGCCGTAGAGCTTGCCCGTGGCACGATGGCAGAGCAGTCCGCTGATGGTCAGC
>JAFWPH010000065.1 GCA_017509605.1 Bacteroidaceae bacterium | reverse complement strand
TTTTTTATAATAATAGATACATTGTCTGTTTTTTGTTTTAACCCACCAACCCACCTAATATGCTTCAAATGCCTATAAACAAAGGGGAAATCGAGGTTGGTTGGATGCATTCAACCGCAATTAGCATAAATGATTTTAATAAAACGTTTCAATTTGGGTATAGGCAACAGATCGTTTGGCTATAGGCGCACGATCGTTTGGGTATAGGCAAACGATGGAAAAGCGACAGTTTCATCCCTTATTCCTTATGCTTTTACCCCACTAAGTCCTAAGATAATGCCCTCCAATACCATAGAAATGGTTACATGGTTACAGTTGTAACCGTAACCTTTTTACTATGGAGAATTATGTTGCAGCGAATGCAAAGAGAACTTACTATTACTTCATCACTGGTGACAAGGGACATTTGACAATTCTGTCATCTTAAAAGTCGTCATGTGCCGTTATCGTGCCCTGTACAAGTGCGAGCAATGCGGTGATAATTGTTTGCTTGTTTATATTTTATTCGTCCTTCTTTTTTGCATCTAGATGATACGTGAAACTGATGTTGACATAGTGATGGCGGAAGTCATTCCATGAGGTAGTGCGCTGGTAAGCAGACTGGTTGCTCCAGAAGTTGTCTTGCTTGTTCAGGATGTCCTCGAACTCAAGCTTCAGGTTGGCTTTGTTCTTCAGGATTTTCCATGTGACTGCAGCGTTCCAGAGAAGCATGTCGCGATTCATTGATTGCGTAGCATAACCTCGACGAGTATACTCAGTGAGATTGGTCTCGAATACGAATTGTTCCACTGTTGCCTCGGCTTGGAGTCCGAAGTTATTATTCCAAAGGGTGGTATTTTGTTCAGGCGATGTTGAGAAACGGAGGCGATCGGCATCTATTTTAGCGAACATGGAGGCTTTCAGCCAGTCCTTGTCATACGATAGCGTAAGGCGTTCATTGGGATGAAAGTCGCTTTGGCGATTCTCCATCCGTTCCGCCTGTGTGGGTAACAAGGTCAGGTATCCATAGTGCTGCTCGGCATTTAGTCGGAAATCATTCTCCAGTCTGAAAAACTCACCAAGAGCCTGGTCGATGTCGAGACGAAACTCCCACGTGTGGCTACCTTTAACGTTCTCGGGACGGCTGACATAGACAGCGGTCGTGGGATTGTAGCTGAGTGCCGTCACGCGGTCGCGGTCGTTTGCCTTGTATTGGATGCTGGCGCTGAAAGATGTTTGGCTACGGGCAAGCACCATGTTGTACGACAGTCTGATGTTATGGCTGTGGGTGTCTTTCAGCAAGGGGTTACCCTCGTTAATGAAGAGCGGGTCGGTGAGATCGCGGTAACCAAGTGTCTGTAGGATACTCGGTTTCAATGTACTGAAACCGTAGTTCAGTTCAAAGCCTATAGTTTTGCTTAGTTTCAAGGTTGCTCGCAGTGAAGGGTCGATAAGCTGCGTGTAGCGTACAGCGGTGGTGTCGAGCATTCCGCGCTGGTAGTCCTGGTTCTCACGTTGCCATCTGGCTGTAACACTGGGCATGACTTGCAATGGAGCGAGATTGATGGTGGAAGCCATTAGCAGTGAATGACTGTTGTTCGTGTAGTGGTTGCGATAGGAGTTTGCCGCATCGGCCACTCCATCGGTCATAAAGTCGCGGTCGTTTTTGCTGTGACTGTGCATGTAGTTGTATTGTATATGCGCCATCCATTTCTTGGTGAGCCAGCGGGCATGATGTGCCTCGGCCTCTGCATTGAAATTCGAGGTCGGCGAGGTGGAGAACTGATTCAACTGTGAAGAATTGAGCGAGGCGATGTGTGAAGTGACGGTGCGGTTTGTCCAACTGTTGCTCTTCCCGTCGGAATAGTTCAGTTGGATGCTTGCACCGAGTGAACCATCTTTGACGTAGTGTTCCCATCCGGCTCTTGTGTTGAGCGTGGTTTCATGTCCGTCGCTGTGACTTTCCACGTATTGCGAAAGTGTCGGAATGTAGCCGCTTACATTCATTTCCTCCTGTTCCGAAGTTTGTCTGTTGTGCGTGCGGTTGTTGTTATGCTCCACGCTGGCGTTCAAGGAAAAAGTGTTCAGCGAATCCTTGGCCCAGCGCAGATCGGCGTTCAGGCGTGGGTTCAGTTTGTGGTTGCGGAAATACGACTCGCTATTGCTGCGCATGGCTGCGGTGTTGGGAAGATAGTTCTCGGTCTCTGCGTGCGAGGTACCCCATTTATCGTCATGGTTCAAACCGCCAGTGATAGAGTACTGACTGTTCATTTCCTGTGTCCCCAGCTTCTCTTTCCATTTGTGTTGATAGCCGGCAGCTCCACCTTGTTCTTGTCCGTATCCGTTGCTCCAACTGCTGCTCCATCCGTTCATGGTCTTACGGATAGACTTGTCTATGTTGTTGGCATTTGCAAATACCATCACGGGATCAGTCTTTGACAGACGGTTCATCGTCAGCTCACCCTCATAGTACTCCGGGGTTTGATAGCCAGCTTTCACGTCACCATACCATCGGTCGAGGAATCCAGGCTTGATGGTCAGGTCGAGCACCATGTCCTGTTTACCGTCATTCTTACCCGTACGCTCCGAGAATTCCGAAGCCTTGTTGTAGGCTTTGATGTCTTGCACGGCTTCAGCAGGTAGTTGCTTCATCAACTGGTCACCGCCCAACATACTCTCGCCGTCCATCGTTAGGCGGATGGGCTTTCCGTCCCATGACATTCTCCCTTCTTGGTCAACTTCTACACCTGGCAGTTTCCTGATAAGTTCGTCAAGACGTGCGCCCTCCTGCAAGTGGAATGCTTCGGGATGGAACACGATGGTATCACCACGCACGGTGAAGCGCCGGGCGCGTCCCGTCACCACAACCATCTTCAGCATCTGTGGCGACATCTTCAGCTCTATCGTGCCAATGTCGAGCGTGTCTTTATGGCTGTCGCTCAACACCAGCACCGTCTTCGACTTCGTGTAATAGCCCAGCATCGATACTTCAATAGTACATTTACCATCGGCATACATATGGAACACACCCAACGAGTCGGCCTTGCCATTCATCCAACTGGTACCGAAGTCGCCTATCTTCTGTATCAGTTTTATCGAGGCATCTGGCAATGGCTCCTTCGTTTCTGAGTCTACAACTCGGCCACGGATAATGTCGGCATTGGCCATTTGCACTCCCATTACAAGGGCGAGAAGTGAAGTAATGATAGTTTTCTTGTTCATAATCTTTTTTGTCGTTATCATAATAACGATATAGAGGTTACAAAATTACAAAAAAGGAACAAAAAAACGCAACAACTCATATTTTTAGAACTTTGCTTTTTCCTCAAGACCTAACATCGAAAAAAAACAGGATTTGTCCATTATCGGCGAGCGGGTGACAACTACCGTGGAGAATTATGTTGCAGCGAATGCTGAGAGAACTTGTTCATTGAGATTGATGGTTAATTGTTATTGTTCCTCACCCATCCAAGGATTTCTCTCCCACAGGCGATATATGCGAGAGGTATGTTCGTTGTCGTGTATGATATGGTTGCCCGCATCAGCATTTCTAATTATAGCCTCGCGCTCCCAACTGCCCTGGGTGAACTTGAACTGGGCGGGCAGATGCAGACGGAGATCGATGGCGGCAATGCTGTCGTTGACAAGGTTCATCTTGATGCCTTTCGCCTCCCAGTTGCCCAGCGCGTCTTGGTTGCCTGTGATGTAGATATCGTTAGGTAGGTTCTTGCCACGAAGCTCAATATGAACGGGATAAGTCTCCTCTCCAAAATATCCCACCAAGTTCTTGGCACCAAACATAATGTAGTCATTCAGGGCCGCAGTCACACTGGGCATGAAACTGCCGTAATGGTCATAGTCGGGGAAGGTGTGTACGGAGGTGACGGTGTTTTCGTTTAAGTGCGACTTGTCTTTGAGGATTTTGCTAACACGCTCCCATCCTGTTTTCCACTCATCGCCCCAATAATCAGGCTCCTTTTCTATTTCTCTCGCCATTGACGAATAGATGAAACGGGGAGTCTTGCGGTTCTTGAACTGATAACCCTCAATGTCCGTAGCCAAACGGTATTCGTCATAACAGCAGTTGGGTGAAACGGCAATGTAGTCGTCGAAAAGGTCGTCGGTAATCATGCAGTCGAGCACGAACGATGCGCTCAGCGAATGACCGATGCCGAGAGTGCGTCCCGACGTGCGATAAT
>JAFWPH010000035.1 GCA_017509605.1 Bacteroidaceae bacterium | reverse complement strand
TCGAAGAGGAAAGTACCAACTATATCAACACGGTGTCGAATACAATGCCGTGATAGGTCTGTCATGCCTCTATGCCAACGAATTACGCGTGTTTAGTTAATTCTGCGGGGCAATTTGTTTCCTATTTATAGAGGAAAGATATTAAAAAAAAACGAGCCAGGCAAAAATGCTAAATATTTTTATCTGAAATATATACGAACATTTATATTTACATTTCATTGAAAATTGCTACCTTTGCCTTATGATTGATGAATATATATCTCTTGATTGAGAGGAAACAGAAATGATTCATAATCTTAATGGAACATTAACAATGAATAAAGTTAATATTTTATATTTTTGTTATCTGTTGATGATAGGAGTAATCTTCTATTTGATGAATTTTTATACTCCTTTATATATGGACGACTGGTATTATTGTTTCATATTCGGCACTCATTCTCCTATTTCATCAATCGTTGATATATTGAATAGCCAATACCATCATTACTTAGGTGTTAACGGTCGGTTCATTCCCCATTTCTTTATTCAACTTTTCGACGGGTTATTAGGTAAAGAGGCCTTTAACATCGCCAACAGCTTGGTTTTCATCGCTTTCCTCTATATGTTATCATATCTGTTGAGGAAAGATTTTAAGTCTTATTTCGCATCAACGTCTTTGGCGACACTCCTCATCTTTTTCTTTATGCCTGGTTTTAGCTATTGCTTTTTGTGGATGAGTGGAGCTTGCAATTATTTGTGGTCTGCCACATTATTGTTGGTTTTCTTTATCTTAATGGGCATGGATATAAAAGAACGACGTCTTTTCCCATTGCTGTTTATTCTTGGTGTTATTTGCGGATGGACACATGAGGGATTGACTTTGGGAGTAGGCTTTGGCCTTTTTGTCTATTATTTGATAAAAAGAAAAGAACTGAAGCCTTCTAATCTTGTTTTGCTTATAGGATTTTACGTTGGTATCCTATTCCTTGTTCTATCACCAGGATCCATCAACAGAGCGATAGCGACCGGACATGACAACTTCAACTTGTCACAGCACTTTCATTATTTTGCATCTGCCTTATTAGCTATGAGCAATATCAGACTTTTACCTTTGCTCATTATCCTTCTAGCTGTTTACTCACTTTCTCATCGAAAAAAAGCCAAGGAATTCATATCTTCCACTTATTCAATATTTCTGGCCATTGGTGTTATTTTTCTATTTGTTTTATGGACAAGGTTTGAAACAGAGCACTCCAGATTCGGTTTCGAGTTTCTGTCTTTATTGCTACTATTGAAATTGATTGCAAGATTCCATCTTAATAGGACTTTTTTCTTTCTTTGCAATCTAATTTTGTTAAGTGCTTCAATTTATGTGCTGAGCCTATTGCATAAAAATTATAAGGATTATAAGAATTGCATCGCTCAAATAGAACTTAACAAATATCCAATAACTACAGAGGCTGTGAAATCAAAATATCATGTTTTCAACAGGTTCATCATTCATTTTGTTTATTACAACTTAGACGATGTACTTTTCTCAACATCAGAACAATTTATTAAAGAATACTTTCAAAAAGAACATTTTTGTGTCATCCCTAGATGTTTTTATGATAGGGTTCTTTCCAATCCAGATCTCTTTTTGTCATTCTACAATGTTGAAGGGACACCTTTCTATGCTAAAAGAATTGAAACTAAAAATGTCAAAAGAGTTAGAATGCTATTTTACGACACTGATTACACAAAGTTACCTTTTTGGGTTAGACCATTTGCCCGTTATCTAGGGTATTATACAATCAATGAGATTAAAACGTATCATTTCTCAACGGTTGAAATTGGAGGAAACAATTATATTCTCGTTAATAAACTTCCTTTGGCAGAGACTCGTTTAAAGGCAATAATAGTAGAATAGTGTTTCATTTCCATATTATTGCCTTGTAAATGATAGTTGAACGCACCTCTGTGATTGATGTTACGAATGAAGTAATAGTAATAATAGAATTAAGAATGAATACTAATAATATGCTAAGTGTTATCATTCCATCGTACAACGAAGAGGAAATCATCAGGAAAACAGCATCAGAAGTGTCAAGAATCCTCAACAAAGCCGATATAGAACACGAGTTGATATTCGTTGATGACGGTTCGAAAGATTCCACATGGGCCAGAATCAAGGAACTGGCAAGTGACAACCCACATATCCATGGACTGCATTTTTCTAGGAATTTTGGTAAGGAATCAGCTATTTTCGCTGGATTGAAAGCTGCAAATGGCGATTGCGCAGTCGTTATAGACTGTGATCTCCAACATCCACCTATGAAAATCCCCGAAATGTATCTACTTTGGAAAGAAGAAGGATACGAGATTGTAGAAGCAGTGAAAAGCGACCGAGGCAAGGAATCCAAAATGCATTCATGGGCAGCCAACTGTTTCTATCGCATAATCAGTAAGGTTACCCATATCGACATGTCCAACACCTCCGATTTCAAGCTTATGGACAGGAAAGTGATAACTACTCTTATCAACATGCCAGAGAATCAGACCTTTTTCCGTGCACTATCCTCATGGGTGGGATATAAGACCACTCAGATACCTTTTGTCGTGGCAGAAAGAGAAGCAGGAGTCTCCAAATGGTCAACTTTATCTTTAGTCAAATATGCACTAACCAATATCACTTCTTTTTCGTCGGCCCCCATGCAAGTGGTCACCCTACTTGGAATCATCATGCTGTTTGTGGCTATTATTCTTGGCTGCATAGCCATCTATCAGAAAATTTCAGGCATTGCTCTCGGAGGGTTTACAACGGTCATTCTGATAATACTTTTTTCCTCCAGTATCATCATGATTAGCCTTGGCGTCATTGGCTACTATATCTCGAAGATTTACGAGGAAATCAAGGGAAGGCCTAAATACATCATCTCAGAACAAGTGTGAATACTCACTATAAACCTTTAGGAATGCTACACCACGAAAATCATCTTTTTTATTCTAAAAGATTATAATGTTTTGAGAAAAATCATATATTTGCAAATCAATAAACTATTAAAAAAGATTGATATGAGTACATTAGAGAAGATTTTCGCTGAGAAATTGCTGAAAATCAAAGCCATTAAACTGCAACCCGACAATCCTTTCACTTGGGCATCGGGATGGAAATCGCCTTTCTACTGTGACAACCGCAAGACACTTTCGTTCCCCGACCTGCGCTCTTTCGTGAAACTTGAAATCAGCAGGATCATCTTAGAGAACTTCCAGGATGTGGATGTCATTGCAGGTGTGGCAACTGGGGCCATTCCACAAGGTGCTTTGGTGGCCGATACGCTCTGCCTGCCTTTCGTCTATGTGAGGTCGAAGCCAAAGGATCATGGGATGGAGAACCTCATCGAGGGAGATTTGCAAGCAGGAAAGAAAGTAGTAGTGGTGGAAGATCTCATCTCTACAGGCGGAAGCAGCTTGAAGGCCGTGGAAGCCATCCGCAAGGCAGGATGCGAAGTCATTGGAATGGTAGCCTCGTACACATACGGTTTCAGTGTGGCTGAACAAGCTTTTAAGGATGCTGACGTACGGCTTATCACCCTGACGAACTACGAGGCAGTGCTCGACGTGGCATTGCAGACGGGCTATATTACCGAAAAGGACATTCCACTCCTGCACGAATGGAGGAAAGACCCAGCTAACTGGAAGAAATAAAACTACAATAACTCAAGACACAATATGGCTAAATACGTAAGCAGTGTAAAGCAAGTGGCTTATCCGCAAGGGAGCGTCTTTAACAAACTCGCCGACCTGAACAACTTTGGTGACATCAAGGAGAAAATCTCTGATCCAGCCAATGAGTCACGCCTCAACGAGATTCCCGTTGACAAGATTGGTGACGTGAAACAGTATATACAGTCGATGGAGTTCTCTACCGATGACTTGAGTGTCGACGTACCCGGCTTCGGAAAACTGTCGTTAAGGATTGTTGAGCGTGAACCGAATAAATGCGTGAAGTATGAGTCGGTGAACTCACCCGTCAGTTTCCGTCTGTGGGTACAGATGCTGCCGGTGACTGACCTTACCAGTAAACTACGCGTCACGCTTGACGCTGACCTCAACTTCTTCATCAAGCAGATGCTGGGCAGCAAACTCGAGAAAGGCGTCGAGAAAATCGCCGATATGCTGGCAATCATGCCTTACTGAACCAACAGTCCTGTTTGCGGCAGAAACGCCGCGCCTATTCGTAAAAATCACAAAAGATGGCAGATAAACTGTGGACCAAGAATGTCCAGATGACACAAGAGATAGAGAAATTCACCATCGGCCGCGACCGTGAAATGGATCTCTACCTCGCCAAATACGATGTATTGGGCAGCATGGCTCATATCACCATGCTGCAAAGCATCGGACTGCTCACAGCAGAAGAACTCGGCCTCCTGCTCAAGGAACTAAGGGCAATCTACAACAAGGCGGAAAAAGGAAACTTCGTGATTGAGGAAGGGGTGGAGGATGTCCATTCACAGGTGGAACTGATGCTCACACGCCGACTCGGCGACATTGGAAAGAAGATACACAGCGGACGATCACGCAATGACCAGGTGCTCGTCGATCTCAAACTCTTCATCCGCGACCAGATTAAGGAACTGGCTACACTCACACTCGACCTCTTCCATGAGCTCATCGACCAAAGCAACCGATACAAGGACGTGTTGATGCCTGGCTACACCCACCTACAGGTGGCCATGCCTTCAAGCTTCGGACTTTGGTTCGGTGCATACGCAGAAAGCCTGGTTGACGACATGCAGTATCTCCTGGCGGCATGGAAAGTGACCAATAGGAACCCACTGGGCTCTGCTGCAGGATACGGCTCGTCCTTCCCGCTCAACCGACAGCTGACCACCGACCTCCTGGGATTCGACTCCATGGACTACAATGTGGTCTATGCACAAATGGGACGTGGAAAGACGGAGAGGAACGTGGCCTTCTCCATGGCGAGCATCGCAGGAACCATCGCCAAGATGGCCTTCGACGCATGCATGTTCAGCAACCAGAACTTCGCTTTCGTCAAGCTGCCCGACAACTGCACCACGGGGTCCAGCATCATGCCCCACAAGAAGAATCCTGACGTCTTCGAACTGACAAGAGCCAAATGCAACAAACTACAGGCTCTGCCGCAGACCATCACGCTCATCATGAACAACCTGCCCTGCGGCTACTTTCGCGACTTGCAAATCATCAAAGAGGCTTTCCTGCCCGCATTCGACGAACTCAAGGACTGCCTGAAGATGTCGGCATACATTATCGGCAAGATGAAGGTGAACGAGCATATTCTCGACAATCCCATCTACGACAACATGTTCAGCGTGGAGGAAGTGAACCGCCTTGCCGCCAAAGGAATGCCTTTCCGCGATGCCTACAAGAAAGTGGGACTTGACATCGAGGCTGGACAGTTCACACCCGACAAGCACATCCACCACACCCATGAGGGCAGTATAGGAAATCTCTGCAACGAGCAAATCACTGCCTTGATGCAACAGGTGACCGACGGCTTCCAGTTCCAGAAGATGGATAATGCCATCAAAGCTCTGCTCGTCACGGGTGAATAATCGCACCTTTCAACGCTAATAATATTATCAACTATGATCTATAACTTTTGCGGTCATTCAGGCATTCAACTGCCCGTCCTCTCATTAGGACTCTGGCACAATTTCGGTGACGTGGACAACTACGACACGGCGCGCGACATGATAGTATATGCTTTTGAGCATGGAATATGCCACTTTGATCTGGCTAACAACTACGGGCCACCCCCAGGCAGCGCGGAGCGCAATTTCGGCAAAATCCTCAAGGAAAATCTTGCAGGACACCGTGATGAGATGTTCATCGCTTCCAAGGCTGGCCATGATATGTGGCCTGGTGTTTATGGTGACGGATCCTCACGAAAGAACCTTATCGCCTCGTGCGACCAGAGTTTGCGAAGGACTGGCCTCGACTACTTCGATGTCTTCTACAGCCACCGATACGACGGTGTCACTCCCGTGGAGGAAACCATGCAAGCACTCATCGACATTGTACGGCAAGGCAAAGCGCTCTATGTGGGCATCTCCAAATACCCACCTGCCCTGCAACAACGATGCTACGACATCCTGGCCGAGGCCCATGTGCCCTGTCTGCTGAGTCAGTACCGTTGTTCCTTGTTCGACCCACATGCGCAAAAGAACAATTTCCAAGTGGCTGCAGACAATGGGTCAGGTATCATCTGTTTCTCTCCTTTAGCTCAAGGCCTGCTAACCGGCAAATATCTCAATGGCATTCCACAAGGAAGCCGCGCGGCACGCAAGGAAGGATTCCTACAAGAGTCGCAAGTGACACCAGAGCGAGTGGAGGCAGCACGGCAACTGGGCATCATCGCTAAAGAACGCGGACAATCGCTCTCACAAATGGCCCTGGCATGGCTCCTGACCGACAAAAGGGTGACCTCTGTTATTATCGGCACACGCACACTCGAGCAATTGAAGGACAATCTCGCCACACTCGACAACATACAATTCAGCGAGGAGGAGACCATGCGCATCAACCACATCATCTCCAATCCCGTCTTGTGGTTTTAGGAAGCACTAAAGAGTGATTTATTTACCTCAGCAATAATGAAACGTCTTCCTCTGACAATCATCATCATCACAGCGGCTTGCTTGTGGGCCTGCGACGACAGCTACAGCGAGTTCTCTAAGAAATATCCCGTGAACTTCAGCTATATGGTCAGCGCATCACAACAGTTGTTCACCACCATGGGCAACTACGGGCAGTTCTGTACCATACGCCGAGAAACCAGCAACGGAAAGACGGAGATCGTGATGACCAACACATTGGGCACCGGCCGATACACCATCAACGAGACACAGAAATACTTCAACTACGGACTGGGAGGACTGATTGTGGGCACCAATATCTACGGACAGCATCTCGCATATGACCTGGCATGCCCCAACTGCGACCGCAACACACGACGGCTCTCACTCGGTGATGCCGGTTATGCCACTTGCAAACACTGCGGACTCACATACGACATGAACAACCTTGGCGTCATCACCTCTAAGGACTCCACCGCGCGTCCGCAAACCGACGCACGAGGCATGCTCCGCTACCGCATCACCTATAATGGGACAACGATAACGGTTTACAATTAAAAAGTCGGTTCTGTAAACTGATAATCAGAAGTCTGATAAGCCTATCAGACCATTATTCGACTGGTCCATGGCCGAGCCGAATCCCTTCTGGAATCCCTCGCTTTCCAGCACACAGCAATCAGGGGCTTTCAATTGGTACTCTGTCATCGGATGATGGAGGTAAAGGTCAACATTTATGAGACCCCTGGTTAGAATCTTTGGAAGCGCAATCTTACGGTGAATGGAGAAATCACCAGGCTGACAATGTTGCAATTCTCCCATGTAATGGCCTAAAGCGTATGTTGCCATGGGCATACCGTCCTTGCTCTTAAAAATCAGCATCACATCATAGGTCATTGGCTCCTCTGTGGTGCCTTCAACCAAAACGTCGATATAATCCTGTCCATTTCTAATCACAGAAGTGGCCTCTTTGGTGCCGTTGATTTCAATATTGGTCACCTTGAGGGAGTGTTTTGTCCACTTCACGTTGCTGAGGATCAAATCCTTACGTATCTCATCCTCATTCTTAAGGTAGTGTGCAAGTGAGTCGGGGACGGTGCCCATAAAATCAACCAAACCGTTTTTCAGCACCACACCACGAGTGCATAAACTGCGAACAGCAGCCATGTTGTGGCTGACAAACAAAACCGTACGACCCTCACCATGTGCTACGTCCTGCATCTTACCAATGGCTTTCTTCTGGAACTCGGCGTCGCCCACAGCAAGAACCTCATCTACAACCAGAATCTCTGGATCAAGGTGAGCGGCAACAGCGAATCCCAAACGGACCATCATACCCGAAGAATAACGCTTGACAGGGGTGTCCACGTACTTGGCCACGCCTGCGAACTCCACAATTTCGTCAAACTTACGTTTGATTTCCTGCTTCGTCATGCCCATAATCGAGCCGTTCATGAAAATGTTCTCACGTCCCGTCATTTCAGGGTGGAAACCGGTACCTACCTCAAGAAGGGAGGCAATACGCCCCCTGATCTTAATCCTGCCTGTAGTAGGAGAGGTGACACGTGACAAAATCTTCAGCAAAGTCGATTTACCCGCACCGTTCTTTCCGACAATACCTACCACGTCGCCCTCTTCGACCTTGAAACTGATGTCGCGAAGTGCCCAGACAAAATCGCTGTTGCTCTTCTTTGTGCGGTCATTGGTGTCGCCTATCTTCAGATAGGGATCTTCCTTACCACGTACACGTGCCCACCAACGGTTGAGGTCATGACTCAAAGTTCCAGTACCAAAAGTGCCAAGCATATATTGCTTGCTTACATTCTCAATGTCTATGACAGTATTGCTCATTTTATTATTGGTTTTCTGTAGATGTAGTTGAAACAATGGAATTACTTTATTCTTTTATACAGTCATTGGCTCCTATTGACGACTGACCCTTTCTATAAGAAAGCATCCTAAAGACAGCCATATAGATGAGGGACTTGAACCGATAGATGCCTCGATGGAAGGAAGAAGTTATGCCCGGAGCAAGCTTCTGATAGTAAAGGGAGAGGTTATAATAAGCAAGATTCTTGTATTCCAACCTGTCCCTCAATGTTTGCTTTCGGATGACATACGTCTTTCCTAATGAGCCCGATGAACCTCGGATAGCAGGCTTGACTACAAATGGAAAGTAACGGAATTGATTGCTTATCGTCACACGGGCAAGAAGGCGCTCGAACCAGAACCCCTTGCTGTCGTTCAGCATCCACTTGCTCTCCACAAGTTTTCTAAGTAAAGGACACGACGCTATAAACACCTCACTCAAAGCGATGAAATCGCGGCTGTCCAAACGACCTATCAGATCCTCATGACTCTGGAAAGGAACATGACTTTTGGTCAAAGCACCGACATTCTCCACAATCAAACGACCTGTAATCTTGATTACTTTCAATCTATCATCATCCTCACGTTCACGCCTTTCACGGATGATTCGTGAATGATCAAGGGCATATTCTATAATCTCACATTCACCATAACCCTTGCCTTTTGTCTTCTCCTTATTACCCTCAAATGTGAGTACCTCCAATCTGCCAGAACGAATCTCATCCGGAAAGAGGTCACTGACATCGTTGCCCGAGTTCTCCGTGAAAACTATCGGATAATCCGTGTTCCTGAGATAGAACTCCAAAGCCTCCACATACTGACTCTTCCTGACAACTGGATCAGTCAATTTGGTGAGCACCATTCCACCAGGGTCTATACAGGCTGTCAACAATATTGCGTACATAGATTTGTCCTTCTGAATATCACGTCTATAAATCATGTTGAACATCCCTTGTCTTAGGTCTGAAATAATAGAATAACCTAAATAAACCGAACAGGAACTTATTATTGTTCAAGAAACAGATCTTTTCATAATTCTCTCTGTAAAATTCCAGATAATGTTTGGAGAAATGCCAATCATTGAATACTTTTCTCCTTTCATTATTGTATAGTTTCTTATTACTGGAACTGATACCACCCGTATCATAAATAGAAATGACTATGGGGATATACCTAAAGGAACCGTGTCTGAACACCAACACATCCATCAGCTTCTCCCAATCAGAGACTATCCGTAAATCTTCACGGTAGAAACCATAACGGTCGAAAACGCTACGGTGAATGAAGGTGCTTTGATGGGGCAACGAGGATGTGGTGAGCATAAAAGCCATATCTCTGCCTTTGGTGTACTTCTCTTTGAATGCCTTGACACCCAACTTGTCCGAATGGTAGATGTTGCCGAAAATGAAATCCTCGCCCGTCAGTTCGGACAGGACTTTCGCAACCACCTGGTCATCAGCAAACATATCACCAGAGTTAAGAAACAGCAGATACTCCCCACTCGACATCCTGATGCCTTTGTTCATGGCATTGTAGATGCCGCTGTCTGGCTCACTGACCCACGAAGTGATATTGTCCCTATGTTCTTCTAACAACGCTCGACTGCCATCTGTGGAAGCGCCGTCAACCACAACCCACTCGAAATCCCTCACAGACTGCGACTCGACACTCTTAATCGTGTCGGCAAGCCCCTGGAGATTATTGTAATTGATTGTGATGACTGACAGTTTCATATCGTTCTTGATATTGTTGAGTCAATATTATATATTTCTTATAGTCAGAGCTTTTCTGCTTATTTACCCTGTTTCCATCTAAGGTAATCATATATCCGGTGGAGACCTGCTATCAGAAAGAACTTCAACACCCATTGCCCGAATCGCTCATCGCCTCGGAAAGTGAGTTCAGAAGTGTCTATCTGGCTCAGTTGACTGAGTCTTTTTGTCTTATCCACCTCCCGTTTCTGGTATATCGAATTGATACACCTTTCGCCAAACCAGCCCACATTCGACAGTAGTTCTTTCTTCACCGCTTTTGTGCCCAGTAGTTTGTTCAGACTATGAATGGCTTCCCTAATCGCTTTGTAGTTTTGATATTCCTTCTCAAAAGAACCTACAGTGTTGGAAAGTGAACCTTTTTGGACGAAATAATCGTAGTGTGCCTCTTCATCACAAAAGATCAACGACTGCTTCTTCGATGCGCAAGCAAGGATATAGTTCATCATCAGCAGGCAGTCCTCTGCCATGTTCACACTTGTATCGAACCTGATGTTGTTCTCCCTCAACAACGACAACCTATACAACTTACCAAAAGGAAATCCGTGTTTGTGCAACTTAATGTCGCCGAAGATGGTGTCGAGGTCTTTTGCACTCACCGTACGGGAATCCAGTTGGAGAACCTTGCTTTTCTTTTTGCCCCTGAAGACGTTGAGACTCCCCACATAGAGGTCGATATCGTCTGACTGGCTGACACAGGTGAACATCCTGTCAAGATATTCGGAATCTGCCTGATCGTCAGCGTCCACAAAAGCCACCCATTCGCCACTGGCCTGATCCAATCCTGCATTACGTGCGGCCGATACACCTTGATTAGTCTGGTGATAAACCCTTAATCGAGGATTGGTCTTCTCCATTTCAAGGCATATAGTCAGTGTCTTGTCTTTGGAGCCGTCGTCAACTACTATCACCTCGAAAGATGGATAGGTCTGCGATAACACACTTTTCACACACCGCTCTATACTCCGTTCAGAGTTGAAGGCGGGGATGACAACTGATATCATAGCCTTATTCATGACACTTCGAGGTTTTACTTCAAAAAGAATTCTTTCTAAAGAACATCAAATCACGTCCATGAAATTGCGCTGGACACGATTGAAAACCAAAAGACCCCAGACGAAAATCACAATCGTGAAAATAAGACTATAAAGCAGGTAAGCCCAACTAAACATACCCACTCCGGTAAAAGCGTACTTAAACGCCTCAAGAATGGAGGTCAATGGATTGGCCAACAGAACCCACATGTATTTGGCATACTTCCCGTTCATTACCGACAAAGGATAAATCACAGGAGTGGCATACATCAAAAGACTGATGCCGAAAGACACAAGGAAATTGAGGTCGCGGTACTTGATGGTCAGTGAGGAAATCAGCATGCCTGAGCCTAATCCCAGGGCAGCTAACATCACAATCAGGAACGGCACGAGCAACACTGTTGCATTGAATCCGAAATGAACGCCTTGGTAGATAAAATAAAAATATACCACAAGGAACAACGCAAACTGGATGCCGAACTTGATCAAGTTGGAAATCACACCAGCCAAAGGTACTACCAGCCTTGGAAAATACACTTTTCCGAAGATGGCCTTATTGGCCGAAAAAGTGCCTTTGCTACGATTGAAACAATCAACGAAATAATTCCAGCAAACCAGTCCTCCCATATAGAACACGGCCTGTGGCACACCGTCAGTGGATATTCCCGCAATACCTCCAAACACAAACATGAACATGATGGTAGTGAATACCGGCTGAATGAAATACCAAATTGGGCCAAGGATAGTCTGTTTGTAAAATGTAATGAAGTCGCGCTTCACGTACATCAGCACTAAATCCCTGTAACGCCACAACTCTTTAAAATCGATACTGAACAACTTACTACGATTAGTAATAATATAGTCCCATTTCTCTTCCATAACTGGCGATTGTATTGTTCCTAAAACAACTTAAAAAATTAAGAATTATCTAAATATAAAAATGTTTGAAATGCAAAGTTACAAAAAAAATGTCAATTTCGTCGAAAATCATAAGATTTTGAAGAGAAATTATCCTATTTCATGACCCGACTCCGTTTTCTTTCTCTTCGAAGAGGAGTTTGGGAGTATTGCGGATGAACTCGTAGCCGAAACGGCAACGCAGACAGTTGCGCTTGATGCAGTACTCATTGTGAAGCTGGATAAGCCCTTGGCTATCAGCTGCATTCTCAGGGATTACCCCAAAAGCAGCCCAATCCTTGATGATTCGGTTGGTCTCAGGACTAATCTGTTCCACAATATCAATGGCTGTGTCGGTGAGATGTTCTATCTGTTTCTGACGGCCGTATGCGAAGAGTATTGGTGAGATGGTATTAATCAGCAGAACGTCAATCGAGGACTTCGACAAACGGTGTGACAGCTTCCTCTCCTGTTTACCGTCCTTTTCCGACTTTTCTTTCGTAAAATAATAATGGGTCTGCCAATAGTCGCTGACATGAGTCTGGAACAATGCGTTGAAACCGTCGAAATCCATCCTTAATTGCCCTATTTGTCCGATACGCTTGTCGATGTCATGATTAAAACGGCTGGCAGAGAAATCGTTTGCATGTTCCACAATCTTTGAGAAATTCAATCGTCCCTCATGGTACAACATAGCCAACTGGGCAATTCTGATGTGAGGAAAATTTTGCGGACGCAGACGTAGAAACATCCAGTGCGTATAGTCCATCGGTCGTAAGGGAGTGTTGGTCTGGAATTTCTTCTGCAGATACTTGTATTCCGATTGCAGACGATGGTAATAAAGGCTTTCTGGTGCCGATTTGGGACAATTGTCATTGAGCAGACCTGCTTGACCGAAAAAGACGGCCTCTACCTGTAAGAGATTATCGCGGTGCTTAGCAACAGCGGCAAGAGGTATGCTTTGCGCCCAACGCTCGAAGGCATCGCCATTCTTGCCGAAACCAAAATTGCGGGCGAGAGTGATGAAGAGTGTTTGTTCCCAGTCCTTGCCACATTGGCACCACCTGTCAACAATCTGGTTCGTACGCTGCTCCAGACGTTCCACATAAAGCGACGACATCCAACTATGAACCACTAACGGTGATAATGTCGATACCACACGGCCACAGCGCGGTGTGATGTCGGCTGAGCGCAGCTGCTGGTAGTTATCGGCCACATACTGAGGCACCGGCAACACCACCTGGGGAATGGATGTCCCGTCACTGCGCCGCACCTCGCAATCGGCCTTGCCCACCACATGAAGTATGATGCTGTCGTAGGCCTTGTCATGGTCATGCCCATGACGGAACCAGTCGGATGCATTGGTATGGATCTCCACATTGCCCACCCACATCACACCATCCACCTTCACCTTGGCATTGAAAAAGTCGGGACCGGCATCAAAATTGTGTAGTCCAGGATTGACAACCTCTACTCTTTTGCCATCGGTTGTGGTCAGGCCTTCTAATGGAAAAATCTTGTGTTTCCACACATAATGGATTAATTCCTCCATAAAATATGTTGCAAATAAACGAGTTTGTATTAAAATTCGTTTCAAATATATGAAATTTAAACTTAATGACTAACTTTGCACAAAAATAAATGTAGAAAAGTATGAAAATAGCATTGATTGGCTATGGCAAGATGGGAAAAATGATAGAACAAATTGCCATAGCAAGAGGTCATGAAATCGTCAGCAAGATCGACATCGACAATCAGGAGGAGTTCGATTCAGAAGCCTTTAAGAGCGCTGACGTAGCGATAGAGTTCACAAATCCAATGGTGGCATACGACAACTATCTGAAAGCCTGGAAAGCTGGAGTGAAAGTGGTGTCAGGCAGCACTGGCTGGCTCGCCGAACACGAGGCCGATGTCCGCAAAGCATGCACGGAGGAAGGCAAGACGCTGTTCTGGGCATCTAACTTCAGTCTTGGGGTGGCCATCTTCTCCGCAGTGAACAAATACCTGGCAAAGATCATGAACAACTATCCCGTCTATGACGTGAGTGTGGAAGAGGTGCACCATGTGCACAAACTCGATGCGCCCAGTGGCACCGCCATCACACTGACGGAAGGCATACTCCAGCAACTGGACCGTAAATCCGCTTGGGTGAAAGGCACTTTCACTGCGCCTGACGGCAACATAAGCGGTAGCAATGACTGCAACGCCGATGAAATTGCCGTGAGTAGCATCCGCAGAGACGAAGTACCTGGCATACACACCATTAAATATGACTCTGAGGCCGACTGCATCACCATCACCCACGATGCCCACAGCCGTAAGGGGTTTGCCCTTGGTGCCGTACTTGCCGCGGAATACACCGCCAATCACACTGGTCTGCTCACTACCGATGACCTCTTCAAGTTCTAACCCTTCAGAAAAAACAGAAAAGAAATGGTAAAATACACTAACCCAAGCAAAATCAAGAAAGAAAGCGACGAGAAAAAAGTCACTTGGAAATCGTGGACATGGTTCGTCATCGTATTGGTGCTTTACCTATTGTTCCTCTTTTGGGTGAAAAGCTGGTGGGGACTAATCGTGGTGCCTTTCATCTTTGATGCCTACATCACGAAGAAAATCAAATGGACATGGTGGAAGAACCTTGACTCTCCCGTCTCACGCACCATCATGAGTTGGGTGGACGCCATCGTATTCGCATTGGTGGCTGTGTATTTCGTCAATAATTTCTTCTTCCAGAACTACCAGATTCCATCGTCATCACTCGAGAAATCACTGCTGACAGGCGACTACCTCCTGGTCAGCAAAGTCAGCTACGGACCAAGAATCCCCCAGACACCGCTCACCATGCCGCTGACACAGCACACACTGCCGATGATAGGATGCAAGTCATACATCGAATGGCCACAGTGGGAATACCGACGGGTCAAAGGCTTGGGCAACGTGCAACTCAACGACATCGTGGTGTTCAACTATCCTGCAGGCGACACCGTGGCTACCAACTACGGCAACGACTTCTACGACCTCTGCTACTCCTACGGCTGCGAGATGGTGTATAATGAGACAGGGGAAGTACCCACACTTCAAGGCCTCTCGACCGAGGACCAAATGCGACTCTGGCAGAAACTCTACAACAAGGGAAAAAAGGTTGTAGCAAGCGACAACTATAGATACGGTGACATCACATCTCGGCCTGTCGATCGACGCGAGAACTATGTGAAACGATGTGTAGGCCT
Organism: Bacteroidaceae bacterium; assembly: GCA_017509605.1. Lineage (GTDB taxonomy): Bacteria > Bacteroidota > Bacteroidia > Bacteroidales > Bacteroidaceae > RUG11857. The sequence goes on along the minus strand of JAFWPH010000035.1, from coordinate 15,317 downwards.
TCCTGGACAGACATTGCAAATCCGCAACAAAGTAGTCTATATCGACGGCAAGGCCAACAAGGAACCCGACAACGTCCAATACAACTACCACGTTTATACACGTGGAGGACAATTGCTTCCCGATGCCCTGTGCAACGAACTCGGCATTAGCGACGAGGATCGCAACGCCATCATGCGGCGCGATGACGGTATGCCACTCACCAAAGCTGCATACGAGGCACTGGTGACCCACACCGAACTCATCGACAGCATCGTCCCAGTAGTTGACGGATGGCACGGCAACCTTTATCCACTTGACTACTACACAGGCTGGACACGCGACAACTACGGACCGATCTGGATACCCGCCAAGGGCGAGAGCATCAACCTGACCATGGACAACATTGCCATTTACGAGCGTCCTATCAAAGTCTATGAGGGCAACGACCTCGAAGTGAAGAATGGCAAGATATATATCAACGGCAAGGAGGCTGACAAATACACCTTCAAGATGGACTATTACTGGATGCAAGGCGACAACCGCCACAACAGCGCCGATAGCCGCTACTGGGGATTCGTTCCTGAAGACCACATCGTAGGCAAACCCATCTTCATCTGGCTCTCTGTGAGCCCCGACGCCAACCCTAAGAGCCGCATCCGATGGAACCGACTCTTCCGCATGGTGGATAACATTAAGTAAGAGCAGCATGGATTGCCTGCTCTCTTCTTGCTATCTGCCTCCTGTCCAGTGGTTCACAAAACTTTGTGGCTACGAACGGGTGTGGGTGGAGCAATACGACAACTACACGAAGCAGACCTTCCGAAACCGATGCATCATCGATTCACCGGAAGGTCCGCTTTCATTGTCTTTACCCGTAGAGAAGATTTCCGATGGGAAATGCCTTATGAAGGACGTGCGCATCAGCGACCACAATCATTGGCGCAGCATCCATTGGCACGCCCTGTCGTCCAGCTACCTGTCAAGCCCTTTCTTTGAATATTACCAAGACGATTTCCGCCCTTTCTATGAGCGAAAATGGACATTTCTCATCGATTTCAACGAGGAATTGGTGGCAAAATGCTGCGAACTCATCGATCTACAGCCCAACATCTTGCGTACCCATGAATACACTGCACAAGATAGTCAAAGGTGTGACTTCCGGTCATCAATACACCCGAAGCAAAATTTTGAGAACGACACAGAGTTTGTGGCTACGCCTTATTATCAAGTGTTCCAGCACAAACACGGTTTCCTGCCCAACCTATCCATCGTCGATTTGATTTTCAATATGGGACCCGAAGCTTTGTTGGTGCTCATGAACTCACTTGCCCAACCCATTTCCCCCGCTTCAAACGGATGAGAAAAATGGCACCTCGCACACATAGCTCCACACACATGGCGATCCATGCGCCATTCAATCCTAATCTTGGCGTGAGAAGGGCGGCAAGCGTTATCCTTACTAACCATATACTGCTGAGATTCATCACAGCTGGAATCATGGTGTCGCCCGCACCCACAAAAATACCGTAGCACACGATAGATGCGGCGAACATCGGTTCTGCAAAGGCCTCGATACGCAAAGCCATGGTGCCTAACTGCCGAACCTCCTCCACAGGAGTCATGATGGCCATCATATATGGAGCGGCAAAGAACATCACAATGCCCATAAAGGTCATGATGCCCATACCCAAGGCCAAGGTGATTTTGGAGAAGCGCCAGGTAAGGTCGCGCCGGGCAGCGCCGATACTCTGCCCTACAAGGGTAGTGGCGGCCTCTCCTATGCCATACCCTGGCATGTAACAGACGCTCTCAGCGGTCACGGCCAATGAATTGGCGGCGATTGCGAAGGTACCGAGCGGCGCCACAATGATGGTGGAGGTGATTTGCGCACCGCACATGATGACGTGCTGGCATCCCATAGGCAAGCCGATGCGCAAAGCCTTGTTGACGATACGGGCGGTGGGCCTGAAACTGCCTCGTTCCTTGGTCAGCGACAGCTCAGGCGACCGCACAATGGCGAAATAGGCCATGAGCAATGCTGTCAGCCATTCCGCCACAGCTGTACCCAATGCCGCACCCACCACGCCCAGTCCTGCTCCTGGCAGGGTGAGCGACATACCCAACATGGAAACATCGCGCGTAGGGAAGATAAAGAGGAAGTTGAAAATGACATCAAGCACGCACATCATGATGTTGAGCATACTCGGAATGAACATGTTGCCACTGCAGCGCAACATGGAGGCGCAGAGGTGGTCAATCTGCATGGCTGGTATGCAGAGGATGAAAATCAGAAAATAGTGGGAAGCGTCGGATACTATGTCGTCGCCACCACCGAGCCAACGGGGCAGCGAGGGGGTAATGGAAAGGCCGATAAGAGCGAGGAAAAGGCAGAAAATCATGGTGGCGCTGATGGACTGTCGGAACACATCGCGAGCCTTGCTCATATCGTTCGCTCCAATGCTATGGGCCACCTGAACGGAGAAACCTGACGACGAAGCGGACACCATGCCGCCAAAGAGCCAGATGGTGGTGGACACCAAACCGATGGAAGCTGTGGCCTGAGCGCCCAAACCACCCACCATCGACGCGTCGATATACTGCATGAGAATGTGGGTGATCTGTGCGAGCATCGAAGGCAGACTCAACAGCAAGGTCAACGCGACTTGCTGACGCAAGGTCATGGGCTGACCCTTGCGTATCATCTCCAACAGCATATTTGACTCTTTCCGCTTCAGCATTCTTTCATTTTTTACAAATCGATGAATTCGAATTTTGATGATCGACAATCCAGTCTCTCCCATCCGACATGGATTGAAAGAATAATTCTTTAATTCGCTAATTCGGGATGATAAAAAACTATTCTTGACGCATGCTGCTGAAGACCGCATGAATGCGGCGCAACCCTTCCATCATGCGCTCTCGGGGGCATGCGATATTGACGCGGATGAAACCGTCGGCATCAGGACTGCCATACATCGTACCTGAGTTCACCATCACCTTGCCCTCACTTTCCAATCTGGCTGTAATGGCATCCGAAGGACCAAGACACCTGCAGTCAGCCCAGACAAGATAGGTCCCCTCAAGACGGGTGATGGGAATATATGGAAGATGCTTGTGAAAATACTCACATAGAGCCGTGTAGTTGTCATACAGATACTGACGCAAGGCATCAAGCCACTCCTCACCCTCGTTGTAGGCGGCAATGAGTGCCAAAACACCGAAAGGATTGACATCACAGACCTCATTGACATTGAGGGCCTTGTCAATCTTCGCCCTCAATCCGGCATCTTCGGCGACGATGGCGGAAATCTGAAGCCCGGCGATATTGAATGCCTTACTGGGTGACACACAGGTGATGCAGTTGCGCTGGATTTCGGGTGAGATGGAACCCGTTGGAGTGTAATTGTATCCCGGCATGGTCAGTTCACAATGAATCTCGTCGCTGAGGATAACCACGTTGTGGCGGATGCAGATATTACCCATCTTCTGCAATTCTGCCTGCGTCCAAACCCTGCCAACGGGATTGTGGGGATTGCAAAGCAGGAAGACTTTTACGTCCTCTCTGGCACATTGCCGCTCAAAGTCATCGAAATCAATGGTATAACTATTGTCGTGATACACGAGCTTGTTCTCGGCCAATAAGCATCCATTGTTGCGGATGGAAGAGAAGAAGCAGTTATAGACAGGAGTCTGTATCAGAACGGCATCACCAGGTTGGGTCAGCGCCTTGATGATGGCGGATATGGCAGGAACCACTCCACTGGTGTAGAGAATCCACTCTTTGTCAATCAACCAGCCATGACGCCTTGAGAACCACCTCGTAATGGCGCCATAAAACTCATCGGGCACCTTAGTGTAGCCGAAGATACCATGTTCTACTCGTTTACGCAAAGTCTCCACCACTGCCGGCGCGGTTTCGAAATCCATGTCTGCCACCCACATCGGCAACACACCCTCTTCTGGCTCGTCCCATTTGACGGAATGGGTATGGCGACGCTGTGTCAGTTTGTCAAAATCGTAAGTTATCATATTTCAATTATTGTAAATGCGAAATTAGTCTATATAACGGAGTATCTCATCCATCGTGAAGCCTTTTCCGAGTGCATAGCGCATGATTTTCTGATTGACCTCGTATTCGCTCTTGCCTTTCACTGTAGGGCGCTTGGCCTCAATGAGATGGCGAAGAACAGACTCGTACTCCTCCTGGGGAATCTCTGAGATACCATAGTCGATGTCTGCCGATGAGATGTTCCTGCGCCTCATCTCCATGCGTATCATCTCACGTCCCCAATGGTTATAGCGGAACTTATCGAGGGCGAAAGCACGGGCAAAACGGTGCTCGTCGATGAAACGTTCCTTGATGAGACGCCCGATGATAGTTTCAGCATCACCGATGATGACCCATCTCTGCATTTTGCGACGGATATCGGATATGCACTGTTCTGACACAGCGCACAAGGACGCCAATTTCTGATAGGCTTGTTCTTCGGTAAGTGCTGACATGATCTTAATGCTGATAATGATAAAAAGTATTATGTTCAGGCTAAGCCTAATTGACTAAAAACTATAGTCTTCCTCTAACCATTCGGTCGTTTCCGTAGAGGTCTTTTCGGAGTTCGGAACGAGAGTATCCGAGGGCGGAGAGCATCGCAAGGGTTTGTGGCCCTAAAGCGCTGTTGATCTCGAAATAGAGAGCGCCTCCGTCCTTGAGCCGATTTCGGGCTGCCCGAGCAATCGCCTCATAGAAGAGCATAGGCGAGTCATCGGGAACGAACAGAGCCATTTCCGGCTCATAATCAAGCACATTCGCTTCCATTCCGCCACGCTCACTTCGTCGGATGTAGGGCGGGTTGCTCACCACGACATCGAACATGGGTTGTTGCTGGTCGTCTGTGTCGCCGAATGGGTCTCCACCCAAGGCATCGGCTTGTCTGAAACCGACAGAAAGAGACAAACGATGCGCATTCCGGCGCGCCACGGCCAATGCCGCCTCACTGATATCAGTGGCACGGACACAGGACCCGGTAAAGCGGTGCGCCAATGACAGCGCTATACATCCCGAGCCCGTGCATACATCAACAATGGAAATCGGCATCGAAGAGTCGCCGAAATCGTCACATACCCATTGCACCAGTTCCTCTGTCTCGGGTCTTGGAATCAGCACATCAGGGCTCACTTCCAGGGTCAGTCCACAGAACTCCGCCTCACCCAGCACATACTGCACAGGCTCGTGTTTCACCAGACGGTCCAACATTCCCTGCAACTGATTGCGCTGGATTGAAGAAAAAGTTATATCTTTGTCCGCCAGAACATCAACACGGCTGACATGGAGCAACGATTCAAGCAACATGAAAGCCACAGTCCGCGCCTCACGCTGGTCGTAAACCGCCGACAATGACTTGGTGACATCCCTGAAGAGTGATTGTAACATCAATGAAGTCTTTTTCCTGAGTGTTCCACATACGGAACGACCGATGAAGGACGCTACGTGGAGAATCTCCGTTCTGCAAAATTAAACAAAAAAAACATGATAAACGATGACAGATGACGAAAAATATATACGCCGTTGCATACAGCTGGCGAAGAACGGCATGAAAAACGCACAACCCAATCCAATGGTTGGCGCAGTGATTGTCTGCAACGGACGTATCATCGGTGAGGGCTATCATCAACGTTGCGGCGAAGGACATGCCGAGGTCAACGCCATCGCCTCGGTACACGATTCCAACCTGTTAAGGCAGTCCACCATTTACGTCAGCCTGGAACCATGTGCACATTATGGCAAGACACCCCCATGCGCTGACCTCATCATCAACAAGGGCATCCCCCGTGTGGTGGTGGGGTGCATGGACCCTTTTGCCAAGGTCAACGGACTGGGTATTAAGAAACTGCGCGATGCAGGCATCGAGGTCAAAGTAGGTGTGCTGGAGGATGAATGTCGGGAACTGAACAAACGGTTCATGACTTTCCACTCCTTGCACCGTCCTTTCGTCACCCTGAAATGGGCGCAGTCTGCCGATGGATTTATCGGCATCAACGACCAACGCACCCACATCTCGAACAACCTGGCGCAAACCATCTGCCACAAACGCAGAGCAGAACATCAGGCCATCATGGTGGGACGTGTGACCGCCCAAGTGGATGACCCACGTCTTGACGTACGCCAATGGGTAGGAAGCAACCCCGTCCGAGTGGTAATCGATCGCAGCCTCGGATTGCCTGCGTCTCTCCATTTGTTCGATGGTACCACCCCGACCATCGTGTTAACCGAACAAGACAACGTCAGTCAACGCCCTAATACAGAATACGAACACATCGATTTTTCTATCGACATCGTTCCGCAGATGCTCAGATGCCTCCACCAACGAGGCATCCAGTCGCTGCTGGTGGAAGGCGGTGCCAGGCTCCTGCAATCTTTCATCGACGCAGGAATGTGGGACGAGGCTTTTGTGGAGACAAGCGACCAAGCACTGAAGAAAGGGGTGGAAGCCCCTGTCGTCCACCATGGCAAGGTGGCCTCGGTCGAGGATATCGACGGACATACGATGACCTGCCTGAAAAACCTCGTGAAAAAGTAAAAAAATGTTAGAAATCACCGTAAAAAAGGGATTGAAAAGCCAAAAACAGCATAAATAACTATAAAATAGCACCTAAAATACCTTAAAAGTGAATGGGGATGTTCCATAGAGCAAAAAATCTTTGTAATTTTGCAGTTGCATTATATCAAAACGTCACAATATATCGTTGATTTCAGATGAGAAAAAGCATATATGCAATTGCAACATTGCTCTTTGCGACATTGACTTTCACTGCGTGTTTAAAGGATAACGACACGGAATCCACTCCAGAATGTTCCATCACCAGTTTCTCTGTAGGTGATTTCGTCAGTTACGTCACCGTCACCAGAGAGAACGGTACCGATACCACATATTCACGCACCATCTCGGGAAAGAATGTGTATTTCAACATCGACCAAGTGAACAATGTCATCAGCAATGTGGACTCATTAGTGTCATGGGCCAACATCACCCGGCTCGTACCCACGGTTTACTCCGAGGGAGTGGTGGCATACAAGACAAAGGCCGACTCGCTCTACCGCTATCTCAACAACGGAAAGGACTCCATCGACTTCACCTATCCCGTGGATTTCACTGTACTGGCCTACGATGGGGTGAACAAGAAATCCTACACGGTCAAGGTGAACAAAAGTGCTACCGATGCCGACTCCTTGATCTGGGTAAGACTCAACAGCGCAGATATCTCCCTTACAGGAAAGAGCCACAGCGTGGTGGCCAACAACAATCTCTATGTCTTCGCCGAGAACGACGGCACACCTACCGTTTGCTCCACATCCTTCCTCTCTGAAGGTATGTCGTGGACAGAGCCCGTGGAATTGACTGGCGCTGAAGGAACTATCGACTACGCATCTGTAGTGGTGTTCCAAGACGAGTTGTACGCCATCGATAACAACGGATATATCTACCGCTCCACTACGGCTGAACACGGCCAAAGCTGGACCAAGACCGGAGAACAGACCTTCAAGCAACTGTTGGGGGCCGACTCCTACAGGCTCTATGCCAGCGACGGCAGTCAGATCTTGGGGTCGGAAGATATGGAGAACTGGACCACTTTCGGTTCCAACAGCATCGACTTGCTGCCACAAACCGATATCTCATCGGTATGCTACACCTCGAAGACCAACAGCAACATCGACGTGGTGGTGATGACTGGCCTGACATCTGCGCTCGACAATTGCGCCAGCGTATGGTACAAGCTGTCGGCCACCGACAATGATGTGGACCAGGAATGGAACTACATCAACATCTCATCGGACAACAAATGGGCGCTGCCTAACATGCAAGGGCTTCAGATGTTCCACCTCAACAACCACCTGTATGCCACAGGACTTAGCAAGGATGAGAACGCCAAGGGTTATCAGTTCTTCTACCGCTCAGACGACAACGGCATCACTTGGCGCCAAATCAACTCCCTCTTCATGTTGCCACCATCCATGCGAGGCTCTGACGAGCCGATATCCATCTGCGTGAGCGGTAACAACATCTGGATGGTGCAAAGCGGCGACAAGGTGTGGAGAGGTCGCTTGAGCAGCAGCAACATGTAAACAAACGAACGTCAGCGCAACTGCCCAGAAGGAATCGAGTTAACTCATGCACAGAATAAAGACACTCATCGTGCTCGCACTCATGGCTTGCTCACTTCATCTCAGTGCCCAGGAACTGGAGTACAAGATGGAGATAGGCGGAATGGCGGGACTTAGTTCTTATCTGGGCGACGCCAACTACACCAACCCGCTTGGCCACCTCAAACCGGCTGGAGGACTGATAGCGCGCTATAACTTCAACTCGCGCATGGCACTCAAGTTCGACCTCGCCTACGTGGGAATCGGAGGAAACTCTGCTGAACGAAGCAACAAGTACCCTGACGGCAAGAACTGGAAATTCGACTCCTCTGTCGTCGATTTCGGTTGCCAGTACGAACTGAACTTCTTCGGATACGGCACAGGTGCAGCAGGCTATAAAGGCAACAAACGACTCGCACCCTACATCCAATTGGGACTGGGCATGACATACGCACAAGGCGTGAAACCCGAGGGAAGCACCTTCACCTTGAACATCCCCATCGGCATAGGTGTGAAGTACAAAATCAAACCAAGAGTGAATGTCGGTGTGGACTGGGCGGTCCACTTCAGCTTCAGCGACCATCTCGACGGCATCGTGGACCCATACGGCATCAAGGGATCATTCCTCAAGAACAAGGACTCCTACTCCATGCTGATGTTCTACATCTCCTACGACATCATGCCCAGATACAGAAAATGCAACAACTAAAAACGGACACCAGAATATGACATACAAGGAACAGGTGGATTACAACAGACTGCCACATCATATCGCCATCATCATGGACGGAAACGGACGATGGGCCAACGCTAAAGGAATGGAACGCACCATGGGACACCAGGAAGGAGCGCAGAACGTGCACGACATCATGACTGCCGCCACTGCCATGGGCATCGACTACCTCACGCTCTACACCTTCTCCACAGAAAACTGGAACCGACCAGCACAAGAGGTGTCGGCACTGATGGCTATCCTGCTCCAGCATCTGGAAGAAGAACTGTTCATGAAGAACAACGCACGGTTCCGGACCATAGGCGAGATTGAACGACTGCCACAAATCGTACAGGACGCCATACATCATTTGGTGAATGTGACCAGCAAGAACACAGGAACCTGCTTGGTGCTGGCACTCAGCTACTCCTCAAGATGGGAGATGGCGCAAGCCGTAAGACACATCGCAGAGAAGGTGGAGGCTGGCGAGATGAAAGCCTCCGACATCGACGAGACTACCATCGACCAGCATCTGGAAACGCGTTTCATGCCAGAGCCCGAACTGATGATACGCACAGGAGGCGAACAGCGGCTGAGCAACTTCCTCCTTATCCAGAGCGCATACACAGAACTCTATTTCACAGATATATATTGGCCTGACTTCAATGAAGAGGAACTCTGCAAGGCCATTTGCGACTACCAAGGACGACAACGGCGATTTGGGAAAACAGAAGCGCAAGTGGAAGAGCAGGAAAAGAACAAATAGACGATATTGAACAGGACGAAAGCAAGAAGAAATGACTGGAATAACGAAACTCAACGTATGGATATGCCTGTTACTCATGCTGCTTTCCACTACCGGAATCCACGCACAGGACAAACAGGTGAAACCCACCATTCTCTATGGGCAAACACGCCGACTCGAAATTGGTAACATCAGCGTCTTCGGAGCCGAAGGCTATGAGGACAACCTCATCATCGGGCTGTCAGGACTGACAATAGGACAAGCCATCAGCGTTCCGGGCGACGAGATTACCGAGGCCGTGAAACGCTACTGGAAACACGGACTCTTCTCCGACGCCAGAATCGAAGCCGACTCTATCGTCGATGGAAAGATCTACCTCTCCATCCATGTCGCCATGCGTCCGAGAGTGTCGGAAATCAATATCAATGGCGTGAAGAAAAGTGAGAAAGACGACCTGACAGAGAAAATCGGCATCCTAAAAGGCAACCAGATCACGCCCAACATGGTCAACAAGGCGAAGACCATCGCTAAGAAATATTTCGACGAGAAAGGTTTCAAAAACGCTGAGATAGAGATTGTTCAACGCGATGACCCCACACAGAGAAACTATATCCTGGTGGATGTAAACATCAACAAGAACGAAAAGGTGAAGGTAAACGAGATCTACATCACCGGTAACGACAACATACCCACCAAACGATTCACTGGAAGCCTCTTCAGAAACGGATTGCTGAAGAAGACACACCGCAAAGGCAAGTTGGCAAGTTTCTTCCACTCCAAGAAGTTCGTTATGGACAAATTCAAGGAAGACAAGGACAACGTGATCAAGAAATACAACGAACTGGGATACCGCGACGCTGTGATCGTCAAGGACAGCGTGGTGGATCTTGGCAATAACCTCGTGGATGTGTATATCAACATCGAAGAAGGCGACAAATACTACGTCAGAGACATCAAGTGGGTGGGTAACACCATTTTCACGACTGAAGGCCTGGAGAAAGTGCTGGGCATGAAACGCGGCGATGTCTATAACCAGACGCATATCTCCAAACGACTCAACGAGGACGAGGACGCCGTGGCTAACTACTACTTCAACGACGGCTACGTGTTCAACCATGTGGAACCAGTCGAAGTGGATGTGGATGGCGATTCTATCGACCTCGAGATCCGAATCGTGGAGGGACGACAGGCCAGCATCAACAGAGTGAAGATTTTCGGAAACGACCGCGTGTATGAGGATGTGATCCGACGCGAGCTGAAACTCAAGCCAGGCGACTTGTTCAACATGGATGCCTTCAAGATGTCGTACCAGGAAATAGGACAGATGGGACATTTCGACCCTGAGCATATCGACATGAAACCCGTGGCCGATGAGGTGAACGGTACCGTCGATTTGGAGATCGGACTGGTGTCGAAACCCAACGACCAAGTGGAGTTCTCACTCGGTTGGGGACAAACCGGCGTGATTGGCAAACTGGGACTGAAGTTCACCAACTTCTCCATGCGCAATCTTTTGGGCAAGAACCGCAACCGACGCGGCATCCTGCCACAAGGCGACGGACAGGAACTGGAATTGAGCGGAAGTACCAATGGTAGTTACTACCAGTCATACAGCATATCGTTCTACGATCCATGGTTCGGAGGAAAACGACCGACTTCGTTCTCTGTCTCGGCGTTCTACTCCAAGCAGACCGACATCAACTCAAGCTACTACAACTCGAGCTACTACAACAACTACTACAGTATGCTTTATGGCGTAGGAAACTACAATGGCTACTACAACAACTACAGCTCATACTACGACCCCGACAAGTCCATCCAGTTGTTCGGGGTGGCTATAGGATGGGGTAAACGTCTCAACTGGCCTGACAACAACTTCCAACTCAGCGCACAACTCGGCTTCCAGAGATATATGCTCAAGGACTGGCAGTACTTCCTCATCTCAAATGGTAACTGCAACAACATCAACCTGACCGTCACACTATCGCGCATCTCCATCGACAACCAGATCTTCCCGCGCCGTGGCTCGCAGGTGTCATTCTCTGTCAGCGCCACACCACCCTACTCGTCCTTCGATGGTATCGACTATGCCAATCTCGCCAAGAGCAGCGCCGAGGCCAACTACCAGCAGGACCTGCAGAAGAAATACCGCTGGATAGAATACCACAAATGGAAATTCAACTCGAAGTTCTTTACCCCGCTGAGCAGTGCACAGAAGTGCTTTGTGCTGATGACACGTTTCGACGCAGGTTTCCTCGGACACTACAACAGAAACAAGAAGTCACCTTTCGAGACTTTCTACATGGGTGGTGACGGTATGTCTGGATACTCCTCAAGCTACTACTCCGAGACCATCGGTCTGAGAGGATACGACAACGGTTCGCTCACACCCTACTCCAATGGTTACGCCTACACACGCATGGCTGCAGAGTTGCGCTACCCCTTGATGCTGCAGAACACCACCAACATCTACGCACTGGCATTTGTGGAGGCAGGAAACGCCTGGAGCGACCTCAAGAAGTTCAACCCATTCGACCTGAAACGCTCTGCTGGAGTGGGTGTCAGAATCTTCCTGCCTATGGTCGGTATGATGGGTATCGACTGGGCTTACGGTTTCGACAAGGTCTTCGGCTCCACAAGCTACAGCGGCAGCCAATTCCACTTCGTTCTGGGACAGGAGTTCTAAACGAATACGAAAAAACATTAAAATATGATTAACAAAGAATAATTTATCGATAGTTTTCATTGATTTGTGCAATCTTTGCATTCGGATATATCCGGAAAAAGCCAGTTATCCGTCACCAAAAGCAAATCACAACTAACCACAAACAACGAACAAAACAAAACGGGAATATGAAAAGAATGGTTTTAGCTATGGTCGTTGCCTGCTTGGCAACAATCAACCTCAGCGCACAGAAGTTCGCGCTGGTCGATATGGAGTACATACTCAAGAACATTCCTGCTTACGAACGCGCCAACGAGCAACTCAACCAAATCTCCAAGAAATGGGAAGGCGAGGTGGAAGCTCTCAACCAGGAAGCAGAAAACCTCTTCAAGAAATACCAGTCGGAGGCCGTGTTCCTCAGCGATGCGCAGAAAACCAAGGCTGAACAGGCCATCGTAGCCAAAGAGAAGGAAGCCAGCGACCTGAAGAAGAAATACTTCAGCAGCGAGGGAGAACTGTACAAGCGCCGCCAGAGCCTGATGTCGCCCATCCAAGACGAGATCTACAATGCAGTGAAGGACATCTGCGACAACAAGGGCTACCAATTGGTTATCGACCGCGCTTCGGGATCCAGCATCATTTTCGCATCACCCAAAATCGACATCAGCGACGAGGTCCTCAGCAAACTCGGCTACTCCAGATAGCGCCCCATAGCTTTCTAAGTTTTATAACTATAGTTTCTATAGCATCTATAGTTTCTATAAATTCTATAGATTCTATAATCCCAATAGCAAAAACAATCACTAACAACAATAAACAAAAACAACAAGATGAAAAAAATTATTTTGATGGCTCTTCTGGCTTTGCCAATGAGTCTTTTCGCTCAGAAGTTTGCTCATGTCAACAGTGCTGAAATCATACAGGCCATGCCTGAATATACCGCCGCACAGACCAAACTGCAAAACCTACAGAAGACCTACGAGGACGAGCTCAACCGCATGCAAGATGAACTGAAAACCAAGGCCGAGGACTATGAGAAGAACCGCGCCACTCTGCTCGAACCCGTACAGCAGCGCCGCGAGCAGGAACTCAACGACCTCAACCAGCGCATGCAGCAGTATTACCAGACCAGCCAGCAGGACCTCGCCAAGGCTCAGCAGGACGAGATGCAACTCATCTCCACTAAGGTGATGAACGCCATCAAGGAAGTGGGCGTGGCTGGTGGCTATGTATATATCATGGACGCCACTGCCGGTATCCCCTATATCAGCGAGACACTCAGCACCGACGTGACCGCACAGGTGAAAGCCAAACTCGGACTCAAATAAATTCCAGACATGAGGAAGTTTCTACTCCTGACAACACTGCTCTTCTCGATAAGCCTGACATCAATTGCCCAGACAGACGAGATTACGGAGATTGTGCAAAAGCCCTACTTCGGCTACCTGAGCTACGACTCCGTCATGCATGCCATGCCTGAGTATGCCAGTGCGATGAGCAGTTACGAGAGCCTGAAAACCACCTACGACAACGAGATGAAACGCTCGGAGCAGGACTTCAACAAGCAGTTCAAGGAATATGTCGATGGACAGAAGTCGTTTCCCGAGAACATCATGCTCAAACGGCAGAAGGAACTGCAACAACTCATGGACCAGAGCCTCCAATTTAAGAACGAGGCTGAGCGACTGCTCACACAGGCCAAGGCCGAACTGATGGCACCTGTCTATGAACGTCTGCAACAAGTGATTGAAGCCATCGGGGTGGAACGGGGTTACGACTTTATCCTCAATACCGACAACCACACTGCTCCTTTCATCAACAAATCCAAAGGGGAGGACATCAACGGAGTGGCTATCAGTCGGTTGAAGTAAGAATAAACCATTGAAGACAAGGGGGTACTGCATCTGTATTCAGCAATATAGATGTAGTCCCTTTTTTAATCGTTGGATGCGACATACCACATCCTTACAAGCAATAAAAAATCATGTTTGAGGCAAACAACAAAGGACCTATTGGTGTTTTCGACTCAGGATATGGTGGACTGACCATTCTCGACGGCATCCGCAAACGCATGCCCCACTACAACTACATCTATCTCGGTGACAACGCACGCGCACCTTACGGTACACGCTCTTTCGACGTGGTGTATGAATTCACACTCCAAGCCGTACGCAAACTCTTCGAGATGGGATGCCCGCTGGTCATCATCGGATGTAACACGGCCTCAGCCAAAGCACTAAGGAGCATCCAACAGCAGTTCCTGCCTGTCGAGGCGCCCGACCACCGTGTGCTGGGTGTGATACGACCCACGGCCGAGGTGGTGGGAAGGCTCACACACACCCATCATGTTGGGGTCTTTGCCACCGAAGGCACCATCAAGTCGGATTCATACCGGCTGGAAGTGCGGAAGCTGTTTCCCGAGGTCACGGTCACAGGACAGGCCTGCCCACTTTGGGTGCCTATCGTTGAAAACGGTGAATACGACAAACCTGGAGCTGACTATTTCGTGAAAGACTGCATCGACAAACTGCTGAAGAAAGACCCAGAGATTGACACCATCATACTCGGCTGCACACACTTCCCCTTGCTTTACGACAAAATACGGAAATACACTCCTGAGCACATCTCGCTCATACCTCAAGGTCACTATATCGCAGAAAGTCTTGTCAACTACCTCCAACGCCATACCGACATGGACGCCCGACTCACCAAAGGCGGAACCTGTCAGTTCTTCACCACGGAGTCAAGCCAGAAGTTCAGCGAAAACGCCTCCGTCTTCCTCAAGGAAAACATCAACGCCCAGCACATCACATTGACATAAATACCCATAAACATAAATACTTTTTTCTCTCATGGCATTCGTGTTTTTTTTATTTTGAACATAAATGCCCATGAATTAAACAAAAATTATTCATGAATTATTATTCAAGTAACTAGGGATAGTCGTTTAATTATTTTGTGTAGTCCTGCATGATGTCTTGTCCTTGACACCTTTAGTGCCAACCGCTCTTATTTTGTGGTTTACATTGCCCAGCTTATGCCTTTTGGCCTTTTTTTGACACTTTAGGCTATCAT
>JAFWPH010000022.1 GCA_017509605.1 Bacteroidaceae bacterium | reverse complement strand
GGCATCCTCCGCTATGCTGAATCCCGTGTATTCAGGAACGGGATATGTCCTTTGGGCGTTGACGACCAATGTCAATAGTAAAGCCATCAACATTGCGGTTAGTTTGTGTTTCATCATATCGTCGATATTATTTTACTCATTTATACTTTATAGGAAACTCTTGTCCTTTATTATGTTTCTCAAAAAAGCAACTACCTTACCAGCACCTTCTTGCCGTTTTGGATATAGATGCCTCTGGAAAGTCGGTCTTTGCTCATGGGACGGCCAGTAAGGTCGTAAATCACTTCTTTCATTTGCTGTCCGTTCTCCTTCGAATCGGATGCAATCTCATGGATGGCAGTCGGTACTATCGTGAACACTCCACTGAACACTTCGTCGCTATTTTCGATGTTGATGGTGTAGTCCCCGCCGTCGTAGTCGGAGATGTCGATGTTGAGGGCGACAATCTCGTTGGCACGCACCGATTTGACATAGACCACGCTGTCGCTTTGGTTCTTGATGACCATGCTGTAGTCGCTGTTGAGTTTGCCGAGGTCGATGTTGAGCAGACGGTCGCTGTAATCGCCTGTCAAGGTATTCTCTGTTTCATCAGTATTCTTACGGACAGGTGCTTTTGGTTTCACCTTCACAGTATGCGTGAAGTCGATACGGCGCTTGGGTACATTCGCGTCAGGTGAAACTCCATCCTCGTAACTGTCGTTGAGATAGATGACCTCATCACCTACGGTACATGACATAAGCATATAGGGATGGTCACCCGATTCCAGCAGTTCCACGTTGTAGTCTGGGCGTTTTTGACTACCGACACCTTCCAGCCACACAAAAAGATGTGTTGTCATCTCATCACTTTCTGTTAGATAATCTTTCCCAACTATATACCAAATACCCTTGAAACCTTCGATTTCACCAACTGATTTAGAAAATAACTTGAACTTTTGATAACTTCCATCGGCAAATACGCTGAATGTGTCGTCTTTACTAACACTGAAATCGTAAGTCAGATGAAGTTGTTGATCAGGAGCGGCGAAATACACTTTCTGATTATCCTCATACCATGCCCCAATATATCTTAGAGGCGCGTCTTTATGATAGTAGGCATCGTAAGCATAAGAACCCTCTTTAGCATACTCCTGCACCATCATCCGTTTGCAGGTCTTGCCATCGATGATGGTGTCGCCATCGAAATATAAATATTCAATCATATCAAATCTATCGTTCGATATATGGTCAGTAATACCCACTTTCCACACCTTATTTTCCTCAATGAATGGACGGGATGATGCAAATCTCGGATGGTCGTCTGCTCTGTAATAAATCTCATCATACCATGAACATTCCAAGAGTTTCATATATGGAGCCTTACCGTCCATCTTAAAACTCACGTTGCCCAGGATGCCACGCACTGAGCCGATGCCTTCTATCCAAATATCATCGTAAGTCGGAGAGACCGAGAAATCCTCGTTTGGCAATACTTCTTGCACATACAGGCACCGGCGTCTAACACCTTCAATCTCCCTCTCTTCCACTTTCTCAATGCGGCATTTTGCAGAATAAAGTTCGGGAATGGTCTCGCTATCCTCGTACCGGTTCGATACAGGAACTCCTATAATTTCCATCACATCACCCACATTGGCGGAAAAGTCATAGAGGAGGAAACTCAACTGAATAGGTTTCCAAGGCCAGATATACACTTTGCCGTCCTCTTCACGCAGAGCTGCCACTATATGGGCGTTCTCCTCGTCGCCTAGAGCGGATGCGTAAAGGGGCATATAAAGACTGTTTTCGTCGTCATCCCCAATAGGATATGTCATGATGTAGTCATCACCTTCAATAGTGGATGACTTGAAAAACACATGCTGTTTCTCTATATCAGAAATAGCAGAATTCCCGTCGGATTCCGCATATTCCTGTATCCAACTCATGTTACGATCCACCATACACACAGGAGGTGTATAGGCATGATGGTACAAGAATAAACCGTCACCATTTTTACAGTACTCCAGGAAACTAACAGCACCTTCAAAATCAGGTGTGTAATGTTCAATGGGATTTTCCTCCGTGCCAATGCCATCAATCCACCATTCACCCCAGGATTCTGCCGTTCTGTCATCTATTATGGTATCATCATCCTCTTTCGGCACGACCAAAAGGCATTTTCTTTTCACTCCCTCAATCTCTCTCACTTCAGTTTTCCAGACCACGAATTTTATATCAGAACCATTCCAACCCTTAGTAGTTATGCCTCTCGCATATACAATATCTCCGACATTGGCAGAAAAGTCATACAGCAGATGTTCCTCTTCAGAATTTTTAGGTATAAAATACACTTTGCCGTTCTCTTCGTACAACGAGAGGATATATTTGCCTTTCACTCCATAAAACAGGTCATCAGAATACATCTTGCTACATCTTCGACCACTGATAACTGTATCGCCTGAAATGATGTATTTTTGTGAGTTCCAGTGTGTACTTTCGTATGGTCCCACCACACTCCATCGAACTTTCCATTCCTTATTCTGCTCGACAAACGGTTGAGATGGTACAAATTCGTTTTGCCAAGGAATGTTCTTGTTGATATAATAGATATTATCGTCGTCATAACATTTGAACAAGACATGACCTCCACTAAAACTAAATAGGCTTCCATCAGGACCTCCTCTCAAAGAACCGATGCCCTCAATCCAGATATCCTGTGATCCACCACCATCATCATACTCACAAACACTAACCCATTTCCTCACCCGTTTGTCGGATGAATCTTCTAATATAGTGTCGCCGACCGCTGTCACTAACGAGGAAAGTTCCTCAACATTTAATAATTCAGGATAATGAGGAAATAGACTAATAGTGTCTCCTTGACTCACAGCGAAATTGAAAAGCAATTTATCTACATGTCCTTTATTCGGATTGTGTTGATAGTATCTAGAACCATTACGGTAAACATACTTAGAATGAATACTCTTCAAGTTATCAATAGAGAAGAGAACGTCATCATCCATTTCAAATGGATTCTCAAAATCAGACATCGAATAATATGACAACACGTTGCATAAGAGACCGTCCACCACCTCCTGTCCTTCACATTTATAACCAGTTAAACTGTACACCTTTGATGGATTGTAAAATGAATCGATGACAATCCATTTCCGTCCTACTTGGAAGATGTCATCCTCTTTGTTTTTCTTGATAACAGGATATTCGTTGCCATATTCATCCACGACGATATACTCAATCTTAGACGGGTCGTAGCCTTCAGGGGCGTTCTCCATATCCCCAGGTCCGAATCCTGGAACCCAGAAGTTGGTTTGATACATCCCCTGACATGTGGCAACGTACAATGACGAAACATCAGAATAGAAACGCAAGATATGCACCATAGAATCATCTGTAGGCTCCTCCATGAAATAAGCATAATAGTCACTTGCACAAGACAACCAGACGTTTCCATAAACATGCAACGCACCGTCCACCAATTCGCATGTCAGTTCGTTGCCTCCATCCCAATTATGAGACACCTCATCGCCTGTAAGCATCTTGCATCCTCTGACAGAAGCATATTGGGTATTGAAGAATGGGAATATCAAAGGATAAGCACAATAAGATTCAGGTCCAATCACAAAAGCAAGGTAATCACAACCTTTCGATTTGTCGTAATTGAAGAAAGGTCCTTCGTTGCAACCTACACCTTCAATCAATGTGAAGATTTCTTGATACTCAGCAGGATACACATCCGATTCTATTTCTATACCTATTGTCCATGTCTTCAGCGGTCTTTTTTCTTCCTCTTTTCCATCTTCGGATGTTTTATTGTATGGAAAGACCCGAGGTCCGTCATCCAATTGCCCAACACTCAGTACCTTAAGATTCACAGTTTCCCCGGCATCGATATCGTAGGAGGTGAAAGCATCTCCTTCCTTAAGCGAGAAGTCGTAAAGCAGATACTCCTTTTGGTCTTTCTCTGAATAGACATATACCTTGCGGTCTTTCTCACGCAGCAACACATTCTCCCGACTTGGGTCAGGCATTCTTAAATGACCTTTAACAGGACCTGAACCATAACATTTCATATTGAAATAAGTATTGTCGCCTCTTACCGTTTTCTCATTCTCTAACTGATAATTATCAAAATAATAGTTATCTGACAACCATGAATGAGTGAACGTGGAGTGTGTCATCTCACCGGGCATTGTATGAATAACCCTCCATCTTTTACATGGCTCATAAGAATATCCGATTTCAACAAACGGTTTGTAATCGTCACGTTCATCCTCTGAGTTATCAACATTGAGATAAGTATAATCAATTTCACCTGAAACGACATTCATGGATTGTTCCTCTGTATCTTGAAGTGGATTGAGATAACTCAATAACCCTCCTGCTGAATTGATACACCCCACGCCTTCCACAATGACCATTCCATTGCTAAGCGTAATCCATTTTCTTGGCAAACTTTTATCTGAAGGCCTATTCTCAAACGACTCGATGGTATCGACCTTGACTACACTGATATCCTCATGGCCCTCCACCGAGATGAATTTGTCGCCAACGTTCATGTTAAAATCATAAAGAACAATCTCGTCATCGCTTGTCACTGGATAAGGCAGGTAGTTTTTATCACCAAATATAGGTATATTGTACCCGTTCTCTCCCTCTAAGAACGCTAAGTATTCTTTTCTGTCAACCAACACTTTCCTGTCTTTTTCCCTAAGATTTAGAGTGGGGAACAAAGATGACTTAGTCGAAACAGATGTCTTGGCATTGACATCATTAGTAGAAAGGAAAACATACATCTTATAGTAGGTTTCTCCATTCTTCGTAAATGTTGATGATATGGAATACAAAAACCACTCATCCATCAACTTCTCTTGATAATCAACCATGAAATGGTATTTCCAACTGTTTCCATCAGAAAGCATGGGAATATAGACTTTCTCATTGTTTGAGATAGTTTTCTGGGCTGTTATCGACAACGACAGGGTCATCATCAGCAGTAATGCAATCAATTTATTCCTCATCATATCTCGCATTTTTTAGGTTCATAAAATAATCTGAAATCAAACATCATTCATGAATAATTCATGTCCAATTAGTGGGCATTCGTGTTTTTTGTCCTTATGTGTTTAAAATCACTTGTTCCAAGGTCATGTCGGGGTCTTTCTCGCCGAACACGTCCTTCTTCAGCTTGAGTTTACGGTGCTGCACGGCAGAGACGGAGATGCAGTAGATGTTGCCGATGGCACGGTTGCTCAGTTGCAGGCGTGTGAGGATACACAGATGGATGTCGTCCTCCTCCATGTCAGGATACGCCTTGCGGATGCGGGCGAAACGATCACCGTCGATGGCGTTGAGCGTGCGTTCCACTTCTCCCCATTCGCGCTGGGTCAATGTGATACGCGCCTCGCTGCTCTGGTTGAGTTTCTGCACCACTTCCGTCCGTTGCAGGATATAGTTCTGCAAGAAGGCTATCACCTCATCGGCCTGTCGCAACCGCTCCTGCTGACTTTCGGCCTCCTGTTGTAGCATACGGTTCTTCTGTTCGTTGAGCCTCTGTTCAGCCTCGTGGCGTTCTGCCTCATGCTCCCGTTGTTGGTTAAGCATCCGCATCCGATAGCGCATAATCAGCCAACCTGCCACTCCCAACAGCAACAACACAGCCACGATTCCAATGAGCATCCTGCGGTGTAGTGCCGAAGTATAAGCCAAGTGTTCATTCTCGAGTTCCTGTCTTAAGGCGGCCTGATAATAACCGTCTTTCTGCTCCATTGCCTTGAAGTAGAGTTCCTCGGCCTGTTCAAAAGCCGAATCAATCACTTCCACAGACTCTTCAGCACCGAATCGGGTGGCGGCAATCTTCGCCAGACTGCTCTGCACGATATAAGCGGCGTGGATGTCGTCACCGGGTGTCATCTGACGGTAAATGGCTTCTGCTTTGTCCAAAGAGTCCAGTTCCATATAACAACGACCCAAAACTTGAAGCACCCCTTGCAACAATTCTGGGGTAGCCAAGGCTTTGGCCCGCAAGGCATTGTCGAGCGCTTGACGATAGTCCTCCTTCGCCCAGGCGATATTGGCAAGACTCGTCAGTGTCTGGCAAACGAGATCATCCATGCTGTCTCTCACAGCGATGTCATACGCCCGTCGAGTCAGCGAGAGGGCCTCGTCGAACGAACCTTCGGTATTGTAGGCCAACTGCGACGCATACGTCCCGGCATAGTCGAGCAGGATGACATGGTTGCGCTCGTCGTCGGGATGCCGCTCATAGATTTCCACAGCACGTTTCGCCAGACGCAGAGCCTCTTCATTGTTGCTCCACGACAACGACTCGGCCAAACGTTGGCATGCGATGTAACACGTATGCAAGTCGGCTGTTGCCTCCGCCTTACTGATGGCGGTGCGTAACAATTTCTCGCCTTGCATCACGCTGTCGCGAGCAAGGGCTTCCTCCCCAGCCGTCAGGCAGTCCTTGGCACTCATCGAGACCAAGTCGTCGCCACTGCCACTGGTACATGCGCATAAGACGAGACAAAGAAATGATAGTATTATAATGATGTGTTTTTTCATTCTGTTATAGTTTTTCTGTCGCCCCTGTCGAGGCTATAGCATACGAAAAATGTCGTAATTTCGCAGCGGGATGATTCCCTTTTGCAAAGTTACGACATTTTTCTTTTCATTGTTCCTTAAACCTATGGAAAACTTTTATAACTTTCATTTTCATAAGTACCAAAGAATCATCAGAATAAGAAAAGTCGGCCTTATCGACCTATGGAAAATTTTTGTCCCCCCCATGGAAAATGGATCTGAAAGCTCTAAGGAGAGCAGGAGTAAAGGAGTGGTCATGAAAATAAAAACTAGAGAAATACGTCTGTAGGAGTCTAATATTCGATGAAAAGTTGTAATTTTGAGCGACAAAACAGAAAATAACGATGAATCGATGTGATCATAAATCTCCTTTGAGAACGATCTTCATGGTATTATTCCTGCTCGCATGTGAGACCGTTACAGGACAACCTATCGACCGACAGGCACTGGTGAACCGCAACTCACCCATGGTGACGACGATGGATACCCTCTCGTCGCTCAGCGTGGGCAACGGTGAGTTTGCCATGACGGTCGATGCCACAGGACTGCAAACTTTTCCTGAGTTCTATTCACGTGGTGTTTGTCTCGGCACCCAAAGCCAATGGGGATGGCACAGCATGCCCAATACCGAAGACTACCGCCCAGAGGAAGTGCTGAAGCCCTACAATTTGGGACATCACAGCACCGAAGAACTATATTCCTGCCAATTCCGTGATGCAGGCCGCCAACACGATGCCTCTGAATACCTGCGCATGAACCCCCATCGACTGCACCTCGGCTGTTTGGGTTTCGATTTCGACGGCAAAATTCAGCCTTCAGACATCCACGACATCCATCAATGTCTCGACCTATGGGAAGGAGTCATTCATTCTCATTTCACGTTTGATGGAAAGGGGCACGACGTACAGACCGTCTGCCATCCCACACGCGATATGATTGCCGTGCGTGTGATATCGACAGCCCGAACCCCAATTTCGCTGCGACTGCCCTACCCGACCGCCCGCCATACTGACGATGGTTGCGATTGGACAGCGAACGATGCCCACCAGTCAGCCATCGTCCAAAAGGATGCACATCGTGCTGTGGTGCGTCACCAACTCGACAGCACAACGTATTACATCATCGTCCGTTGGAAAGGTCAGGCGGATTTCAACGAGAAGAGCAAGCATCATTTCGTACTCTCTCCTGTTGGCAACACATTAGAGATAACCGTGGAATGGGTTCCGGAATATTCAGAAAACTCAGAACAAATCAATTCTTACAGGACCGTGCGCGAGTCATCCGCCAGCCGTTGGCGACAGTTTTGGACAGAAGGCGCGGCAGTGGATTTCTCGCATTGCCTTGACCCAAGGGCAAAAGAACTGGAACGTCGTGTGGTGCTTAGCCAGTATTTGTTGGCCATTCAGTCGGCTGGTAGCCGTCCTCCCCAAGAGACTGGTCTGACCTTCAATTCATGGTTTGGGAAGTTCCACTTGGAGATGATTCTATGGCATGAGGCCTGGTTGCCTTTATGGGGACATGCCGACATGCTGACCAAAGCACTCTCTTGGTATCCCTCCGCCCAACCGATGGCACGTGAGATTGCCCGTCGCCAAGGCTTCGATGGCATCCGCTGGATGAAGATGACCGACCCATCAGGAGCTGAGGCACCTTCCAATGTGGGTTCGTTCCTCATCTGGCAGCAACCCCACCTCATCTACCTCTGTGAACTGGCCTACCGTTCGACTGGCGACAACAACCTCATAGCTAAATACGCGCCGCTCATCGATGAGACCGCCACCTTCATGTACTCGTTCGCCAACTACGACAGCAGTACAGGCCGGTATATCCTTCGCGGACTAATTCCCGCTCAGGAATCGCTGAAAGCGGATGTCACTTTCAACCCTCCCTTTGAGTTGTCGCAATGGCTGACCACGATGGAGATGGCGCAACAATGGCGTGTCAGGGCAGGCAAGGAACGTAAAAAGGATTGGGACGACCTGATTCAGAAACTGTCGCCCTTGGCGTTCAACGACGACAGCCTCTATTTGGCGGCAGAATCAGCCACCGACACCTACACCAACTTGAAAGGCACCTCCGACCACCCCGCCATGCTCGGTGCATTGGGTTTCTTTCCAGAAAGTCGCCTCATCAATCCCGTGGTGATGAGCCACACCCTTGACTGGGTTTTCGTCAACTGGAACTGGCCCACGGCATGGGGCTGGGACTTCCCGATGATGGCGATGACCGCCACACGGCTCCATCAACCCGAGATGGCTATCCAATCGTTGCTGAAATCCGAGCAGAAGAACACCTACCTGAATAACGGTCACAACTACCAGGACGGGCGTCTGCGCATCTATCTTCCCGGCAACGGCGGATTGCTCTCCGCCATAGCCCTGATGTGCGCTGGATGGGACGGATGTCCATGGCCCAACCCCGGCTTCCCGGATGACGGCAACTGGGATGTGCGTTGGGAAGGTCTTCAGCCTTTAATATAAATGGAAGTTAATTCGCTACGCTCATGGGAGTTAAATGGGAAGTTAATTCGCTACGCTCATGGGAGTTAAATGGGAAGTCAATTCGTTGCGCTCATGGGAGTTAAATGGGAAGTTAATTCGCTGCGCTCATGGGAGTTAAAAAGGACGATAGGAAAC
The DNA here is from genome assembly GCA_017509605.1 of Bacteroidaceae bacterium. Classification (GTDB taxonomy): domain Bacteria; phylum Bacteroidota; class Bacteroidia; order Bacteroidales; family Bacteroidaceae; genus RUG11857. The sequence continues at coordinate 47,696 of JAFWPH010000022.1, read as the reverse complement.
TATAATTAACCTCTTCCCAATATTTTTCGGAGGAAGAAGTAGATGTTCTCGACGGAGCGGAAAAGGGAATAAGAACGGAAAGGATAATAGCCGAACTTGCGGCTGATTTTGGGGTTGATGCGCTGTGGTTCGATGCTGTCGAACGCCTTTTTGATAGCGGTGTTCGCCGTTTGCCTATCTTCAGCGGTGAACACGCCCCGATGCAGAGAATAATACCAACAGGCATCGACGATGTTGAGCCATCGGATAGTCTCGTAACGGTCGAGCACTGCCGCAGCATCGTCAAGTACGCCCTTTTCAGCTTCCTCCAACAACTGGCGCTTCATGCTCAGGTTGGCATCGAGATAAAGGAAACGATTGACCGAAACGGCATTGGTAGCAGATTGGCCATGCTTGCGGTAGAAATATTGTCCATCCGTCAGCACCACCTTGCGGGAATGAAGATAATGCAAGCGTGTGGTGTTGTCATCGCTATAAAGCCTTGAGGAAGTGTCGAAAGGATAAGCCTTGTGAATGTCGGCACGCACCACGTACAAGCCATGCAACTGCCAGTCGAGACTCAGTTCAAACGCCTCCCTGCCCGAGATGACTTTTCCTGTTGTCAACTGCTTTGACAAGGGATATGGATGGCAGTCATCGGCGCTGTAGAACTCCATTAGCTGGAAAACGGCCGTATCCAGCTCTTGGTCTGTCGCCAAGGCTTCCATCGTTTTTTCAATGGCATCAGCAGCCAACCAATCATCGCTATCGACAGTGGCTATCCATGAGCCAGTAGCAATTTCCAGCCCTCGGTTGCGGGCCACAGCCTGACCTTGGTTCTGGTCCAAATGCAGTACTTTCACCCGTGAGTCCTTAGTCTGATACTCATGAAGAATCTCCAAAGAGTTGTCGGCGGAACAGTCGTCCACACAGATGACCTCCAGTTGTCGATAAGTCTGGCCGAGCAGAGATTCGAGACAATCGCGCAAGTAGGCTGCCGAGTTGTAAACGGCGACCAGCACACTGACGCATGGGCAGTGAGGATACCCTACTTGTGGAGCCGTTTTCTGATCTTCGCCCATAACTTGCTGATGATTTTGGTTTCACGACGTAGAATCCGAATGGAAATCACGAAAGAGAGGATGAAAGTCAATGAGCATACGATCCATTTCACTATTCCGCCATCAGACAAAGCCGTGAAGATGGATGTGGCGAGCAGGACGAACTGCAGCACATAGAACCATACAAGACGGAAACTGAAAGTGAAATGGTATGCCTTGCGGTAGAGCAGATGGATAATGAGGAAGTCGAGGAAGCCAGTAGCCGACAGGGCGAAACCCGCTCCCACCAGTCCGTAGAACTTGAAACTGAGCGGAATGGCGAACGCCATGAACACATCGCAGATGAACTCTGTGAGGAGGTACATCTTGGAGTCGCCAGTCGCCAAAGGCAGATAAGCCACCGGCAGTGTGAGCGCTCGGAAGAACATATAAAAAGAAGCGCTGACTGCCATGGGCACTGCCGCCACAAAGTCCTTGGCATAGAGCACATGGACGATGATGGGCATGAACATCACCAAGAGTATGAGCAATGGCGCCGTGAGCAAGACACAGACCTCTATCTGCTGGTTGATGATGTTGCTCATTCGGCCAGTATGTCCGCATGCGCCCGACAGACGCGGGAAATAGTCGGCCTCAATGGCGATGAACACCATCGAAGCGTATGACACGGCAAGTGAATAACCACTTTGGTAGAAGCCCACATTGTCGAGTCCGTCGTCGCCTCCAAAGGAGATAAGCAGTGCCCTGATGACCAGTTCGGCACCTTGACCGAACACACCCGCCAGGATGTATGCGATGCCCAACTTGACCATGGGCATTCCCTTGAGGATATGCAGACGTGAACGCAAGTCAACCTTCCATTTCACGATCCTACCCGAGAAATGCAGGTTGACCGACATGATGGCGAGGTTGATCAGCAGCAATGAGGGAACGATACCTTTGGCGCGGAAGAAGATGTAGATGGGCGCGCTGATGAGCAAAGCCGTCAATGCACAGAAGACATTGGCCACAGCCACGGTCTTCAGACGGCGAAGACTCTTGAGAATCGCCAGTTCCCCACCCGTCACTGCCATCATCAGCACACAAGGCGCGAGCGCGAGGAAAGCCCAAGTATGGGCATAGTCCTTGAGCATGACATGACTGATGAGCGGGCAGAAAGCCATGCAAAGCAGACAGCCGAAGAGACCAGTCAGTAGGCACCATGTGCGGATGGTGCACACATTGTCCTCGATATCCTCGCGGCTGCCTTTCTCATAGAGTTCCGACAGGTGTTTCACGGCACTGAACGAGATACCGAGGTTGGTGGAGTCGTTGAGGAAACGGATGACGGTGTTGTAGATGTTGATCAGCGCCAGTCCAGACGGACCGAGCAGCTCCGACACGATCTTGTTGCGGACCACACTCGCCAGCATGGTGATGCCCTGAACACCCCCAAACAACCCCGTGTATTTAATGACGTGGTCGTAGGTGACGTCGGTCTTCTCCTCTTCGATGTATTCCGCTTTATTCATGCGTTTCCTCTATAATGACAGACAATGGTCAATGGTTAATGTTCAATGAAATCAGCTCTTGTTGGCCTCGTATGCAGCTCTGACGCGGCTGAGTGTCTCGGGTGTCATCTGCAAGTACGACGCCACATAATGCAGTGGCGAACGACGGATGATGTCGGGATGGTCGCGCAGGGTTCGCACGTAGCGTTCCATAGCCGTCTCAAACCGTAGTGTGTCGGCTTTCTGCTGTGAGAGGATCAGAGATCGTTCGAGGAACTTGAACAACAACTGGCACATCTCGTAGGAACGCTCCGTCAGTTTCTGCAGTTTGTCGTAAGGTATGGCATAGAGAATGCTGGTCTCCAGGGCATGTACCATCAGTCGAGTGGGTTGTCGCTGGAAAAAGCTTTCGATGCAGATGACCATGCCACCCTCGTATGAGATGTGTTCGGTCACCTCCTTGTTGTTCTTCTTGTAGAACTGTCGGATGAGTCCTTTCTCCACATAGTACATATAGTCGCTGACCTCTCCCTCTTTGAGCACGATGGATCCTCGCTTGAATTTCATCGGGATGATGATTTCAGCCAGCATGGTAAGTGCTTCGAGACTCAGCGTGTAGTAACTTCTCGCAATCTCACGCGCCACTTCTTTGTTCTTCTCTATGTTCACAATACAACTTTTTAATTAAGAGTTAAGAATTAAGAATTAAGAGTTAAGAAATTTTTATGAAGGGTTATGGGTTATAGGTTATGGGTTATTGAAGTTAAGAGTTAAGAGTTAAGAGTTAAGAGTTAAGAATTAAGAGTTAAGAAATTAACTATTATCCTGTGCATCATACACCCTCTCACCGAATATCTTGCTGCCCACACGGATAAGTGTGCTACCCTCCTCCATGGCAATGGGATAATCGTGGCTCATGCCCATGGAGAGTTCGCAGAACGACGGCTGAGTGGCAAAGAAACGCGCCCTCACATCATCATAGATGCTTTTGGCCCGTCTGAACTCCGAGCGTATCTGCTCCTCGTCTTCGGTGTTGGTGGCCATGCACATGAGACCGTCAATGCTCACGTATTTGAGTGTTGTCCATTCGTCAGTTTCGAGATAGGCGGTGAGTTCTTCCGGGCTGAACCCGTATTTGGTTTCCTCAGTCGCGATATGGAGTTCGAGCAGACAATGCAGCACCCGTTCGTTCTTCTCTCCCTGCTTGTTGAGTTCGCGCAACAGTTTGGGGGTATCGACAGCATGGATAAGGCTGATGAAAGGCGCAATGTACTTCACCTTGTTGGTCTGCAGATGGCCGATGAAATGCCATTCGATGTCAGCAGGCAGTGTCTGTTGCTTGGCCATGAGTTCCTGTACATGGCTCTCCCCGAAGATTCTCTGCCCCGCATCGTAGGCCTCTTGTATGCTTTCCGCAGGGTGGTATTTGGAGATGGCCACCAGCCTTGTCCCTTCCTTTAGGTCGGCGGTGACGTTTTTCAGGTTCAAAGTGATGCTGCTCATGCTCAGCGAAGTTGTGATTACTGTTCGTACTCGGGTTTTTCGTCAGCCACTACGAGTGGCTCATATGGAAAGACATCGAGAAGGTTGGTTTCTTGCACCATAGCGACCTCGTAGTCCATCATGCTGCCTTTCATGCCCTCTTCGAAACGTTTGAGTGCATCCTTCACACTGCTGGCCTGAACGAGCATCATCGACGATGTCTTCTTCTCCTTCTGTGATTTCTCGTCGAAGATGATGAAGTTGCACTTCACCTTATACCATTTGTCGGCATTCGCGTCGGTGGTCTGGAACAGTTCGCTGTATTTCACGCGCTTGATATCTTTGACCGTCATCTCGCCGTTGCAATAGGAGGACACCTCCTTAATGATGCGTGCCTCAGCCTCAGTGAAGTTCAGTGCATCAACGAGATAGGGTTCCACAGTTTTCTGAATCTTACCTGAATCGAGTTGTTTTTGGGTCTGAACCTTACATTCAAACCAGTTGTTCATGATCATGTCTTCTTTTATGTTTTTAGATGATAAATAACGTTTTATCTGTGAGCCAAACACTTAGGACGAGACTTTACTGCATCCACAGTGTCAATGACATTCCAAACTGCAAATTTAGCGTTTTAAATTTAGAAATACACGAAAAGGGATGATGAAATTTTCGGAATTTACAAAAAGGAGTTAAAGGGGGAGTTAAAAAGGGAGTTAAAGGGGGAGTTAAGCACTTTCGTGCTGGACGATACTATTTAATTAAGAGTTGAGAATTAAGAGTTAAGAATTAAGAGTTAAGAATTAAGAGTTAAGAATTAAGAGTTAAGAATTAAGAGTTAAGAATTAAGAGTTAAGAGTTAAGAGTTAAGAAAATAACTATTGTCCTGTGCTTAGCACATAACTCCCATGAGCGTAGCGAGTTTACTTCCATTTTAACTCCCATGAGCGTAGCGAGTTTACTTCATTATGCTTGCGAAAGCCAAGTAGCAAAAAAGAAGGGGAATTGTAATAATTGTGAAAAAGAATAAAACTTCAGTTGAAATTCGTATATGTGTATAAAATGTTGTAATTTTGGAACGAAATAGTGAACAACACATTATAGAATACCCCTAAAAACGAAAATCTTATGAAAGACTTGAAAGGAACAAAAACAGAGAAGAACCTGCAAGAGGCATTTGCAGGCGAGAGCATGGCACGTAACAAGTACACCTACTTCGCATCACGCGCCAAGAAAGACGGTTACGTGCAGATAGCCTCCATCTTCGAGGAGACCGCCCAGAACGAAAAAGAGCACGCCAAGATGTGGTACAAGTATCTCAACGGCGGCAAGGTGGGTGACACGGTTCACAACCTTGAGGATGCAGCCAACGGAGAGAACTTCGAGTGGACGGACATGTACGACCGCATGGCCAAGGAAGCCGAGGAAGAAGGCTTCACCGAAATCGCAGAGAAGTTCCGCATGGTAGGCGCCATCGAGAAACACCATGAGGAGCGTTATCGCAAACTGCTGAAGAACATCGAGGACGCCATCGTCTTCTCCCGTGAAGGCGACTGCATCTGGCAGTGCTCCAACTGCGGACACATCGTCATCGGCAAGAACGCGCCCGAGGTATGTCCCGTCTGCGACCATCCTCAGAGCTACTTCATGCTCAAGGCCGAGAACTTTTAAGGGACGCATATACTATGCCAATGGGTAAACGAAAGACATTGTTGATTTTGCCACTGATGGTGGCAGGGGTGATGGGAGCAAGTGTTTCGAGTTGTATGCCATCTCAAACCAATGCGCAGAACCATCTGATGTGGGCGCTGAACCCAGACGACGGAAGCTACCTGACCGCCGACGAACTGTGTACACGTTTCTCGCCCGACAGCGCCAGCTGGGGGGATAAGATCTGGGGAAGGACCTGTATTGTTGAGCTTCCCCTGACCGACACCGACACACGTCCTAAGGAAATGGTGTGCTACGTAGGTGAAGGCTCTGGCAGCACCTTGACCTTCAAGTTCTTCGCCACAGCAGACTCACTCCCGCATACCATCGGGGAAGTCTATATTGAATGGCATGAGAACCTATGGGGAATGAGCGACAGCACCATGAGCCACATCGAACCTGACACATGCTTCTTAGAGACTCGTGGCCAAGGTGTCTATACCCTATTCAACCCAGAGAATCAACCTCAACGCGAAGGCATGCTGATCTTCGTCTATCCCGGAGCCGACAGTCTTCTGATTCACCGTGGCAGCGAAAAGACAAAACGTGTGTTCAAGGTGATGTGAGGAAGATGGTCACTCCCCTCGCGGCCTGTGCGCCATAGACCAGACTCTGCTCAATATCGGCGGTCTTGGAGGGGCCGCTGATAAAAGTGCCGAAGCCGTAGTCATTGAAGTTGATGCGGCGATATGCTTCGTGCATGTTGTTGACGATATTGTGGCGAGAAAGGAGGATGACGAGGTTCTCGCTGATGAAACAGATGGCTTTCTCTTTCATGGTCTGCGGAATCCAGATGCAGGCGTTCTCCGCCACACCAACCTCCCCTTGAATGACACCGACATCCGTACCATCCAAGTCTTGTGCCTCAGCCACGTTGTCGGGGTTGCGGTCGGCCTTTACCCCTGGAACATTGCTGCTGATGACTCGTGCATCAGGATAGGCCTCGCGTATCTTCGCGTTGAGGTCGTCGCCTTCCTTCAGTTCCATGAGTCTTGCTCCACCGGCCGTAGTGGCGACATGGATGAACTGAGCCACGGGGTCATCGTATTGTATGCCGTGGATGTTGACCTCAGGTTTGTCGTATGTGTTGCGCGTGTTTTTCCTGAGCCGCGCCAATATGTCTTCTCTACTGCTCATTTTCTCACTTTCCCCTCTTTCCATAGTTGATGAAACGATTTCTTGGCGAACTGCGGCATCTCATGTCCCACACTCCAGGCGTTCAGACGGAAATTGGTCATGAACGACGGCAGGTGGTTGACCAATGATGCCATACGAAGCGTACCGGTATAGACTGCCGGATGATTGAACAGGAACCTCATGCCCATCGACATTGTTTTCTTCACCGCATCGGCATGGTGCCACTCGTCGAGTCGCTGACGCCAACGGTAGATCTGGGCACTGAGATCGACTTTCACAGGACAGACATTGTCGCAGGAACAGCAGAGGCTGCAGGCCGATAGGTTGTGGTAGTTGGCGTCCTTGTCCTTGAGCATTCCAAGGTTGATGCCGATAGGTCCGGGAATGAAATAAGTATAACTGTATCCCCCCGACCGTCGATAAACCGGGCAGGTGTTCATGCATGCCCCGCAGCGCATGCACTTGAGTGTCTGCCAATGTTCCTCGTCGGCGATGATCTCGCTGCGTCCGTTATCGACCAGCACGATGTGCATCTCCCCTCCAGGCCGCGGCTTCCGGAAATGCGAGGTATAGACGGTAGTCTCCTGGCCCGTGCCACAACGCGCCAGCAACCGTTGGAACACCCCCATGGCATCGTAGTCGGGGATGAGTTTCTCTATGCCCATGCTCACAATATGGAGTTTGGGGATGCTTGTGCTCATATCGGCGTTGCCCTCGTTCGTGCAGACCACCACATCTCCAGTGGCAGCGATGCCGAAGTTTGCGCCGGTCATGCCGCACTGTGCCGTCATGAAGTTGTCGCGCAGGTGCAGCCGAGCCTGATGCGTGAGATATGTGGGGTCGCAGTTGCCTGGTTGTGAACCTATTTTCTCCTCGAAACACTTGCCCACCTGCTCTTTGGTGATGTGTATGGCAGGCATCACGATATGACTGGGCGCGAGTTCCATGAGTTGGAGTATGCGCTCACCAAGGTCGGTTTCCACAGGATCGATGCCAGCAGCGATCAGATGCTCGTTGAGATGGCACTCTTCCGTCAGCATCGACTTGCTCTTCACCACTTTCGTCACGTTGTGGCTGCGGAGGATGTCGAGCACGATGGCGTTGTACTCCTCAGCGTCTTTCGCCCAATGGACGATTACGCCGTTCTTGGTGGCATTGGCCTCGAACTGCTCCAGGTAGTCAGCAAGGTGTGTGACGGTGTGTCGTTTGATTTGATCGGCGGCTGCGCGCAACTCCTCCCATTCGGGCAGCGCTTGAGCCATTCTGTCGCGCTTCTGACGCACGCTCCAGAAAGTGTTGTCGTGATGCGTCACCTTGTCAGCATCCTCGTTAAACTGACGGGCAGCGATCGAATGTTTTGTACTCATGAGTGAAATCTTTTGATTGTTGAGGGATTGTCGCAAGCCTGAACTTACGTGAATTCGACGACAATAATAATTGGTTATTTATGTAGATATTAAACATGAATGTCCACAAATTCAACACGAATTATTCATGAATTTTTATGTCATGAATTTTCATGTAAGGCAAAGCCTTATTGTGATTATCATAAAATCATCGAACAGACGTTCTTTTATGTAGATATTAAACATGAATGTCCACAAATTTAACACGAATTATTCATGAATTTTTATGTAAGGTGAAACCTTATTGTAATTATCATAAATTCATCGAACAGACGTTAAACTATAGTCCGAAAGCCAGAATCTGAACCGCATGAATAAACTGGATCTTTCGTCCTTCCTTACGGGCAATGCCCTGCATGTGCATCAGACAGGACGAGTCAGCCCCAGTCACGTATTCCGCACCAGTTTCCTCGTGCCGACGTAGTTTGTCGCGTCCCATGCGGGTGCTCACGTCAGGTTCCTCGATGGAGAACATACCGCCGAAACCGCAACACTCGTCGGGACGTTCGGGTTCCACCACGTCGATGCCTTCAACGAGTTGCAGTAGGTCGCGGATTTTGTTGGTCCGTGGCTGTTCCATGCGTTCAGTCGGGGTTGACAGCCCCAACTCGCGCACCCCATGGCAACTGTTATGTATGCTGACCTTGTGTGGAAATCGTCCAGGCACCTCTGTCACCTTCAGCACATCGTGGAGGAACTCCACCACGTCCATCACTCGGTCGGTGGTGGTGCAGGGATGGTGACCTTCAAGGATATGCGGATGGAGGAGTTTGACGTAGGCGGCACAACTGGCAGATGGTGCGACGATATAGTCATACCCCTCGAAGTTCCGTTCAAAACGCTCGGCTAACTCCACAGAGAGGCGCTCGAAGCCAGCATTGCCTTGTGGCTGTCCACAGCAGGTCTGCTTCTCGGGATAATCCACGTCAAGCCCATAGTGGGTAAGCAATTTGTATGTGGACACGCCCACCTCAGGGTAGAGCGCGTCCACATAGCATGGGATGAATAATCCAATCTTCATATCACATTTAATCAATAATGCGTCTGGAAGTAGATGACATGTGTGTTGAGGTATTCCTCCAGACCATGCTTGCCATCAGCGCCACCGATACCGCTCTTCTTCACACCGGCATGGAAGCCCTGGATGGCCTCGAAGTGGAAGCGGTTGATATAGGTCTCTCCGAACTTCAGTTCACGGCATACCCGTGCAGCGGTGTCGAGGTCCTTGGTGAAGACGCTCGATGCCAGTCCATATTCAGTGTCGTTGGCCCACTCGATAGCCTGGTCCAAACCGTCGAACTCCACAAGTGGGAGCACAGGGCCGAAGGTCTCCTCATGGATGATGTCCATATCCTGAGTGCAGCAGTCGAGCACTGTGGGTGCGTAGAAGTAGCCCTTGTCTCCGATGCGATGGGCACCACACAGCACCTTTGCACCCTGCTTGATGGCGTTCTCCACCTTGGCGGTGACACTGTCGAGTGCGCGTTTCTCCACGAGTGGTCCCATGTCGGCATCCTTCACCACTGCGGGGTCTCCCACCTTCACGGCCTGGAACTTCTTCAGCACGATGTCGGTGAACTCTTTCTTGACGCGCTTATCGACATAGACACGCTCAGCCTGGTTGCAAATCTGTCCAGTGTTACCGATACGGCTGTCGAGGATAGCCTGCGCAGCCAGTTCGAGGTCGGCGTCTGCACAGACGATAGCTGGTGCCTTTCCACCCAGCTCAAGCGACACCTTGGTGATATTCGGAGCTGCTGCTTCCATAATCTTGGTGCCCGCCTCGACAGAACCCGTAAGACTGACAATGCCTATCTTGGGACTCGCAGCCATGGCATGGCCCACCACTGAGCCCTTACCAGTCACCACGTTGAACAGTCCAGCGGGCAGACCGCTTTCATCCACCACCTTACAGAACTCGCAGCAGTTCTCAGGGGTGAGTTGTGATGGTTTGAGCACGATGGAGCAACCTGCGATCAGCGCAGCGGCAGCCTTTCGTGCGATGAGGAAGAAGGGGAAGTTCCACGGCAGGATCCCAGCAGCCACTCCGCAGGGCACCTTCGCCAGCAACATGGTTTCTCCACGGTTGTCACTTTGAATGATCTCACCCTCGATATGACGGGCAAAAGAAGCCATGTAGTCGAAATACTCTGCTGTGACACCGACCTCGACACCTGCCAGTGCCTGTGTCTTGCCTTGCTCACGGACGAGAATCTCTTGGAACATGTCGAAACGTTTGCGGATGCCGTCAGCCATCTTCTTCAGATAGACGGCGCGCTCCACGGCTGGTACTTTCTCCCATGCCTTCTGGGCAACCACAGCAGCGTCGATGGCTTCTTCCACGTCCTCGACTGTTCCCTCAGGCTGTCGGCTGATCACTTCCTCAGTCGATGGGTTCAAAACGTCAATCCATTTGCCTGAACGGCTCTCAACGAACTTGCCGTTGATGTACATTTTTAGGTCTTTCATAATGTGTTGTTGAATTTAGTTAGTAAATAATTGAACATTGACCATTGAACATTGACCATTGGCTTCGCCTTCAACCCTCAGGTCCGGCATAGCCCGAACAAATTTGGCCTAATGACTAATAAACACTTTCTTGCCGTCGATGATATTGAGACCCTGATGAGGGGACTGAAGACGACGGCCTTGAAGGTCGTAAACACCAGTGCTTGCACCAGTCACACCTCCTTGACTCGACTGTTCTATGTTCTTGATGTCAGTAGAGGCTTTGTCGCCCAAGCGGAATAGGCGGACGCCATGACTTGGCACTTTGGTGGACAGTGTGCCGGCAACAGTGCCAAGGTCCTCGTTGGCCCAGATGTCATGCACGGACACGGCTTCGGTGGCGGTGTAGCCCAACTGCGTGAGGTTGAAGGTGTAGGGTTCGTTCTTTGTCACGTAGAAGAGGAACTCCATTGTGGTGCCTGAGTTGCTGTGGTTGTCGGCGTCGCAACTGGAGTCGTAGCCACAGAGTGCCCGGAAGGTCTTGTAGTTGTGTCCTGCGGGTAGGTCATAGACGAGTGTGCACTTGGCGTTCAATCCAAGACCTGTGGTATATGACTGTCCATCTACGCGCAGTGTTCCGCCTTCCACGTTCTTGTTCACGTGCACTGTTCCCCAGTCGGAGCTGTAAGATGTATGATTAAATGTGGTCAGCGATGTTTCATTACCCTCGGCGTCGATCAGCACGGGATTGATGAGGTCGGCGCGGTCGTATGAGAAACCGTCACCCCAATCGCTCACCACAATCTGCAGTTGTTCCGCCCTCGTCACGTCGCACTCCATCGTCACAGACTTGGTGCCTGTACGAGAGATCAATCCCGAGCGCACGGATGAATCATCTTGTTCGGCAGTGAGTGGGTTCTGGCAGAACACCATGAAACGGAGGCTGGTGGTTGCGTTGGGCTGGTTGATGCCCGAGTCGTCAGCCGCAGCCATAGCCTTGAATCGCACCACGTCCATGTCGTCGGGAATGGTAAAGAAGATGGCCGCGTTGGCGTCGGCCGAGAAGCCACGGTCGTAGGTTTTGCCCATCACCTTCATTTTTCCGCCCGTATCCACATTCTTGTTCTCATAGATGCGGTTGAAGTACGACTTCGTGTAGTCGCGTGTCTTGTACTTACCTGTAAGTTCCACCTCTGTGCCGTCGCGCAGGACGAGCGTGGGGTTGATCCAGTCAGCATGGTCATAGTTGAAGTTGTCGCCGGCATCATCGATGACGAGCACCAAGGTCTTCTTACCCTCTGGCCATTCGACATCCACATCCACGGCATGTCCGTCGGTGGTGTAAGCCACGGTCTCACTCGTGTAAAGCGCTTTCTGCCCCACAACCCATCGGGTGTTGTCGCGTTGGAAGAGTGCCAGGTAACGGGTGTCGCCGATGTGTGAGGTCCAGACCACATGTCCCAGGTTCTCGTCGTTCACCACTTGATGTGCTTCCTCGCCGTACTTGTGCATCTGGTGATATTCCTCGTTGTTGAGCAACGACAGCGTGAACGCGTCGTTCCTCGTCATCTCGCCACCGAAGAAAAGGGGCGAGTGGCAGATGCCCCAGAGAGTCATCATGGTCAACTGCTCATTTTGCGTGAGTCGTGTCCATCGTCCACCGTCGGCACCCGTATAGCCAGGGTCGCCAATGGTCATGGAGATCTGTCCCAAAGGCAGCATGTCGCAGTCGGCATAGTTGCCTGGACGTGCATACTTGCTCCACTCGTGGGCTTCGTTGAACACAGCATCGACCGCGCTCCAGGAGTCCCAGAGGTCGTCCATCATGCGCCACATATTGGCATTTTCGAGACATTCCTGAGCGTATTGGTAGTGGGTCTTTCCAGGACTCATGGAAAGCACTATGGGGCGTCCGGTCTGGTCAATGGCCTTGCGGATCATGTGGATCTCATCGGTATAGAACGGACGCGAGAGGTCATCAATCTTCAGGAAATCGACCCCCCACTCCGCATAGAGGTCCATGATGCTGTTATAGTAGAGTTGTCCAGCCTTGTTGTTACGCACAAGCAGGTTGTCCTGCAACCACGCGCATGGCGGTGTCGTACCGTTATAGACCTGGCTCCAAGGGGTACTCTCGCTGCCTTTCAACTTATAGGAGCTACCCACCACGCTCTTCGGCACACCTCGCATGATGTGGATGCCGAACTTCAGCCCCATGCTGTGGATCTTGTCTGCCAGGGCCTTGAAACCCATGTTCTTGCCATCGACCATACAGGAGGGGAAACGCGTCGGCGATGGCAGGTAGCGACCGTACTCGTCGATTACGTATTCCTGATCGCCACGTTGGTTGTACCATCCTCCACCGAGCGACGGGTGGTTGCAGTACCATCGGATATCGATGACCACATACTCCCAGCCGTGTCGCACAAGGTCGTTATCAACAATGTACTGTGCGTTCTGCAGCACTTCCTTCTCCGTTACGCTGGAATAGTAGCAATCCCATGAGTTCCAACCCATGGGAGGTGTCATGGCCCAGGTGCGGAAGGTTGCGATGTTGTCCTCTCCGCCATCTTGAGCTACCATGGTCTGTGCATTAGCTACCAACAAGACCATCATCATCATCAAAGTTCTCATTCTAAACATAGTGGTATAAGTTAGTTAGTTGGTTAGTAAGTAAGTTGGTTAGTTAGTTGAAATATTATTTGGGTGTAAAGTTACTACTTTTTCAGGAATAATACGTTATTAAAGTCTCAGAAGTTATAAAAGGGAGTTAAAAGGGGAGTTAAAAGGGGAGTTAAAAGGGGAGTTAAAAGGGGAGTTAAAGGGGGAGTTAAGCACTTTCGTGCTGGACGATAGGTTGTTCTTTGACCATTGAGGCTAACGCCTAAGTCTAAAGCCTAATTAACTCCCATAAGCGTAGCGAGTTTACTTCCATTTTTTACTTCTATTATTACTTCCATTTTTACTTGTCACTCTTCCAGACTCTGCACGACAATCCTGTTGACCAGGATGTTGAGCTGAGGTCGGGTGAGCAACGCATACCCCTTGACGTTTCGGGATTCGGTGACCTTGAGCAAGTCCTCTTCGGGAACGACAAAGAAGGTGTCGATATGATGCGATGCCTTGAGGAACTGCCCAGGAGGAATATCGACCACATCCGAAGTGAGTGCATATGTGTCGTAGGCCTTGTAGCCCGCTTTGCTGTAGATGATGGGGAAGAGCACTATTGTGTCGAGGCTTTTGTTCACCACATATTCAGCCGACCTTTCCAGTCCCTCAACAGGGATGACCATCCCCCACTCCGTATCGATGCGGGCCGAACCCATCACTTTCACCTGTTCTGTTATCTTGTCGTTGTTGACGATATAAACTGTCGGAAGCATATACAGAAAGAGACTCGCTACCAAAGCAAAGCACACTAAAAGCCCAATGCGCTTGAGGTACTTGTTTTTGACGCTCTCATTCTCCTTGTCCTTGATGAACAACATGCAGACGACAGCCACAACCATAGCGCCCATCATCAACAACCATCCTTTGATAATCATAGTTCTTTTCTTTTGTATAAATAAAACACCACTCCCTTCACCGGGCACATCGCCTGATCGACAAGATTGTAGCCCTCGAATTTCATCTGATACATGGTGACCACAAACTGCACCCGACGGTTAGACACAATGCTGTCGTGTGCCTCATGCACCGCAGGCAACTCGTTATTGAAATCACAATAGAAACGGTTGGTAGGTAATATACCAGTCACTGCAAACACCCCCTGATCCTGACAGTAATAGTTGAGCAGTGTCGGACGATGTTCCTTCATGATGGTACGTGCGAAACGGAACTGGATGTAATCCTCTTTCTTCAAACGAGTCTTCCATAGGTTGTCGCTGCCAGCAACGATAAGCCCCACCGCCACCAAAGTCACGACAGCCAAAACTTTCGCGCCCCACTTCCCAGATAGCCACCTCGTCTCAATCCCTGCCAGAGGCAGGACGAAGAAAGGAACGAAAGCAGCCAGGATAAAGCAATAATACTTAAAGTAATCGGGTTTGACAAACACGAACAATGCAGTGAAAACAAAGGTCAGGAGATAGAGCCACATGACGCTTGCGTTCCTGTGCCTCAGCCATAGCGAAGCGATGAGCACGGCCAAGAAAAACATCGAATTGTCGCGGATATTCAGGGCAAGAATCGTGAACAGATACCCAGTAGGATGTCCTGTTCCCTGTGTCCACATCATATCTCCTGGTTCCATATAAAGAAAGAGGTTGTCGTGGAAATACACCCTGAAGAGGTCGTCGAGCGCGCCATGGAATCCATAGAACAAGCATATTGGCAACGTCACCGTGAGGAAACCTATCGTGACAGGCATGACCGCCTTGCGGAAATCACGGAAACGATGGTTGTGGATGGTATAGACAAAGAGAAAGACCGTCAAGGCGATGTAGAAGGCCATGATATTGAACTTGGTCCAGAATACCACAGCCATGCCCAAACCAAGGAAGAAACACTGCCAACGGGTCAACACCGACACACTGTCATTTCCATCTGATGCCGAGGATTTCATGCCCACTGCCGCGGTCTTGACAATATATTGGATAGCCACATATAATGCGTATGCGAGGAAGGGCAGAAACAACTCCTCCACACTGCCACCACAAAGATAAGAGGTAGTGCAGTAAATGCCTGCCCCTACAACAATAAACCAAGGGTCGATTGCACGGTCGGTCAACAACTTCAGTGTCTTCCTGCTAAAGAGGAAGAAGAAAAACGCAAACGGTATCGACAAGAGATACATGCCGAAAAACGACTTGTAGGACACCAGTGTAGCCACAGAATAGAGCGCATAGATCAACGGCCCTTTATGCTCATAGAGGTCACGGTATGGCAGGAGTCCGCTCCACAAAGACTTGCCTACTGTATGGTAGCATGCTGGTGAGCACCACGTGTTGGTGGCATACAACGGGGAGAAGCATGAGCAAACGGTCACCACCAAAAAAGCCAGAAGAAGCGATATCAAGACGTCACTATTCCATAACGGTGACTTCGCGCCATGACGCAGGACGAACACTTGAGAAGCCTCAGGACAGCTTTCTCTCATCATCCGCAAGACTGACGACAAGAACACACTGCCACCAAAAGCCAGGGCCACTGCTAGCGCCATCATCAACAAATGCGAAGTGGCTTTACTTCCACCACACAGGCGAAGGAAAAAGGTGCTCCAATGAAGAGAGAACAGCAACACCAACATCAGGCTCACCAATACGACACCCGCCCAGTCTCTCTTCGACCATGCGGAAGGGGCATAAAGTCGGGGGCCACGCCACAAGACCACACCCACAAACATCAGATACAGCAGGAAGTAGCGGACCATGCCGAACGAAGGCACCAACAACAAGAACACACAACAGGAAGAAGCGAACAGCAGAAGCCGTTGCCACACGCTCTTTATCTTTGTGTTTGTCATGTCGGTAGTCATATCAAGATTCTTGACAGTAAAAAGCCAAACAAAATTACAACAATCCGCCTATATACCCAAACAACTGGTCAAAAAAAGTGACTTTGAAATCAAGGTTCAGACTATCCGGAAGAGCAGAATGAATACCGAATTTGATGTGACAGAGTGCTGTATGTAAAAATTATGTCGATATATTTGGGCATTGTGATAAAAAAAACTAAATTTGCGCAATAATTCTCAATAAATACTTTAAAAGTAGTAAGAAGATTACATTCTACGGCTTAATTTCTATTAACTGACCAGCGGTCGTGCGCTCATCGTAACCACGGTGGAGAAGGGCTGGCTGCATTTATCTATAAGTATGAGTAACCAAAAGGTAAGAATCAAGGACATCGCAGAAAGAGCGGGGCTTTCCGTAGGCACCGTTGACAGGGTGATACACGGACGCACCAATGTGTCGAAAGCGAGTTATGAGATTGTGAAGAAAGTGCTTGCAGAGATGAACTACGAGCCTAACTACGTAGCGAGCGCACTTGCCAGCAACAAGACGTACAATATCTGTGCACTGATGCCTATGCATGAGAAGGACAGTTATTGGGCAAGAGTGGAGAAAGGTCTTTACAAAGGCGTGGAGTACTACAAGGACTTCAAGATTGACTTCAAGATCTTCGAATACGACCCATTCAACGACAACACCTTCCGTGAGCAGTGCAACAAACTCATGGAGTCCAATCCTTTCGCGGTCATCATCGCCCCTATTCTCAATGGTGGCATCATGAAGGATTTCGTGACACAACTGAAGGAGAGAGGCATACCTTTCGGACTCCTCGACTCCAATTGGCCTGAGTTCGAGCCCCTGTGCTTCTACGGACAGAACTCCATCAAGAGCGGCGAGTTCTCGGCTCGTGTGCTGCTCATGTCGGTGGGCGGACATCCCAAAGAGCTCTGCATCTTCAAGGTGATGGGCGAAGGACGTATCGCCACACGTCAGCAGCTCGACCGAGAGGTGGGCTTCAAGAACTACGTGAAAACACACTGCCCTGATTGCGAGATCAAGGAACTACAGCTCTTTGCTTATGACAAGAAAGGCATGCAACAGTCGATGCAGGATTTCTTCACGGAGAACAAGAACATCGAATGTGGCATCACCTTCAATTCCACCATCTCCATCATCGCTGAGTTCCTGAACAAGAACATGCCCGACTACAACATCCGGCTCCTGGGCTACGACACGGTAGGAAAGAACGTGGAATGTCTGAAGAAAGGCACTGTGGATTTCATCGTTGCCCAACACGCCAAACGCCAAGGTTATAACTGCTTCCGCAACATGTTCAGTTCAAGTGTTCTCCACACCGAGCAGGAGCGCGACCACTATGTGGCCATCGAACTGCTGATGAAGGAAAACGTGGACTTCTACGAGGATTAAGTCAAATTACAGAAGACCCCATAAACGAGTTACAAACTGAGATTATGAGAGAGAAATATATCTGGATGGTTGCCGCCATCCTCATTTCATGCTGTGTTTCGACAGCCAACGCCCAGACCATCGTGAAGGACAAGGAAGATGGCTCACCTGTGGCTTATGCCCATGTGCTCAACCAGAACGCTGAGTATATTGGCCAAACGGACGCCGAGGGCAAACTGCCCAGCGACCTGCAAGGAGCCACCGCCATCTCCATCAGCCATGTCGCCTATCAGCCTGAGAAACGCGAAGTAGGCAAACTGGGTAAGGAAATCCTTTTGACCCCTGCCGTCTTCGACTTGGGTGAAGCAGTTGTGAGCATCCCCAAGCCTTACTGCATCCGCCTGTCGGGTTTCATGCGCGACTACGGTCTGGCCGACGGACGATTCTCCAAGAAAGAACAGTTGGATGAACCTTTGGGAGTCGCTTCGGAGGGAGTGGGCTGCGCCTACATTCTCTTGGACGGTTCGAAAGACGCGAAATGGTACTACCACACTGAGCACAAACTGGTGAATGGGACTCTGACGGGAGGCAAGAATTCACCTCTCCATGGACTGAAGTCAAAATCGGTGGTGGAACGTGCCAAGGAATCCAAGAAGATGTCGTTGGTCGATAAAGGCAATTACACGCAGGTAGTGGAGGAAGGCCATGTTGTGGGCAATGTGGTAAAAGACGCTGCCGACCACGTCATCCGTGTGGATTATGATGAGCTCTATCCCGACACCGTGAAATCGTATAATCTTCTGCTGGCCAAGATGAAGATCTATGAGATGAAAAACAACTGTATCTATCGTCTGGAGAATGACGATTACGTGTCGCAGGCCGACCTGATTCGCTACAAGTCTTTCGCCCACCTGTATCTAAAAGTGATAGACTCAATCATCGACATGAATGGAGTCAGAGAACTGTTTGTGGTCAAGGCTGAATACTTGTCGAAGGAAGATTACAATAAGGCGATGAAGGAAGAGAAAGCACGCGCCAAATCGAAACGTGCCTCCATGACCGTCAAAGAGATCGACAGTTACATGACGGCACATCAGATTCCCGCCATCTCCGAAGAGATGAAACGCGCCATCGAGGTGACCAGGGAATGGGACAAGAAACACTCGAAAAAGAGATAAGGCATACCGCCAAAGACAAGCAATAAAGAAGCCCCGCATACAGAACAAACAAAGGTCGTTCGGATATGCGGGGCTTTATTTTATTAACGTGAATTTGATGAATTCATAAAGGAGTCGCCTTCGGCGAGAAAAATGCGATTAAGCGAGGGCAGAGCCGGACTTGTTTGAGCTTTGCCTTGACAATGAATAAACCTCGTTAATTGGAATTTACTTATCTTCTTATGTGCGAACCGATAGTTTCCATTAATCGCATATCGGTAAACTTCTTCTTATATGGATCAAACTTCTGCTTTTTTATAGCATTAGGACTTATGCCTCGTTTCAGTCCTTGCTCTTTGCGGACAAAAGATAGTCTGTGCTGCTGTTGGCAACTGTCTTTTCTAACGATATCGTAATTGCACATAACATCTCGCTGGCATATAGAGTCAGTTCTAATGGCTATGCTGTCTTGCTTGACCGTTGTACTGTCCACGTAGTTTTGGGCAACAGCAAAACAAGGTATAAACAACAGGACGATTACTTCCAGAGCTTTCTTTGATACAATCATATAAATTTCGTTTTACGAGTTTCGTTGATCTGACGTTATTTTACTTTGACTGCTTTCGACTCGTTCTGCATATGGTCGAGGGCTGTAACAAGATAGGAGTAGTCGAAAGGATTCTTGTTGGAGTCGAGGATAACAGAAGTGCTGCGGGTGATGGTGAGTATATGCTCAGCGTTGTTGATGTTCTTCTTTTCCCCTTTGGCGAAGCGATAGACCACATAGTTGATGGCCTTATCCATTTCCTTCTTGGCCTTGGGCGCCTTCCATTCTATGGTCACCAAGCCGTTTCTCATTTTCAACTTTGCTTTCCCTGGCTTTCCTGGAGCGCTGCTGTCGATGAACTTCATCTCGGGCTGCAAGGCGGGATAGCGGTGGTATTCACGTTCCAGGACCGTGCGGTAATTGCCAGGGTTGTTGACCACTGCGGCGGCATACCATTGGCAACTGCCCTTCACGTTGGGCAGAGACCGCTGCAAGTTAAACTTGGCTCGCATCTGGTGAGAGTTGGGGTCGTTGGGGTCGATTCCCTTAACGGTACGCTCCACATCCTGGCCAATAAACAGCGGACGCTTGCCGCAATAGTCGTTCCACCAGTTGCACAGCACCTCGTAGTCGGCAACCTTCGTGCCGATGTTCCAATAAATCTGGGGAATGAGGTAATCCACCCACCCTTTGTCCTGCCACAGCACCACGTCGGCATAAAGGTCGTCGTAGTTCTGGGTTCCTGCTGTGGCACTACCCTCCCGGCAGTTCTCGCCTGTAGGTGAGTTGCGGTAGATGCCGAACGGTGAGATGCCGAACTTCACCCAGGGACGCACACGACGCACAAGGTTGTGGATGTCGCGGATGAGCAAGTTCACGTTGTCGCGTCTCCAGTCGTTGATGTCGGTGAAACCTCTCGGGTCGGCTTCGAAGAAAGCCCGGTCGGGCATCTCCATCCCATTCTCAGGATATGGATAGAAATAGTCGTCCATGTGGAGTCCATCCACATCGTATCGTGTGATGATGTCCTCGATGACCATGCAGGTGTACATGCGGTTCGACTCCAAAGCGGGATTGAAGATATAGAGGTCGCCGTACTGGAAGTAACGGTCGGGATGCTTCACGCAGTAATGATTGGGCGCCATCTCACGTGTGCCTTTGGTCTTGGCCCTGTAGGGATTGATCCACGCGTGAATCTCCATGCCACGTTCATGACACTGTTCCACCATCCAAGCCAGGGGGTCCCATCCGTCAGCGGGCGCAACCCCCTGCTGTCCTGTCAGGTATCGGCTCCAAGGCTCGTATTTCGACTTGTAGAGCGCGTCGCCCTCGGCACGCACCTGGAACAAAATGGCATTGATGCCAGCCTGCTTGAGCACGTCGAGTTGTGACGACAGCATATCCCTCAACTGGTTTGACGACTTGCCGAGATACTGTCCGTTGACGCATTGGATCCACGCGCCGCGGAACTCACGCTTGGGGGCGGTGCCGGACTGTGCCATGAGGGATGAAGCAGCGAAAAGGGCACAAAGAAGATTGAATATGAATAATGAGGAGAGTCTTTTCATTGTTGATATAATTATAAGGTAAATTAGTCACCCTGTTATGGATTCTACAATACTGGCGTCAGGAGGTTAGCGAACCATCCCTTGAACTTCTGCATGAACTTGCGCTTGCCCCACCAGCCTGGGTGGATCTCAGTCGAGTTCTTCTTGTCCTCGTTGAACATGTCAAGCAGTTCTCGGGTGATCTCTTGGTTCATGATGAGCGTGTTGACCTCATAGTCGCAGCGCAGGCTACGGCTGTCAAGGTTCGATGAGCCGACGGTGCAGAAGAGGCTATCGACCATCATTGCCTTGGTGTGGTGGAAGCCACCCTCATAGAAGTAGAGTTTGGCACCTCGCTTCATGAGGTTGTTGGCCACATAGTAGGAAGCGTCGGGCGTGAGGGGTATATCGCTTCTGGACGAGAGCATGATCTGCACGTCGATTCCGCGGTCAATGGCATGCTTGAGGGCGCTCCTGACGCTATGTGTAGGCACGAAATAAGGATTGATGAGCACAATCTTGTGTTTGGCCTTATTAATCATCGAGGTGTAGAGTTGACGTATGGACTTGTTCGAGTGGTTGGGGCACCGATCGACCACAGCCATCCGCATATTCTCCTTCTGGCGGATGGGCTCAGGGAAGTACTTGTCCTCGTAGAGCAGTTCGTCGGTGGCCTTGTACCACATGGCGCAGAAAATCTCGTGCAGCTCGTTGACGGCAGGTCCCTCAATGTGCATGTGCATGTCGCGCCATGCACCCACCACGGGTGTACCGGTGATGTAGTAGTCTGCCACATTCATTCCGCCCGTGTAGGCAATACGTCCGTCGATGACCACGATCTTGCGGTGGTCGCGCGGGATGATATGGTTCACCCATGGGAAACGCACAGGGTCGAACTTCACCAACTTGATGCCGAGGTTGGCGATGGAGTCGTGACGGTAACGGTTGATGGGCTGGTTGTTCGACATATTGCCGAAGGCATCGTACATGGCCCGCACTTCCACCCCTTCACGCACCTTATCAGCCAGCACATCAAAAAGCAGGTTGGCGATGGAGTCGTTACGGAAGTTGAAGTACTCGAGGTGGATGAAGGACTTGGCTTCCTTCACAGCCTTGAAGAGGTCCTCGAACTTGTCGTGTCCGTTTTTGAGCAAGTGTATGCTGTTGCCATCCGTAAACGTGATGCCTGTGGAACGCATCTCTTGCTCAACAAGTGAGTCACTGCGCTGTTGAAAGCGCTCCATTCTGGCTATCTTTCGTTGATAGATGTCGGTCTGGGCTTGAGCCACCATCGGGCCGGTAGCCATCATCAACAACAACGACATCTTGATTAATCTCTGTTTCATCATATAAATTACCATACAATCTCTGTACCTCCGTGCTGAACAATATACTGATTGGCAAGACTGAAATGATGATTGCCAAAAAATCCCCTGTACGCCGACAACGGTGACGGATGAGAGGAACGCAGCACCAAATGACGCGTTTTGTCAATCAGCGGCATCTTGCTCTGGGCATAAGAACCCCAGAGGATGAACACCACATGATCCTTCTCGCGGCTGATGGTGCTGATCACCGCATCAGTGAACGCTTCCCAGCCCTGACGTTGGTGTGAGCCAGCCTGATGTTCACGGACGGTGAGTGTGGCGTTGAGCAGAAGCACCCCCTGACGCGCCCATCGCATCAAGTTGCCACTGGTGGGAATTTCAGTGCCGCAGTCGTCCTTGATTTCCTTGAAGATGTTGAGCAACGACGGGGGAAAAGGCACACCGTCGTTGACGGAAAAGCACAATCCGTGAGCCTGACCAGGCTCATGATAAGGATCCTGGCCCAGCAGCACCACTTTCAACTTGTCGAACGGGCAAAGTTCGAAGGCATTGAAGATAAGTTTTGCGGGAGGATAGCACTTGTGCTGGCTATACTCCTGTCTCACGAACGACACAAGTTGGGCGAAGTAAGGCTTGTCGAACTCACTCTGAAGCCTGCTCTTCCAACTCTCCTCGATTCTCACTTCCATCTAAAAGAAATCTTTTCTTAGGTATTGGGGAATACTATGAATAGGCCTTCAGCCTTATTCCCCTATTAAATTGCAAAGTTAAACATATTCTCCGAAATATAAAAGAATGAAAGGGCAAAATCTGAAATGGGAGTTAAAGGGGAAGTTAAAGGGGAAGTTAAAGAGAAAGTTAAAGAGGAAGTTATGCGCTTCGCGCAGGACGATAGGTTTGCAGAAGGCTTGATACCGCCAGCAATCCTATCGTCCTTTTAACTCCCATGAGTGTAGCGAATTAACTTCCTTATTAACTCCCATGAGTGCAACGAATTAACTCCCAATTAAAAATCAGGGATTTACCTCAGCTGGTGTGAGTCCGTCGGCAGAGAAGCGCACGGTCACGGGTCCTTTTCCGATTCGGCGGACATAGGCAAAGAGGCTGCCTCGGTTGGCCGCCTGACGGTTGTCGCGGTAGTCGCCCATGTCGGAGTTGTTGCTGCCCTCCAGTCCGAGCAATTCAGCTGGTCCATCGATGGTGCAGGCGATTTCGTTGCGTGCGTTCTTCACCAGATTGCCGTCCTTGTCCACGATGTTGATGCTGATCTGGCTGACGAATCCCGGACATTGACAGTCATAACCGTTGCCCAGAGCCTCCACTTGCGCCCGCAAAGCAGTGGCTTCGGAGTAGGTCTTGATGATGTAGGACGACTGTGGTTGTCCTTGGCTGTCGCAACCTTCTCCACGCAGTGTGCCGGCTGTGTAGGGTATATCCCAGTAGATGACGCCCGTGGTGTCGTTCATCGCCTTCAGTTCCCCCACGATGCTGTCGTTAAGCCATAAACGAGCCTGTGGTGAGTTGGTGTAGCACACTACCCTCACCCGGAATCCGTCCTGGTAGTTCCAATCGTCGTTGGCATCAATGGAAACGAAATTGCCTCTACCGCCCCGACCTCTACGGCCTTGTCCTTGCACATCAGTCCGTGGCTGTGGTGCGGGATAAGTGCCGATATATGTGACGGGATCCTCTCGCCAGATGGCGGCATGGAACCATCCGCGTCCCTTCGGGTCGGATGCGAAGTTCATGAGTCCGGTGTTCAGACCTCTTGAGGGCCATCGTCCCGACTCACCCAGGTAATCGGTGCCCGTCCAGACGAACTGTCCGAAGATGAAGTCTCTGTCGCGGCAGGCTTTCCAGGCATTGTAGTCGGTGCTGGTCTCACTGCCGTAGAGGATGCGAGAGGGATAAGTGGCGTGGTCCTCATCATAACGGTTCTCGGTATAGTTATACCCCACGACGTCGATAGCTTCAGGATATGCCGTCTGGTTGCTCATCACCACTCCAGCCAACGCACCGGTCACGGGACGCGATTTGTCGATGCTCCTCACCACAGCCGACAGTCGCTTGGCGATGATGCCTATGCGCTCAGCATTGGGCGCGTCGGGTTTGTAGCCGCCGAACATGGGTTGGTTGATGGTGGTGCCGTCGAGTACGGGATGAGAATAAGGGTCGTTGGGATAATCAACTTCGTTGCCGATGCTCCAGAGGAAGACGCAGGGATGGTTTCGGTCGCGCATCACCATGTCGGCCACGTCGCGGTCAATCCATTCCTCGAAGAAGTCGAATGTTCCGTCGTAGGAAGGCTCGCCTTGGTTCCATCCTTTCACCCATTTGCGTTTGGGGAACTCCCATTCATCAGAAGCCTCGTCCATGACGAGCATTCCGAGTTCATCGCAGATGTCGTAGAGGCATGGCGACTGTGGGTTATGGCTCATGCGTATAGCATTGGCACCTATTGACTGCAGTTGTTTGACACGACGGTACCACACCTCGCGTGGAACCACCGCACCCAGCACGCCTGCATCGTGGTGCAGGCAAACGCCCTTCACCTTCATGTTCCTTCCGTTCAACCAGAATCCAGTGTTGGCATCAAAACGCAGGGTACGCATGCCCGCCTTGATTTGATTGCCGTCGATGTGGCGGCCCTCCATGCTGAGGTTGGTTGTAAGGGTATAAAGATATGGATCGCGTGTGTCCCACAGATGGGGTCGTTCAAGGGGAAGCGTCACCGTACCTTTCACCTTGCCATCCTTGACAGTCGGCAGTTGTCCGGTGGTGGTTGATGCCACCTCGTTTCCTTCTGCGTCTTTCAGCACCACGCTCACCGTCATGGGTTTCTTCCGGTCTTTCTTATCCACATCGATGGAATAATCCACCTCCACTTGCCCTTTGCCGTCGGTGGACTGGGTGTAGCGATAGGTGCTGCCCCACTGGCTCAGGTGTGTCTTGCCAGAGGAGACCATCCATACATCACGGTAGATGCCTGAACCTGTGTACCAACGGGAGTCGGCATACTTGCTGTGGTCCACCCTGACCGCCAGCACATTGTCTTTGCCCGAAGCGTTCAGATAGGGTGTCATGTCGTAAAGGAACGAGGCATAACCGTTTGGTCGCTTGCCGAGCAGATGTCCGTTGAGATAGACTTCACTGCGGTTATAGACTCCCTCAAAATAGATGTAGTGGAGAGGCGCATCGTCGTAAATGACGAAATGCTTGCGATACCATGCCACGCCACCGGGCAGGTAGCCCGTGCAACTGGCGAGGTCGGGCGAGAGTTGTCCTTCGATGGACCAGTCGTGAGGGAGGTTGAGCCGCCGGAACGAGGTGTCGTCATAAGCAGGACGCGCCATGGCGGGATCGTCGCTGAGGAGAAAGAGCCAGTCGTCGTTGAAGCGTTGCGACTCACCAAACGACACTTGTGCCGATGCCACTTGGGCAATCAGCACAAACAGAAGTGTAAGCCAAAAATGGTTTTTCATAATCAATAATTATTGTACTCAATAAATTTGTTAAGAGGGAGTTAAAAAGGGAGTTAAAGAGGGAGTTAAAAAGGGAGTTAAAATGGACGGCAGGTTGTTCATTGAACATGGACCATGGACCATTGAACATTGACCATGGACCATTGAGGCTAATGCCTAAAGCCTAATGCCTAACTAAAGGTTCTTCCAGCGTGGTTGGAAGGTGATCTCACCACCCAACTTACGGACAAATGCCTCTCCTTTGCTCTCGGAAATCTCCTCACCGTCGAGCGTGAATTGACTGGGACCGAAGTCATCTTTTGAATTGTCGTACTCCTGAATATCCATCAGCGTTGACCCGTAAGCGCTTTCTTTCACCGTACGGTAAATGGCCGACATGCAACCAGCACCGCAGTGACCGGAAGTGCAGACAGCTCCCTTGTAGAAACTCAAGGTGGTGCGGTCATCCTGTCCGCCCACATAGTCCATGGTCAGTTTGACAGCAAAAACTGCCTGATAAGAGTCGTCGTCCGAACTGAGCCATAATTCGGGAAAACCGTCCTTATCCACGTCTATCATCGCGTACTTCGTCAGAGGATGCTCATCCGCAAAAAAGACCTTCTCGGCAAAAGTGGCCTGATAAGAATCAAAGCGTTCGATGGATGTCTGTGGATTCACAGGACGCATTCCGTCCCACGAATAGGTGTGAGTGATGGTCAGATAACCAAAGACCTCCTTGATTTCCACGTTCTTTCCGTGCTGTGGCAAAAACACCCTATAGTTGTAGCCAGGGAAAGATGGCGTGAAGAACTGGGACAAGCTCTTATCTGGCGACAAGGTCTTGGTCTGCGGGTTGTAGTCGTAAAAACAGGTGACGTCGATCTCGTTCGAGAAGCGGTGGAGATTGACAGCGAAAAGGCTATGGCCATTGGAGCGGCGCCACACACAGGCTTGCATCTGCTCGTCGTTGTCGGAATCAGGGTCGTCTTCCGAATACAAGACATAACCATTTCTCAGATCCACTATTTTGTCATTATTCTCGTATGGTGTTTTGGATTTCGAGAATTTGATGAGTTCGCCCCCCGAATACGTAGGGAAAGCGTTCTGGAAAGTCTGGACAAGTTGGAGGATATTCGGCCTTTCCACCTCCACTTTCAAGTTGCGTGCCTGCCACTGTGATTTCACTTGGTCAACCGACAGTTTCTGCTGGGCATTGGCTACAATTGGCAAAAGTGCCAATAAGAAAAGCATAAGTTTCTTCATATCTATCAGGTTTAATATGTTAGGTTAATAATATTCTGTTCAAGTTTAGCAAGTCATTAATGAGAGTTAAAGGGGGAGTTAAAGAGGGAGTTAAAGAGGGAGTTATGCGCTTCGCGCAGGACGATAGGTTTGCAGAAGGCTTGATACTGCCAGCAATCCTAACGTCCTTTTTAACTTCCATGAGCGCAGCGAATTAACTCCCTTTTTAACTCCCATGAGCGCAGCGAATTAACTTCCGATTATATATCCTTCCACTAAATCAAGGCAACACTATCTTCTTACCGTTCTTGATGTAGATGCCTTTGGCCAGACGGGATTCGTCAGAGTCATCAGCCACACGGCGGCCAGAGAGGTCGTAAACGCCATGATCTTTGGCGGAGTTGGCCGTTGTAGCATCCTCCATCACTTGATTGATGGCATTGACTTCTTGATTGGGTGCTTTAAGCGGGAAGAGCATCCATTGGCGATGTGTGGGTGTGGTGCTGCCCTCAGTATATGACCATGTGCCAACAGTAGTACCGGCATTTGACGATGCATTGGAAAGGTCAAGGGCATATTGAGGATATTCTTTGACCAAGATCCTGTAGTTGGCAATGTCTGTCAGTTCAATAAGGTAGTTCTGCCCACTGCCTTTGGTTGATTGTGCATTGAGCGACGAACTACCTGTATGTCTGTGAGAAGTCAGTCGCAGTCCCTTGGCATTACGCAAGCTATAGACACCATTTCCCTCATCAGTCAGGGTCCATCGTTGCGCTGGTCCGTAATCAATATCCTCGACGGTCACTTTAGAGCTATTGGCAGTTATCGCTCTTGCTGTTTCCTGACGCGGAATGATAAGGTATTCACAGCCATCAGCAAGAATGGATCCCTCTTCAAAGTCGGCAACTTTGCAAGGAATCAACAACGTCGTGATGCTCTGTGTAGGCAATTTCAAAGTAAGCGTGTCGCCGACGACACTGACACTGCCAAGGGCATTGACAAGGTTCTCGCTTTCAGATGTACGATAGGCGCGGATGCTATTGCGTGACGGCAACTGGCTGAAAAGTGACAAGTCGATGTTGTGAGTGGCGGTGAAACCCTCGTTGAGTGCCACGATGACAAGTGTGTCGCGTGTGGGGTTGATGGCAGCCAGTGACTGCGGACAAGGAGAAGCGATAATGTCGTAGCCTTTCTTGATGAAGCGTGAGCACTGCTGACGCACGTAGAAGTTCTTCACTTTATAGTAAGACTGGTTGGCGAAACTGCCTCTGATGGTGCACCACTGGTCGTTGGCTTCCTCCATATACTGCCAGTCAATCCACGCCTCGGGTTGGATGTAGCGCATGTCGTCGAACAGTTTCTGGGTGAGGCTGAGGTTGCCGCCGATGCCGTTTCCTCCAGAGCCCACCTCACTCATCCACAATGGTTTGCCCGTTTGATGTGCGAGTTGGCTGAAGCGGGCACGGTCCACATTGTTACCAGAATAGGTATGTGTGTTCCACTGTCCTACAAGTTTATCCACTCCATCGGCAATATAGCGTTTCATTCCTTCGACAGCCAAACCAACGTTTGTCTCGTCGGCAGCTGAGATAATGGTGTTAAGTCCTGACTCTTTCAAAATGGGTGAAAGCACTTTGATGAACTTGATTTGCGACTCATAGTCGAAATGGCATCCCTCTTGTGGTCCACTGGCGTACCAGAAATTGGTGACGGATTCATTGAAAGGCTCAAGTGTCTTGAACTCGATGCCGTACTCGTCCTTATAATGCTTGCAAACATCAACGAGGTAATGGGCGAACTCCTCATAGTATTCTGGTTTGAGGTTGTCCTTGCCACCATCGGAGTTGCCGCTGACGCAACCGCTGTAAGTCATGTAGTATGGGCATGAGTTGCTGAACGCCTCAAAGATGGCGTCTGGACGCTTCTCCTTGATCTTCAGCATGATCTTGCGCTGAGCAGCGTCACGGTCCCAATGGTAGGTGTCGCCTGAGAAGTCTTTGAAACCTTCCATCTCTGCACGCAGTCCTTTTCCTCCTCCCATGTGATGGGGGTTGCAATGTGTCCAATTGGGGTCGTCACCACCACCGATGTTATAACGGAAATGGTTGTAGTTGAGTCCTGTGGGGCTGACCATCCACTCTATGATTTCGTCAATCTTCTGGTCCGACCATTTACCACACTGTCCAGCCCACCAGCAAAGTGAGACTCCCCACCCTTCGAAATGCTGGCGTACGACAAAAGGATTGACCATATAGTTCTTGGTGTCGGAAGGCGGATTCTGTCGCACATTGTCGCTGAAGTACCAAAGGTGCTTGATGTCGTTTCCGTCCTTGTCGGTATAAACCTTGTTGTGTCCGTCGTTGCTGTCGGTGCCCAAACATCTGTCGTTGGCCTTACAGCGGAGTTTCACAAATTGGGATGATGCAGGCTCAATGATGAACTTGGTCTCATCCAATGAAGGGTCGGTTATGAACTTGGAGTTCCACGGACTGGCGAAGGAGAGGAAAAGCGGCTCATCGCCAGCCTGGATATTGTAGAAGCCCTGTCCGTCGGGTATAAAAGTAAGCATCTGGGGGTTGCTCTTTGTCGGGGCCTCTATCCATCCACCTCCATCAGAACCCATCTCCAGATGGTTGCCACTACTGTGCATCAGAAAGACCTTGGTAGGCTCTTTAAACTCAGTCTGTCCCCAAAGGACTGTACTGACCAAACAAGACATCAGCAACAGCCAGAAACGTTTGCTGTCTTGAAGCGGATTGCCCGCGTTTTTCTTTGTATTCTTCATCGTTATCTCGTTTTTTGGGTTATCTGTTTAATCGTGTCCTCATCCCCAGCATTCCACATCGTCCTTGATTTCGGGCAATGTGGAGATATTGAAGGTGGGATTCTTGCCCTCACGTTTCTGTCGGATGTAATCGTCGAGCAGACGAAAGGCATAACGCCCCAGCAAGACGATGGCCACAAGGTTGCAGGCCGTCAGCAACGCCATGCAGACATCGCCGAGGTCCCATACGATCTCGAGTGTCGCCAACGCGCCGAACATCAGCATCGCTCCTCCTGAAAGCAGTCTGTAAAGTGTCAGCACACTGCGTTTAGCCGTCAGGAAACGGATATTGGCCTCTCCATAATAGTAGTTGCCGATAATGCTGCTGAAAGCGAACAACAGGATAGCGGCGGCGATGAAGTATGTGCCGACATCTCCTATTTCCGAATGCAGCGCCTGCTGCGTCAGTCGTATGCCGTTAAGTTCTGGGGTTGAATACAGTCCGCTCACCAGGATGATGAATGCCGTGCAACTGCATACGAGCAGGGTGTCGGTAAAGACTCCGAGCGCCTGGATCAGACCTTGTTTCACGGGATGGCTCACTGCTGCTGTTGCCGCCACATTGGGTGCTGAGCCCTCGCCGGCCTCATTGCTGAACAAACCGCGCTTGATGCCATAGAGCATCGTGGCACCGATGCCGCCGCCGGCCACCTGAT
Organism: Bacteroidaceae bacterium; assembly: GCA_017509605.1. Classification (GTDB taxonomy): domain Bacteria; phylum Bacteroidota; class Bacteroidia; order Bacteroidales; family Bacteroidaceae; genus RUG11857. Next base: position 17,364 of record JAFWPH010000022.1, on the reverse strand, counting down.
GGACACCGAAGGCATTGCTGAAAATCAGCCGGAAGACATCGGGCAACAAACGGATGTTGGCAACTACCACAAAGAAGGCCAAGAGGAAATAGCCAATCGCCATCACTGGCACAACCACACTGCTCACCTTCGCCACACGCTGGATGCCTCCGAAAACGACCAACAATGACAGGGCGGTCAGCACGATGCCGACAACCATCGGGTCGAAACCAAACGCCTCGTCCATGGCATTGCAGATGGTGTTGCTTTGTATGGAGTTGTAGGAAAGGCCGAAGGTGATGATCAGCATGACGGCGAATAGGCGCGACATCCACTTGCTGTGCAAGCCATGAAGAATATAGAATGCAGGGCCACCGATGAAAGAATCGGTGCTTTTTCTCTTAAAAAGTTGTGCAAGTGTAGATTCCACAAAAGCGGTGGCAGATCCGATGAGTGCAATCAACCACATCCAGAACACGGCTCCTGGACCGCCCAAGACAATAGCTGTGGCCACACCTGCAAGGTTGCCCGTCCCTACCCTTGTTGCTACCGACACAGCGAAAGCCTGGAACGAATTGATGTGCTTGCCTTTGGTGCCTGATACAGCCCCCTCTCCCAACAGCCGGAACATCTCTCCAATGAACCGGAACTGCACGAAACGCGTGCGAACACTGAAGTAGAGTCCGCACCCCACCAGAACGGCCAGCAGGATATATGTCCAGATGAAATCGCTAATCGACTGCAGCATAGGCTATAAAGGGGGAGTTAAAGGGGGAGTTAAAGAGGGAGTTATGCGCTTCGCGCAGGACGATAGGTTTGCAGAAGGCTTGATACCGCCAACATCCTAACGTCCTTTTTAACTTCCACGAGCGCAGCGAATTAACATCCTTTTTAACTCCCATGAGCGTAGCGAATTAACTCCCATTTTAAACTGGGAACTTGATTAAAAATAGATATCCTTGATGGTATGGCGGCCTCGGATTCTCGACATATCGACATCGCCTCGGATGCCCATGGCGCGTCCTCGGCTGGTGTACTGCCATAGGATAAAGTCGTCGTTGTTGTAGAGGACTGGTTCCTCGAGGGTGTAGCAAGCGATAAAGAACTTATACTTCTTGTTGTACCCTTGGCCTGCGAATATCTTGTTGTAGAAATTCTTACCCGTGTAAATCATAGGCCGTTTGCCAATCTCACGTGTGACCAACCTCAGGAACTCGTCGAGCACTTGGCGGAATCGTTCGTTGGACATGCCTCGAGGAATGGTCTCCACATCGATGAGTGGCAACAAGTCCTGCTGCTTGATATTGATCTGCGACATGAAATTGCGGAGTTGTGCCTGAGGAGACGCATTAGCTCGAAAGAAATGGTAGCTGCCCACAGGGATGCGTGCGCGCTTGGCACCACGGAAGTTGGTCTGGTACATGTCGTCCACATTGTCGCTACCTTCTGATGCCTTGATATACACAAAAGAAGCATGATCGTCCTTGGCTACCTGTGTCCAGTTGATGCTGCCCTGATAGTGACTTACATCAATGCCGTGGGGTCCGTTGCTGAAATGTCCAAGCCTCACATAGGACTCATCGACTTCGCGCAAGGGTTTGTCGGGTGTGGATTTAGGGGCTATGATGTCAGGCTCACTGGGTTCGTAAGTCACGTATTCCTTTGGCGGTTTCTTGGGTAGTTTGACTTTTTTCTGTGCCGATGCGCTCTGCAAGCAAAGTATTAGCATCAAGACGGAAATCAATGTGATGAGAAGTGTATATCGCATAATAGTTATTTCGGGTGTTAATGAATTCTGAATAGAAAATAATGTCTTTGAACTTACAAATTTACACAAAAAAAAAGAAAAGTGCAAGCATTTTTCAAGAATAAACATTAGTGCGGAATGAATTTCGCATTCATTCCGCGAAAGGGGAGTTAAAAGGGAAGTTAAAAAGGGAGTTAAAGGGGGAGTTAAAATGGACGATAGGATGGCAGGCAAGAAGCTAATGCCTAGAGCCTAAAGCCTATACAGAATGCCTAAAGCCTAATGTCTAAAGCCAAGAAAGAGACTGATCAAGCCGTTTGGGGACTGATAACAGTATGAATGGTATCTATGTATTTGGCTAAAGGCAGCATGTAAGGAGTGAAGACAACGAGGCGTTCATCGAATGGCGCCTCATTCACCACGATATCCTTGGTGATATCGCCATTCTCGCAGACATACGAGATGATGGTCATCAAGAATTCTTCTTGGTCGGCATTCAACTCATTTCCGGAGATGAACTCAGAGAAACGACGGAGGGCATTATTCCTATCCACTCCAATCATAGAACGTATAAAGACAGCGACATTGCTTCCGCACGACATACCCTGCGTGTAACGGTTGTAATCGTCCCTGCTGCCCAGTTCCTGCCACAAGATACGCTCAAGCTCAGAGATGTCAGCCTCTGTCAACTGTTCCATATCATAAATCTTCCTCAATACAGGAAGGTTTCTGTTGTTGGACAGGAAATCCAGCACACTCTGCTTGTACGACATCCGGGGTGTGATGCCACCTACCGTCCCTTCATCCGTGACAACATCCTCAATATCGACGGTGAACCACTTGTTGTCCTGCCCCATCAGGAATTTCAGCAAGTCTCTCAGGTCCGCACGGACTTTTTCGAGCCAAGCCAATGAGACATTTTGCCAGGCTTCATTGGAGACCACTTCCTTGATGGTATCCATCTTAGCCTGTACCTGAGGCAGGGTGGCTTTCTCCTGTAGTTTCTCCGCGATGGTCTGAAGCGAATGAACGGCCTTATTCGCGTTCGTTTCACCATCAAGAAGCGACAGCTCAACCAACAACACCAGCAGGTCGAACTTCTTCGCGTTCTCATCCAAGGTGTTCCTTGGCAGCAAAGGTGCGATTTCGGAACCTAACGTGTTCACATCAACCTCAGAGATATACACCCAAGCATTGTCGTCTTTGAAATGACTGACATCCGCCCATTTTTCCCTGACAGAGATATGGCTGTCGGACAGTGACATCACCTGTTCCTTCAACAACGCCTTGAGTTCATCGTGGAGTTGCTTCGTGTCTTCCTCCTCCTGATATTTTTGGTGCTGCAAGTGAAAGGCTATCTTTGCCCTGAGTGAAAACAACTTCTCCGTCAACGACTGAACAACGGTCACCTTCAGACCTTCGGGATTCTTGTCGAAATACTCGAAGTTCCTGCACCAGTCGAAGATGTAGAAACACTCCTTGTCCTTACCTGGTCCGAAGATATCCTTCGACAGACGGGTACCACGTCCAATCATTTGCATGAACTTAATCTTGCTCTTGACCACCTTGAAGAACACCAGGTTAAGCACATCGGGAACGTCGATGCCGGTGTCGAGCATATCCACCGACACGGCTATCTGGGGATTACCGTCACGTATCTCGAACTTGTCGATGAGGTCCTTGGAATAGGTCACGTAGTTGTCTATCAGGGCGCAGAAGTCGCTGCCGCCACTTGCGTATTCGGGATAGAGCGCATAGAAACGGTTCACGATCATCTCTGCATGGCGGTGGTTGTATGCGAAGATGATGGTCTTGCCTATCCGCTCGCCGCTCTGCACCTTCTGACCGTTCTCCATCAAATCCTGCAGCACATGGTCTATCGTGTCCTTATTGAAGATATAGCTGAATATCTCGTTGTTCTCGATATTACGGTGATAATCATCGTCGTCTATCGCCTTTTTCGTCTTCTCGTACTCCCACACTCTTTCAAGTTGGTCTTTCTCCTCCTGGCTCAGGCTGTCGTATTTGATGCCCTCTTTCAGTATCAGTGAGCCGCGCTTGAAACCTTGGTAGAAGACAAGGTAGTTGTCAGACACCGCATCCTCCAACTCATAGGCGTAGTTGGGCACACCTTGCTCCATCTCGAAAATCTCGTAGGTGCTGCGGTCCACCTCATCCCTCGGCGTGGCGGTGAGTCCCACCAACAGGCAGTCGAAGTAATTGAAGATGGCCGAGTACTTGCCGAAGATGGAGCGGTGGGCCTCGTCGATGATCACCAAGTCGAACCTGCCGACAGAAAACGCCTTCTCGTCCGTGTCGATATAATTGATCATGGTCTGGTACGTGGAGAAGGTGATTCGTGCGTTGGTGTCGGGGTCTTTGTCTTCGCTCAAGATTGAGGTGGTCATGTTGGGCAGCAACTTGACGAAGTTCTTATGAGCTTGACCGACCAGAGGAATCCTGTCGGCGAGGAACAGCACGTTCTTCACCCATCCGTTACGTGTCAGCACATCGACCAAAGAGATGGCGACTCTCGTCTTGCCGGTTCCAGTGGCCATCACCAAGAGTCCTCTGCGGTGCTTGGTGTTGAAATGCTCACAGACGGACTTGATTGCCATTTTCTGGTAATAACGGTCGGTGATGCTGTCCTTCACACTGAAATCGTTGATGTCGTGACGTTTCCGTTTCTGAATCATCAACTCCAGGTCGCTCTCGGTGTGGAAAGCGTACAACCGCCTCGGGGGATAACCCAAACCGTCGATGATATGGGTCTCAAAACCGTTGGTGTAGTAGATGACAGGTCTTATGCCGTATCTTTTCTCAAGGCAGTTCGCGTAGAGTTCTGCCTGGTGTTTGCCCTTGACGGGAGATGCGCTTGTCCGCTTGGCTTCTATCACGGCAAGGGGCATTCCGTTGCTGCCGAAGAGGACATAGTCGCAATAGCCTTTTGCCTTCATCGGGAAATCAAATGTCTCAGCAGCCATCTGACCTTCCGTAGTGGTTTGTTCACTCTCCGCAAAATATCCGTAGGGCATTCCCTCGACTTCCACCTCGATGCAGGCTTTGGAGGGCTGTATCGCGCCTTCGGTGTCAAGCACGTCCCACCCTGCCTCTTTCAACATCAGGTCGATATAGAGTTTTCGTGTCTCGGCCTCGGATATGTCGGTCGGTACTTCCTTGACAGGAGTCTTGTCTTCCACAGCCTCCTTGCTTGCAGTCTGAACGATGGTTGACTGTGGTGTCACCGTCACCGTTGTCGGTGTCAGCACCGGAGCCTCTGGTTTCTTGGGGAGCAGTTTTTCGTCAAAGGGTATAACCTCACTGATGAGGGTCAGTTTCTGGAGGATGGCAGCAACCACGTTATAGATGTTGAGCAGAGAGAAGAAAGCCTCTCGCTTTGTCACGGGAAGACCATGCGCACCGTTGTTGCCCACCTTGCGCACATAGTGGACAGCCATCATGACTTTATCGTCACCAATAAAACCACGGAAGACCTCGCTATCTACCAATTCAAACAGTGATGCCCTTTCGGGTATCTCGATGTTCTTCATCACATAGAGCGACCTGACCACATACTCCAATGCCTTTCTTGCGCTGATGGCACTGAGGTCGGGATTGCTTACCTGCAATTCCTCTGCCGCCGCACAAAACTTGTGCAAATCGGTCAAGCCTAATTCCTGTAGATAGTCGAAATTCCTCATAATGGTTTAATTAAAGTAATAGTCCATACGGCTGTTGAAAAGGGTCTCTACCTCGGTGATGGATTGCTGTATTAGAGCCTTTTGTCGCTCTATTGCTTCTATCTTCTCAGCAAAGGATTGCTGGAGGGAAAGAGGAGGGTATATAATCTTAGCCTTCTTAATCTCACCAAGATGCAGATTGGGAACCCCAACACCTTTCAAAGACTTGTTAAATTGTTCTTTTGTGAAAGGATTATTAATAGCATATAGTAGATATTTTGAACAAAAAGGTTTCTTGGGTCTTATCAATGCAAGACTAACATAAATGTCGAATATCTCATCTGTTTCTACAATAGCACATATTCCTGTTGTACCGTTCTTGCAAAGTAACAAATCGTTTCTTTGTGGAGCAATTCTCTTTTGCAATTCTTTATGCAAATCAATAGGAATATATTTTATGTTATTCCAATTAATCACACCTTCTACAACATCTTTTGCAGAGAGAAACTTTATGCCATTTTCTTTGTCTTCTGTATAAATTGGTGTTTGGTGTGTTCCATCTTTAATGAACTCGCATATATCAATTAATGGTCGTTTTGAAAATGTAGTACAATAGATATCACCGAACATATCATAGAAGATGGATTGAGCGAGTTGGTCATATTCTTTCAGTTGTGCCTTTTTCTTCTCGATGATACCCGACAGAAGGTCAAGTTCCGAAACAATACGCTCCTGCTCTGAAAGAGGAGGAATGGGAATTGAAGTGTTTTTAATTATGTTTTGAGAAATATTAGGCTGAGCACCCCCTACCGCATCCTTCAGAAATAAAGGTTTTTTGGATTTTAAACAATATAATAGAAATAAAGGATAAAGACTTTCATTAGGGAGAATACCACAAATGGCTTGATTTGTTGCCATCTCTCTTTTAAGAATACCGACTTGACCAACAGTAGCTCCATACATAGCTATAACAACAGTATCAATAGGGAATATTTTAGCAGATGAATTCTGTAATCCCAATTCTGTTATGAAAAGTTCTGAACTATAAATAAGTCCCTGTCCTACTTCACCACTTCTTAACCAAGGGATTGTTCCACCTTCATAATACTCCTTATGGTTTTTAGAAGGTGTTCCACCCGATGAAGTTTCGCATACCTCCCCCAATTTCTTATATGTCCATCCTTCTTTCATATATTCTTCCCTATTATGTTATCTCTCACTTTTGTCTGATTATTTTCGCTTCTCCTGCAAAAGCGCAGATGCCGGCAGCGATGTTATTCAGGTTATGAAATCGACTATAGTCACTGTCGGCTGGCACTCCGTTAACAGCCTGCATTTTGTCGAGTTCCCATGGAGCGAAATCAACAGCCTCCCGTTTGCACAAGCCTCGAAACGACGCTTTTCCGGTTTCCAATGGGAGCCGATAGGCTCTTTCTGCAAATGGATGAGAGGATACCCCTTCTCCATACATTCGTTTTTCATCATCAACTCTCCCCGTGAAATGCCAGGCGTCACTATCACCGTGGCTCCAACCATCACAGCCTTCACCCATTGATCATGCTCTCGTGCATAGTCGGCTGTCTCTTCATACGGCTGTCCGCTAATGGGATGGCGCCTATGGCATTGCACCTGCACCTTGTGTGCCCATCGCAACAGGAAAAGATTTCCAAACGCACCATAGGAACGGTCGCCAATCTGCACATGCAGGCACCGCTGCATCACGTCGGGCAAAAGGCGGCGCATGATGGCGCGGCGTGGGTTGTCATGGACGTATGCTATCATGGCTTCGCGGTGTCTGTTGTCAAGGCATACGGTGTCATCGTAATTTTCGTCAAAGAGCGGCCTGTTTTGTCGTTGCACCAAGGCGTAATACTCCCGGCGCTGCTTTTTTGAAAGGCTGCGCACCAATGCCCCTTCAGTGCTGTGAAGCCTGGCTTTCTCGAGCAGCCATGCTGGCATGTCAGGATTGGTACAATCGACCGAGCTCGGTCGATTGGCGGATTTAGGGAGCCACTGTTGCTGCCAGCGGCTGGTGCATGAGGCCTTGAAGGCCTGAATGATATCGCCAAGGCTCCGTTGCATCGGCTCCAGCACCTCTATCACGCCATGGAAATGGTCGGGCATGCAGATGCAGGCATGCACTGCCACACGGTTACCAGACTCTTCCTGTATGGCCGGCGTCAGCTCCCACATCTGACGTACCATCTCACCTACAGGCGACAGTTGCACCCCAGGATGAGCCGCATCGCCAACCAAATGCCCAAGCAACGCCTCGCGGCCGCTAATTACCAATGTCACGAGATAGGTACCTCGACCATGGTAGTCGTGACCCGGGTTGCGTGGACGATAGGATGCGCCGTTCATTATCACTCCAGATATTTCTCCTTAAACTCAGCCATTGCCTTGTTGATTTCCTCTTGCAGCGAGGCGATTCTATCGTAGATGACCTCGAGGGCATCATAATCCACTTTTACGCGCTCTACCTCCTTGTATTTGTTGATACTGAGGTCGTAGTCATTATTGCGGATTTCATCCACAGGGACAAGGAACGACTGTTCCTTACGTGTGCGGTCAGCCTCGGCATCCAAATTCTTGAATCGGGCAACCACGTCGGGGATGTCGTTTTCTTGACACTCCGTCCGCTTTTGGTCGAGCGTGAAGCCATCGGCTTTCATATCGTAGAACCACACCTTGTCCGTTCCGCCCGCATTGGTCTTGGTAAAGACAAGGACAGCCGTGGAGACACCAGAATACGGCTGGAACACACCCGACGGCATGGAGATGACCGCCTGCAGGCGCTGGTTGTCTATCAACTCTTTCCGTAATGCTTTATGCGCCGTACTGTTGCCGAACAGCACACCGTCGGGAACGATGCTCGCACAACGACCACCCGTCTGCAACATACGGATGAACAGACTGACAAACAACAATTCCGTCTTCTTCGTCTTGGTGATGGCCAGCAAGGACTTGCTCACAGCCTCATAGTCCAGACTGCCCGTGAAAGGCGGATTGGCCAAACAGAGCGTGTATTTGTCTGCATCTGTGTTGTCGGTCGAAAGGCTGTCACGATATTGGATGTCGGGATTGTCAGCACCATGAAGCATCAGGTTCATCGCACCGATGCGGAGCATGGTGAAGTCGGTGTCGAAACCGTGAAACATACCCTTACGGTAGTGCTCGGCATTCTCTTTCTTCAGCAGTTCAGACTTGTAGTGCTCCTGTATGTATTTGGCACTCTCCACAATGAATCCCGCACTACCCATGGCCGGGTCGCAGATGGTGTCTTTCAATGTAGGCTGCATGATTTCCACCATCATGCGGATGATATGGCGAGGCGTACGGAACTGGCCGTTATTGCCTGAAGCAGCCATCTTGCCGAGGATATACTCGTAGGTGTCGCCCATCGTGTCACGGTTGTTCATGTCGAGGTGGTCGATGCCTTCCACTATCTTGGTCAGCGTCCTGGGGCTTTGGATGATGAACGTGGCATTCTCCATAAAACGGCTATAGGCCGACTCCTTACCCTCGTTCAGCGTCTTGATGAAGATGAAGACATCCTTGCTGACCGTTCGGTACATCGTCTCTGGGTCCTTGTTCTTGAAGACGCTCCACCGCAGGTCGTTATAATCGACATCCCTGTCCGTATCGGGATTGTGCCATTGGCCGGGCTTGAATGTAGGGTCTTTGATAGCCACACCGAAGGCGTTGGCATTAGCTTCTTTTGTCCGCTGAGCGTCATCGAGCATCTTCATGAAGAAGAGGTAAGTCATCTGCTCTAATATGGTGATGGAATTGGTGATGCCACCAGTCCAGAAAGTGTCCCAAATGCTGTCTATCCGGTTCTTGATCTCGCCTGTAATCATTGTATCTGTATAGTATTTCGGTTATTTGAGCAAATTTACACATATTCCATCAAAAACCAAGAAAAAGACGGGTAAAAAAGTTTTTTAGGTTAACGAGAGCCCTATTATCACATTGACCATTGGCTTCGCCTAAAATGCTCACGCTCGGCAATTCAAGTAAACTTGATTGCCCTCGCTTAATCGCATTTTTGAACATGGACCATTGAGGCTTATGCCTAATTAACTCCCATGAGCGAATCGAGTTTACTTTTATTTTTATTTCCATTTTTACTCCCATTATTACTTGCGATAGTTAAATTATTTGTAAATTTGCAAGATAAGATAAGTGGGAGTTAAAAGGGGAGTTAAAAGGGGAGTTATGCGCTTCGCGCAGGACGATAGGTTGAACATTGAACATTGGCTAACGCCTTCAGCCCTCACGCTGACTTTGTCTTCATTTGGCGCGACTCGGCAATTTATGCAAGCTTAATTGCTCTCGCTGCTTCAAATGTCCGGCATAGTGCAAACGAGTTTGCCCTCTGCTCTCGCTTAATCGGGTTGTTGGCTAACGCCTAAAGCCTTCTAAAAACTCCAATGAGCGCAACGAATTAACATCCTATTGATTTATACTTGAATAGACACGATTTATAACCATTAAAACAAAAACATTATGATGAAGAAGACACTATTTCTCACATTGCTCGGCCTGAGCACATACATCAGCGGCGGATGCCAGCAGACAGCCACAAGCGACTGGACCACGATAGAGAACGGCGAGATGTGGCTCGACAACGACGGCTACAACGTGCAGGCCCATGGTGCGGGCTTTCTGAAAGTGGGCGATACATGGTATATGATTGGCGAGGACCGTTCAGAGTCGTGGAATCCCGACGTAAATATGTACTCGTCGAAAGACCTTGTGCATTGGAAATGGGAGCGAAAAATCATCGAGAACGGTGTGACTCATCCCGAACTGGGCAAGAGCCGTTTCATCGAGCGCCCCAAACTGCTCTACTGCAAGAAGACGGGCCAATATGTGGTGTGGTGCCATTGGGAAGGACGCAACTACGGTGCTTCAGAAGCCGCCGTGTTTTATAGCGATAACATCACCGGGCCCTACAAATTCCATTGGGGAGGACGTCCTTTGGGTATCAAGTCGAGAGACTGCAATGTGTTCCAGGACGATGACGGAACAGCTTATTTCATCTCCACCACCAACGAGAACCAGGACCTCGGACTCTTTCGTCTGTCTGACGACTACCTTGAAGCAGTAGAACATACTGTCCTCTTCCCTGGCGAACGCCGTGAGGCACCTGCGATAGTACGCGTGGGCGACATGTATTTCATGTTTTCCTCGGCTTGCACGGGCTGGGATCCCAACCAATGCAAGATGTCGTACTCCAAGTCGCTTACCAAGGGATGGAGCCCTCTGGAGAACGTGGGCGACCGCATCGCTTTCGACACCCAGGCAGCTTCCGTACTGCGCATCTTCGGTGAGAAGCAAACCACCTACCTCTATGTGGGCGACCGCTGGATGGATCCCACCCTGCCCGAGTCGAAGACCATCATCTTCCCCATCTCTTTCGACGGCACCAAATGCGACTTCACCTACAGCAAGAAGTTCGACATCAACTACAAGACAGGAGAGGTGAAGAGATAAGAGTTAAGAGTTAAGAGTTAAGAGTTAAGAGTTAAAGCTATTGTTCTGTGCGTAGCACATAAATTCCAAGAGCGTAGCAAGTTAACTTCCATTTTTAGTTCCAAAATTAAGTAAACAAGAAAAGTTTCAGTAATAACACTAATAATTATGAGCGTGACATACCCATCATCAGAACTGATCGTCAATCCCGACGGAAGCATCTTCCACCTTCACCTACGCCCGGAACAGCTGGCTGACAAGGTGATTCTCTGTGGCGACCCCGACCGAATCAACATGGTGTCATCGTTTTTCGACTCAGTAGAATGTGATGTCAGGAGCCGCGAGTTCCACACCATTACAGGTACCTACAAAGGCAAACGTATCTCAGCCGTCTCCACGGGCATCGGTTGCGACAACATCGATATCGTGATGAACGAATTGGACGCCCTGAAGAACATCGACCTGGAGAAACGGGAGGACCAACCCAATCATACCACCATGGAGATTGTGCGTATCGGCACTTGTGGCGGTCTGCAACCCTACACACCGGTAGGCACCTTCATCGTCAGCGAGTACTCCATCGGATTCGACGGACTGCTCAACTACTACAACGGGCGCGACCGCGTCTGTGACCTCGACTTTGAACGCGCCTTTACCGCCCACCAGCAATGGGACCCAAGGAAAGGCGCCCCCTACGTGATTCAGAACTCACCAGAGATGGCCGATCGTATCTTCGACCCTACAAAAGGCATGGTGAAAGGTGTGACCATCTCCTGCGGCGGTTTCTTCGGGCCTCAGGGACGCAAACTGCGTATTCCCCTATCCGACCCTCAGCAGAACGAGAAAATCATGAGCTTTGAATACAAGGGAAAGCGCATCACCAACTTCGAGATGGAAAGCTCGGCCATCGCCGGTCTGTCGGCCCTGCTTGGCCATAAGGCGGTAACGGCCTGCATGGTGATTGCCAACAGAGTGGCGAAAGAAGCCGACGCCAACTACAAGAACAGCATATACTCCTTGATAGAACTGGTAGTGGATAGGATTTAGGCGTAAGGCGTTAGGCTTTAGGTGTTAAGCTTTAGCGTTTTTCTGTGTTTTCAGAAGATATATTTAGAGTGAATTTTTAAGTTACAACAAGAAGTTAGACAGAGAGTTATAATAGTTAATTAAAGTAATAGTTGAAAAGATAGTTAAAGTGGGGATAATAATATAACGATATGAACAAAAACGTATTCATCGAGAATCTCAGGAATTTGATTTCCGGCGAGACAGACACAACGGCAGTCCTTGCCAACACCGCTGCCTACATCAAGGAGGTGTATGGTTGGTTCTGGATAGGATTCTACATCGTGAAAGAGGAAGAACTCGTATTGGGCCCATTCCAGGGCAGCGTGGCGTGCTACCGCATCAAGAAAGGTCGCGGTGTATGCGGCACCTCGTGGCAGAAGAACGCAACGATAGTGGTGCCCGATGTGGAGGAGTTTCCAGGGCATATTGCATGCAGCAGTCTGAGCAAGAGCGAGATTGTGGTACCACTACACAATCGCCAAGGAAACGTCTGTGCGGTGCTCGACATCGACAGCGACCAACTGGCCACATTCGGTCCGGCAGAGCAAGATGTTCTCGAAGCAGCCGTCCGAGTGGTGGAAGAACAAGTGTTTTAATCCACAATCAACGAATAGCAACTGATAACTAATTACTAACTTGAGGACAACAATATGAATACAAGATCTTTACGAAAAACAGTGCTGGTGGTGGCAACAGGATTGCTCACCATCATGTCATCCACTACAGTCCATGCGGTCGACAACGAAAACATCAACAGCCAGATAGCACGGCAAAAGGAAGTCGATAACGGCGGCAGCGGACGCTATCGCGCCATCGTCGTCAGTGAGAAGACATTGCCCGACTTCACCGTGTATCGTCCTCGCGATGTGCAGTATGCCGCGCGTCGTGAAGGTCCGCTTCCCATCCTCATCTGGTGCAACGGCGCCTGCTCGGGTTCGTCCATCGGCTACGAGCGCATGTTGAACGAGATGGCATCCCACGGCTACGTAGTTGTGGGCATCGGTTCCTTCGAGATGGTCGATAGCGAGCGCGATGACGGGGGCTCGAACGAGAAAATGGTGGTTGACGCCATCAACTGGCTGGTCAGGCAGGAGAAGATCAAGACCAGCGACTACTACAAGGCCATTGATGTGAACAACATCGCGCTCTCGGGCCATTCGTGCGGTGGAGCACAGGCCATCGCCAACTGTGCCAACGCCCGTGTCAAGACACTGCTGATCATGAACGCAGGTATGGGATACATGTCGATGGGCGGCGCTTCGCCACAGACACTCAACTCGCTGCACTGCCCGCTCATCTACATGACGGGCGGCACGGATGACGTGGCCTATGAGAACGCCAAGACCGACTTCAACAACGTGAAGAAACCAGTGGTGTGGGCCGACCTTTCAAACGCTGGACACGGAGGCACCTACTGGGCCCAGTACGGAGGCGAGTTCGGACGCATAGCGCTGAAATGGATGGACTGGCAACTGAAAGGTTACAAACAGAACGCACGCATCTTTCTGAAACCCGATCTGAAGGGCTTTGCCAGCCAATGGTCTGTCAAGAGCCGCAACTTCACAGTCAAGGACAAGAATTTCGACGTCCCCTTCGAGGATGTGGAGACGGTCACCGACAAGGTCTTCGACCGTGAGGCCGTCGATAGCGAGTTCGATTTCGGTGCCGACATCAGTTCACTGACTGTGCTCACCAACAAAGGCAAGACCTTCTACAACAAGCAGGGCGAGAAGCAATCTCTCATGCCCATGCTGAAAGAAATGGGTGTCAACAGTGTCAGACTCCGTGTGCTGGTCAATCCTGCGGACAAGAACTACAACTGGAGCTACGCCAGGAACCTGGCCAACATCGCCGCGAACCAGGATTTCAACATCATGCTCGACCTTCACTATTCCGACTGGTGGGGAGAATACGTCATGCCAGACGGATGGAAAGGAACCACATTCGACAAACTGCTGACAAACGTGAAGACACATACCAAAGTGGCAGTAAGGGCTGCCAACATCAAGGACAAGCTACGTTGGGTGCAGATAGGCAACGAAACAGACCGCGGGATGTTGTGGAACGAGGGACGAGAGACTGACGCTTTCGTCAGCATCATCAATGCCGCCTACGATGAGGTGAAGTCCGTCAATCCTGATGTGCAGACCATTATTCATGTGGGCGAGTGCGAGGACACGCAATGGCTGACCGAGTACTTCGACAACTTACAGGCCAAGGGAGCGAAATGGGATGCCATCGGACTGTCCGTGCATGTGAAGAGGTCGTCTCTCCAGCCATACGAATTGATTGACAAGGTGGTGGAGAATGTCAAGATGCTGAAGGAACGCTACGGCAAACCCGTGCTCATCGTGGAGACTGGCTACTACGTTGACCGTCAGTTGGAGGCCAATCAATGGCTCTGCGCCTTCATCTGCAAGTTGATGGACGTGGGCGCTTCAGGGCTGTACTATTGGGAGCCCGAATTGGTTGACGACTACAACCTCGGCGCATGGAACCCGCTGACCCTCAAGCCCACGCTGGCCTTGGATGCCTTCCTCGGCATACGCCACAGCGACGGCATAAACGACGACATCAATGTTCCCTCAGATGACGAAGGCGAATGTGAGACCACATTCTATACGCCCAACGGCATCAGGATCCAACGTCCGCAACGAGGTCTGAACATCGTCAATAAAAGGTATCTCGACCATACAAGAAGTTATAAGATATTTGTGAAATAAACTTTCAATCCTTCATTCAAAGATGACTAACATTTGTGCGATATCGACCGCTGTGGGCGGCGCAATAGGAATAGTGAGGGTATCTGGTCCCGATGCCATTCAAATTGTGGATTCCATTTTCGTGTCAGCTTCAGGCCGCAAACTTCCAGACTACGCAAGCCAATCTTTGGCTTACGGCAACATCATGACAGATGACGGACAGTTGCTTGACGAGGTGTTGGTGAGCGTGTTCCGCCAACCACATTCCTATACTGGCGAGGACAGTGTGGAGATATCGTGCCATGGTTCCATTTTTATACTCCAGCAGGTCGTGCAACTGCTGCTCAACCACGGCTGTTTCAATGCCCAGCCCGGCGAGTTCACCAAACGCGCCTTCCTCAATGGCAAAATGGACCTAAGTCAGGCTGAAGCCGTGGCCGACCTTATCGCATCCACCAATGTGGCCACCCACCGTCTGGCGATGAGCCAGATGAGGGGTGGCTTCAGCCGGGAACTCCGACGTCTGCGCGACCGCCTGCTTGAGATGACCTCGCTTCTGGAGCTGGAACTCGACTTCAGCGAGGAGGACGTGGAGTTCGCCGACCGCACAAAACTCATCTCGCTGTCTGAGGAAATCGGTGCTGCCATCAGTCGCCTCACCGACAGTTTCGACACAGGCAACGCCATCCGAAACGGCATACCTGTGGCAATCATCGGTGAGACCAATGTGGGCAAATCCACCCTCCTCAACCAGTTGCTTCACGACGACAAAGCCATCGTCAGCGACATACACGGCACCACACGCGATGCCATAGAAGACTGCGTGACACTGCGCGGCGTGAACTTCCGCTTCATCGACACCGCAGGTATCCGACATACCGACGACGTGGTGGAGAACATGGGGATAGAACGCACCTACGAACGCATCAAGAACGCCCAGATTGTATTATGGTTGGTCGATGCCACCTCCATACTCGAAACGCTCAACTCCCCCACTCCACAGCCTGTATCTGAAGAAACGGAGTTTGCAGAAGAGAGTCGCAGCGCCGAGACAGACCATCATCAGGAGAATCTGGAGCCAGTGGAATCCGAAACAATTGAAAACGAACAGGTGGAATCTGAGACGACTTTTCATGAGCAAGTGGAATCCGGGACGATTGACAAGGAGCAGGAAGTTCTCTCTCCATCGAACAGTATCCTGGAAATACGCGACAAGATCATACCGCTGACCGCAGGCAAGACGCTCATTGTGGTCATCAACAAATGCGACGCCATCCCAGACGACCAACTCTACGACATCTACAACTTCGTCTATACCAACTCGGGCATCAACGAGAACGAGACCATCCGCATCAGCGCCAAGAACGGAGACAACATCCCTGCCCTGACCGACATGCTCATCGAGGCCGCCAACAAGGCCGAGTACAGCAACACCGACATCATCGTCACCAACGTCCGCCACTATGAGGCTCTCGTCCACGCCAGGAAAGCCATCGACGCCGCCCGACAATCCCTTGACCAAGGCCTCACCGCCGACCTCGTCAGCGAGGAGCTCCGCGACTGCCTCCACTCCCTCGGCGACATCCTCGGCGACTTCACCACCGACGAAACCCTCGAACTCATCTTCTCAAGATTTTGCGTGGGCAAATAGAAGATTCTTCACTTATTAAGTTAAATGCTCTCACCTTAGTCAGTTTGGCTAACGGTGAGAGCATTCTTTTATTCTTCAAGGAGCCATCTTTCCAACTCGGCTTTCCATTCGCGTGCGTAATGAAACCACGGACCTTCGCACCATCCGTGACCACCTGTAGGATAAATATGCAACACTGATGGAATGCGGTTCTGTTGTAACACGCGAAAATATTGAATGCTTTCTTCAAACGACACGATAGGGTCGTCGGCACTGCAAGCTATAAAAGCACGAGGAGTGTTAGGCTTGACATTTTTGAGTATAGTGTATTTGTCTATCATTTCCTGAGTGGCATTAGCTCCATGCATCTCATTGTTCATATAGCTATTAGGAATGGTGGAGGGATAGAGCAGAATCTGGAAATCAGGTCTATTTTCTGGGCCCGTAAACTGAACAGCAGCTTCACAAGCCAGGTTACCACCAGCAGAGCACCCCATGACACCCACCTTGTTTGGATTCACCTTCCAGTCGTAGGTATGCTGACGCATAATCTTGATTGCCTCCTGCACATCACTCAAAGAGGTCTCAAAATGTCCGTTGGGCATACGATATTTCAGCACAGCCAGCGTCACGCCTATGTAGTTGAACCAAGGTGCCAACGCAGTGCCTTCTTTTTCTATCTCCAAATAGACATATCCGCCACCAGGACAAGCGATGATGACAGTACCATTAGGTCTAAATGCAGGGTAAACCCACAACTCAGGCTTAGAAACATTGTTGACACTCCTTGGGTCTGGGTGCCCTTCCTCGCCAGTAAGATGGTTGTCGTTGGGTGCTCCATTAGGCCAGAGAGGAATGACCACAGGTTCTCCCCTCTGCGCTAAAGCCATGCCCGACACCACCATCAAGGCGCATATCAGTGAGATAATCTTTTTCATATTCAATAAGTTTTGTCAAATTCTTTATTCTGTATAATTCAGCTTCTTGGTTTCCATGTCACGAGAGAAGTGGCGGAAGAAGTCCCAAATCAGGCGAGCTGCAGGCTTGAAGTTCCAATGGCCATAGTTATTGATAGCG
>JAFWPH010000021.1 GCA_017509605.1 Bacteroidaceae bacterium | reverse complement strand
GATGTTTGGCAGTTGATAGCCGAAGACAACAAGACGCACGCCCTCGGAGGTGTCAAAGCACGGAACCGCCGTATGCGGAACCGCTTGTACGGTGGTGTGGGAGGACGCATGGGGAACTAATCCCCATGCTCCTACCCAATTATCTGTGAGTTTAATGTTCCATTATTGTTGTTTCATTTCAAGTCTTTTATTCATTTCATTCTATTACTTGGAATGTTTTGTGTTTTTCCCATTGATTTTTTTGCCACTGTCAGAAATAAGTTGAAAAAACATGATTATTAGGCGAAAAGATTGTAAATTTGCAGTTTAAAAGGATATTATACCCTTTTCACAACGACGAAACAAGAATATAAACATAAGAAAATGGACTACAATTTCAGAGACATTGAGAAGAAATGGCATCAGCGTTGGGTGGAGCAGAAGACATACCACGTTGAGGAAGACAAGACGAAGAAGAAATTCTATGTGTTGAACATGTTCCCCTATCCATCGGGAGCGGGTCTGCATGTGGGCCACCCGCTGGGCTACATTGCCAGCGACATCTATGCACGATACAAACGTCAACAGGGCTTTAATGTGCTCAATCCAATGGGTTACGACGCATACGGACTGCCAGCTGAGCAATATGCCATACAAACAGGTCAACACCCTGAAATCACTACTGTGGCCAACATCAACCACTATCGTGAGCAGCTCGACAAGATTGGTTTCTGCTTCGATTGGGACCGCGAGGTGCGTACATGCGACCCTTCTTACTACCATTGGACACAATGGGCGTTCCAACTCATGTTCAACAGTTATTACGACACAGACCTCAATAAGGCACAACCCATCGAACAACTCATTGCCCATATCGAGGCGCAAGGTACCGAAGGACTACATGCCTGGGCTACTGAAAATATCAATGTCACTGCTGACGAATGGAAGCAGATGGACGAGAAAGAGCGTAGTGAGGTCTTGATGAACTACCGCATAGCTTACCTGGGCGATACCATGGTGAACTGGTGTCCAGAATTGGGTACTGTACTTGCCAATGATGAAGTGGTGGAAGGAGTGAGCATACGTGGCGGATTCCCTGTGGTGCAGAAGAAGATGCGACAGTGGTGCCTGCGTGTGAGCGCCTACTCACAGCGCCTTCTCGATGGACTCGACAACATCGACTGGACTGACTCACTGAAAGAAACACAGCGCAACTGGATAGGACGAAGTGAGGGTGCCGAGGTGGTGTTCAAGGTGAAGGACAGCGACAAGCAGTTCACCATCTTCACCACACGTGCCGATACAATGTTCGGTGTCACTTTCATGGTGTTGGCTCCTGAGAGCGAGTTGGTGGGCGAACTGACCACAGCAGAGCAGAAAGCTGCCGTCGATGCCTATGTTGAGGAGACAAAGAAGCGCACTGAGCGAGAGCGCATGATTGACAAGAAGGTGACAGGTGTGTTCACCGGCAGTTACGCCATCAACCCCTTCACTGGCGAGGCCAACCCCATCTGGGTGAGCGACTACGTACTTGCTGGTTATGGCACAGGTGCCATCATGGCCGTGCCTGCCCACGACAGTCGCGACTACACCTTTGCCAAGCATTTCGGACTGCCCATCATCCCGCTGATTGAAGGCTGCGATGTCAGTGAGGAGAGCTACGACGCCAAGGAAGGCATCGTGTGCAACTCACCTCGAACAGATGTCAAACCGTATATTGATTTCTCGCTCAACGGACTGACCGTCAAAGAAGCTATCGCCGCCACGAAAGAATACGTGGAGAAGCACGGTATTGGACATGTGAAGGTGAACTATCGTCTGCGCGACGCCATCTTCAGCCGTCAACGCTATTGGGGAGAGCCTTTCCCTGTATATTACAAGGACGGGGTGCCACAGATGATTCCTACAGAGTGTTTGCCACTCTTGCTTCCAGAGGTGGATAATTTCCTCCCAACAGCCACTGGAGAGCCCCCACTTGGACATGCCAAGGTGTGGGCTTGGGACGAAGCAAACAAACAGGTGGTGGACAACTCATTGATTGACAACAAGACGGTGTTCCCCATCGACCTCTACACCATGCCTGGTTTCGCTGGCTCAAGTGCCTACTATCTCCGTTACATGGATCCCAAGAACGACACTTGCCTCGTAAGCAAGGAAGCCGATGAATACTGGCAGAATGTGGATCTTTACGTGGGAGGTACAGAGCATGCCACTGGACACTTGATCTACAGTCGTTTCTGGAATAAGTTCCTCCACGACTATGGCTACAGCGTGAAGGAGGAGCCTTTCCAGAAACTCATCAACCAAGGTATGATTCAAGGCCGAAGCAACTTCGTCTATCGTGTGAAGGACACCAACACCTTCGTCAGCCTCGGACTGAGCAAGGACTACGACGTGACACCTATACACGTGGATGTGAACATCGTGAGCAACGATATCCTCGATGTGGAGGCTTTCAGAAACTGGCGACCTGAATACAAAGACGCTGAGTTCATACTTGAGGATGGCAAGTATGTCTGCGGATTCGCTGTGGAGAAGATGTCCAAGTCGATGTTCAACGTGGTGAACCCCGACATGGTGGTGGAGAAATACGGAGCCGACACCCTTCGTCTCTACGAGATGTTCCTCGGCCCCGTGGAGCAGAGCAAGCCATGGGACACCAACGGTATCGACGGTTGTCACCGTTTTCTCCGCAAGTTGTGGAACATCTATTTCGACAAGGACGGCAAACTTACCGCCGAGGACACTGCGCCCACGAGGGAGGAGCTCAAGTCCATTCATAAGTTGATCAAGAAGGTCACCACTGACATCGAGAACTTCTCCTACAACACTTCGGTAAGTGCCTTCATGATATGCTTGAATGAACTCAACCAGCTCAAGTGCCGCAACAAGTCTGTGCTTGAGACATTCGCCGTGCTCATTGCTCCATTCACTCCTCATCTTTCTGAGGAGCTGTGGGAAGCCCTTGGTCACTCCACGACGGTTTGTGACGCCCAGTGGCCAACTTACGACGAGGCCTATCTTAAGGAGGACATGGTGAAGATGATGGTCAGCTTCAACGGAAAGGCTCGTTTCCCGATGGAGTTCGCCGCCGATGCCGACAATGCCACCATTGAGCAAATGGTGCTGGCTTCTGAACAGACAAAGAAATACACCGACGGCTTCACTATTGTGAAGGTTATCGTGGTGCCCAAGCGCATCGTCAACATCGTGCTGAAAAAATAGACAACCTTTTACCCCCTTTTACTTCCCCTTTAACTCCAAAAAAGCCAAATGAAAGTAGGTAACATAAAGACACCGGTGATGCCGAAGTTGAGTTTGTTAGATGAGTTGAGAGACTATTTCTTCATCACCGTAGGTTTGATGATCTATGCGTTCGCCGTGACCTGTTTCATGCTTCCCTACCAGATTACTACAGGTGGTGTGACCGGTGTGTCGATCATCATCTATTTCGCCACAGGATTAGAAATTCAGAACACCTATTTCTTCATCAATGCGGTGCTCCTGATCCTTGCCATTAAGATCATTGGATGGAAGTTTTGCTTCCGCACGATTTTCGCCGTGTTTACGCTGACTTTTTTCCTATGGCTGTTTCAGCGCCTCTTCCAGGATGCAGACGGCAACCTGCCCCGCATTGTGGGTGATCAGGCCTTCATGGCATGTGTGATAGGCGCTTTGCTTGAAGGTCTCGCTCTGTCGATTTGCTTTCTCAACAATGGAAGCACGGGCGGCACAGACATTATCGCGGCAGTGGTGAACAAGTATAAGGACGTGTCGTTGGGTAACATGATGATGATTATGGACTTCATCATCATCACCTCTTGTTACTTTGTGTTCCACGACTGGTACCGCGTGGTATTCGGTTTCGCCACACTTATCATCTCGAGCGTGACACTTGATTATGTGATGAACCGCCGTCGTCAGTCGGTGCTGTTCTTCATCATCAGCGAGGAGTATGAGAAGATTGCTGACGCCATCAACGCGGGCGGACGTGGTGTGACCGTGCTCGACGCCAAGGGATGGTACACCAAGAACCACCGTCCGGTGCTGTTGGTGCTGGCCAAGAAACGTGAGTCATTGAACATCTTCCGCGCCATCAGGCTCATTGACCAACATGCCTTTGTGAGCATGAGCAACGTTTCGGGTGTGTTCGGTGAGGGATTCGACAAGTTCAAGGGCAAATAAGACACGAGAAATGAAGACATTAGTATTCGCCACCAACAACAAGCACAAGCTGCAGGAAGTGCGGCAGATATTGGGCGAGAGGTTCGATATCAAGAGTCTGGCCGACATAGGCTGTGAGGTGGATATCCCCGAGACCGCCGACACCCTGGAAGGCAATGCCATGCAGAAAGCCAAGTTCGTGAAGGAGCATTACGGACTCGATTGTTTTGCTGATGACACAGGGCTGGAATGTCGTGCCTTGGACGGAGCGCCAGGTATCTACAGCGCCCGTTATGCGGGCGAGAATCACGACTCTGAGGCCAATATGCGGAAACTGTTGGAAAATTTAAGAGAAAAAAACGACCGCAGCGCACAATTCCGCACAGTTATTGCGTTATTATATCAGGGAGAGGAGCATCTCTTCGAAGGTATTGTACGTGGAACCATCATTCATGAGCATAAAGGGACCCAGGGTTTCGGCTACGATCCAGTCTTCGTTCCCGAAGGCTTTCACTCCACCTTCGCTGAGATGACAGCTGATGAGAAGAACAGCATCAGCCACCGTGGCAGGGCTGTGGCCAAACTCGCCGACTTCCTGACAGGCACCAACGAATAGACCACATTTGTAATCATTAATTGTCATATATATGCGTAGATTCCTATTCTCACTCTTGTCGGTGGTGTGCTCCATCAGCATGCTGGCCGATGACGGCAATGGCCGTTGGACAGTGTATTCCTCCTACCACAACGCCACAAAGTGCGTGTGTGTCGGCAGTAAGGTGTATGTCCTCAGCTATGGTGGCCTGTTTTCCTATGACAGCGAGGACAGCAGTGTGGAAACTTATACCCGGGCCAATGCACTCAGCGACAACGCCATCGCCGATATCGTCTATTGCCGTGACGCCAAGGAGCTCGTGATTGTATATGACAATGGCAATATAGACTTGATGAACGATGACGGTGATGTTTATAACATCACCGACCTGAAACTCAAGACCTTGAACGACAAATCGGTCAACGACTTGTATGTGGATGGCAGCATCGTGTATCTGTCGTTGGGCAGCGGTGTCATGCTGCTGGATGTGAACAAGCGTCTTGTGCGCAACTTCTACAACCTGGGCAATCATGTGAACAGTGTGATGATTGAGGATGGCAAGCTTTATGCTGCGACCAAGTCAGGAGTCTTTAGAGGCAATGTGTCGGACAACCTTCTCGATGCAGCCAACTGGTCTAAAATAAGCTCGCTCAATCTCACCAAACTCATCTCTTTCTCTGGCTCCATATACGCTATTAGTGGCAGTGGACTGCTGAAGATTGGTGACAAGGAGACGTTTCGTGGAGTCGAGGTGAAGGATAAATCGATCTTCTCATCGTGGAACGTCATTGACGGCACGCTCTATCTCTTCCGTCATACCGCTATGACAACCATCAACAGCGCGGATGAGGTGACTCAGCTCGCCGACAGCATCAGTTTTCTGGAGAAGTCGGGCGACAAATATTGGGCGGCTTGCGGAAGCAATGGCCTTCGCGGCTATTCTATCAGTGGCGACAAGCTAACCGTGACCGTGGGCAGCATCATTCCGGAGAGTCCGATACGCAACTACGCCACCTTCCTCCGCATGGAGGATGGCGGGCGCTTACTCATTGCCGGTGGTATCTTCAGTTTCAACGGGCAGAGCTTTCCTGGTACTTTGATGAAGTATCAGGATGGCAAGTTCACCTGTTTTGACGAGGAGGGACCGCTCAATCTGGTGGGCAGTCAGTGTTACCGCGACATCACTGACGTGGTGCAGGATCCAGACGACCCAGAGCATCATTTCTGCGGCTCGGTGGTCGATGGCATATACGAGTTCAAGAACTACAAGATGGTCAACCATTATGACCATAGCAACAGTCCTTTGGCGACCATTTTGCCCAATGATGCACACCCAGAGCGATTTGTTCGTATCACGGGTGTGGAGTATGATGGCAAGCACAACCTCTGGATGCTGAACAACGAGACCGACACCCTTGTGCGTGTCTTGAAGAACGATGGCCGGTGGAGTGCCTTGTATTACGACGAGATCGCAAACAACCCCTCTATGGACCATATCCTCTTTGACCGCAATGGATGGGCGTGGATCAACAGTCGCCGTCGAACTAACAATGGTTATTTAGCTGGCGTGTTCTGCATCAACACCAATGGCAACCTTAATAACACGAAAGGTCATGAACGTCGACTGCTGACTGAATTCACAAACCAGGACAACACTACCTATACGGTCGATCTTGTCACTTGTATCACTGAGGACCTCAACGGCACGATGTGGTTCGGTACCGACAAAGGACTCTTTATGAACAGTCATCCAGAGACGTTCTTTAGCGACGAGTTCCGATTCCATCAAGTGAAAGTGCCACGCAACGACGGCAGCGGTCTGGCCGACTATCTGCTCACCAATGTGAGCATCAACTGCGTCACCATCGACGGTGGCAACCGCAAGTGGATAGGTACGGCAGGCAACGGTGTCTATCTCATCAGCGCCGACGGACTGGAGCAGCTGGCTCATTTCACCACCGAGAACAGCCCGCTCATCAGCGACAATGTCAGCGACATCGCCATCAACGGCGAAACTGGCGAGGTATTTTTTGCCACTGAAGATCAGGGATTGGTGTCGTATGTCAGCGATGCCACCGACCCCGTGGAGAAGATGGACCGCGACAACATCAAGATCTATCCCAATCCCGTGCGTCCTGATTATACCGGCAGGATCAGCATCACTGGTTTATCGTACGACAGCAACGTGAAAATTGTCAATGCCGCAGGTCGTCTCATCCATGAGGGTACGTCTTCGGGAGGCCAGTACAGTTGGAACTTGAAGAATAAGGCAGGCAAACGTTGCGGCAGCGGTGTATATTACGTGTTGGCCACCAATTCCGAGGGCAAGAACGGAGTGGCAGCGAAATTCGTCATCATCAAGTAAGCGAAATGTACATTGATTGTTTTGCTCCATATCTTGAATTGCTGTAAGGCCGAAAAAGAAAGAAAAATTCAATAAAATCATAAAAAATCTATTGCAAATTCTTGTTATTGAATTTTTTATCGTTATATTTGCATAGAAATTTCGCAAGAAAGCCTGTTTATTATTGAAATAGGCGCATCTGAGCTGTGATAGCCATATACTAACAGACTACAACATTCTTTATTAACCTAAATTAAACAATATCAAGATGGCTTACAAAATTATCGACATTGAGGGAATAGGCGAGGTGTATGCACCAAAACTCATCGCCGCTGGTATCGTCAAGGTGTCCGACCTTCTCGACAAGTGTGCTGGTCCCGCTGGCCGCAAGGCTTTGGCTGAGGAGACAGGTATCTCAGAGAAACTCATCCTAACATGGACCAACCATGCCGACCTCTTCCGCATCAAGGGTGTGGGACCACAGTTCGCTGAACTGCTTGAAGCTGCTGGTGTGGACACCGTGAAGGAACTGCAGCATCGTGTGCCAGCCAACCTGACCGCCAAGCTCGAAGAAACCAACGAGCAGAAGCATCTCGTCAGGAGAGTGCCCGCCTTGAAGGAAGTGGAGAAGATGGTGGCTCAGGCCAAGGAACTCCCACCTATGATGACCTATTAACCCCACTAATCACCAATCAATCGACAGCGCCCTCGCTCCTGGAGCGAGGGCGCGCTTTTTGCAGATAGGACGCTATAGACCTAAGAGTTCCAGAGCTGGCCACATGGGTACGCAGTCACCTTTTTCAGAACAATACCATAATTATGTGTTTTTTTGCACAAAAGGAAGAAAAATGTGTGAATCTGCATGGTTCTTTTCATTCTTTTTTGTATTTTTGCACAAATTGTTCGAAAGAATGCATTAAAAAAGAAAAACAACCTTAAAAACACATAGATTTCCGATGAGCCAGAAACAAGGTTTATGTTCCTATTTCAAGGACAATATCATCCGCCGATGGAACGAGGATGCATTCACCGATTACGGTGGCGCGACCCTGAGATGCCATGATGTTGCGCGTAAGATAGAGAAACTGCACATCATGTACGAGAATTGCGGTATCCGCCCTGGCGACAAGATAGCCCTTTGCGGGCGCAACAGCTCACATTGGGGTGTGGCCTTCTTCTCCATCCTCACCTACGGCGCCGTAGCTGTGCCCATATTACATGAATTCAAGTCGGAACAAATCCACAATATCATCAACCATAGTGGGTCGTTGCTGTTGTTCCTCAGCGACAATATGCTGAAGTCGGTCGATTTGAAAGAGATACCAGGTGTACAAGGCATCATCCAGTTCTCCGACTTCTCGTTGATAGAGAGTCGCAGCGAGCAGTTGACCTACGCACGAGAGCACCTCAACGAGCTTTATGGCAAGAAATACCCCAAATATTTCCGTCCCGAGCATGTGCATTACCATCATGACAAGCCCGAGGAACTCGCTGTAATCAACTACACCAGTGGCACCACGGGTTATTCCAAGGGTGTGATGATTCCATATCGGGCCATTACTGGCAATCTCGAATTCTGTATTAGGGTGATAGGTCCAAAGCTGGCTAAAGGATCGCATATGCTCAACATGCTTCCACTCGCACATATGTACGGCCTGTTGGTGGAACTGATTTTCGCTTTCTGTAATGGATGCCATGTCTATTTCCTCACCCGTGTTCCATCACCATCTACCCTGGCACAGGCCTTCAAGGATGTGCGGCCTGCCATCATCATCGCTGTGCCGCTGATTATCGAGAAGATGGTGCGAACGAAGGTCTTCCCCAAGATTCAGACCAATGTGATGCGGCTGTTGTTGAATATGCCGGTGGTGAGCCGAAAGGTGAAACACAAGATTTACGAGCAGGTAATGGAAGCTTTCGGTGGCAAGATTTACGAGGTAATCGTGGGTGGAGCGCCCTTCAACCAGGAGGTGGAGTCGTTCCTACGCAGTATCGGTTTCCCCATCTCCGTTGGATATGGCGTCACTGAGTGCGCACCGCTGATCTCCTTCAGTGATTACATGGACAACTTGCCAGGGTCGTGTGGCCAGCCTGTTGACGGCATGGAAGTAAAGATAGTGCGGGCAAACCCCGATGATGAGAGCGGAGAGATTCTTGCCCGCGGCCAGAATGTGATGCTTGGCTATTATAAGGACGAGGAGGCTACAGCACAGGCCATCGACAGTGAGGGATGGTACCATACGGGTGACCTTGGCACAATGATTCCCGACGGACACATCTTCATCCGCGGCCGCCTGAAAAGCATGCTCCTTGCTTCTAACGGACAAAATGTTTATCCCGAGGAGATCGAGGACAAGTTGGGTGGTATGCCTTTGGTGGCTGATTGTCTGGTGGTGCAGCGTGGCGAGAAGTTCGTAGCCTTGGTTTATCCCGATGCGGAGGCAATGAAGTCCATGTCGTTCAATGACAATGATGTGAAGAAAGTGATGGACCAGAACATGAAGCACCTCAATCACGTCCTGCCAGCCTATAGCAGAGTGTCGGCTATTGAACTGCGAGAGGAACCTTTCGAGAAAACCCCAAAGAAGAGCATCAAGCGCTTCCTCTACAGTTGACAAGTCACTAACAACCTCTATCCTGTTTTTTACTAATCACATCGTGTAACGATGAACTCCTTACATCCTGCTGGTGACAAAGTGGGAGGCTGAGTCTTTTGCATTTTTTCACAATCGCCGACTAAACTATTCAGACTCTTTGTCGTCATAATGGTAAAGAGAACAAAAACCGATTATTAACAACATCTAAAGATTCAGGCATATGAAGAAGTTTATGATTACACTTATGGTGATGGTGACAATGGTTGTCGCATCCGCCAAAGGCATGAGCTACGAGTTGGCACGTGAAGAGGCAGCGTTCATCGCAGACAAGATGGCTTACGAACTTGATCTCTCTGAGATGCAGTATGAGTCGGTTTACGAGGTATATTTCGACTACTTTCTGAATATCACTCCAAGCAACATATACGGTATCTACTGGGATCATCTCTGCACCGACCTGAGCTACATTCTCACTCCGGCACAGTACCGTCGCTTCAAGAACATCTCCTACTTCTATCGTCCGGTGGTGTATCGCAGTGGCAATCTCTGGTCCTTTGCAATCTACAATATGTATGTTCGTGGTAACTTTTTCTTCGACCGTCCGCAAGCATACGTGGTGTATCACAGCGCTCACAGCCGCGCCAACAACCATCATACCAGCTACTACAAGGGCATCAAATACAATCATCCTGTAGGCGGTGGCATGAGAACGGTGAAAGCAGGCAGACGCAACGACTTCCCACCTACTGGCGGTCATGGCACAGGACACTACAATGGCAAACCCAACGATGTACGTAAGCCGAACCATCCCACTGGGACGACACATGTGCAGAACACTCCAAGCAACGGTGCGGGACACAACAATGCTCGCATCCAGCACAATAACAACAATACGAACAATTCCCGTCCGTCGAACAATAGCGCGAGCGGCACGACCAGGGTAAGAACCAGTGCGGGCAACTCGGGTACGACGAACAGCAACAGCAAGCTTGTGGCAGCTCGTGGCGGACGGCATTAGACACACATAGGCTGGCAACCTGACACAATGACGAAGCGGGATGACTCCACAGAGGGTCATCCCGCTTCTCTATTCTATGAAAGACATGTGTTTATTGTCTTCTTCTCCAAAGTCTTGTCATATCCTCCAGAGTCTTGCCCTTGGTCTCAGGAACGAGTCTCCAAACGAACAGAGCCGCAACCACGCAGATGATACCGTAGAGGCCGTAGGTGAACCAGTGGCCGAAGTCATCGCCCTCAGTGAGGTGCATGTTGAACATCGGAACGAAGGTGGACGATACGATAAAGTTGAAGATCCACTGGAAGGCTACTGCGATGGCCACAGCAGCGCCACGGATGGTGTTGGGGAAGATCTCAGCGATGAGCACCCATGTGATGGGACCCCACGAGAACATGAACGAGGCGGAGTAGATAAGGAGGCTGGCAGCGGTGCCCCATTCCATACCTTCGTGACCGAAGGTGATGGCCACACCGAATGCACCGAGCGCCATGCCTATCGAACCCCAGATGAGCAGTGGCTTGCGCCCCCACTTCTCGACAGTGAAGATGGCCACGAGGGTGAAGAGGATGTTGATGATACCCATGAAGACGGTGATCATCATCGGATCTTCCATGCCCATGTCACCGAAGATACGAGGAGCGTAGTAGAGCACGGCATTGATGCCCACAGCCTGCTGGAACACGCTGAGCATGATGCCCACGAAGATGCAGAGCCAACCGTAGGTAAAGAGCTTCTCGGTCTTCACGGTAATAGTGTCCTTGATGTCGTTGAGAATCTTCTGGGCCTTGTCGCCTCCGTTGATGCGTGAAAGGATACCCAAAGCCTTCTCGTCCTGGCCAATCATCACCAGATAACGAGGTGTCTCAGGCACGAAGCATATCAGCAAGGCGAAGAGTCCTGCGGGAATAGCCTCGCTACCAAACATATAACGCCAACCTGTGGTCACTGTCCATTGGGCGTTGGGGTTGATGGCGGCAAGTCCTTTGCCCATCTCCTCCACCAGAGGCTGTATGTGTTCGCCAAGGATGAAGAAATTGACGAAATAAACCACCAGCTGGCCGAAGATGATGGCGAATTGGTTCCATGAAACGAGCATGCCTCGAATGTTGGAGGGTGCAACCTCGCCAATATACATCGGGCATATGGCAGATGCCAGACCTACGCCTATACCACCGATGACACGGTAGATGTTGAACATCACCAGCAGGCTTGTAGTGGCCTCGCCATGCTTAAAGAGCAGGAACTCGGGCTCCATGCTGCCAAGGGCAGAGATGAAGAACAAGATACCAGCGAGTATCAGTGAGCGCTTGCGGCCCAGACGGGTGGCCAAGATACCAGAAAGCGCACTACCGATGATACAGCCGATTAGCGCGCTGCTGCTTGTGAAACCATGCATTGCATCGGTGTATTCGAAACCGTTCTTGAAGAATGCCTGAAGGCCTTTCTCTGCTCCCGAAATCACTGCAGTGTCGTAGCCGAAGAGCAAACCGCCGAGCACAGCCACCATTACGATGGAAATAAGATAGGATTTGGATCCTTGTTGTTGATTTGTCATATTGATTGGTTGTTTTTGTTGTTTTTCTCAAACTGTAAGTTTTTCAGCGTCTTGGTCAGACACTGCACATAACACAAGGATAAAGGAAAGATGTTCGTATATATCGTTATTCCTCAAGCGAAAGCAAAGATAGACATTTTTATCCATCCAATCAAATTATCCACCCAACTATATGACCATCTGACGCAAATTATCAAATTTGTGTAACAAAAACATAGTGTGTATTCTATAATTTGGCTCAGGAAAATACCCATACAAGGATGAAAAGATGGCGTTTTATTTGGTTTTGGTGCTGAAAAAGGCAGATAATATACCCAAATTTCACAAAAACATTGTATCTTTGGAATCATGAAGAGGAAATATCTGTTGATGATGCTTGCAATAATGTTCTGTGGTAGGTTGTTTGCCGCTG
Source organism: Bacteroidaceae bacterium (assembly GCA_017509605.1). Taxonomy (GTDB): domain Bacteria; phylum Bacteroidota; class Bacteroidia; order Bacteroidales; family Bacteroidaceae; genus RUG11857. The sequence goes on along the minus strand of JAFWPH010000021.1, from coordinate 60,376 downwards.
AACAGATAATGTGTGAGCAAGACTCTGTGGTGGTTGATACCTTGGACGGAATGAGTCCTGTGAAGAAACAGTCGGGTCTGAAACGCACCTTCAATTGGCTGATGGACCAACTGGTGCGTTATGACGTGAGCCGTGTGGATACCAATTACGTCAACGTCCCCGACCGCCACTGGTCGGTGGTGGTCAGTTCCTACCATGCCGGTTTGGATCTCAACATCAAGACACCTCATATCGAAGCTTCCGAGATGCTGAGCCAAACATTAGGTGGGGTTGTACCTGTAGGTTACGACATGGGAAAGCTGGAGCTCGACGCACATTCTGGCCTTAAAAGCCAAGTGGGCATCAATATCGGCTACGACTGTGCCTCCATAGGATATACATTCAATGTAGCCAATGGTTTCAGTGTTGACCTCTCGTTAGGCCTTGACATGGGCTGTTTTGGATTCGAGGGCCGTTTGCATCGTACGAAGCGTATGAAAGGAACCATCCGCTTGGAAGGTCGTGAACTTTTGGAGCAGCGTTTCCATGAGTACGCTATGGGCTTGAACGAGGAGGAGCGTTCTGTCGTTATGCCTCAGTTGCTGCATGCCAGAGAGACACTCGATGAACTGGGTACCATAGGTCGTGGCGACCTTGATGTAAGCTCTTATTTGCTCAATTTTTATTATGTGTTCTCACCCCGTCGCTATAGTTATCGCGCGGCTTTCAAAACCGACATGATTCAACGTAAGTCAGCTGGTTCATGGCAACTCAGCGGCATCGTGTTCCATTCTCGTGTGAAACTGCATAAGGAAGTGATGATCCAGACCATGCAGGGCTTGAACCAGTTCTCTTCCACGATGTTTGCTTTGGGCGGAGGGTATGGCTATAATCATGTCACCGATGAAGGCCGTCTGATGCTTCATGGCTCGTTAATGCCAATGCTGATGATAGCATTGAAAGGCAATGTGAAGTCGCGCAATGCAATGACAGATGACCAAAAAGAGTATTTGGAACGTGTGTCGGACCAGTATCTGGGCGGTACGCGCAACGTGTCCTTGACTGGAGTAACTCGTCTGTCGGCTAACTACAACATCAGCCGATATTTCATGTTTGGCCTCGATGGTGTCTTCAACCTCATACGCCTGGGCCACAAGCCCAACTATCAGATGCTTGCCGACGACTGGGTCGTTCACTCCTACATAGGCGTCAGGTTCTAATCCTTGAATATGCGGAGATGCACGCATCATAACCATCGTCCTTTTTAACTCCTGTTTAATATCCATTTTTACTTTCCACTTTCATCTATAGGTATCCTGATGAACCCTTCTCCATCGCAATTCTTGCATTTGATAGGATGCCGGTGGGTCACGTCTTTCTTCTTTTGGCATATTTTGCATCGATTGCCACTCATGTAAAACTCAGGAGCCCACTCAACCGATCCTGTTCCATTGCATACGTCGCATTTCTCCTTTCTGGTCTTTATTCTTTCCTCTTGTATTTCTTCTTCTTGTATGTTTTTGTTTTTGCCTCTGTTCGGTTGATAGGCTGGTTTATAGGTTGATCTATAGGACTGTTTATAGGTTCGTCCTCCTCCAGAAGAGTTATAGGTCTGTCCCCTTCCAGAATCGCATTGCTGATAATAATACCAATCATCTAACATTTCTAATCCAAAGTCCAAAAGACCGAGACAGACATCACACGATTGTAATGAAGTCAATACCAATAGTGTAGCGATGATTCGAACGTTTTCGATAAGCCGAATGCAGAAGGACTTGTTCTTATGCTGAGGCGAGAAAACGTCTGCATTTATACGAAAAAAGCTGTTGGAGGTGCCTCGTTTCATAATGATGATTTTTTAGAAGAAATGAATACTGTCAACGTGACCAAGAAGAGAATGGTTATTTCTCTATCACAATGATAACGTTTCCACCATTTCTTTTATTTTTGTCTTTCCGCTAATTAGTCCCTAAAAACTCTAAAATAGGTTAAATCAGAGGATTAGTATTCAAATAGGCGCTTTTTTCGGCTGATTTCAATATTCTCAGGCCTGAAGCAGAAAGACCGAGTTGTTGAAGTTATCAGAGAGGAATTTTCTTGTTGGTAAAAAATTATAGTATTCCACTTTTTTTCTTATCCCGAATTAGCGAATTATTGAATTTTTCCCTTTACAGTGGCGTTCCGTTTGGGAGGTCGCAAGCGACCAAAAGAAATCATTCTCTCATTTGGTGCAAAGTTATGAATAATGAGGATGTAGGCTGAAATTATTGTAAAGCGAATTTGAGATTTTGTGTAGGAAAACGGGAAGGCGAGGGGGAGGGTAAGCGTTAGCTTTTGACCATGCGGATGAAGAGGCAAATATACTCCTATGCAAGGGGAAAAAGCGCGATGTCAAATGTTTCATGGTAAATGTTAAATTAGAGAGGATATTCGTAATAAATGTTAAATATGCAGAGTTTTTGGTGGTTTTGAGGCGGTTTTTTGTATATATTTGCAATGTTATATACAAAAATGTCATAGGGACGTGACATTATGAAACATGGCTAGCACCGCCTAACCACTCCGGTTTCCATGCGGAGGACAAGGCTCCTCGCCTCACGGACGCTGTGCCCGTGTCTCAGCATTCATGTCGCAAAAGTACAGCGGTTGATCTGCCGGGAACGGAGATAGGTGGTGAGACGGAGGTCAGGCTGCAGCTCTAACTCTGATAGATAAAGATGCCAGATCTTTTCATAAGGGCATCGGATGCCAGTTGTATTTCCATATTTGCATAAAAATTTTGATTGACGATGCAAAGGTATGGACTATTTGAATTTCTGTCAAGGCGTAAGAGCGGACACGCTTACTTCTGGCCATTGAAGGCTTGTTCCACAATTACTTTGTATGCGAAGATTTCATTAGTCTGGCCATCTCGTATTTGTATGTAAGTGACACCTTGGGTCTGGCCGCGGAGCACATTGCCCTCAGCAACCACCACCACACCGTCGGCGAAGACCATGCCATCTCCTTCATTCCACTGCACACTCTTCCCCAACTGGATAGTGATGGTCTCTTCTTGCAACTTGTAGTAGTTGAATTGTCCCATCCGGGTCATTATATCGAGTTTGTGGGCAGTGAGTCCCGTCACATACCAAGTGTTCCGTCGGTTATAGCCGAAACCACCCGACAGCAGGTTCAGTATTTCCCCATATTGCATGTACCATCCGTAGGTATTGGTGTCGAAACCATACGTGAAGTAGTTGTCGTAGCATGTGTAGGTGTTGTCGTCATTGAACGTCAAGAGCTCATAATAGCCAGCATCCGCGTCGCCCCACAGCCAGCTGCCCTTCAGTTCTGCCTCTTCCGAAGGCACCTCACCGCTCTCCACAAAAGTCACACTGTCGATGTCCGCCACCGGAATATCGACCTGATCACCGCTCTTCAGGTGTATCCGCATGTGTGACTGCGCTATCAATGCCTGGCTGCAAACCAAGGCGATAAGTGTGAATAACAGTTTTTTCATACGTGTTGACAATGAATGGTTGTAGATTTGTGTCTATTTGCGAATGCAAATGTAAAACAAATCTACAGCCATTGGATGCAATTAAGCCAGAATTCTCATACTCATTATCTTTCGATATGGATTATTATCTACAAGGCTTGAGAATCATATTTTTTGGTAAAGAACATGTTTGTCTTTCGGGAAATAAATAATTCCTACGGTTGCTTCATTCCTCGTAGACGCATTTATCCAAGCATATTGTGAACCATCAGGTTCTGTTCCTTTTTCGAACACTGTAAATAGTGAACTAAGATAATCTACAACAGTTTCATCCTCTACGCCTTCATTCAAAATCAAACTTACGTTTATCATTTCCCCTGTTGAACTATCTGCCTTGAATATCAAGTATTTCACATAATCATTGACAGAAAGATACCAAGTGCCACTATCGTCATCCATGAATGGTGACCCATAATCCTTAATAATATCATCGTGTGTCTTTCCCAAAGCTGTTGTGTAATCTGGCCAAAGGGCTGCTTGTTTTGTGGGTCCTTCCATCTCTAAGGACTCGTATTTGACATATCCTTCAAGACAGAATGTAATACGGACAGAATGACCAGCATTATAGAAGATGAACATTCCTTTCTTCGAATCACTCTCTTCACTTTCATCGCCGTATTTCCTATTCAAGAAAGAATAAACAGTTGAGGTGCCATCGTCATTTTCAGTATTCAAATAAATCCAATATTCACACATTTCTTTGTCTTTATTGAATACAAACCCTACCATAGTAGTTACGTCATCTATAGGAAAGGTATAATAATCAGAACCATCCAACGAATAACTATAGTCTGTCAATAAGAATGTAAGTCCATCTTTTGTCATTTCCTTTCTAATCGCATTGGAATTCTTTCCAAAAAGAGAAGTGTAATCTTTCCATAAATCAAGAAATCCATCTGCGGACACAATCATGATTCTATTAGTGGATTGTACATAATCTAATATGACACGCGACTGCTCATAAGTTGAAGATGAAAGATAAAAATACTGGCCGTTTGTTTCGCTTAATTTATAATATCTCGCATTCATATAGTTTAGAATTACATCGTTTGGAACACCGTCTTTTGCATCCAAAACAACAGATGTAATCACATGTGTGGAATTGTCGATATATACTAGGCATGTGTCAAGTATATTGTGTAATCTAATGTCATATACATAACATATTATATCCCCATTATTCACACTTACAGTTACTGTTTCCCGTCCCATTGTCTGTTTCAGGTCAGAGTATTCTTTTCCAATCAAGAAGCTGTAGTCTGCCCATAGGTTGGTTTCTTCATTGTTGACGATGACCTTTACCCAGACATTGCCTTTATCGGTAGTGACTTTGATGTAGGTGTAGCCTTTTTCATCAGTGGCGGTAATGATACCCTCGTCTGAGACAGTGGCGATGTTTGGGTTCTTAGATTCATAGTTAAGAATGTTGGCATTATCGAAGCTGACCCGACGCTGGTCGCCTTTGTCCATACGGTAAGTTTCCACAATCTTCCCATAGTCGAGAATTGCAATATCGCTTTTCAGTGTGAATGTATATTCGGTGACATTGGTTAGTGTCCAGTCCACCACTTGACGATTTCCGTTTGCGGTTTGGTCCAGTGTCAGTCTGTTCCTATCCGAGTTCATAAAATAACGACCTTGCCCTTCGCCTTGGTCGGTCCATGTGCACCATCTCCCAGAAAAAGAGCCGTCAGCCTTGAATGTGTTTTCCTCGCCCAGTTCCTCACAGAACCATGAGCCGACAAGAATGTCGGAAATGGTCTCGTCCTTACTGAAACCGTGGTCGCAGTCGTCATCGCACGATACGACGAATATCGCCGCAATTAATAATAAAAGTGTCTTTTTCATTGTCATTGTTGATTTGATGTTTAGTTGTCTTTGTTATAGTTGGTAGAGCTGTCTATCAGAGTGATGCTACTTCCTGCTCCACTGATAGGGGAGAGCGAGTCGAAGCTGGTATCACCATCCATCCCCAGACTATCTTGATTCTTTTTAACAGGCATATCATCGGCAAGTTTTCCACCAGGAATCTTCTTAGGATGAGTTGGTGGGGCAGAAGAGGTTGAATCTCTACTTTCACCAGAGGGGGGAGTGGCGTCATTATTATTCCCTTTATTTTTCCCTTTGTCTGACTTCTTTGCATCTATGCTGTCTTTTCTCTCCCTTTGTTCCTCTATCTTGCCTGACTTTCCACAGTATTCCAGGTTTGCCAGAACAAGTGCAATGACCAAGACAGCAGAAATGGAAAAAACTGTTAGATTTCGTTTGAAACCCTCCCAGAAGGGTAGTGGAGTAGGAAGACTTTCAGCCTTCCTGATTGTGCTGATTATTTGTAGTAGCGCGATAGTGATGTTGTCGCTGCCTCCCGCATTGAGTGCGGCGTTCGTGAGAGTGTCCTTGCAATCGCGCAAATCATCTGATGACTGTTCGATAATACAGCCAATGGTTTCATCTGTGCAGACGCCACATAGTCCGTCGGAGCAGAGTAGGATGATCTCTCCTTCCACCACTTCATGGCAGATCACGTCGGGTTTGGCGGATTGTCCGGTATCGCCAAGACTGCGCGTGACGACATTGCTTAGTTGGTGGGTCATCGCTTTCTCCTCTGTCAATATTTTAGCATCCACCAGTTCTTGTACGTAAGAATGGTCCTTCGACAGACGAGCGATTCCCTTGCCTGGGACGTAAGAGTACGCACGGCTGTCTCCCAACCAACATACATATACATAGTTGCCCAGTAACCAGGCCATGATGATGGTTGAACCCATACCCTCCGTCTCGGGATGAGTTTTGCTGTACTCTTTGATTCGCTTGTCGGCCTCCACAACAGCACTCTTGAGATATGACTTTACAACTTGTGGTTGTTCAGCCACGTGGGCGGGAATACGCTCTGCTGAGAACCATTCCTTGACGGTATTGACTGCAATATCCGAGGCAACTTCACCAGCGTTCAAACCTCCCATTCCGTCAGCCACAACTATCATGCATCCTTTTTCGCCCAGATTGATTGTTTCTTGCTGGTTGGTGGGAACCGTCCAACGATCAAGGTTGAGATTGGGATTGACGATGAAGTTGTCTTCGTTGTTGTCGCGAAGTCCGGTCTCTGTGCCTGCGAAGATCTTGAATGATGCCATACTCATTTTATTGGTGTCAGTCCTGATTCATCAGTGTAATGAGGTGAGTTTTTTTCATCTTCAGTCCGTTTCTTCCTCTTTTTATCTTTGTCTTCATTCTCTTTCCCTTCACCACCAAGATTGTTCTGATTCTTTGTCATCATCTTCAATGTCCATCCATCCTGGTCGGTTTTGACTGTCACACCGACTAGCATTACCTTAATATATCCAGCACGTTCTACTTGTGGTACAATGAACACACCACCAAGCACATTGTCGATATCGGCAGGCTTTACCTTGACGGATGTATTCTTTGCACTGGCTTCTGTTTTGAACTCGGACTGTTGGAACTTCACCTGCATGGTGCTGTCTTCTAATCCTGTGGTGGAATACGCCCAGATGATATAACCCTGTTTAGTTCCCATAGACTCGTCAACAGGAAGACCGAAATCAGACTTGGCATCAGAGTGGTAGTATAGGAGGCTGTCGGAAGTGAAAGGAAAGACGTACCTTGTTTCTAGTTCCAGTTCCACGACTTTCCATTCGTTTCCGTCAACAGAACTCATAAGGCTTCTGTCGTTGACAGGTTTGTATTGGTTTGCACTGTTCACCCTTTCATAATCGGCATTACCTTCCCAAGGGAACATAACTTTACGATAGAGGATGGTGCCACCGGAGATTTTGATGCCAAGGGAATAGCTTTCAGAGAAATAGGATTTGTTATTTCTCCCGAAGGATTCACCATTTCTTGTCAGTCGGTATTGCTGACGTATGATAGACAGTGCCGGTATAACGGCGTCTAGATATCTAACAGATGGTGAAGTCGTGGCTACAGTGTCTTGTATGGCCTGTTGATTGGCTATATCCAATGCCCATTGGGGAATCTGTGCATTGGTCTGCAAGACTCCCATCATGAGCAATAGTATATAAATGATTCTTTTCATGACTTCTTTTTTTACATTGCGGATCCAATCGGAATAATGCGGCCCTTTCGGTGGCTCCTGTCACTACCGAAATTGACACCTGAATAGATGCCTACAACCACATATTTGCCTTTCTTGGCTGTGAGAACAGGACCGCCAGAGTTTCCTTCGTCAGCATCATCATTTGAGGTTTTGATGATACCCTCGTCCTCCAGTCCAGCTCTTGAAGTCACTGCTTGAGAGCAGATGGGTGAGATTTTACCCTGAGCTTTCACTGCTTGATTGCTCGGGAATCCGAAGATATGGAGTTTGGTGTTGATGGGCAGGTTTTTTGAGTATTCGCTGTCGTAGTCAAGCCCTCCGCTTTGATTGACAGTGGTATATGCCCAGTCACCACCACTGTAATTATGAACGAAAATGTTCCAGAACCTTCCATCATCATCCTTGAAACTGCCAACTTCCCTGTTAGCCTTTCCGCAAGTGAAAGGATTGTCGCTGTAGGTGTATTCCAATTCGAAACTGCCAGTGGATGAGATACAGAACATTTTGATTGTAAGCATCGATGCATAGTACATCGCATTGATCATGGTTCTCGGGTTCTCGGGGTCGACAACCCTCTTGGCTTCGCCAGATTCCCCCTCGTTATCTGTAAGCGTGTCTGCTTGGATTGTTATCCCGAAATCGTCAAAATGAACCATGTGCTGGGCTGTGACAAACCGACCGTTGTTGAGCAGGAAACCAGTTCCTGTCCATCCGTATTTGGTCAGTGGTTCGCCATTGATACAAGGAGCCGCAAAAATGAAATAGACATCCTTTGTACATTCGTTGAGCAAGTTCACATCAGGATTAGGGTCTGGAGCAGGAGGAGTGGGTATAGGTTTGGGACGTGCACCACCACCTCCTCGTTTTCTGAGTCTGTCTATTTCTTTGTTGAGGTCACCGATTTTTCCGTTGGATGCCACCAGTTTTTGATTGAGTGAATCCATGGCTTTTTCATCACCTTCAAGGCGTTTTGTTTGTCCTGCCAGTTCTTCGCTTTGTTTTCTAAGGTCATTCTGAAGCATGATATTCCATGCCCCAAGACTTCCTATGGCTATCAGCATGAAAACGGTCATCGCAACAATGGCACGCTTGTAGGGTCTGAGCGCCTGCTTGCGAAACAACTCCATTCGTTCCGTCAAGCGAATACTCGATACAAGTCCTTGTTTGCCTTCGGGTACGATGAAGCCCAGACGCGGGCCGCCAACCGACAACTGTATCTCGTCTCCGTTCTCCAGATACCATTGCGACTCAACGGGACGCCCGTTCAGAAAGGTGGAGTTGACGGTGGACAGTTGCACAAGCTTCCATCTGTCGTCTTCGCGGACAATGGCAGCATGCCGACGGCTAACTGTCTCGAATGTTTCGTCGAAGCGAACTTGACAATCGGCGCTACGACCCAACTCCGCTTGGTCAACGATAATCTTTTGAGATTCGCCGGCTTTGTGGTACTTCGATGAATCGCGGTGTTCCAAAACGTAGTACCTGCGTCCGCCTCCATTAAACAACGCACTTGCGCCGGCTCCCATTGTGCCTCGTAATGTGCGCTTGTACTGTACAGTTTTCTTTTCTTCCATAGTTATTGTTTTTTAGTTCATTCTATTTTCAGTTTGTATTCACCAGCTGTAATGATGTCGCCACAACACAGATATAGGCCATCTTGCGTTACTGGAGAGGAGTTCAGGTAAGTGCCGTTGGTTGATGTTTCCCATCTCCGCTCACCTTTATTCCACTGTCCGTCGCGTACTTTCCATCGACTTTTGTCAGCCGAGAATTCAAGCGTGAAATGATGCCTGGATAAGTAGGACCCCTCATAACCATATAGGACAATATCGTTAGTGATACTTCTGCCAACCCTTACCATGTGTCCTTTGCCTGCAATGAACTGATATAAGTCGTATGCTGTGCCTGTGATTGCGCCTTGAGTGACTATCATCCTTTTGGCTACTTGTGAGCGTGGAGTCCCGGTTGTCGTTGTCGGCGTATATGGCGGAACCATTGGCTCGATATCGTGGATGATGTCACGGACATCCTGATAACGTCTTTGGTAGTCTGCCTCCAAGCAGCGTGAGATTACAGATAGCCATCTGCGTCCGTTCTCGCACTCACGGATAGCCTGCCGATTCCATATACCTTTCTTGGCATTGGCTTGGTAATCTGCCAAATCCGATATATTCCTTGGGTCTCCGAAAGGGAACTGGCCAGAGGTCAGCATCTCGTACATCATCACCCCGAAAGACCAAATATCGATGGTGGGCAAGTAGGTTACACCGCCTCCTTTTAGTTCATTCATCTCAGGAGCCATGTAGAGAGGTGAACCGAATCTTTGCTTAGGGCGGTTAAAGATGGTCTTGTTGGTCATTCGCTTTTTTGCTTCTTTGTTACCCACTACGCCAAAATCGGTCAGTGCGGCATGACCATTATCTCGTATCAGCACATTCTCTGGTTTGAGATCACGGTGTATTTTTCCGTTGCTATGCAGGTCGTGCAGGCCGAGAAGCACTTCAAAGGCCAATTGCGGAAGCATGTTGCTGTGCTTGCCCACATATTCCGTCAAGTCTCCGTTAGCGCAATATTCCATTGTGAAAAAAGGATTCCCTTTCAGTTCAGAATATTCCATCGAATGCACAAAATAATTTCCTGGCATTTGGGCTGTCTCGTATTCCTGACGGAACCGCTTGACCAATTCTTCATGGAGGTCGCTGATTTCATCGAAGAGTCGGAGTACTTTCAATGCGTAGTGACGATTGACATGTTCCACAAGGTACACATCGCCGTATGAGCCGCTGCCTATACGCCTTAGTACACGGTACTTGCCATCTATCGTGTCACCTTTCCTCAGATCAATGCGGAAAACAACCATTGGCGGTTTAGTCTGATGGTGTCTCGAATCGGTAAAGCTGGTTGCCGAGTAGAATCAGGTCGCCGTGGCGTAGTTCGGTCTTCCTTCCTGCCTGAACAAAGGTTGTGTGATATTCACTTTGGTCCACGATGTTCCATTTGCCATCCTCGAAGGTCACAGTGGCTTGTTGCTGCGACGTGATGGTCGTGTTCTTGGGGTCGGTGTTGTCGCGGTTCAGTGTCACGACCTGATTGTCAAACTGTATCATTTCGCCTTCTGGCTCTCCAGTGTCTTCTGAGATTGGTGTCAGCCCGAAGTTTTTCTCCTTCTCTCCTTTTCGATGTGGGCGTACTGTTTTCTTACCATCGGCATCCACTTGTTTCTTGCCGATCTTAATCTCAACCTTTTGGTCAGTGACTTTGAAACCACATGAAGGACAGATGCCACTCTCGAGATGATACCCGCATTCAGGGCAAAGAGACAGGTTGTCGGTTTGATACTGCTGTGGTCTTTCACCATTTATTTCTCTGACCGTGGCTTTGAGATGAGTGTCAGTGTTGCTCTCGTTTTGCCGCACCGTCTTCGGCTCTTGCCTACGACCTGTAGCCGCTTCTTCTCGTCCGTTGTCCAATGGCTGGCCGCATTTCACACAATGTGTGCTTCCAACGGGATTGTCCCAGTTACAAAAATAACATTTCATAGTTTTCGTATAGTTTTGTAGATTACTTGTTGTTTTTCTGTCCCCAATAACGCATAGTATAGGCGAGCTTGAACTCCAGTGTGTGGATACGATGCTTGTAGCCGCTCATCACTTGGTTGCTTTCATTAAGTACCGCCCATCGTTTGTCCTCCCAGTACCCCTTGTTGGCCATATTGGAGAGCATCATTGTGTAATAGATACCGAAGGATATACCCGCCACTTCGTATGCAGCACCAGCACGCAGGCCCACGTTGAAGCGGTGCATAGGTGATTTTGTGAATGTGACATGATGGTTGATGTCTTCCTTGCTGCCGTCGGTGTATGACTCAGTCCATGCAACGCAGGGTTGATACAAGTTAAAATCTCCCGTCATGGCTACATGGTGTGGTTGGTCTGCGTTGTTTGCAATGGTGTGAGTGTAGCTGTTATAGACCTTCAGGTTGTTGGAATCCGTATTGCCTCTTAGTTTCATTTTCGAAGCCATACCAAAATTCAGAACTGGACCCAGATTCAACTGGATGTGGCTCACATTATTAAGTTTGAATCGGTAGGAGGCGAGTATCGGTACTTCGAGCATGGAGTGTGAGTATTCCTCCTTGTAGGAGTTTGTCACATCCCCTTTTAAGTATTGAAATGCGTTGTGTTGCATGGTGAATTCTGTGGGTTGATCGAATTCATTCTTGTAATTCACTTGTGTGAAGTTAGCCCCTGCGATTAAGAAGATGTTTTTATAGAGGCGTATGTCGGCGAAGAGGCCGAAACTGAACCCCGTTTTCAATTTATAGGAGGCATTCTCATTGCTGTTACCCATTGAATAATCCAGCACCGAACCTACAAAGTCGCCCCCTGCGGAGGTGTTGACAAAAGGCATGGCATACGAAGCATTGATGCCGAATGAGAAATTACGCCCACTTACAATCTTGCTTTCGGGGAAGATGATATCGACTGCTTCGCGTGAGGCTTGTGTGACCATCACGCCGATGGTCTGCCTGTCGGTCTTGACTTGTACACTTCCGACTCGTTCTCTTCCGTTGGGAATGTTCTTTCCGCTTTCTATGCAAATGCTGTCACTTCCCACACGATGAACGTTGATCCAACTCGGGAAGTCTCCTACGAACCAATTGTCAGCATCTGTATATACACGCATGTAGTGCTTGCCGCCAAGAGCGGGAAGAACCACTTCGTTTTGGGAAACGGACAGACGCTCCTCGCCGGCGCCTTGTATAATCTTGATGGTTACAGATTCGTTGGGTGAATAAATGACGATGTCATCTTCACGGCTGACCACTCTGTCGTTGGCGGATGTGATTATTAGGATCAGGCTGTCATGCTTCTCCACTCTACACCATGAAGGAACGTCCCTTACATCCCATCTTGCGTTCGAACGGACGTTGACCTCCTCGGTGGATCCTTCAGAAGGAAAGGACAAGCTTTTCGCACCTACCTCAATATATTCTGGCCGACCTTTCTGCACTACTTTCAACGATCTGTAGAGATTGCCATTCTTCACTGTTAGATTCGACACTCTTTCGCGTGTGCTGTTGTTCTCGTTCCGGCAGTCGAGCACGAAACTGCTTTTGGTTTTCTGTTTAGTCTTCAACCAATCCTGAAGGCCTTCAATATTCCAGTTGCCAGACGACATCACACCTACTTGATAGTCGCTGCCCCACCATGGGATTTCCACCACTTCGTTGGATAGTTCCAATGAAACCTGGTTGGTTTTCTGGATAATCGACTGGCATTTTTGTATGCGTTCGTCGCAGTCACGACGGAGGTTAGAGTTGGCCTTTTTGGCTTGGTTGAAGAGGTTGATGGCCTTTCTTGCGTCGTCGGCATTCCCTTTTCTGAGCAATGCGTTAGCTTGTTGGTAAAGGTCGAGTCCAGCCGTGGTCTGTCCGTAAACTTGCAATGACAAGCTCCAAAGGCCTATCATTGCACACACTAGAATACTCTTTCGTTTCATAATCATAAGTTGTTGTATTTTTTAGTTGTATTATTTCTGGATATGTATTGCTCAATCTCATTGCGGAGAGATCTGAATTCTTTGGCAGCCGATTGTGCGCCGCTGTTTTCGCATTCTTGTTCCATCTTGCCCATTACTTCATATTCTTCGTCAATAATCTCTTGTGCGGGTTTCCATAGGTTCCATCCTTTGGTTCTTATGCTGTCATCGCTCACTACCAACGTATCGGTACTTGTATATAGTAGAATAGCATCCTTGAGGTTGGAGATATAGGAGGCTGCTCCGTTGTTCCAGCGGTCTGGGTTGTCGTGTTGTAGCCTGACCATGTCTGTTGCTTTTTGAACTTGCACGATGAGGATACTGTCGCCTGGATAGCGAATGCCTTCTTTTTCTGTCACAGGCTTCTGTGAAAGAAGATAGATGGCACTGGCGGTGGCAACCGCAACTGTAGGAATGACAGTTGCAGCGTATTTTTTCCAAGTCTTCGGATGTGGATCGGGTGCTTTGTGATGTTCGGCACAGACTGCTATTTGATGGGCGGTGGGCCTGTCCCAAGCTTTTTCCGAGAGACATATCATCACTAGTTTTTTTAATTCTTTGGAATATTTGGTTGTAAATGTGGGGGGCTGGTGAGCTTTCTTCTGCATCGCTCCACCGGTCTGTCCATAAGGCACCTCTCCTTCCATCAGTTCAAACAATGTGGCACCAAGAGACCATATATCGCTGGCCTGCATCGGTTTAATGGGAGGAGTGTAGTCTTTATCAGGCCAACGTTCAGGTCCCATGTAATCGGTTGTTCCGCTGAGATGGTTGAAGCGTTGCATCTCTTCCACTTGTTCAGCCGTCATTCTTACAGTGTGGCGTTGACGGGTGCTGATGTCGAAGTCAGTAATCATAAACTTACCGTCATCGTCAATCAAGATGTTTCCAGGCTTGATATCCTGATGTACAATACCTTTTGTGTCATGAAGATAGGCAAGCCCTGAGGCCACGTCGTGGGCGAAGCGCCAAAGCTCCTCTTCCGACATTTTGCCAATGCGGCTCGTACAAGAACCTTTGGCACAATAGGTCATCACCAGAAAGGGTACGCCCAAGTGTACATAGTAGGTATTAGGGGTGAAGATGTTGCTGTGATTGAGGTTCACAACCATGTTAAAGCTCTTGCGGAATTCATTCATGTCTTCCACACTGTCATAAACCTTCAAGGCGAAGTCGGTGTTGGCCTGAAGGTCCTCGGCCAGCCACACAGAAGAAAAGCCGCCCTTATTGAACTGCTTTGTCAATCTGTATTTTCCACATAAGATGTCGCCCGGCTTAAACATAATTGTACACTGTCGTAATCACACTGGCTATCGAGCCTTCAATTGATGCATTCAACAAGTAAGATGGTTTGTTCCTAAGTTCAAAAGTGGTTGATGCAATAATCAAGGTACATAAAAATGGCGTGGCCATTCTTATGCACTTTACCTAAGGGGCGCGCCTGGAAATTGGAACCCCTACCATCGAATAAGAATGCTCCACGCCAAAGGCGTGTGCATAGCCAACGATGGTGGGAATGTCGTTTCCGGCTTCCCCCGCTATTCATTCGAACTATTCCAAAAGAAGTTTTCCAGGCGTCTTTGGTAAAGTGCGAAAAAAAGCTAATGCATCTGTGATTCTGGATTTCTCCCCAAAATCGTTTGCAAATGAACATTTTTTTCTTTAATCTGCCAAACTTTTAAGGAAAAAAATAATATTTGATACCATTTTTATGGAAAGATGGTTTTTATTCTTGTCTGGCAACGCTTTATTGTCCAAAAACAGCCATATCTATACAGGAGAAACTTATTGTCGGGCGTATTCCTTCTGCGGACAATGCCTGCTGTAGCTAGTCTTTTCCATCTTATGCCGTCATTAGATCTAAACATTCCAGTGATTCTTCCCCGAATATGTGAATTATAAACGGCGCTGATAAAAGTCGAATAGTGGCAACCTTTTTAACTATGGAAAAAAGTGTGATTCGCGTGAACAAACAGTATCGCATCGAGTTCAAGACATCTGAGAAAGGCTTGGTCATCATTTGCAACATCATCGAATTGTCAAACCATTATAGGAATGTTCTATTTATCACTCTAACGAATTATCGAATTATTATTCTGTTGATATCAAGTATTTTATGGAATTATAGATCAAATCGCTTGCGATTTTTAGAAGTTAGCTATAAATAATAGGAGGATATATATGGGTAATTTAGCCCACATTGCAGTTAGAACCTATGTATCTTCCTATTCCTTAGTAGGTGGATTTTTAGGAGGTGACTTTGGGTGTACCTGTGATTTTCCCAATAGGGTTGGAGTTAATGTCCAGCAGGCTGTATATAGCCGCTAAATGTTCTTTGGCCTCAGTGTTCTGCCTAACGGTAATCCTTCCACCGTCCTCGGTCTTTGCTTCTGCCGTAACCACGACTTGTGTCTGCGCTATGCGTACAAACATGGAGACTGTTTGCGAGTCTGAGTCTTTACTCTCATTCGAAAGTTAATGATTATATGTTCATAATTACGAATAATGAGCGAAATAGTAAAGGGAAACAAGTTTTTCTGTATATTTCCGAATGAGAGTAATTTCGACGAAGAAAAAATCGAAATAATCATGATAATCCCTCAAATCAAGCATAAATATATCATGGAAATAGAGTAACTTTGCAGATAGTGATAGCTGAGAGGATTTATAGGGACTTGTTGCCGTCACAAAGTCATGGTTAGGAGAATTAAAAACAATACGAAACAATCATTTGTATGATTGTCAGAAAAACGATGTTTTTATGGAAATAAAATGGCAAGACGGATTCACAATCAAAGTGAATGTTGAGAATGAAAACCAGGTGGTGATTTCAGCCAATAAGGCAGGTTTGCTTTCTTTAGCAACCCAATTGAAGGATTTGGCTGATGAGGATAAAGGAAGCCATATCCATTATGATGAGTATAATTCACTTGAAGAAGGCTCCTCAGAACTAATAATAGAAAAAATCGGTTAGTGTTCATTTTTAAATCATAAACGATATGAAAAAAGTTATAGCGATATCATCAGTTTTGTTGTTCTTGTTTTTATGCTCATGCAATAAAGGCAAAACAGAGTCGGTACAACACCCTGCCGTAACGGAAGAAATGGCATACGAAGGAGTGAGCAATTATTGTCATAGCACGTATGACTGGAGCGTCGCAGAAGATAATCCTTCAATTATGTATGTACAGATGGGAGAAGAGACGGAATCTGAATATCATGTAGTGTTCCGCAGTTATACAGGTGCATTTGTTCATTTCTATGTCGATAAGACAAGTGGCACCACAAGAATGGTGGAGTATGTCCCAACACTTGACATTGAAGAAGAAGCAGGTACCATTGATTTGTTTGATTACGTAAATAAGTAAAAATGAAGAGTTTCTGGAGTTTGATAACTCCATTTTACAACTTGTGAAAGTTGAGTGAATTAACTCCTGCTTAACATCATAATCCGAGTAAAGCTAAGATGAAATCTTGGAAAAGATTAAAGAGGGTGATGAGGCCGACAATGGCTGTGAGGATGATGAAGAGGATGCTGGCAGAGCGGGAGTCATTCTGTGCGAAGTAACGACCAGAGAGGATGGCGGTGTTGGTGATGCAGAAGACGAAGATGGGATTGAAGCACTTCGGTTGCAACGCGATGAAGGCGAATGCGGCGAAAGCGATGATGATAACGATGTCGTAGGTGATGCGCACGCGTGTCTTGTCGAGGTAGGATGTGCCGAGGAAGTTGAAAAAGCCGAACAGGAAAACCAAGAACGTGTATCCAAACATCATCCATTGTGGCAGGCTGAGAACTGAGTAGTCGGGCATCTGGATAGTGGCCAGTTGTCGGAAAGGCTGACAGAACAGTTGTAGTCCATCCATCTGCACCAGCGAGTAGAAAAAGAGGAACCAGTAGGGTGTTGACAATCCGACGATACTCGCCCAGAAAGCCCTGAAGGAGAACGACCTGAGGTGTGTTTGGCATATCCAGAACACAGGTACCATGAAAAGTATCTTGGGAAATATGAGTGAACAGAGGGCGATTAGCAGGTAGAAAGAGTAGGTAGGCAACACCGCGTTGTTTTGTTGGTAGGTGCTGAAGAGAGCGAAAAAGGAGATGATGCTGACAGGTGCGATGATACTGCTTGGCTGCAGGGGATGCAGGAAGACGGATGCGACGAATAGGATGGTGAAGATACTGCTGATCATCCTCGATCTCACACGCAGCAACACGAACGATGTGTTGAGTTCTGCAAGCAAATAGATGGACAGTGCAAACAACCCTATTCGGATGGAGAACTGTGTCCATCGTTCATCTATCAGTTGCAAGGGAATGAATCTCCATAGACCAGATTCCCCCTCGACATATTGGTTGATAGGGAAAGACTGGAATACCAAGACCAACACTGCCACCGTGCAGACGGTGGGCAGTGTTAGTTTGCTTGTTGCTACTGATTTAAGGAAATAGCGCATGAGGTGTCAAGAGTCGAGGGACTAAATCAAAGATCTTGTCCGATGTCGGAACGGAAATATTTCTTCTCGAACTGTATCTTTTGTTGTTCCTTCATCGACTTGGCGAGTGCCTCGGCCTTGTCCTTGCCATACGAGCTGACAGCGATGACGCGACCGCCGTTGGTCACCACTTGACCATCCTTCATGGCTGTGCCGGCATGGAAGACGATGCTACCTTCCACTTCCTCGATGCCTGAGATGGGGTAACCCTTGCCGTAAGCCTGTGGGTAACCGCCCGACACGAGCATGACGCAAACGGCGGCACGTGGATCCTGCTCCAACACCTTCTCGTCAAGGTTGCCCTCGGCTACGCCCTCAAACAACTCCACGAGATCGCTCTTGATGCGCAACATTACAGTCTCGGTCTCGGGGTCGCCCATACGGCAGTTGTACTCGATGACGTATGGATCGCCATCAACGTTGATGAGTCCGAAGAAGATGAATCCCTTGTAGTCGAGTCCTTCCACCGCCAGTCCTTCCACGGTAGGACGTATGATTCGGTTCTCCACCTTCTCCATCCATACCTTGTCGGCGAAAGGAACGGGCGACACACTGCCCATGCCTCCAGTATTGAGGCCGGTGTCGTGTTCGCCAATGCGTTTGTAGTCCTTGGCCTCGGGCAGGATTTTGTAGTGCTTGCCATCGGTCAGCACGAACACAGAGCACTCAATGCCGCTGAGGAACTGCTCGATGACCACGGTGGCACTGGCGTTGCCGAACATGCCGTCGAGCATCTGCTTGAACTCTCGTTTGGCTTCGTCGAGGTTATCGATGATGAGCACTCCCTTGCCGGCACACAGACCGTCGGCCTTGAGCACGTAAGGTGGCTGCAGCGTCTCAAGGAACTGCAGACCCTCGTTGATGGTGGTACCGTTGAAGCTCTGGTAAGCTGCAGTGGGGATGCCATGACGTGTCATGAATCCCTTGGCGAAGTCCTTGCTGCCTTCCAGTTGTGCTCCAGCCTTGGATGGACCGATTACTGGTATGGCGCTCAGTTGTGCATCGTTCTTGAAGTAGTCGTAGATGCCCTTTACGAGTGGATCCTCCGGGCCAACCACTACCATGTCGATGCCATTAGTGATGACGAACTCCTTAATGCCCTGGAAGTCGTCGGCTTTCAGATTCACGTTCTCTCCGGAATTGGTCGTGCCTGCATTTCCAGGAGCGATAAACAACTTATCTACTTTGGGACTTTGTGTTATTTTCCATGCAAGGGCGTGTTCTCTACCGCCGCTGCCCAACAATAATATCTTCATATTGATTTTTATGGATTTTTGAATATTTTTTTTCGGGATTTCGTTATTTCGTCATAACGTCATAACGTCATAACAACGATGTCGTTAACACGGGGTGTCATTTGAGGAAGTCCTCGAAATAGCGGGTGATGTGCTCGTGGAGATGCACGCGGTCGGTTCCCATCATGTTGTGTTCGTCGCCGGGATAGACGAAGAGGTCGGGGTGGGTGCCGGCATCGATGCAGGCACGGATAAACGACAAAGAGTGCTGAGGCACACAAGTGTTGTCGTTGCCACCATAGATGATTAAAAGACGTCCCTTGAGGTTCTGCGCTTTGTTCAGCAGACTCGTCTCAGCATATCCATCGGGGTTGGTTTGTGGTGTGTCCATATAGCGCTCGCCATACATCACTTCGTAGTATTTCCAGTCAATGACAGGGCCGCCGGCCACACCCACCTTGAAAACTTCGGGATAGGTGGTCATGAGGCTGGTGGTCATGAAACCTCCAAAACTCCATCCATGTACACCGAGTCTTTCGGCATCGACGTAAGGCAGGGACTTGAGGTATTCCACTCCTTTGAGCTGGTCTTTCATCTCCTCCACGCCGAGGTGGCGGAAAGTGGCCTGCTCGAACTCCAGTCCGCGGTGTTCACTGCCACGGTTGTCGAGACAGAACATCACATAACCGTTTTGGGCCATCCACAGGTCCCATCCCCGTGCTCCCCAGTTGCGGCTGGCATCAATATTGTGAGCGTGGGGTCCACCATAGACATAGACCACTGCAGGGTATTTCTTGTTAGGGTCGAAGTCGGTTGGGAGGATGAGTCTGTAGTAAAGGTCGGTCACTCCATCGGCGGCTTTGACAGTTCCCACTTTCATCTCAGGCACCTTGTAGTCCTTCCACGGGTCTTCAGCTTGGTGGATGTTGACCTTTTTGCCGTCGGCCACGTTCACAAGGTCGATGTTGTAGGGTTGGGTGGGAGAGGAATAGCGGTCGATGGCATAGTTGCCGTTGGCTGAGAGTTCGGGATAGTGGTATCCCTGAGTCTCGCCGAGCGCTTTTCGCTTGCTGTTCATGCCGACGCTCCAAAGGCTGATGCCGATGGGATCATTCTCATTGCTGGCATAAACCACTTGTTTGAGCTTGGTATTGAAGCCCAGTAGTTCAGTGACCTCGAACTTGCCCGAAGTGAGTTGTTTCAGGAGCTTGCCATCGGTGTTGTAGAGATAGAGGTGGTTGTATCCGTCGCGACGAGTCTGATAGATGAACTTATCGCTGTCCCAGGGTAAGAAGACAATGGGATGGAGGGGTTCCACATATTTGTCATTGTGTTCCTCGAAGAGCACAGCCTCTTTCTTTCCCGTTTCCGCGTCATAACGGATGAGCTGTGCGTGGTTCTGGTCGCGGTTGAGTTCAATGAGATAGACCTTCCGCTCATCGGGACTCCATGCGATGTTGGTGAAGTAGCGGTTGGTGGGGTCATCGGTCTGAAGGTAGATCTTGCCATGGGTCTGAGGGCTGTAGATGCCTACTTGTACCTTGTGGCTGGTCTCACCTGCCATAGGATACTTGTCAGGCACCATGGTGGCGCAGCGTGTCGAGATATCGACTTGAGGGTAGGTGGTGACCATCGACTGGTCCATGCGGTAGAACGCCAGCTTGTTGCCTTTGGGGCTCCAGAAAGTGCCTTTCTCGATGCCGAATTCGTTGCGGTGCACGCTTTCGCCATAGACGATGTCGAGGCAACCGTCGTCGCTCACCTGAGTGACCTGTCCATCAGAGGTCTGAACGTAAAGGTTGTGGTCTTTAGTGTAAGCGGTGTTTTTCGACTGTGGCTCGAAGTCGGTGTTGGTAGCAGAAGGGGAGTTGACCACGCTCCAGACGATGCTTTTGTCTTTCCAATCCACGAGCATTTGTTTGCCGAGATGCTGAATCATCACTTGCGACTTGTCGGCATACGGGAAAGACGCATAGTAGAGGCTTCTCAGGGGTGTGGTGGTCTGAAGGATGCTGTTGATCTCATCGAGTGTGAAAAGGGTGGTGTTCTGACCTGTCTTATTGTCGATAATGCCAACCTTGTCCAAGTCCAGTTCCACACAGTAGTCGCCCCACCATGTCACGTATTTCCTCGACGGTGTATGTGAGTAGTAGGTGGAACCGCCTGGGATGAGGTCGTCTAAGGTGAAGAGTTTCTTGTCTTGAGCCATCGTGAGGGTTGTTGTTGCCAGCAATGGCAAAAGCAATAGATATCTGAAAGGTCTCATAATGAAAGGATTATTTGTCATTGCGTTTGAAGGGTTTGCCATCCTTGTCGAATCCCCATTTTTCGGTAGTCGCATCCGTTGGCTTGTCCTTGTCACGTTTGTACCGTTTGCCTTTGTCTTCATATCTACGTTGGTTCTTCCTGTCGCCACGTCGGTCACCACGCCTGTCATCGCGCTGTGGCCTGTCCCTGAAGCTCCGTCGTGGCCGCTCGTCGCCGTCACGGTCCTCGCGTCTGTCCCTAAAACTCCTGCGTGGGCGTTCGTCATCTTCGCTGTCCTCGCGTCTATATCTGTCCTTGAAGTTCCTGCGTGGACGTTTGTCGCCGTCACGGTCCTCGCCTCTGTCCCTGAAACTCCTGCGTGGCCGCTCGTCCCCCTCGTTGTCCTCATGTTGTGGTTGGCTGTCACGGTTCATTTTCTCTGTCTGTGGTATGTCGCCGTCAAGTGAGTGTCCGAAGCGTCGCAAGAACCGCAGGTGTCTTTCGTCAATTTCTTC
This sequence comes from Bacteroidaceae bacterium, assembly GCA_017509605.1. Taxonomy (GTDB): domain Bacteria; phylum Bacteroidota; class Bacteroidia; order Bacteroidales; family Bacteroidaceae; genus RUG11857. The sequence continues at coordinate 38,743 of JAFWPH010000021.1, read as the reverse complement.
TTTTTGTTCCCTTGGTTCTCTTTGCTCTCTTTGCTCTTCGCCCCTTTTACCGAAAGGCACTCTATTGTGTTCGAATCTTGACTGCTCACGCACGTCGTCGTTATGACTTCGTGAAGAGGTATGTGGTTTATAGTGCAGGTTGCGCTTGCGGTCCTCGTCGGTCTTGATGTCGAGTCCCTCCTCCCTTCTGTCGCTAAGTCGTCCGGAGAAGATCTGGTATTTACGGAACTCACATTCCAGCGCTCCGTTGAAGAGCGCATACTTGGTGGAAGGACGCATGCCGATGCTGTCGAAGCACTCCTGCCTATAACTGATAATCCAAGCATCGTTGTCAACGAACTCATGTTTCAGTTTCTTTCCAATGAGCTCATAGAAAGCAAGCAGGTCATCTGTGGTGATACGTTCCCCATAAGGAGGGTTGGTGACCATGATGGCTTTTTCTTCGGGTTGTTTGAAATCGGCCATGTCTCTTTGTTCCACAGTCACAATATCGCTCACGCCAGCTGCCTGTGCGTTTTTCTGTGCACCTGACACCACGTTGCGGTTGATGTCGTAACCATAGATATGATGATGGAACTCACGCTCTTGGGAGTCATCGTTGTAGATACTCTCCAACAAATCGGGGTCAAAGTCCTTCCATTTTTCGAAAGCGAATTCCTTTCGGAAGAGTCCTGGCCAGATGTTTTTGGCGATGAGCGCGGCCTCGACGAGGATGGTGCCTGAACCGCACATGGGATCGACAAGGTCGCATTCTCCATCCCATCCTGTGAGCATAATCATACCTGCGGCAAGCACTTCGTTGATGGGCGCATCAACGGTGGCCACACGATAACCTCTTTTGTGAAGGCTCTCTCCACTGCTGTCGAGCGATATGGAAACAAGGTCGTCGGCTATGTGCACGTTGATGTAGAGCTTGGGATTGGTCAGCACCACGTTGGGTCGGTCGCCCGTCTTCTCGCGGAAGTAGTCGGCAATGCCGTCCTTCACTTTGTAGGCCACAAACTTCGAGTGGCGGAACTCGTCGGAGTAAACCACTGTGTCGATGCGGAAGGTGGTATTGACATCCATATAGTCGGTCCATTCGATGCTTTTTGCTGCCTCGTAAAGTTCATCGGCATCGTTGGCCTTGAATTCCTTGAGCGGTTTGAGGATCCTCACTGCCGTGCGCAGGCAGAAGTTAGCGCGGTACATCATCTCCTTGTCGCCAGTGAACGACACCATTCGGTTGCCTATCTCCACATCGTTGGCACCCAACGATATGAGTTCTTTGGCAAGCACTTCCTCCAGGCCGTGAAAGGTCTTGGCAATGAGTTTGAATTCCTGATTTTCCATTTGATAATTTTATGTTGTGAAAAAGACATGCACAAAACATGCCCCATTTTGGGTGCAAAGTTACGAAAAATCGAGCGAAGAGCAAAAGAAAGACCCGTCTTTCTGTTGCTATTCCGAGATGGAGTAACTTCAAGAAGCTCAAAGTAGAGAAAAAACACAGGAGAGCACTTCTCAGTGGTCTCCTGTGTCCCCAGGTAAATATTGTTTAACTTAACTTAAGTTCAGAGCCTATAGCCTAAGGACAAAGTGACGGTGCTTCGTCCTTTGGGTTCCTTGCTGCCTGTAAATAGCTGGTACTCATAGCCCACACCTAAAGAGATACGTTGCCGCATCATCATCTGCACCTTGACACCCAAGCCTACAAGATAGTGATGCTTGTTTTCCACATCATTATAGGTGGGATGGATTTTCCCATGTTGGTGTAGATTGAGATAGGTAGCGGCGGCGTAAGGGGAAAAAGACCACACCTCGTAGCCATTTTGCAACGGGAAGTTATAGCCCAAGCGACATGTCATATCCCATGACTTCACACTTCCCATCACCCCGAGGAAAGGATCGAAATCATGCTCATAGAACACATACAAAAGTTCATGACAGGGAGTCACACTCAACCCAGCGTACAAGTGTTTGTAAATGAAATCGGCATAAAAACTTTGGCAGTTCTCTAATCCACCCCACCGTTTCCCTGAAAACCAGCTATGCGCATAGCCTAAGGAAATAGACGAAAGCGCATCTTTCCAAGACACCAACTTGGTGGATGGGTACAGCGTTCTCCATTCGTCGTCCATGACCATGCGATGATCTTCTTCCTCATCGAAAAGCATCATGCGCCACGGCAACACCTTGTCGCCCATAAAGGTACCCAAAATGGCATTAGGACGGTCATCGGGAAAAACATCAGTGACATTCAATATTTTGTATTCAAAATCATCACTGAAACCGTTGGTGGAGAAACGGTAGGCCACACCATTGTTGAAGACTGCCACTTCAAGAACAATGCTGCTGACCGATTGCAGGACCATGCCATAGCACTTCCCTCTCAGGCCAGCTTTTGCGAACGTCTCCTCGTCCATCGAAGAGAAGGTCTTGGTCGTATAGTCACAGTTCACCATGTCGGCTTTTCCAAACGATGACTTCCTACCATGCGAATAGACCTCAAGACCTATTTCTCGGTTGTGTATGATGCTTTTTCCCTTCACCGAGATAGACATCTCCAATCTTCTGGGAACCAGAATCTTACTATTGAATCCTCGACTCTTGTTGATTTTCAGGTTCACCCATACCGACATGTCAGGCGATGACACTGAATATTGAGCCTGCACCAACGACGGAACAATCAGGCAAAACAGAAATAGAATATAATGTTTCATAATCGTATTCACTTCATTATAACGCTATACAAAATATGATGCTACCGGCAAAGCCGCTATTCCACAGCCTGCCTCGGGAAATAATCGAAGAATCGCTGGTTTTCACGAAGCGTCTGAACATCAAGGCTTGGAAACACATTGCCTTTCCAGTTGGCACCCCATGAATCAAAAGGCTCGCCTTCGGGTTCATAGTAGGTGATGTTGGTAGTTTCGATAGGCAAGGGATCGAACTCCAGAAGGAATGCGATGAAATCGCCAGAGAAGCCCTCCATCCAGAACGTGTGGCCCAAAGGCAATCCCATGGCCTTACGAAGTTTGAATTGTCGGCCGTTGCCATCCACCAACAATGTTCCCGGTTCTATACCATAGTACTCCCGCTGCCAGTTCTGCTCTTTGACTATGGCAAGGTAGGTGGCAGAGGGGGTGAGCCACAGCGCCATGGTGTTTTCACGTATTGGCTTAATGAGATGTGCATCAGTGAAGACTGACCACGAATGACCATCGTTCTTGTCGTACTGGCCCTCTTGTTTCACCTGACGTGGAGTGTGGAATTCTGGAATATCGTCAAAAAACCACCCCAGAGTTAAAGACTCGGCTTTCTTGCTCCTATGCAGTCTGATTTGCCTTCCTCCCCTGAGGTACCAATTGGGCACACCATAGATAGAGATGCTACGAGTAGTGGGTGGCAGAGGAGGAAAATAGATGCGAAAGTCGAGAATGTCGCCTTTTTTCGCCCTGACACCGAAGTGCTTCCCCCAGCAGTTGGGTTCGACTCGACGGGCTTTATAGCGGATGCCAGTAGCACGATCGAGGATAGCCGTCTCTTCATGAGCCAGCCAGAGATTGGTCACCACATCGCCTGGCATCACAAGGAAACAGTGAAGTACCGTCTCGTTTTCTTCTTCTTCCAGCAAATAGCAAATGGTGGTCCGACTTGCCGTCTCATCTTTTTCCATATCGTTTTTTATAGACGGGAATAAATGTTGCCAGTCCTCCAGCAAAGGTACGTTTTCCACCCAACAGGTGTCGGTTACCCAATTCTCTGTTGAAGGCCAGACAATGGTCTTCCCACCATTTTCTTCATCTGTCTCCGTAGTATAATCTACCTTGAAATAAGGACTTTTTACCCAAATCTTTCGGTCGGCTGTCTGGGCCTGCAAAAGACCGCAGCAGAAGAGTAAACACCCGATGAATGGAACTTGATATGTCTTCATGTCGCTCATATTTGTTTACATTGTTGAAGTCGGTTGGTTTTGTGTGATGAACGCCCGGTATTTCTGATAGCAGTCGTAGGTCATTTCCATGTTGATGGGCGAGTGGGTTGCATAAAGTAGGATCTGTCCGTTGACACGCTCTGCCAGCCATAGATATCTCAGCCCTTTCCGCTCATCATGGAGGATGAAGTAGAACTTCTGCTGTGAGAAGTTCAGATGGTAGCCAGGTGTTTGATTGTCTATGCTGATGGCCACCTTGAGCATCCTACCGAAGACATCCACTTCTTTAATATCGGGAAAAACACGGACAAGGTGGACAATATCCATTTGGGCAGAATCCATTCCACAGTCCAACGATACGGTCTCCACATGATAATAGTTGGCAAATTTCATGACAAAATCATCGATTCGGGAGGGATCCACATAGTCTGAATCCGCCTGCAAAGCCCTGGAGGCGTAGTGCAGGTCTTGCTTGTCTGGCTGCAACTGCCGAATGGTTGGGAGAGATGGGGAAGCGCTTGTTTCAACCACCTCAGCCGGGACTTCCTCTGTCGCTGCAACAAGGAGTAGATCTTTTTTGCCATTATTGAGACGGAGGGGCTGTTGGGTGCCATGTCTCTCCTTCCCATGCTCATCCGCTGATACTCGCAAACCAGCGACTTGTTGTTCATCAGATACTTGAATCAATGAATCCATGTCGCCTTGAACTGAACTTTCAGATTGAGAATCAGCCTTCATCGATTTTGTGGCTTGCACTATAGTCTTGACATGATTATCTTTTGGCTGATAGAGGAGCCATACAGAGCCTGCTCCAAGAAAAAGGAGCCCCACTGCCACCCAGCGCCAGTATTTCTTCACGAGACTTGGACGACACTCTGTTTTCACATTCTCCTGTGGGGGCAGTTTGTCCATGACCCTTTCTACCATCTCTTCAGGATGGCTGAGTCTGGGTTGCAATCCCTTCAGTCGTTCGAGTATGTCGTCAATCTTGTCCATAACCTAATGCTATCAATCGCTTCCTAATCGTTCGTCTTGCCAAATAGAGATTGGTCTTCACTTGTAATGCATTCATCCCTGTAATATGCTCCACTTCCGTAGAAGTGAGTCCTTCCAATTGGCATAGGGTGAAGACAAGCCGCTGTTTGGTACTCAAGCCTTCCGCCAAAGTTCTGACAATCGACACCCATTCCTTGTTTTCCAAAGAACGCTGGTTATCGGAATCGTGGGCAAACAGACGAAGAGCCTGTTCGTCACAAGGAGCGAAATGATGTCGGCGCGCACTTTTCAGTTTATCAAGACATAGGCGGGAGGTTATCGCATAAAGCCACGTGGAGAATGGTTTATCCAAATCATAGTCTCGAATGCCTTGCCATACTCTCATGAAGGCTTCTTGGACCACATCCTTTGCCTCCTCTTCGTCAGCCAGCATCTTCAATGCAAGAGAAAACACCATCTGCTGATACGTCATGACCACCCACTGGAAAGCGTCCTTGTCTCCCTCTTGGCATCGAGCGACTATATGGCTGTCTATCTGGGTCATTTTCGATTGTCTGTCTATATGATGATACGAAGTAGGAATGCAAAAGTAAAAAAAATGGTTGATTTTATCGCATATCTTAAGATATCGGCAAAACAAGAATCATTTTATCGCAATAACGGGACAGTCGGATTTTGCACAATGTTCGGTGTGGCCCTCGTGAAATGTTGCAGTCGCAAGTGAAAACGAAACACTTCTTTCGCTAAAGCACCACACAAGACGAAATCAGACAAAAAAATCAACCACAAAGAAAGATTGTGGATAAAAATTTCATGTAGATACAAAACAAATTCGTAACTTTGCGCAAAATTTGCTGGAATGTGTAAACAACCAGTTTCTGACAAAAACAGAAAAAACAATTACTAATCATAAAGGTAAAGAAAAGCAATGGCATTTAGTAGAATTACAGCAGCTGAGGCTGCGGCAATGATCAATGATGGCGAGGGCGTAGCACTGAGTGGTTTTACCCCTGCAGGAACCCCGAAGGCTGTAACGGCAGAAATCGCCAAGAAAGCGGTAACAGAGCATGAGGCAGGTCGCCCCTATCAGATCAGGTTGTACACAGGCGCTTCAACAGGCATGTCAGGTGATGGCGTCCTCTCAGAGGCTCAGGCCATCAAGTACCGCGCTCCCTACACTACCAACTCTTTGTTCCGCAAGCATGTGAATGCTGGTGAAATCGCCTACAACGATATTCACCTTAGCCATATGGCACAGGAACTGCGCTATGGCTTCATTGGCGAGGTTGACTGGGCCATCATCGAGTGTTGCGCCATCGAGGACGACGGCAAGGTCTATCTGACTGCTGCTGGTGGTATCTCACCTACAGCCGCTCGTTTGGCCAAGAAGGGCGTGTTTATCGAACTCAACGCTTTCCATAGCCCCAAGTCTATCGGTATTCACGATGTTTATGAGCCACTTGACCCTCCTTACCGTCAGCCCATACCCATTACCAAGCCTTCAGACCGCATTGGTACCACTTACCTCCAAATCGACCCCAAAAAGATTGTGGGTGTGATTGAGGTGAACATTCCTGATGAGGCTCGTTCCTTTAAGGATGCCGACCCTGTGACGGAGAATATCGGACAGAGAGTGGCTGAATTCTTGATGGCCGATATGAAACGCGGCATCATCCCCTCCACATTCCTGCCTCTCCAGAGTGGTGTGGGCTCCACGGCCAATGCCATCCTCGGCGCCCTGGGCAACGACCCTGCAGTTCCTGACTTCAACATCTACACCGAGGTGTTCCAGGACGCCATCGTGGAGTTGATGATGAAGGGACGCGTGAAGAGTGCCAGTACCTGTTCACTGTCGGTGACCAATGAAGCTCTTTACCAGATTTATGACAACATCGATTTCTTCAAGGACAAATTGGTGCTTCGTCAGTCTGAGATCTCCAACAGCCCTGAGGTGATCCGCCGCTTGGGTGTGATAGCCATCAACACTGCCATTGAAGTGGATATCTACGGCCATGCCAACTCCACACAGATTTGCGGTAGCAAGATGATGAACGGTATCGGTGGTTCTGGCGACTTCGAGCGAAACGCTTACCTCTCCATCTTCACTTGTCCTTCAGTAGCCAAGGGAGGAGTCATCAGCTCGATTGTGCCATTCTGCAGCCATATCGACCACACAGAGCACGACGTGAACGTCATTGTGACTGAGCAGGGTGTCGCCGACCTCCGAGGCAAGTCGCCAAGGGAGCGCGCTCAAGCTATCATCGAGAACTGTGCCCATCCCGATTACAAGCAGTTGCTTTGGGACTACCTGAAGATTGCCGACAAAGGCCAGACTCCTCACAAGTTGTCGGCGGCTTTTGCCATGCACGACACTTTCCTCCGCGAGGGTGACATGCATTTTACCGACCTGTCAAAGTATGTGAAATAACTCTGTTCCACTTGCGACAAACCTTTGTAAACGTCCGGCGTAATCTTATACGTCGGGCGTTTTTCTGTGAAAACATCACATTCATAGGGTGAGGGGTAAGGAAAGTGAGGAAAAATTGCTATATTTGCAAAATTATACCAAGTCGAACGATTAAGTCAGGATTAAAGTCCAAGAATACGTCTTCGCGATATGGAAATATTGATAGGTAACTTCATCGCATACGTTTTGTTCTTCCTGTACTTGCTGAATGTCAACAAGTACAAGTTGAACGTACAGGCTTTTGTTGCCTTGAATTTCGTCGTGGAGGCTTTTCTCGGTTATTTTATCTTCCAGACCGGTATCTATCAGAAGACCTTCGGATACAAGGACGTGACCACACTTTCCGTGATTCCCTATATCCTATGCTTGATAATGGTGGTGATGCTGATACATCCCTTGCGGCAGATTGAGAGCGTCAGGAAGATGGGACACAACACCAGTTTGGAGATTAGCGAGAAATGGCAGAACTACCTTTCGTACGCTTTTTTTGGATTGGTGGTGCTTTATTTCTATATGAATCAGTTGCTGGTGAACCAGCGCTCGGAGTTTGTGGAGTACGACGAGATATACGAGAATATGGCGTCGGGTAATCTGGAGAAGTTTGACTCTCCGATTATGAACACCATCTATTTCCGTCTCATTACCCTTATCCGACTCCTTAGCCCGTTCATCTATTATTTCCAGTTCTCTATCCTCGCCAACAAGAAGAAGAAAGAGAGCAAAGTTTTGCCCATGGTGCTGATTTTCGGTTCGTTCATCCTCTCGGTGTTCCCCGACATTGAGTCAGCCAGCCGTGGAGCCATGTACTTCTCTGCCATGCAGTTGTGCTTCTTCATGTTCATTTATTTCAAGTCGTTTACCCACGGCGTGAAGATTGTGACTGTGACTGCCATTGCCAGTTCGATGTTGTTGCTGGTGGTTTTCTCCATGGCTATATCCTATTCCCGTTTTGGCGAGGGAAAGGAGGGTAACGAACAAATATTCAGGTATTTCGGTGAACCATACCCCAATCTGGGTTTCAATGTATGGAACAAGGATATCCGTCATCCGTATGGCAAACGCTATTTCCCACGTCTGACCACAGGCCGTGACAAGAGTTTTGCGGGACGTGAGGACCGTTTCACTTACTGGGAGCGTCAGGTGGGTATTCCGATGCTCAATCTGAAGACCATCTTTGGTGACCTGTATGTGGAGTTCGGTGTGATAGGCGCCTTTGCTGTGGTGGTGCTATGGTTGCTGCTGCTCAAGTTTTGCCTCTACAAGGCCCGCGGTGATTCCTTAGCCACAGTGATTCTATTATATTATGCCTATAATATCGTGGTGTATGGTCTATTCAACAACCACTTGTCGGAAGACACACTCAAGGAGTTCTTCTATTCCATCATCATTATCATTGCTCTCAGGTATGCAGCCCATAAGATGAAAGAGAAGAGCGACCTAAGCAAGCATCTCTCCGAACGGCACAGAAGAGGCAGATACGGATATTACTACAGCGACAAAGACACCAAACATCAAAAATGAGACAAAAAGCCTATTTCTATCCACCCAGGCCAAAGAACGGCTACGACAACCCCTACGCCTTGCACTTCAAGGTTGCGTTGGCGGAGAGGTATGAGGTGGCTGAGAGCGACAATCGTCCTGTGAAAGGACAGTTGCTGTCGTTGCTCCACCACTGTTTCCGTTCCGATGTCTTTCTGCTCAACTGGATAGAGAATGTGGGAGTGGCCCGTAAACGTAGGCTGCGTACATGGATTGTATTGTTCTGCCTCAATGTAGTGAAATGGAGACACAGGCAGATGGTGTGGGTGCTCCACAATATCCATCCTCATGAGGGCGAGAACAGTAGCACGGAAGCCATCAAGAGGTGGCTGTTCCGTCGCGCTGACCTGATTGTCACCCATTCACGTGCCGCTGAGGCATACGCGCTTCCCCATGCCAAGTGTGGGGTGGTATTCACCCACCATCCTGTGACACCTATACCAATCAAGGAGGAGTTCTGCTTGCCGTCAGTACCGGATGTATTCATTTGGGGAAGCATTCTGCCATACAAAGGAGTGGGGGAGTTTGTCGCTCAGCCTCAGTTGCGCTCATCGGGTTTGAGTGTGAAGATACTTGGTCGTTGTGAAGACCAGAGACTTGCCGGGGAAATAGAACGACATTGTGACGGAGTGGTCACATTTGAGAACCGCAAGGCACCGTTCGAGGAGATAGCCGCTTATATTCGTTCCAGTCGTTATGTGCTGTTTCCTTACATAGACAGCTGTTTCTCCAGTTCGGGCGCACTGATCGACACACTGGTGCTTGGAGGCATTCCCGTTGCTCCCGACACTGGATGTTTCAAGGATTTGGCTGAGGAGGGGCTGTGCATCACCTACAAAAGTCCTGACGAACTCTTCACGATTCTTCAGGACAAGACTCGGCGGATAGACGCTGAGAAGGTGCAGACCTTCATAGACAATAATTCTTGGGCCAGGTTTATAGAAAAGATATACAAAAAGTTGAATGAATAGAGAGATACATATCGCATGCAGTACAGATGATAACTATGCCCCGCTATGCGGGGTGATGGTCTGTTCGCTCCTCGACAACAATCAAGGAAAGCCGATGCACGTGCATGTGTTAGCGAACCACCTTTCGGTCAACAACCGCCAGCGGTTGGCACGACAATGTGTGGCTTACGGGGCACTTTACACTTTCCATGAAGTTGACGAGTCACGCTTGGAGGGCTGCCAGTACCGCACCACGGTGCATCCGCTGAGTAGTGCAGCCTACTACCGCATCCTGCTGGCGTCCATCCTTCATGATGTGTCAAGGGTTATTTACCTCGATTGCGACATGATGGTGCTGGGTGATTTGCAGGTGGTCTATGACATGGATCTCAAGGGTCATGGTGTGGCTGCCGTGCAGGACTACGACACCCCTGTTGATATGGAGCATTATCGCCAATTGGGACTATCCGAAGGCGACAAGTACTTCAACAGCGGTTTCATGGTCATCGACCTTGACTTCTGGCGGCAGCACAACACAGAGCGCAAGTTACTGGAATTCGCCAAACTTGAGCGTAAGGTCTATTTCCATGACCAAGATGCGCTTAACTGCGTGTTCCGTGGCAACTGGCGGCGTTTGTCGCCCGAGTGGAACTACTTCAACGTGGCGCAAATCCGTGTCCCTCATCTCTTTGAGAGCAAGGAGGAGGCCAGGCGTTTCTTTCGTTCGCCCAAGGTGGTGCACTTCCCCGGACGATATTTCAAACCCTGGTTGGACACGTCTTGCATCCCCTACCGCAGCCAGTGGCTTCACTACCTTCTCATTTCCGAATGGAAGGATATGCCTCTACGGAGGAACGAGCGGCAATGGTACACGGTAATAAAGACGTATTATGTGGGGCTGAAAAGATTGTATTACAAACTGATATACACCCTTTGAGACGATATGCGAGTAGGAATTAGCGGATATGTAGGTACCCACCTCACGGGTATAGGCAGGGTGCTGATCAGCGTGCTGAAGGAGATGGCGCGCTTGTATCCTGATGACGAGTATGTATTGTTCGCCAACAAGGGCTACACCTTCTATGATTCGCTATCCGCCTTTCCCAATGTGCGGGTGGTTGATACAGGCGTGTCGAAAGACAGCCCTCTGGCCAATATTCTTTGGCATCAGTGGGGATTCCAGCGTATGCTGAGGCGGTGGAACTGCGACGTGGCCTATATTCCCAACTTCTCCTTGCTGCTCTGGAAACGTATCCCCACGGTGGTGACCATACACGATCTCATCGAGTTCAATGTCCCTGGTAAGTTCAGCCGCCTGAGGATGGCTTACCGAAAGGTGATAGACCCTTTGATGGTGCGAAACAGCTCCAGCATCACCACTGTTTCGGAATGTTCCAAGCGCGACATCGTCCGCTTTTGTCATGCTGATGAGAAGAAGATAAAGGTGATTCCCAATGCGGTTGACTCTGGTTTCTTCCATGAGTATGACGAGGTGGCCATCATGCCAGTGGTTGAAAAGTACGGCTTGCGCTACAAGTCGTATTTCATCTTCGTAGGCACCATCGACTATCCTGGCAAGAACATCAAGGTTGTCATCGACGCCTTCTTCCGGTTGAGAGAACGGCGAGCCACCGACTGTAAATTGGTCATTGTGGGCAAGGACGGCCACAATGCTCAGGTTGTTTACGACCTTGTGAACAATTCACCCTATAAGGACGATGTATTGTTTACCGGCTATGTGTCAGACGCCGATCTGCCCAAGCTATACTCTGGTGCCAAGGTGATGCTATACCTCTCCCTTTACGAGGGTTTCGGCTTGCCGGTGCTTGAGGCCATGTCGTGCGCCACGCCTGTGGTCTGCTCCGACAGCTCCTGTTTCCCAGAAGTTGCCGGTGAGGCCGACATCTGTGTCAGCGCCACTGACGTGGATGCTGTATCCAATAAACTGTTGCGGCTGACAACCGACGAAGACTATTATCATCAGGTTGCGGACCAATGCCGTGAACGTTCAAGGGCCTTCTCTTGGGAGCGTTCAGCCAAGGCCTACCACGATGTATTCGAAAAGGCTTCCACTTTAGGCTCTTCATCAATATAACTATCGTCCCATATTCATTCCCCTTTAATTCCCTTTTAACTCCAGATTATTTATGAACAGTATCCCAAATCCCACCGATGCGAGCATCATCTTGACTTACAGATGTCCTATGCGCTGTGTGATGTGCAATATATGGAAGAACCCCACCAATCAGAAAGAGGAGATACAAGCCAGCGACTTACGTTCGCTTCCCCCTCTGCGCTTTATCAACCTGACGGGCGGTGAACCCTTCATTCGTGAGGACTTGCCCGAGATTGTAGAGGAATGTTACAAGCACTCCTCCCGCATCGTCATCTCCACTTCGGGGTGGTTCGAGGATCGTGTGATAGAATTGGCAAAGCGTTTCCCCAATATCGGCATTCGAATCAGCATTGAGGGCCTGTCGCAAAAGAACGACGAACTTAGAGGTCGGCCAGGCGGGTTCGACAAGGGACTACGCACACTGCTCACCCTGAAGCAGATGGGTTTGAAGGACATCGGTTTCGGATGTACGGTGTCGAACAACAACTCGGCCGACATGCTGTCGCTTTACCAGCTCTCGCTTTCGCTTGGCATGGAGTTTGCCACGGCGGCTTTCCACAACTCCTATTACTTCCACAAGGATGACAACCGTATCACCAACCGTGATGAGGTATGCCGGAATTTTGAGCAGTTGATAGAGTGGCAGTTGAAAGAGAAGCATCCCAAGAGCTGGTTCCGCGCTTGGTTCAATATGGGGCTGATCAACTACATTGAAGGCAACCGCCGCATGTTGCCCTGTGAGGCAGGCAGCGCCAACTTCTTCATCGACCCTTGGGGGGAGGTCTATCCTTGCAACGGTCTGGAAGAACGTTACTGGAAAGACAGCATGGGCAATATTCACGAACATGACTTCATAACGATTTGGCAGAGCGAGAAAGCAGAGGAGGTGCGGCAGAAAGTAAGGCGCTGTCCCAAGAACTGCTGGATGGTGGGTACGGCAAGCCCAGTGATGCATAAGTACATCAAGCACCCTTTGCGTTGGGCATTGAAAAACAAGTGGCGTTCCATGCGCGGCTTACCCGCTTGTCTTGACAAGACTTGGTGTGATGTGGGTCAGGATCCATGCCAAGGAGACCTGAAGATGAGGCATTAGGCTTTAGGTATTAGATTTTAGACATTAGTTCCTTAGATCTTAGATATGGCAGAGAATCACAGAATGTTCGTTACGGGCACCCGTGGCATCCCGGGCATTATGGGTGGTGTGGAAACCCACTGCGAGGAGTTGTTTCCGAGGCTGGTGGCCATGGGCTATGAGGTGACAGTTTTCCGCCGCAAGCCCTACGCTGTGGACGGCTCCAAGGTGTTCAAGGGGGTGGATATTGTGGATATCCCCTGCACGAAGAACAAGTTCCTTGAGGCTTTCGTTCATACCTTCAAGGCCATCATTGCAGCCAAGCGTTGTGGTGGCAAGTTCATCCATATCCACGCTATAGGTCCTGTCATGCTCTCTCCCGTGGCCCGTCTATTGGGCATGAAGGTGATTTTCACCCACCATGGTCACGATTATGATCGTGCCAAGTGGAACACCTTTGCCAAAATGTGTCTGAAAGCGGGTGAGTGGTTAGGCTGTAGGTTTGCGGAGCACATCATTGTCATATCCCAACCCATACAAGATGTCCTGGCGACAAAGTACGGACGCACAAAGAATGTTCATCTGATTTACAATGGTGTCCCTGAGGCGCTATTGTGTGATGACGATGCTTATTTCAATGAACTCGGTATCGAGCGTGGAAAGTATGTCCTGGCACTCGGCAGGTTTGTTCCAGAGAAGAATTTTGACCAGTTGATCACGGCTTTTCAATCTATCGACAGTAAAGGTTGTAAATTGGTGATAGGCGGCAGTTTCGACCATCAGGATGCGTACGCCCAATCGCTTGTGACACAGGCAAAGGAGGGCTCTGTGGTGTTACCAGGTTTTGTGAAGGGTGACCACCTTCATGCTTTGCTGACCCATGCCCGTTGTTTTGTGCTGCCCTCTTCCCATGAGGGTCTGCCCATTTCGATGCTTGAGGCGATGAGTTACCATCTGCCAGTGATCGCCAGTGACATTCCGGCTAATCTCGAGGTCAATCTGGATGCTGGATGCTATTTCCCATGTGGAGATACAACACAGTTGGCGCATTTGCTCCAAAATGCCGTTGTGGCTGACTTCCATCGTGTGGATTATGACATGAGCCGCTACAATTGGGATACAATTGCTGGTCAGACCGCCGAAGTCTATCGGGAACTTATGAATAATTGACAGACTTGAAGGGCCACAGATTCTTGGGAAGGAGGAACCAAGGAATCCCTGTATCACATGGTCAATACATACAAATCGGGCGTCCCTTACAAAGGAACGCCCGATTTGAATCATATACCGTAATTAAACGAGTTGCTTAGAAAGAAACGTAAGCACCGAAGGCAACAGCGTTGTCAACACCGATGTTCACCTGGTTGGTCTTTACGTCGCCAGTCTTGGAGAAAGCCCAACCCAGTTTGCCGATGTGTGCCACGAGGCTCACCTTGTCGCTGATAGCATAAGAGAAACCTGGCTTGATAGCGATTTCCCAAGAGTTGGTGTTATCGTCCACTCCGTGAGTGTGGTCGAGCTGGTAAGCAAAACCACCGTCAAGGAAGAATGTGAAATTGCCAGCCTTCACTGCCTTGTAGCGAGCGTAAGGATTAATGATGAAGCTGTTGGTGCTGGCATTGTCGTCGTCAGTGTGACCGAAGCCTACAGCTGCTGCGATGTCCCAGTTGTCGTTGAGAGTGTAACCAATCTCAGGAAGAAGTGTGAACGTGTTGTTCTTAGAGAGTTCATTACCATTGATAGTGGTCTTAGTGTGCTGGTAGCCTACTTCACCACCCATCCAAACCTGTGCGTTTGCAGCCATAGAAGCAACTGCGAAAACTGCAGCCAAAACAATCTTTTTCATAATCTAAAAAATTACTTTTTAGTGATGTCCTACTCTATTAAAAGGTTTTCGGATTCTCCTTTCATTCAATTCTCTTTTAGTGCGGTGTGAGGCATACTGGCGTTCTTTCTATGACCAACTGACGGAAAGTGTCGAGGTTGTGAAGGCTCAGCGGAAACATGTCCCACATCGTTTTCGGGTGCAAAGTTATAACGTTTTTCCAATACGACGTATGCTTGTTAAGGTTCTTTTACTATAAATTCGACCTTTAGAACAATATTCGTTGATTTTTATCCAAATAGAATGATATTTTATGCCACAAAAATTCACACTTATTAACACTCTAAACGTTGTGTTTGCGCAAACAGAGGAGTATTGTTTACCATTTTTTACATATAACATGTATAAGATGGATGGTGAAATAGAACAGAATAAGACTAAAAAGTAGAGACGGAGTGATTCTCCGCCTCTACCATGAAAACAACAGTGAAAACTGTTAAAGAAGTTGCTTGCAATTAGCGTCCAGAATGGAAGTATTTCTTTCCGCCCTTGATGTAGATACCGCGTTGCAGTTTGTCGGTTGTGATACGACGCCCGTCGAGTTTCATTTCATGCGTGTAACTATTGCATGAAAGACGAAAAGAGGCATCTATACAACAACGGCTGCAATTCTTGGTTAGAGTTTGCAGCCGTTGTTGTATTCAGGAATTTATTTGTCCAATTGGTCTATTCCTGTGGGGGTGTCAAGGGGTTCCTCGCCGTAGTCATTGGGACCTTGTGTGCCTTCAGTGGCGGCGAGCACGATGTTGTAAATGGGGCAGAGTAGCCACCATCCGCTCTTATTGACGTCGTGCATACGGCGTACGCCTACGGCGATGTTGGGTACGAGAGTACCAATGGCAACAATCCAACCTACCACGGGGATGTAACCGAGTACGAAACAACAAAGCCAGAACCACCAGAACTCGGAACGTTTGGCACGGCCCTCGAAGTTGGCATACTTCTGTGTGAGGCAAGTCTTTACAGATTCAACGATGGTCATAATAGATACTTTTTAGAGGTTAATAAAAAAGATGAAAATAGTTATAAATTGTTGTAATAGAGGTTTTTTCGTTATTACGTTATAACAATATTACGGATTAACGAGGCAATTTGAATAACAATTACAGTCCCAGGAGGTTTCGCAAGAACCACCAGAGGATGTAGAGGGCAGCGTAGGTGTAGGCGGCCCAACGGGTGGCTAAATGCCGTCTGACCCATTGCGTATAGGAAGAGGCTGGTGCGAGATAGGTTGAGGCAAGCACGAGGAGATAAGGTGCGAGCAAGGCGGCGAAGTAGTTGTAACTGATAGCCTTGAGAGGATGTCCGTGCAGTAGGTTGTAGTACATCCGCTGGGTGCCGCATCCTGGGCATTTGTAGCCTGTGAGGGCGAGCATCACGCACTTAGGACTCCAAGAGGTTTGGGAGGGGTCGAAGCGGTAGTAGAACCATACAGCTGCTACCACCGCTACGGCCACTAACACCCATAGACCATACTTGCGCATCGTTTAAGAGAACTGTGAGAATGCCTCAGCACCGTAGATAATCATGTAGAGGACGTTGGCGATGAGTCCTAACACGATGCCCCAGGTAGCCCATTTCTTTGCTTTCCTCGACCAGTCCTCGGCTATGGCATAATCCCCTTTCCTGAA
The DNA here is from genome assembly GCA_017509605.1 of Bacteroidaceae bacterium. Lineage (GTDB taxonomy): Bacteria > Bacteroidota > Bacteroidia > Bacteroidales > Bacteroidaceae > RUG11857. The sequence goes on along the minus strand of JAFWPH010000021.1, from coordinate 22,171 downwards.
AGCGCTGTCAACCTGAGCTGCGCAGTAGATGGAATAGGCACCCAGTGGGATACAGCAGCAGATGGTGCAGACCACAGCCCAAACCATGTTATTGTCAGGTTTCTTCTGAATCATGCCTGTGTTCTGTGGTTGTGGTTGGTAACCTGTGTTCTGTGGCTGGTAGGCCTGGTTCTGTGGTTGGTAAGCCTGAGCCTGTGGCTGATAGCCTTGGTTCTGTGGCTGGTAATTGGGTTGGTAGTTCGGTCTTGGCTGTTGGAAGAAGAAGGGTTGCAGCTCTGCAACCTCTGCAGCCTTAGTCCACTGGCTCATACCTGCTTTCCATACCAAGGTGTCGCCTGTTACTCCGTTTGCGGCAAGTTGGTTTGCCTGCACTGGACCTGCTTGCTGGCCCGCTGAATTGATGTAGTAATACATAGTGTTGTTTGTTTTGTTATAATTGTTTTAATAGTTGTTCTCAAAAAGAATGGCAAACAAAATGAAGAGCGCAACGATGAAGAATAGTACCAATCCAATGGCGATTGACGCATTGGCCCAACTGTTGGCTTTGCGCGCCTTCTCCTCGGCCTCTTCGTATAATCCCTGTGTGTAGCAGGAGTCGGTCTGCGCAGCATAGACGATGGCCACAATACCGATGATAGGGATGCACAGCACCGTGGAGAGGATGGCTTTCAGCAGGTGGTTTTCAGGTTTCTTAGGCTGGTAGTCGTTGTATGGCTGCTGTGTCGTGTACTCTGGTTGATAGGGCTGTGAGGTGTAGCCTGATTCCTGTGTTTGTTGTGAATAACCTGAGGTTCCATAACTTTCATTGCCATAGAGAGGTGGTGGCGGTGGCGGTGTGACAGCCACAGGGTCATCTTCATCGTAGAACCGCACGTTGTCGTCACCGTTTTCTTGACTAATGCCCGACCCCGTGTCTTCGGCCATCTTCATGTCTCCTTCTTCTACTGTATAACGGGGAGTGGGGCCGTATTCAGTGGAGCCTTGCCCGTATTCAGTGGAGTCTTGCCCATACTCTGTCGTACCTTGATTGTTTGTTGAGCCTTGATTAAATGGAGGTGTGGTTTGGCTGTATTCAGGGGCGTCTTGGCCGTACTGAGGTGTATCTTGATTGTACTGAGGTGTGTCCTGACTGTACTGAGGCGCGTCTTCCGGCATAACCGCATTGTTGGTGGACTCGGACTCTGTGTCTGGTTCAACCACAGGCAACTGTGTTCCGCATTTCCTGCAGAACAACGCATTGTCGTTTTCAATCCTGAAACCACATTTGGGACAGATTCTCATATCTATGTTCTTTTTATCATTCCACAACTACTGTTGTGATTTCTTTTCTTTCTTTTCGGGTGGTCATTTCCACCTTGTAAGTCTTGGGTTCCTTGCCCTCCTGGAATACGATGACGGTGCAAGTGCCAGTAGTGGGCAGGGTGAAGGAAAGGTTCTCCCTGTAAAAGACGAGGGACACTTTGTATTGGCCTTTGGGAGGTTCGGCCCAATAAATGTTCTCGGCTGCTCCGGGACCGCCTTTTCTGTTGTCCACATCAAGGCGTCCTCCTGTTGAGGAGTCTTTGGGATACTTGAAGAAGATTTCCTTGCGGTTGGGCTGCACGACATGCAGGTCGATGTCGGCAGCGAAGTCCCAGAGCAATGTCACTTTGAGATTTCCGCTCTGACCAGTCTGCTCAGCTTCCCTGACAGCAGATGTATCAACTGCTGTGGTGTCGATTGGGGGTGTAACGATAACGGTGTCGTGGATGGGTCTCTCCACGATGACGGTATCCACCCTGACAGTCGGCTCTGGTTCTGTTCTATGGCATTTGCGCAGCATGAACAGGAGCAGCAAGAGGATGAGCACGATATAGACTGATGCCAGTATGGTTTTCAGTTTCTTCATAGCCAATGGTTTTATCTCAGCATTCTAAATGCGATGTCGGCTGCCAGTTGCAGGAAGAGGAAGAGCGGCACGCAGATGAGGAATGACTTATGTTTGGTTTTGTGTTCGAAGAGGATCATGCCGCAGAGCGCGCCAAAGGCGCCGGCGAGGAAAGCCAATGCGAGCAGTATGAATTCAGGCACCCTCCCCTTGGCGAAGACGGCACAGTGTTTGTCCCAGCCATAAATTGCGAAAGTCAGGATGCTCATGATGTATATGATGAAAAGATCATTCATAAGTGTAAACGTTTATTTAATGATAAGGATATGATTACAATTCAAATTCTATCAACTAAAACAGTTGTCCGAGTGATTGGAAGGCAGTCATGATGTATGGCCATGCAAAGTAGGAACCTACGGCCACAGCTAAGACAGCGAGGATTTCCAGGATGATGTACCACCATCCGCCACTGCCTTTCTCCTGTAGCAGGTACTCGTTCTCGTTCACTTCCAAGGTAAACTTGATGGGGGCATATTCTTTGTTGGCACCGATGAAGGTGGTCTCGATTTCTGGACCGATTGCGAATGCCTCTTTGGAGAAAAAGACATTGCCTTCCTCGTTGGGTACTATCAACCGTTCTTTCTTGCCGTCCGGTGTCTCCTGCTCGAAACGGATGTAGTTACAGCGGATGGGTTTGCCGTCCTTGTCGCGTGCCATCACCTTGATGTCGGGGTTTTCCTCGTTCAGCGAATACGGTACGTGGAAGATGTATTCCTCCTGATTGCTGTCGAGAGTGTAGTCGGCTATATTCTCGGGGTTGAGTCCGTCGGTAACCCTCATCTGTTTTCCGCTCTCCATCTGTGGCAGATATACCATGCCGTTGTCGTCGGAGATGTAGTTGGTGACCATGCCATTGTACTCCACGTTGATGGGGTAGTGTGTTCCAATGAATCCCATGTCGCCCACGATACGGATATGTGGCATGAGGAAGGTGGGCAGTGGTGGTGGAGGTGGTGGCAATTCTTCTTCGGTTGGTGGAAGGGGTGGTTTCTCGCTTTCGAACTCGAAGGTCACGAGATTGCCTTCAGCCGCGATGGTGCCGTTCTGTGTGTTATCACGCATGTTGGCAGTGAAAGGCTCGCCCTCGAAGAAGGCCACTTGTAGATTAGCTGTACCAGCCTCATCGGTGTTCAGTGTGATGGTCTTACCGTTGTAATCAATAGTCAGCGGCTCATCGGCAAGTGGCTCACCGTCGAGAGTGGCTTTCACGTTAATGCTGGTGTATGCCGTGACATCAAACTCATAGAGCGATTGTCCTTCCGTAACTACCAGTTCAAAGTCTCGGCCAGTCTTCAAATCTTTGAGTGTGTAGTGCTCGCCAACTTTGAGGTTGTCGAAGTGGTAGAGTCCACCAATGCTGGTCTGGAGTTGTTTCAACTGTTTGGGTAGTTGGAGTCCGAAATCATAATTGGCGAGACGCTCTCCATTATAGAGGAAGCAGATATCCACAGGCATTCGTTTCTCCACATTGCTTCTTTCCGGTCGTCCGATGGTCCGCACGGGTTTCTTGAATCCCCATCCCGTATAGAGCAGTTTGATGTCGCCGTCCTCGTTGTTGAAGAAAATGTAGCTTTCGTCGGGCACTGTAAAGATGGCATCGGCCGTTTTCTCGCCAACCTTTTGAGCCACCCGCTTATGCAGCTCCACAATAGCGTTGTTGGCCATCTCCTGTTCCACGCTGTTGGCATCGGCGAGACATTGCCAAAGACCCGATGGATGTGACCAGACATAGAAGCCGTTTCCGATATCGAACTTTGCAAAAGGATTACTGTCGCCGAGTTTCTCTCTCAGGTTCTTGTACAGTTCCTGTAAGTCTTGTCCTTTGGGTATGGACTGGTAGATATCATTTACAGATGTTCGTTTTATATCCATATTGTATCTGTTTTTGATGTTATTTCGTTCTTACTAAGGTTAAAGACAATGTTCAATGGGCTAAAGTCCCAGAATCTCTTTCTCCACTGCGGGTTGTTTGGTAGGTTCCGCTTGTAGTGCCTTCATGTAGGCGTTGTACTTGTTTTTGAGATATGGAACATTCTGTACCAGTGAGTTGATCCTTCCTTTCAGGTTATCCTTATTGAGGATGATGTCGAGTTCGTCGTCGAGGTCTCGCCGGGAGAAGATTGTGCCACGTTTCTTGCTGATGGCGTTGATGAGTTCCTTGAAGGTGTTGAGGCCTTTTTCGAAGTTCAGAAGTTCCTCTCTCACTGTATTAAACTCTTTGGTCTGTACGCTGTTCATTCCTGTTGTGTTGAGTGCGTTCAAGGCCTTTTCCACGTTCGTTCGGTTGAAAGGTTGCTCCACAACTTTGGCTGCATAGTCGTAGTCTCGTTTTCTGCCGATGGTCGTTTCCACCTTTTTGGCGAATTCCTGAATTTTCTGGTCGGTGGGGTATTTCTCACAGTCGGCCTTAATGGCATTCAGTTCGTTGGTTTTCATCGCCGAGAAGGCTTGTTCGATGTAATCCCTATGAGTTTCAATGAAGTTTTTGCTCACGTCATCTCGGATGCTCTCTAAATTACGTCTCCTCTTGTTGAATTCTTCCATCTGCCGGTCGAGTTCAACGATTTGTTTGTTCAATTCGTGGATTTCGGGGATGTAGCCGTCGATGAAAAGCTGCAGTTGAGCCTGTCTTTTCTGCAGCTCAGCTACTTTGCTCTTGTCTGTCTTGTCTTGGTTCTTGGCCAGTTCCTTTTCCGCCTTCTTGATGTCGTTTTCCAAGGACTTGAGCTGTCCTTCCTGTGCTTTGATGGAGTCGGAGAGAGCTTTCTGTTTAGCGGTCAGTGTCTGTAGTTCTGTTTCCAACCTGGTGTTCTCTTCATTGAGAATTGCCACGTTGTCGTTCTGTGCTGATATTGTAGTTGCCGTAATGAGCATCAGCACGATCAAAATCTGTATTCTACTGTTCCGTCTCATCATGTTGCTCTCATTGTAGGTTGTACGAAAGTATTTCCTTCTCGATGTTTGTTGTGTTGAAGGGATTGTCGCTCAGTTCACGTTTATAGGTCTGGTATGCCTTGCTGAGGTAGGACACCATATTGAAGTAGCGTTCCACCACGTTTTGGTTTTTCCATTCCTTCCTGGGCTTTGCAGGCTCAGTCTCCAGATATTTACGCATTGCTTCCACACACTGTTGGCGATTCTTGCCCTCAGACCTCAGCCATGCGATTTCCGGGTCTTTGTTCACTTTTTCTATAATGGTCTGCAGTTCGCGAAGTCCGCCTTTGAATCTTGATAATTTGATGTCGAGTGAATCCATTTCGTTGAACTGCTCCGTGTTGAGTTTGAAGATACCTTGCTCTTTGTTCTCCTTGTTCTCTCGTAGGGGCAGCAGTTGGTCGCGAAGCTGCTGTACAGTGATGTCGTTGTACTTGCTGTTCAGTGCTCCGATACATTCTTCATAGAGATTCCTGTTTCGTTCCATGAACTTTACCTTTTTCTTGTATTCTGCATAACCCACCATATTCTTGAAGTCCTCCAGGCTTCTTACCACGTTATTGACTTGTAGTGGGGTCAGTTCGGAATAGCGTTTGCTGAAAAGTGTTTGGTTCTGTTCATATCGTTGTTTGGTCTCTATATCGGAATAGACACCCATTTCCGACACCTGGAGATGCAGTCCGTAGAGTTCATCAGCTTTCTTTACCTTCACTTTTTTTAGGCTGTCAAATTGTGTCTTCAGGATGTTGTTGTCTCTTTCGAGGCTATCCACCTTGTTTTGCAGTGCATTGATTTGTTCTGGACTGATGTTGGTGGCCTCGTTTTGTGCTTTCAGGTCCTGAAGGTAGTTTTGTTTCTGTTGCAGTTGTTTCTTGTTCTCTTCGATACGGTTTTGAAGTGAGGTGTTTTCATCAACAAGCGCTTTGATCTGTTGTTTTAGCGTTTCGTTCCTATTCTTGGCCTTCTCCACCTCTTTGTTGTTTTGCGCATAGATAGGGAGTGCAAGAAGGGAGAGCATGAATAAGAGGGTCACGACCCGTAGTCTTGACCAGCATAACCAAATTTTATTTCCGCCACTTATGTCATTCATTGGTTATAAACGTTGTTCATCAGAAGTTGTTGTTAGCCTGTTGCGCTTCTTCGGCAGCCCTTGCCTCGTTGTCGCTCACATCCGAGGCGAATTTCTTTGCCAGGGTGTTGATCTTGCTGTTCGAAGCATATTCCTTCTCGTATTTGTCGCGTGCCTTTCGCAATTGGATGAGTTGGCTGTTGGTGCGTTTTTGTGCAGAGATTTTGTTGTAGTAGTTATAGATCTTGTCTGCCAATGATTGGTAGAACCGTTTCCTGCCATCATTCAGTTCACTGTCAATCTTCTTGAACCGGTCGCTGATTGATGTGATATTCTGTAGATACTCCTTGTAGTTGTTGTTTCCCACTATGGTGCTTTTCTGCTTCTGGATTTTGTTCTTGTAGTCCGTATAGGAATTCCAAGATGAGCCATTGAAGGTTGGGGTAAGACCTATCTTTTTCCCTGCCAGTTCGAGTGCTGATCTGTAGGTGGTGTTGACCTCATTGATCAACTTGATGTCAGGGTCGTTTTTTGCAGCGTCGCCCTCTGTATGACAGATGGTATTCACCGCGTTGATGTACTTGTCGATGACCTTCTTGTCGCAGTCGGCCTTGTCCCATTCCGCAAAGAGCTTCTGGGAGATGATTTCGGTGGCCAGTCTTCGGTCGAAAGTTCGTAGTTCTTCGACCGAGAAATCAGTGCTCAGTTGGTTGATGGTCTCGTGGTGACGTGTATATGTCTCTTCGTCCCAGTCGTCCACACCTTTCCATTCATTCTCGAATTCCTGACTGTATTCAGCGAAGGTGTTCTCATCGATGGGAGGTAAGTCTTCGACTCCTGTACCATCAGTGAAGATATAGAAGCCTCCGATGACGCAAGCGAGCATCACCAGGAAAAGTATGATTAGTTTCAACGCCTTCATAAGCTGATGGATGTTAGTTTGTTGTTGTCTTTACCTATAGTTTAGCGTTCACCACTTGATTTGTTGGAGTTACCAGATGAGGCGCCTGCATTATTGTTCTTTTTCCCACTGGAATTGTTGGTTGGTGCCTTGGTTTGTGAGGCTGGGGTCGTTTCTGCGGCGAGTATGCCAACGGGGATGGCCAAGTCGCTGAATTTGGTGTAGCTGTTGTAGTGCATCTTGAAGTATTCCTCAGCCTTTTTCTTGTTCGCTCCCGAATAGTTTTTGGACTTACCTTCGCCATCGACGACTCCGGCGAGCGCTTCGAATACAAGAAGATGGTGACGGTAATTAATCTGATTGTCCTTATTACAGTAATCCCTTAGGCTTTCAGCATCGCCCTGTCGGATATATTCCACCACCTCATGGTAGGTCTCAATCAGTTCTGAAGTCTTTTCGTCCAGATTCTCATACTGGTCTTCATGTTCTTGATACTTGTTGAAGACCTCGTCCACCTCGTTAAAGGTCAGACCTTTTTGGGAGAGGGTTTCCTTGAAACCAGAGAGGTTGGCTCTTGCCTCGTCGTCAGTGATGGCGTTGGCAGGATCTTGACTTTGGTCTTTGTTCTTCTCGTTCTTGCTTTCATTGTTGACGTTTCCTTTGTCAGGGTTATCAGGGTTGGTTTTTTCCTTGATGGTTGTCTCAGTTGTTTTTCCGTCTTTATGGAAAGCCTTGCTGATGGGGTCGTGGAGGAAGTATCCAATGAGTCCGCCCAGGAGGCAGCAGAGCAGCGCGGCCAAGATGGCGGTCAACAGTCGGTTTGACTTGAGGAACAATCCGAGTTTGTTGGTTTTCACCTGATACAAGTCTTTGATGCCCACTTCCGCCATATTGTTCTTGATGTGGAGCGGTGATTGTGTCTCGAAAACGATTTTTCCGTCGGGTGTGGAGAGGCGTGTGTAGAGTTCATGTTTGTTCCACTCGCTTGGGATATAGACATGGCCTGTCCATTCGTTTGAGTTCTTTCCTTTCGAGTCGTATTTCGACAATTTGACGGAGGTTCTGACCTGTTGAGGTTTGGTCTTGCTGGATCGGCCTACCCTTACCTTTAGCTCATCGTTGTCGTCAAACATGTCCAGATTGTTGAACCGGAACAAGATGTCGGTCACCTCGGAGGGCTTAGAACTTCCTACGTTTTTGTTTACTGGCATTAGGTCTGTAGGTTTGGGTGCAGCCACAGCCTTGACGGTGATTTTGTCATCTCCAGGACGGTATTCTGTTCCACTGATCAGGTACTTGTCTGTGTTGCCGCATTCGAACTTGAATCCTGCGGGATTGGACAATATCGCCAGTTCCTCTCCCATAAGGAGGAACTCGAAGTTGTCGTTGAGCGGGATGTTGCGGCCCTGATGTGTCAGTCTGCACGCGTTCTTGTGCGTGAAGAAATAGTTGGCTTGTTCGTTGTTGACGAAATGGAGTTTGAGTCTTTTCGACTTCTTCACCGCAAGGTTGGCGGTGGAGACATGTATGGTTTCCGTTTCCTCGTCAAGTGTCACATTCTCGATGCGATCCCGATTGAGGAGTTGATCGATGGTGAAGGTCAGTTCATGAATGTCGTAGAACTGTGTAGCCGTGACTTGTGGTCTTACAGTGATGGTCTGTGAAGTGTCGGTAACAACACCATTTTTCTTCTCGCCATCGACGATGAGCGTGTATTCGGGCACCCTTGGAATCTGCAGACCAGTGATGGGGGTGTAGCTGGTGGTTCCGCTGACAGTTTCCGCTATCACTATCTCACTGAATCGTGAGAAGTTGCGGCACTGGATATCCTTGAGCAGCATCTCGATATTGTCCTCCGTGCAGGTGATGTATCCCACAGGTGCTCCCTCGGTCATGGGGAAAAAGGGTGTGGTTCCGGGTGTGAGTGTGAACTGACGGGCTGTTTCCTCTATGGGTGCAGGGTCGATGGCTCCGGCGTTGAACTCATACGTGTCGTTGATTTTGTCGCGGATAGTCATATAGGTAGAGAGGAACTTGTTCTTCAGTGCCATCATGACATCGTAAGGGTCGTATCCTTGTTCCAACTTGTAGCCCCGAGGTATGGAGAAGGCGATGACCAATGATCCTGCTCTGATGGATCCGTTGCTTCGCACGTTGTTCTTCATCAGTTTGTAGATCACCTGCATCTTTTCCACTTTCACGGAAAAGAAATACGAGTTGGTGTCGAAACCCGTGTAGAAGGCATCGACGATATCTATTGCCGGTGAGTTGAACAGGATCAGTGGCATGAACCCTCCATTGGCTTCAGGGTTGCCGCAAACCTTCACCGATATGTATCTTGGGTCTGACATGTTGTTTTGTTTTTAGTTCACGATTTTCTTGATCTTGTCCCAGAGGGTCTGTTTGCGCTCGCTTTGTGTGGAGTTGCGGATGGCGATGACCAGTTTGTTGGAGTCGGCCTGCTCGTACTCATAGAGACCACCGACATAGAAAGTGCCGAGGCTGAAGGTGTAGAGTTTTGGCCGGAATCCGGTATGGGAATTGATGTTGTAGTCTTTGCAGAGGTCGAGAAGAGGTTCGAGGATATTCGACTTGTATTTGGTGTTGAAGATCTGTAGGGCTTTTTCCTCTCTTTCCACAGCGTCTCCGAGTGTGTCGGACTTGGTCATGATGATGTGGATGGAATCCACCTTCTTCATGATTTCGGCGTTCTTCTCGTTTTCGAGTAGGTTGACCATCTTTTGGATGATGGTGGGTTGATTGACCACGCATCGTTCGAGGCGTGTGAGAGGCTTGCCCGTCATTTCATCGAATCCATCGGTGATTTCCCTGTTGATTCTGACCACGTTGGCTGTGGGGTCAATAATGAGGAAGAACACCTTGCGGTTGTCGTTCTTAAGCAGTTCGGTGGCGCCTGTTCCCATGTCCTCGAAGGAGAACTCATGGTCGGGGTTGTTGGCAATGGAGAAGGCGAACTCCTCACCCGACATCTCCACCAGGTTGATTCTGTGGAGTGCGTTTTGGCTTGCTTTGGAACTGATGGTGGCCTCAAGTGTGGTGACAAACGAGCCTGGTGTACGTGGCACGGTGATGCCCACGTCAGTGTATTGCTGTAGGGCAGAGGCATAGTCGCCGCCTCCCGCCGCAAGGTTGATGCGCAGTGAGTCGGATCGTGAGAGTCCCATCAGTACGCAGGTCTTACCTGTGGAAGGCACACCGAAGAAGAACACGTCGGTGTAGCCCTCCTTGCATTCCGGTGTGGATTCATGAATAGCCTGGTTAATGTCGGGTAGGTCATTTTTCACGTCGGTGTCGAGCAGGACTTGCAGCACGTTCTCGGGCAAGACGTTGTCGAAGATGAGTTCCTGTGGGGTAAGGATATGCTCAGTAAGCAGTTTCTTCAGACGCTCCACCTCATAGTTGTTGGGCTCGGTCTTCATCTTGTTCTTCTCATCTTGTTTGAGTCGGGTGATGAGTAGTTCGGCTTGATTGCGGAACGGTGTCTCTGGGTTGTTCTGGAGGTAGTTGTTGATGAGGAAGATATCGCCCGTGTTCTTGGTGTTGTCCCATTCCACGATGGCGTTGAGCATCTGTCTTGCCTCTGTGGCAAATTTGCCATTGGGGAAACGGGTGAGGTAGTCATTGAGGTCTGCCACGTTTTCCTTGTTGTAGCATGTCCACACGTTCTCCTCTATCTCGTCGCGGTGGGTGGTGTTGGGGTACTTGTTGAGATGGCCTATGAGCGAGAGTTTGGAGAATGGATCCACCGCTTGCCAGTCGGCTTCCTCCTTTTCCGCCATGGCTTTGTTGACGACCTCCTCCACCTCATGGTAGAGTTTAAGCGCCTCATCGACATGGTTATCGGTGGGTCTTGTGCTTTCCCACTGCAGGATATAGTTCTTCAGTTTGCTGAGCAGCGCCTCGTCCTTGTTGTCGAGGAGGGGAACGATTTCAGCCCATTCTTTTTGTTCCTGCAGGTTGGGAACCTTATTTTTGTTTTCCTCGATATAGGCCACACGCTCGGCCGACAGGTCAGGCAGTTCTTCCAAGCTGATTTCGTTGGTTTGTACCAATTGTAGCAGCTTGTCGATGTTCATGCTGTTGCATTTTTGCTGCACGAGTTTTTTCTGTAATTCAGTCATGGTGTTATTGGATTTTAGAGATTAAGAATGATGCCTCCGTCGTCTTCGGTTTCCTTACTGATACCGATGGTGCTAGTGCGGTAGGCCATGATGTAGTTGAAAAGCACGAGCAGATGGATGCCGAGCACCACGAGCAGTGCTGTGACGCTGAATCCACTGGCCGATTTGAGTTGGTTGTGGAATTTTAGTTCCTGGGTTAATTTCACCTCGGGTATCTCATGATAGCCCTCGAGAGTAAACACACCACTATTTGCGTTGTATCCGATATTGGGGAACTTGCCATTGTCCCTGAGACTATTGAGTTGTCCTATGATCTTAGTGCTCAAGTCTTCTATGAGTTTGGCTTTAGTGGGTATTTGCATCACGCTCCAGCTCTCGACAACGTTTTTGATGATCCGTTTCTGTGCGAGGAAGTATTCTTTCTGTGTTTTGTAGTTTGCACCCAGCACTGCTTTCTCTTGGATGTTGATAAAACTCTCCGCACTTTCCTTGCTGTGGTTGATGTGATTGTTGTTCATGAATTCTGTCAGGTCGGCGCTCCATTTCTGTTTGGTTCCCACAGCTGGCAGGATGCCGGTTCGTGTGCGTGAGATGGCATCTTTGGCATTAGCCTCGTAGTCGGAGAAGAGTTTGGTCAGCAGTGTGAGGTCCTGATCTGCACTGGTCTTGACGGCCGTCTTATTGTCGTTGACCAGAAAGAAGTGCATGATTCCACCGAAAAAGATTGATGCAGGGATGATAAGGAGGATGTAGGCAATGAGTGACCCTATCTCAATCTTTTTCCATTTGCTCAGTTCATTTTCCGCTCCCTTAGCCTTGATGAGCCACCACAGCAGCAGTGCGGCGGCCCCAGTCACCAATGCGGCGATGAGGATGTCCATACCTGTTTCTCCTCCGCTCAAGTAGGAGTGTCCAATGTAGGTGAAGAAAGCCAGTAACATGAGACCTAACACCGAGACGATGTTGGCCACAGTCACCTTTCCTGATTTCTCTTTTTTTGCCATAATTTGTATTTCAGTTTTTGCTAAATAATAGGTTCAGTTTTCCGTTCTGCATTTATTCGTCAGGAACCTTGTAGAGGTAACATTCCACCTTCCTGTTCTCATTGACCGAGGTGATGAGGCATTTCATCTTCCCATCTTGGTCGGGTTGCATGAGAAAGACGTGTTGCATGAAATGCGATGGGTCGTCGGCTTGCTCCGGCATCGCTTCATTCTTTTGGCGTACCTCCACTTTCTTGTCCGCATTGGATATCTTCACTGTAGCGGTGGAGTTGTAGCGCCGTCCGTCGGTCTTGATGAACGTCACCTTGCCGTTTGACGCAGATTGGATCTTCAGTCTGATTTTGCTCTTCTCATTGGTGTAGTTGTGGTTGACATACACCTTCATGGCCTGTGTCGATTCCCAGGTGCCGAGAAGGCTGTCGGTGTTGGTGCTGAAGTCGCCCACCATGCCCTTGACTTTGAGCAGCGCGTCCTTGATCTGCACCAGTTTGCCAATTTCCGGTGCTCCGGCTACGGGCTTGCCTGTTTCTTGGAGGATTTGGATGATTTGCTCCGTGGTGAGGTTGTTGTTGAGGCTCTTCATGAGCGCCACTGTTCCCGTAATGATGGGTGCAGAGAAGCTGGTTCCGGGCCAGCTGTTATAGCTGTTGCCGGGCAAAGCTCCGAAGATATCCACTCCAGGTGCGGAGATGGTTGACTCATAGAGTCCCTTCTCACTGAAGTTGCCGTAATTGCTGAACGGAGCCTTGTGGAGGTTGCGATCCACGGCGGCCACGCGTATGGTGTTCTTGTTTCGCTTGGAGGTGTCCATAGGTCCATAGACATTGGCATTGCCTGATGCCCATACGATGGCGACATTTCGTTCATCAGCCAGTTTGAAAACGTAGTCCCACATCTTCTCCTGTGCTTTGCCTGTCTGCTGTGAAATCTTGATTTGGTCTTCCACTGGTAGGCGCTGAACCATCTCGTTGAAATTGGCCCCACATGAGAGGTTGATCACATCGGCTCCGTGGTACATGCAGTAGAGCAATCCCTCGACCATGGTGACGGTGTTGAGGTATTTGCCCACGCTCACAGGGATGAACTTACACTTGGGCGCGATGCCGCTGGAGCCAGCCTTGTTGTTGGCTGTGCCCACAGCCACAGAGGTCACGAAGGTGCCGTGTCCAGCATATTCTATGGGCATGCCATTCTCGGGATACACGTCGGTGTTGCCCTTGGGGAGGGATAGGGGGCAGAGTATGCGGTCGCCTTTGAGTTCCTCGTGGTTGAGGTCCATGTAGCTATCGACGATACCCACGATGATGTTCGGAGAACCTTGGGTGATGGCCCATGCCTCCTGTGCCTGGATGGGCGAGAAGAACCAAGCGGTCTGGGGGTACTTGAACACAGGGTCGTCGGGTGTGACAGCGTCGCCTTCCGTCATTACCTCCACAGGAACCACCAAGAACTGTACTTCGGTTATCTGCTCAGGCAGTTTCTGGCATATCTCCATGCGTGTCTCTTCCGGTACCATCAGCACGGCGGTCTTGGAACCGGTGTTGTAGTACTGTATCTTGTGCTGTGGTTCGGGGTAGAGGCTGGTGAACTTCTTGGCGAAGGTTTTGAATGCCGTGTCGTCGGTGCTGGAGTTGAAGATGACATACAGCAGGTTGGGGTAGATGTCGGTGGCTCCGCCGTTTTCGGGGTCAGGAATGGGTTCAATCTCCTCGAAAGGAGGCAGTGTGTTGTCCTCGGGAGAGGGCAGTCCTACATCCTCGCCTCCCTCAATGGGTTGGTTCCAGTCTGGGTCCACGACGCCGTTATCACCGTTATCGTTGTTGTCCCCGATGCCGATGGAGTCGGGTCGAGTGTAGTTGTCGTCAGGTTGGCGAAACTCGTCGGGCAGTTCCACTGAGCTGCGTCTTTCCAGTCCACCTTGTCCGTTGTGATTCTCGTCGTTGTCGTTGCATCCGCGGAACAGGCTCAGCAGGAACAGTAGCAAGATGAGCAGAACCAGGAACAACAGGAGCCGCCACAGGCAGCCCAGACAGCCCCAAGGCTGCCAGAAAGGCACGTGTCCATTGCCATTTCCGAAAAATATCCTCTTCATTGTCTTTCGGTGTTTAAGTCGTTGTTGGTGAAACTAAATGTGTCAGCCCGCCTTCTTGATGCTCTCCATGATGGCCGCGATGGCGATGTTGGCGTCGTGGTCGTAGCCCTTGGGGATATCGAGGTGTGCCACAAAGGAGATGAACATGTATTCCATCCATTTGTTGTAGTTGTCGTCGAACGAGGGCAGCAAAGCCTTGGGGTTGGTTGACATCTCATTGAAGAGTTCTGTGAGTTCAGCCTCTTCGAATGTGGGCGGCAGCACCTTTTCGATATAGTTGAATGCCGGGAGTCGGAATTTCTCGCATTTCTCTCTGGCCTTTTGTTTGTCCTCGTCGGTCATGTACTTAAAACCGAAGTCGAGCACGAAGTCATTGATGCGGCTGGCGAGGATGTCAGCGAGCAGGTACTCGCTGGCTGTGTGTATGTTGACCACATTCACGTAGCCTGCAATGCTTTCGGCCATCATGTCAGAGATATGGAGTTGGTCGGCCGTGTTGATGAGGTCGTCAATCAGGTAGTTCATCACTGCGCCGTCGAATCCGTTCTCACCCGTGAACTCGTTGAGGAAATCCACCGACCGGATGCTGTCGCACCAGGCTTGGAACACGGTGTCTCCAATGATGCAGGAGTTGAGTTTGCGCTTGTACTCGCCTGAGAACAGTTTTTCTGAGTCCACACCTTTACGTTTCAAGTACTCCTCGGCCTCTTCTCGAGTGGTCATGCCGTAGGTTTGCATCACGCAATTCCATTTCTCGGGTATCTTGAGGTTGTCGAGCAGCGGGTGTCCGGAGTTCTTGCAGGAGTTGCGTATGATCTCATAGTCCTTGAAGTCGTTGACCTTGCTGTTGATCTCCGGGCTCTGCATGATTTTGTGTATCGCCCTGTAACTTTCGGCTTCTGTGAACTGCAACGCTTGTATGAGGTGTCCGAAATAATAGTTGTCGGTGTTGCATGTAAAGTCCATCTCTCTGAAGATGGATTTCGCCTTTCGGATATTGGTTTGTAGTATCTCGTCGATGTCGGTCGAGATGTGATAGTCTTTGATGAAGTCGTAGGCTTTTTCGCTGACTTTCCCCATGGTGCGTGCGAAGTCGCTCTCTCTGGCCGCTTCCATGCGCGAGGCCACCTCTGCGAGTTGCTCGATGATGTATAGCGCGCCGTCGTTGTTGATGGTGGCCGCCACATCCCATGAGAGTGCCGGGTCGTCGAAGAACTGCTTGACGTAGGTGTCGTTGATGAATGTCTTGCGCATACGGTCATAGTAGTTCTTGTCCATCAGCATGGAGGTTTCATGCTTGGATTCTTCGAATCCTGCGTAAAGTCCGCTCTTGGGGCCGGAGAACTTGTAGTCGCGCAGCACGTAGCTGTTCTTGAAGTCCTCTCCTGGTGCTGTCCAGTTCTTGATCCAATCGACGCTGTGACGGTGGAAGCACTGTCCGTTCATCACGGTTTCGAACCTGCCTTTCCATCGTTGTGCGATGGCTTCTTCGGTGGATGACGCGCCCACGCCAAGTGTCATGTCGAGGTTGAACATCGTGCCGATATAAAAGAGGGGGGAAATCTTGGTTTGCTCAAGTTTACGGCGACGCTCCTCGGGGTCTCGTCCCACATAGTTGTTCACCCATTCCTCCAGCAGGCTGTAGAGGTTGGTGACATCGTTGTCTTTATTATGGTGGCAGTATAGCAGGATGTTGATGCCCATGTTCTCGTTGTACTTGTTGAAGAGATATGCCACCTTTCCACGAAGGAAGAAGTCGAGGATGTTGCCTTTGCCGAGTTTCTCCACTTTCTCCTGCTCGCGGGAACGCGCGCCGGGGAAGTCGAGCAGGTCGTTGTCGGTGAGCATGTCCATATTCACGCCGTTTTGGTTGACGCGTGCCTTCACATCCTCGCCTATGCCCGTCAAGTCGTATCGGCCGGTGCTCTTCAGGAATTCGTCCTCGATTTTGAACATGGCCTCAGCGCAGATGGCGCACAACTCGCTCTTGGGCATGTCGCTGGCGCGTTTGATGTACTGGCCGTTTTCAAAGGTATAGGCATCGGTTTTGAATTGTGAATCGTTGATGAACAACTGTTTGAGGCATTGCACACTCATGATGGTGTTCTCGCGGACTCCTTTGTGCAGCACCGATTCTATGGGCAGGTAAATGTACTTGGCGAAAGAGAAGGCGCGCAACGTGTCGAGCAGCTTGTTGAACAACATGGTGAAGTGTTCATTGTTATGCCAGAGGTTAGAGAAGATGGATGCGTACTCGTTCACTGGCACTCTGTCGATGATCATTGACAGGCGGTCGAAGAACGCCGACTTGTTGATGGAGGAAGCGTGGTGGATGTGTTTCTTGAAATAGTCCTTGACGAAGAGCATGTCGTCAGCGCAGAGCGGTGCGCCCAGAACGGTAGCTTTCGTGCTGTATTTGTTGATGAAGTCTTTCGACAGTTGCTTGATTTCATCTTCTCCATATTGCAGATAGTCAGAGAAGTCGTTGTAATAACTATCGGCGAGTATGGTCACCACATCGGCCACAGTGAAGGTGCGAATGAGCACGGGCAGGTCGCGGTTGTAGAGGTCGGGATGGCGTTTGAAGGATGAGAAGCGGCTGACCACACCTGTTGACTCACGTCCACCTCCCTCCTCGCTGGGTGGGTTGATGTCGAAGACGAAGTCGTAGGACTGGCTGCCCGATTTCACCAGGAAGGGTTTTCCGTTGTCCTGTAGCAGGCAACTGATGAGGTAGGACTTGCCCACCTGGCTCTTGCCGAATGCAGCGATGCCGGGGTTGTTCTCAGCGGCGTTGGCGATGGTCTTGAGCGTGCGGCGGCACTCCACCAGTTGTTGGAACTTCTGGTTGTAGTCATCTGGGCGGTTGTCCTTGATCCAGGCGAGTGCCTCGTTGATTTTCTCTATTTTGTTGTGCAAAATCTCTTCTATCATATCCTGTCCTCCTTATTTGATGCTAAGTTTCTCAAATTCGCCCTTGTCGAGCCAGTATTTGCCGTCATCGACGAGTGACTGCTGTATCAGTTCCACCTTGTTTTTGGGCAGAGAGTTGCCCTCCTCGTCGGCCACTTCTTCGATAAAGATGTCCTCACGGCTGTCATGGAAGTTGCGAGAGAGCGTGATGGTGAGTGTATGTCTTCCGCTGTAGTTGTAGATGGCGTGTATGGGTCTCGCCTGATAGATGTTGGAGTCGAGCTGGCGGCATCCGATAAACGCTGGGAAGCTGTCGAAGGTAAGTGTGGCGGAGGAGTCCTCGGGCGACAACTCTGTCCTTTCGACCCTTTGGTTCTCGGAGTTATACACACCCATGTAGTTGGCGGTTGATTTCATCTTGTCGATCATGGCGTTGAAATCGATGGCCAGTTTGTCGAGTCCGGTGTGGGATGCGAGGTATCCGACCATGGCTCCTACAGCCACGATGGCCTTCTGGTCGTAGAAGTAGCCTTCTCCGTCGGCGGTGGGGAACCAATTGCCCACGCGGTAGCCGTTGAGTCTAACGAGTCGGTCAGGCGGTGTGGGCACATACTTGATGAACAGCTCGGTGATGGCGTCGAGTGAGGTGGGTCGTCCCGCCAGCACGATGATGTCGCAGTGCTGGGTGTAGAGCACCAGTGCCAGTTGTTTCATCAGCGGTTCCAAGGTGGAGCGGACGATTCCGGCCACCTCATCGGGGTCGTATCTCCAGTTCAGTTCCTCGAGACGGAAGCCGAAGTGGTGCTCGAAGTAGTCGAGCAGGTAGTCGGCCGGGCGTATGTCGGAGAAGATCTCGTCGAAAGAGTATTGTCTGGATGGACGGCGCATTCGCAGCAGGTCCATCATCTTCTGCGCGATAGGCATGGAGATTTGTGTGTTGAAATCGGTGCGGCATCGGCGGTCGCGGTAGCCCATCATGGAGCTGTCGTTTCCGAAGAAGTCATGGATGAGCACGGAGGCGAAATGCTTCTTTTGTTCTGCTTTCTCTTCTTCTTCGGTGGTGCGTGCTATCTCCTTGGCTTTCTCCCTATAGACCACATTGTCGAGGCATGGCATGGCGAGCAGTTGCTCATCGTCCATGGCCAGGATGCGTGTAGTGAGTGCAGAGCTGATGTTGCCGAGTTCCACAGTGCCATGTTCCTTACCTTCGATGACGAGGTTCTGGATGAGGTTTCGCAGGATCTCATCGCCAGCGAGATAGAAACTGTCCCAGAAGAGCGGGGTGGGAACGATGCGTGTGCGTCCTTCGCCCTCGCATTGGTAAGCGCAGACCATCACGTCGGTGGTTCCGGCGCCGATATCGATGGTGCCGACAGTCAGTGCGTTGCCCTCGTAGCCTTCAGCTTTCATCTCTGGGCGAACATGTCCCTTGAGATCGAAGAACTTATGAATCTCACCGCCATAACGCTCTGCTATCTCAGCGTAGAGATAAACCAGCTGGCAGCATGAAGCCTCGTCGTAGGCCCATGTTCTCTTGCTGGGGTCGGCGTATGGGTCTTTCGTGGTAAGTGCTTTGGGTGTTGGCATGATGTTGGCCATGCGTAGCCTTGGCATGCAGTGTGTGAGTGCGTCGAAGGCGTCGCATGCGTTCTGTCGCAGAGTAATTTGCTCCTTGAGCGGCATGGCTGTGGGGCATGAGATGATGACGTTGCGGATGAAGCGCCTGCGGTCCTTGTCACCGTGATGGTTGCGATAGTTGACGGAGTTGATCTGCGATATGGCGTGCTGGAAGATCTCGATGAAGGCGAAAGTCATTAGCGACGAGCGCGAGTAATGGCAGTTCTTGCCCTCTAAGTCGAGCAGTTCACCTCCATCCTTGGCTACGCCCTCGCTGTTGTAGGTGCCGTTGTCCTCGAAGTAGTCGGAAAGTCCCGGCACGTATATTTTCTTCGCCAGTCTGACGTTGTAGGGGTCGTAGGTTGTCACCAGGTTCTCCCATTGTCCCTCGTATTCTTTCTTGTCCCAGAGATAGCGCTTGGGGCTGGAGTAGTTGGTGTTCTTCTCCGAGATACCCTCTTCCTCCAAAGAGCGGTAGAGCAAGTGCCGGGCTTCTTGGCCCACCCTGACGAAGCTCTTCCATGTGAACATGTCCTCGTTGAGCACGATGTCGTTGCCGAAGTCGCATTTGCGGAATACCACGCGCATGTCGAATGTCTTGTTCTCATATTCTATCCAAGGCATGGTAAGATCTCTGAGTGCCAACATCTTGCCTTTGGTGAACACCCCTTCCTCAAACAGGATGCCACAGGTACGAGAGTTGCCGATGTCGATGACCAAATCGACGAAGATATCCTGGCTGTTGTCCTTGTCATGGAGTGTCACTTCAGGCGCAGCCCCGATGAGGCGGATAAAGTTGCAGAAATAAATGTAGAAAGCCTTGTAGCGTCTTGACTCGTCTTGTGTGGTGTCGATGCCCAGGAGTGTGGCGATATATACTGAGAAAGCGTGGAAGTCCTCGCTTGAGGAGAGGAAGTCCATAAAGAGGTCGGCCTTGTTGCAGAGGCAGAACTCGACGCTGTCGCTTTCCTCGCGGTTGATATAGGGTCGGAGTATGGAGAGTTCGTCTTCGCCCAACTGAGTGTCGAAGGCCCATACCAGACGGTACTTGCACACGCCTTTCTTGTCACCTTCGCCTATTTTTGTCATTTTCATGCGGCACCAGCCCAAAGGCAGGTTGCTGGTGATGCCATCGACTTCCTTGTAGAACATGGGCATGGGCAACCATTTGTCGAGCAAGAGGTCGAAGGCGGCCACCTGGGTTCGAGAGTCGGCGGGGTCTTTCACCCTGAATGACTGCAGCGAGTTGATACTTATCAAGTCTTCGTCGTCATCGTTGTAGGTGGTGAAAAGTGTGGTGGGATACCCTGGTGTCATGACAGGCATTCCCGACTCATCGAGTTCCTCGCGCCCATTGGGTCGGCGGACAATAGCTCGGTCGGCGGTCTGCAGTTCCCCTAACGGGATGTACTTGCCTTCCTCGTTGTGGTAGTACATCAAATCGAAGATTCTTGTACCTTCAAGGAAATCTATACCGTCGTAGAACGTGTATTTCAATGTCCTGCCGTTGTTCAGTATCAGTGGTTCTGAAGGGTTGAATTCTATTTCCCTTGAGATGAAATGAATCCCTGAATCAGCAATTAAGTGTTCCATTTCTTAAGTCAGTGTATAAGTTAGGTTAATATTCATCATCATTTGGTGCCGCGCCATCGCTATATTATTGGTACGTGGTATAACGCTTGCATTAAGTTGCAAATATATACTTTTTCCATTATATAAAAGAACAAAGAGCCTTTTATTTTGAGAAAATGTTTACAGAAGCCTTTTTTTGTATCTAATAGAATGGTGTTTGGTGAAGTCTTAAGTGGTGTTTGTCCTAATCATCTCTTTGATTGGTATCCATCTTGCCTGCTGCAATTATTTTCAGTTGTTTTCGGTGGAATTGTGAAATAATTGTTATTTTTGCGAGTTATAAATCATGTATCAACTTAACGGCGGTAAATTGTGATGTCAGAACCAACGCTGAAGGACAAGACGGCCCGTGGCATTCTTTGGGGTGGTTTGAGCAACGGCATGATGCAGTTGCTCAATGCGGTGTTCGGTGTGGTCATCGCGCGCATCCTCTCTCGCGAGGACTATGGCTTGGTGGGTATGCTTGCCATCTTTTCCACGATTGCCGCTTCGTTGCAGGAGAGTGGTTTTGTCTCGGCGCTGACCAACAAGCGCGATGCTACCCGACATGACTACAACTCGGTTTTCTGGTTCAATGTCAGTGTGAGCGTCTGCATTTACATCCTGTTGTGGTTTTGCGCCCCGTTGATTGCCCATTTCTTCAATGAGCCTCGTTTGCTGTGGTTATCCCGATATGCTTTCGTCGGATTCGTGGTGGCCAGTCTGTCGATTGTTCCTCGCGCCATTCTCTTCAAGCAGTTGAGGGTGAAAGAGCAGTCGATCACGAGTCTTGTGGCTTTATTGGCGTCGGGTACCGTAGGAATAGTGATGGCAGTCAACGGCATGGCCTACTGGGGCATCGCTACCCAGTCGATTGTGTTTGTGTTGTTTGTGGCCTTGTTGAGTTGGTATTTTTCGCGTTTCCGTCCGTCGTTCGATGCCAGTTTCCGTCCCATCAAGGAGATGTTCGGCTTCAGTGTGAAGATGCTGGTGACCAACGTGTTCAATGCCATCAACAACAATGTGTTCTCCATCCTCTTCGGCCGTTTCTATGACAGCGATGTTGTCGGAGTTTATAACCAGGCCAACAAATGGAACACCATGGGTAGCCAGACCATTACCGGCATGGTGCAGTCGGTGGCGCAGCCCATGTTCGTGGAGGTGGGATCCGACATGGCCCGTCAGCGACAGGTTTTCCGCAAGATGCTACGTTTCACTTGCTTCATCTCTTTTCCTGCTATGCTGGGTTTGGCGTTGGTATCAAGCGACTTCATTGTCATGTTGCTCACGGAGAAGTGGTTGCCCAGTGCCCGCATCCTGCAGATGCTTTGTGTGGCGGGTGCTTTCATGCCAATCACTACGCTCTACACCAATTTTATCATCAGTCGTGGCAAGAGCGATGTGTATATGTATAATATCGTTTCCATGGGTTTGGTCATGATCTTGTTGCTGTGTGGTCTTCACTATACCAAAGCTTCTTTGTTCGGAGTCACGGGTATCCCCTTGATGGTGATGAGTTATGTGGCTTTAGCGATTCTTTGGTTGTTGCTTTGGCATTTTTTCCTGTGGCGCGAGATCAGGCTGAGTCTGTGGAAAGTGTTGCATGACCTGTTGCCCTTCTTGGTGGTCGCCTTGGTAGCGATGGCGGTAGCATATTTCGTGGGTAGGGGTTTCTCTAACATCTACGCCCGACTTTCGGTTCGTGTGGTGGTCGCCATCATCGTTTATCTTGCCCTGTTATGGCTTTTGGGCGCCAAAATTCTCCGCGAGTCACTCAACTACCTGTTCCGGAGGCATGGTAAAGGGTAAAAAGTGCTGGAGTCAAATGTTCCTAAGTTCAAGATAGAAGTGCAAAAAACGTAGTGTGGCGCAAGCCTTAAAACTATGAAAAACACTGCGGAGGTTTGCCAAGCGGCAGGAGGCGCAAAGCCTCCTGAGAGCGAAACCGATGTGACTAGGAG
>JAFWPH010000064.1 GCA_017509605.1 Bacteroidaceae bacterium | reverse complement strand
TTCTGGTACTTGAACTCAGTATAGTCATATTCCTGTGCTTCACCATCAGCGTCATAGCCTATCACGACAATTGTGTAGGTGCCTGTAGGAGCGTCAGCGGCCATAGGAATAAAGGTGGAACCACCAAATGTGTAGTCTTCGTCTTCGATTTCAGCAAGTTCCATGTCATAGCCCTCAGTCTCACCGCTGAGAATTGCAGTCAGAGCTTCAGAGGTCAGTTTGTCCTGTACGAGGAAAGCCTTGGCAGAGGCAATATCCTCACCAAACATACCACCGGCCTTAATCTCCTCAGAACCATCAGCACTGATGAACTTGCCAAGGTAGGTGGCTGCCACAGCGTAGTCAGCAATGACACCGCCAGGAAGAGCGATAGCGAACAAGCCGTTGTTGTTGGCAATGTAGAGACCACCGTCATTGTAGTTGTCCATACCGAGGAGGAATGACCTTGCAGGCATGGTGATTACATTGTCCTTCAGAGTACCGAAGAGTTCGGGATGCTCACTCTTCACTTCATCAACAGTCTTACCTGTTCTCAGATAGTAATCTACGTAACTGGAAATCCAAAACTCACCATAGCCCCAATCCATACCTGTGTAACCACCGGAAATGTAAACAAAGTCAGGATCCTCAGCGTGGATGGTCATGTAGTAATCCTTAGATGTATCGTATTCACCTGGGGCATTATTAGGATAAGCGGCACCGTAGGGATTCACAAGGCGGTAAACACCTTCCACAACAGTGTTAATCTGCAAAGGTACCTCATAAACAGGGTTACCTGCACTGAAGAATGTGGTAACACAGTCCTCACGGTACAGAGCGGTTCCGTAATCTAACCAAGCGGTCTTACCGGCCTTGAAACTGTAGGTAGAGAGACCATAAGGAGTGGTATATGCAGCGGAGTCGCCAGCAAGTGATATGGTGATGTCCTCATAGTTGCCATAAACGATGTTGGCGGGGTCATAGGTCACCTTGATGGTTGTGGTAGCCTCACCAGCAGCGAACGATGCTTGACGAGGAATCGTGAAGATACTGTTCTCAGGCTGAGTGACATTGAGGGGAACAGTGATGGCCTCTGTGGTCACAGCACGTCCCAAAGCGATGGAGAAACTGTTGCCTTCTGGGTCAATTTCAATGGAGGGAACAGCAGCGTTCTTGTCGAAATAGACCTGGTTGCCGCTGACCTTGGCAAAACCGTCATACTCGTACTCGGATGTGCAGGAACTGATAGCCAGCACAGTACCGAGAAGCATGAGAGCGGATTTTATGATTTTATTCATATCTGATATCTTTTAATGTGAATAATGAATAATGTGTTGACGTTGGTTTATTCTACCCATGGAGTATAGAGGTCTGACGGGTCGGGGTTGTTCCACTCCTTCACGGCAGAGTTGTTGTTGCCCTCGTTCTGCACGATGACGAAGTTCATCCATGCAGGACGGCCATTGGTGTTTAAGCGGCAAAGCTCGTAGTGGTTGGTACCAGTGTAACCACGGGTTACCGAGTAGTTCAGACGCTTGATGTCGAAGAAGTTCAGACCTTCGCCAAGCAGCTCTACACGCTTCTGGAATACGATTTCCTCTACGACATCGTCAGTGGCAGATGCGGTGCACTTGTAGTTCGGGTCACGGTAGTTCTGCATGAAGCTGTTGACCAGTTCCACACCCTTAGATGCGTTCTGGTGTGCGGCAGCTTCAGCCTCGATGAAGTACATCTCCTCCACGCGCATGATAGGATAAGCGGTGGCTGCACCAGTCATGTAGTCGTCGGCATTGCCCTGTCCAGGACGGAATTTCAGGATGGTGTAAGCAGGCATGAACCAGTCGCTCTCATCGTCGAAGGTGCGCTGCTTATCGTTGATGAAGCGAACCTGGCTGGCGAGTGAAGAACCTTCTGGAGCCTTGAACTCGAGCTTGCGGAAGTCTGTGTCGCTCATGCGCTCATACATACTGCGGTCGATCTCGCTGAACAGACCTGTGCCATAGCCATAGTAAGAGAAGGTAGCCTCGTTGCTCGACCATGAAGTCCAGTTGATGATACCAGTCTGTACCACATCGTCCTCAGTGGTCTGCTGTGCACCCCACATCCATGGGTCTGTCACGTTGAAACCAGTAGTGGTGTTCAGGCACTCCTCCTCAGTCATAGGATCAACGGTAGCGTTGTCAATGGCGAGACGGGCGTATTTCTGTGCGTTGGCATAATCCTCCAACCACATGTAGAGACGAGCTTTCAGACCATATACGCAAGAGAGGTCGGGAAGCACCTTGCCTGCATTGTCCTCAAGGTTGACGATGTATCCCTCAGCAGCAGTGAGGTCGTCCTCGATGAACTTGGCCATTACCTCGCGGGTCACACGTGGATTCACACGAGCACTGTCCTCATTCATACCGGCATAAACGATAGGCACAGTCAGACCCTTCACGTCGTTACCGTTCTTGTTCACACTGCTCAGTTTGTCGTTGGGCAGGAACTCATACATACGGGCGAGGTCAAGGTAGAGCATGGCACGGAAAGCAAGTCCGCATCCAAGGTAACCCAGCTGCTCTTCAGTGGCGTTGTCAGGATCCACACCGCCTACCATGTTGTTAGCGGTCTGAACAAAGCCCCAGTAGTAGTTCCAGATGAACTGGCCATAAATCCAGTTTTCACCAAGATATTCACCACACTGCCAGCGGCGCCAGTGGTTGTAGCTGGTCATGTTGTTGGCATAGTCGCCAGTCATGATCTCGCGGATATGTATCATGGCACCGTAGCCGAAAGAATAGTGGAGATCTTCATCCCACAGTTTGTTGAAGTAGGCTGGCATAGCCATCAGAAGCGCCTTGGCGGCAGACGACGACTCAGCGATCTGCTTCTCTGTTGCCACATCTGTAGGTTCTGTCTCCTCGATACATCCGGTGAATGTAACGGTGAACATTGCAGCTACAGCGAGACCTAAAAATGATTTATATATTGTCTTCATTATCAAAATTGTTTTAGTTGTTCATACTTACTGAAATGCATTGTATCATAAGATTACAATGTCAGAGATACACCGAATGAAATGGTTCTGATAGAGGAGTAGTAAGCATTGGATGCAGTACCGACAATGCTCTGGCGAGGATCCAGACCTTGGCGCTTTGACCATACCCATACGTTGTCGGCCACAAGATAGAGACGCAACTTCTCGATTCCGATGTTGGAGATGAGGGTACGTGGGAAGGTATAGCCTAAGGTGATGTTCTGCAGAGAGAGATAGCTGGCATTCACCAAGAAGCGGTCGGAAGTTGATGCCATGTAGGTGTCGTTGAACTGCCAGCGTGGGATGTTGCTGTTTTTGTTGTCAACACTCCATGCGTTGAGCATGTCTGCATGGATACCGTAACCGGCGTTAGAGTTCATCAACTGGGCGTAAGTGCTGTCATACACACGGCCTCCGAACTGATATTGGAAGTCAACCGAGAAGTCGATGCCCTTCCAGTCGAGTGATGTACCGAAACCACCATATACGTCTGGAAGTACGTCGCCAATCACGTAGTTGTCAGCCTCACTATAGACTGTGGTCTTCT
Organism: Bacteroidaceae bacterium; assembly: GCA_017509605.1. Classification (GTDB taxonomy): domain Bacteria; phylum Bacteroidota; class Bacteroidia; order Bacteroidales; family Bacteroidaceae; genus RUG11857. The sequence goes on along the minus strand of JAFWPH010000064.1, from coordinate 6,775 downwards.
CGTAACCAGTTACGATAGGATTGCCTTTGTCGTCAAGTACGTTCTCTTTAGTCTTCTCATCCTTCTTATAGACATTCTTCCAGTATGTGGCCTGTCCATTCTCGTCTGGACCAGCATAACGCTTGGTGTAGTAGGTGTAGCGTGACTTGCCCTCAGTGTAGAAGAACGAACCTGAGGAATAACCGTCGAGGTTGGTGTCATCTACGTGGAGAGTTTTGCGTACGTCTGGCAACTTGGTGATCTTGTTGTTGTTGCTGGTGAAGTTGTAGTAAGCCGACCAAGTGAGGTCCTTATTGCGGATGATGTCTCCGTGGAGGTCGAACTCGAAACCGTTGTTGCGCATGTTACCCACATTGGCGAAGTAACCTGTGAAACCGAAGGAAGGAGCGAGCGGGAACCATGAGAGCATGTCCTTGGTGATGTTGGAGTAGTACTCAACAGTACCTGACAGACGTCCGTTCCAGAAGCTGAAGTCGAAACCTACGTTGAATTTACCGTTCTTCTCCCATGAGATGTCTTTCTTACCGTAAGAATCTGGTACGAGTGACACGTTGTCGTTAGAGTTGTTGATGGTGTAGTAAGTGGTGTAGCGGTATGCACCGATGTCATCGTTACCATTCTCACCATAAGAGATCTTGAGTTTCAGCATGTCGATCCAGTCGTATTTGCTCATGAATTTCTCCTTGTTGATCAACCAACCAGCGCCGATGGACCAGAAAGTACCCCAGCGGTTGTCGGGATGGAAATGAGAGGAAGCCTCACGAGTGAGCGACACTGAACCGAAGTACTTCTCGTCGAAGTTGTAGGAAGCACGACCCAGCCATTTCTCATCGTTGTAGTCAGTCTGTGAAGAGCTGGCGGAACCCATGATCACAGCACCAGCCAATTCCTTGTTGTCGGGCGAGAACTGGTTCTGCTTGCCTGCCCACAGGTCATAACCGTACATGCGGTAGTACTCGTGTGCCACCATGGCCTCGATGTTGTTCTTGCCGTAAGACTGTGCCCATTCGATACGCTGCTGGTGGTTGTACGACCAGTTGCGGACGTGCTCCTTGCTTACGATACCGTTCGAGGACTTGTATTGTCCGAAGAACGGGTTAGTAGTATCTGTATAGCGATACTCGTGCAGATAGAAGTTGTTGATATTGATGAACTTGAAGCCGTAAGGCAGGCGAATCTCAGCAGTACCTGTACCGTTGAACACATGACCTTCAGTGTTGTGGGTGTTCAGGCGGTTGGCGCTCTCAGGGTTCGACTGGTTGAGCCATGGACGATAGAGGCCGATGATCGAGCGATCACCGTAGTCATAAAGTTCCATGCGCGACTTGTCGTCCCAAATCTTGTTGCCGTTGGCATCGTAGATATACATCGGATAGATAGGAGCCATGTTGACCACAGCGAACACGTTGCCTGTAGAAGTGGCGTTACCTTCACCGTCGGAGTTGGTGTTCAGGTAGTTGCGGTCGAAATGACCGTATGTCATGTTACCTTCAAGTTTCAACCAGCTCTTGACCTGGTAGTCGGCCTTCAAACGTGAAGTGAAACGCTTGTAGTTGGAAGCGGCGGTAATACCCTCATTGTCGAGGTAGTTGGCGGAGAGATAGAAAGTACCTTTTTCTGAACTACCTGTGGCAGTTACTGTGTATTCCTGACGGAGAGCGTTGTTATAAACCTCGTCTGCCCAGTCGTCTGGCTTGATCAGGTAGTCTGTGCCGTTGAAGGTGTGGATGCGGCCCATTGTGGCATTGGGGTTGAGTTTGCCATCCTGTCCAATCATGTACTGACCGTCGGGAATGTTATAGATGTTGTAACCCAAACCGTAATCCACATCGTTGATGAGTACAGAGTTGGCCCAGTCCCAAGCGCCATTGGCATCCATGCCACGCTTGTCCAAAGCATAGTTGTAGAGGCCCTTGTACCACATCTCGTAATATTTCTCAGGGCTGGTAATCATCTTGTAGTCAGGAGTGGCGCGCTGGTTGCTACCCCACTTGGCATCTACTGTGATGACAGCCTCGTCGCCTTTCTTTGCTTTCTTGGTGGTGATAAGTACCACACCGTTACCACCACGGGCACCATAAAGGGCGGTGGAAGCGGCGTCCTTCAACACGGTGATGCTCTCCACATCGACAGGGTTGATGTCGTTGAGACTACCATCGTAAGGAGAACCATCGACAACAATCAGAGGAGCGTTGCCTGCATTGATGGAGTTGATACCACGAATACGGATGCTCGGTGTGCTACCTGGCTGACCAGAAACGTTGTTGATCTGGATACCAGAAGCCTTACCCTTCAAAGCGTCGATAGGGTTGGTCACCTGCACCTTGCCGATATCATCAGAACCGACAACTGCGGCAGATCCTGTGAATGACTGCTTGGTGGCAGTACCGTAAGCCACAACCATCACCTCGTCGATGTTCCTCAACTCGGGCTGAAGGAAGATGCGCATGTTACCACTCTTGATGGTCACTTCCTTGGTCTTCATACCAATGTATGAAACCATCAGCGTCTTTGCGTCGTTAGGCACATTGTTGATGGTGAAGCGTCCATTCACATCCGTTGGGGCACCTGTGCCAGTACCCTTTATCACAACAGACGCACCGATAACAGGTTCGCCTGAATCAGCGTCGAGTACCTGACCGGTCACTCTCTGCTGAGCGAATGTCATACTTGCTGACATAATCAGACAAGTAAGGATTAATAAGAATCTTTTTCCCATTCTCAAAATATTTAAATTAGTAATATATAAATATCCAATTTCTAAATTTCCTGTCATCGGGCTATTGCCTGAGGCTCTTTTTTACCTTATTAATAATTTTAATAGCAAGTATTAAGCCTTTAATCTGTCATTCTGCTCACGAAGAACCTTTTTTGCTGTCAATCACAACATTTTGTCAACTCAGGTATTCCGCAAAAACAAAATTTCCTGCAATTTTACATAAAATTAGCAAATTAAAGAAATTTTTCGTTCAAAAAGATTGATTTTTTAACATTTAACCGACAAAATGCCATGCTAAAAACGTTAACACAGCGTGAAACTGGCAGGTTTTTTAACATTTTGGCACTATCAATGCAATATCGCACAAGTATTGCATATACATAACATTTTGTTGCATTTTGACACAAAATAATGACACTTCCACAAATGTGCTTATGGAAGTGTCATGATTATGGTGGGAATTTTAGAAGGCCCTTTATTTCAATGGTGGTTTATTCCACGGTCTTGTCGTTCATCTCCCATCCCATGATGGCAGAGATTTGGGGGATGAGCGACATGGCAATCTTCTTCTGGCCCTGATAGTTGGGGTGCCAGTCTGCGCCCATGTCGCGCTCCACGGTTACCATGCCATCAAGTGTATTAGCCATAAAGACATTCTGCATACCCATCGTGCGCTCTCGGAGCAGGCTGATGACAGCTTTTAAGTACCGACCAGCGGAATGTGGTGTGATGCAGAGTATTTTCACACCAGGATAGCGGTTTTGGATGGTTTCAATCATCTTCAGGTAAGCTCCCACATATTGCTCGTCGGTGGGGATGGCCACAGGGGAGAAGTCGTTGGTGCCGAGATTGATCATCACGAGTTGTGGCCGGTAGTCGCTGAATCCGTAGTCGATGTCGCCGTGGTCATCGTAGATGTGGGTGTAGCGAGTGGACATGTTTTTCTCGGAAATCTGTTTTTCGTCGCCCCAGTCACGCACCATACCTTGGCCAGAGTGTGCGGTGAGCGCATAGTCGGCATCGAAATAACGGGCGATGATACATCCATAGGCCATGTCGCAGTTCTCGGTGTCAACACGGAATCGGTCGGTGGCCTTGTTGCTCTCCGTGCCGTATCCGCAGGTGTAGGAGTCGCCATAAACCTCTATCATTCGCTCTTTCCGGGGTACAGCGCTCATGGTGCCGTTGGCGGCGAGGATGAATCGATGGATGGTGGTGCAGCCGTACTGGCCTTCCGTGCATTTCTGCAGACGCAGACGATGGGTGCCTTTGCTGAGTTTTTCTGCAAGCACAAGGCGTTGCGGGGTATTGCCAGTGATGTGGAGTTTACGCACCCATTGTCCGTCGATGAACAGATTATGCCATGACTCTCCAGCCTCTGAAACCTCTATGGCCAGGTATTCGCCCGTGAAGTCGGTCTGGACATAGACACCTGTCCAGTCGTAACTCACCGATCCGTCGGCTTTCACTTCCGTGCGTCCTGTATAGGTGGCGCCTCCGTCATTGGCAGGCAGACTCTTCTCTTTGGCAGCGTTGACAGTCAGCGACATGACTGCCAGCATGGTGATGAGCATCGTTTTTCTCATAGTCCCTGTGCCATTATTATTTCACTTCTCTTGAATGGAATTGGTAACCGTCCCATTCCAGGACCTCGTCCCAACGGTCGCCTCCTCCGGCAGCCGACACACGGATGTTCTTGCCTTTGCGAGGGAGGAAGAACACGCTCAGTCCGTCACCATCGTACAGTGCACCAATATCTTCCAGATATAGCATTCTCAAGTTCTTCTTCGCGTTGTCGTAAAGGAAAAAAGATGCACCGATATAGTCGGCCCAGCCATAATCGTTATCAAATACCCATACCGTGTTGAGACAAACCAATTTGTGCTTTCCGTCGGCGCAGTTCCAGTAACACATCTCCAAGAATGTAGTGTCGTTCTTTTCCGGATAAAAGGTGTCATACCTCATGTAGCCGTTCTTGGTGTCCAAGGTGATCTTGGCTTTGGTGCTGAGGGGCTTTTTCTCTTGGTAGAGTTTCCAGTCACGGTTCACCATGCCAAAGAAATCGTGTTCCGACGATCGATTGTCGAGTAAGGCCGTGGCGAAATCGGAGATGGTTGGCCGCTGTCCATCAAAGTGAACGGCAATCCTTTCGGTTAGGTCTTCGTATTCGGGATATACAAATGTCTGTGCCATAATTCTGGGTGTTGACATGAACAGGATAGCTACCAATGCCCATGTCGTTCTGATGAATGTCTGTTTCATTATGATCTATCTTATTTGATTGGGTCAATCGGGAGAGTTCTTTGTTCTACTTGATGAGCACTTTCCGCCCGTTCACGATGTAGATGCCAGGCTTCAATGATCTGCCGGGCTGGATGCGGCGGCCGCTGAGGTCGAAGATGACGTCTGCACCCTTTGGATTGGTGTCGAACTTCAAGTCGTCGATGCCCACAACCGTGCGGTTCTGTCCGTAGAAGTAGAGACGGAAATTGTCGAAGATGGTCCAGTAATAGGAAGGTGCGCTGGTGCATTTGATGCCTAAGCGCAGCGTGTTGTCATCGGCTGTCATCTCTGTTTCCACAGTGCTGACATAAAGGTCCTTGGCGAAATACTTCGAAGCTCCTGTCATGGAGTTGGGAATATAGGTCCCGTCGCCCATCTGGCTATCGCTGCCCCATCCTCCGTCGTTGAAGAGGGCTGACGGTTGGCGGTCGTCGCAAGCATGGCAGATAGGCTCTGATACGTTGTTGATGAAGAGCGATGAGGTCACTTTAGCCTTGCCCGATGAGTAGGGCGCATAGACATCTTCTGGTCTTCCTGGACGCTGGAAAGCGTTGGCACGCAATTGATACACACCCTTGGGCATGTTCTCGAGCGACTGGTAGAACTCGAAAGTACGCTCGTAGAACTCAGCGCACTTGACATCATAGCCGGGGGCGCCGTTGGTCGAGGTCCAGCCCGATGTGGCGTCTGTATCGAAGTCAGTGTTCTCCAGCATGAAGGAGAGGTCGAACGGATGGTCGATGTCTTCAGCCGAGACATTGGCGAGGAAGGCCATGCCCTCGGCGCGCGCCTGTTGGGTCAGTTTGTCCACTTCGTTGCCCTTCGTGCAAGTCTTGGCTTGTTCTTCAATCGTAGAGAGTTGTTGGGCCAGCCTCTCGTCAGTGCCTTCGGCCACCTCGTTGTGTGGGGTTTCTGCCAGTTTGCGGATCTGAGCGATAATCTTCTTCAGTTGGCTTAGTGCCAGGTCGATATTGCCGTTGTCGAAGTTCTCGGCTTCCTTGGTGGTGAGGATAAGCCAGCGCTGGGTGGTGGCCGACTTGGAGATGTTCCATCCCGTGGAACCAGTCTTTCCGTTATTGTTGGCTGTGAGCGTGGGTGGGTTGGCGTTGCTTTCCGGGTGGATGATGTAGTAGCCTCGGTGTCCATCCACATCGACACGTCCGCGCATGAGGTGTAGGTTGTCGGCTGTGGTGGGGTTAGTGCGGTTCACGGTCTTGAAGCCGCCGGAATAGGTGATGTAGTAGCCAGAAGCGGCGTTGCGGAACTGGTAATACTGGTTGGAGGGGGTGAAAGTGAGGTACCATGCGGCGGCATCGTTATTTTCAGCCTCTTCAGCATCCATGGCCTTCCATTCCAACTGCTGGCTGGCGGTCTCCACAAGGTAGGCGCTTCTCAGCCCGTGCTTCTCGTCCTCGTTCTTGATGTAATACTTCACGCCATCCTCATGGTTGAACGAGTAGTAGGGCAGGGCATAACCGATATCGCCCGATCCGGGCAGTCCGTCCTCGTTGAGGGCCTGTGCCAGGATGCCCATCATGCAGTAGAGGTTGTCGGAGTGGTTGTCCTCTTGCGCGCCGTTGCAGCCGTATGGCCAGAGGTGCGTGTCATCGCCTGTGATGGTGGCGGTTGGGTTGTTGTCCCAGAATCGTACAGCCTCGGTCACACGGTCGCCGAGCCACACACCACGGTTGCCGTCGGCACGCATGTCAGCCGACCACCAGATGCCGTGGGTACCCACGCCGATGCCGTGTAAGGCCTCGTGCATGATGGTGC
>JAFWPH010000063.1 GCA_017509605.1 Bacteroidaceae bacterium | reverse complement strand
CGCGAGTGCCAATTTCCAACGTGTCAATGCCTTCAACCTGAAATATGGCTTGGAGGCAGATTACAAGATAGGGCAATGGGCGTTCAAATCCTCCATCAACAATGTCAGCGGTTGGGGATATGCCTACAGCGAGATGAACAAAACCACGAGTCTCTGGAACATGTCGGTAAGGAGGAATCTCCAGAAGGTCAGTCTGGAACTTGAGGCTTACGACATCCTCAACCAGAACCGTGATGTGTTCTTCGCCGCATACGGTTCCTCACGCTATGAGCGCATCACCAACATCCTCCATCGCTACATCATGCTCCATTTCATCTACAGATTCAACACAAAAAAGAAAGATAAATAGTAACATAAATATCTGAAAATTCGTTTTTTTGACGGAAAACATGTAACTTGCACATAGAATACATTTACTATCGAACAATGCCCTATGGTTAGAAGGCTTGGTTTCTTCTTTATACTTTTACTCTTCCTTGTACTGAAGACAAAAGCACAAACAGAGATGATACGCACGGATACTCGTGGGCAGGAAACCCGTGCGACCAGCATGACAGCGGACAATGATGGGCAAAGTACAAGTGTCCTTGCCTACATCAAGCATGCCATGCGCTTCAGCCGCTACTACCCTCAAGAGAAGGTCTATCTGCATCTCGACAACACAGGCTACTTCAAAGGCGAGACCATCTGGTTCAAGGCCTACGTTGTCCGCTGCGACACGGAGCAACGCACAGACCTAAGCCATGTGCTCTACGTCGAACTGCTCAACCCCTCGGGCGACGTGGTGGAGAAGCGCAAACTGCCCATCGAGAACGGCGAGGCACACGGCGACATCAAGGTGGACAGCATACAGACCACTGGCTTCTACGAGGTGCGCGCCTACACCCGCTACATGACCAACTGGGGCACCAACGCCTGCTTCTCGCGTGTTATTCCCATCTTCAAGGCACCAAAGACCGAAGGTGACTACAGCGCGCCGGTACTCGACCAACTCAGTTACAAGCACCGCCTCAACAACGAACGGCTGAAGCAGACCGACAACGCCAACACCAACGTTGTTGACATTATCCAAGACCACTCCGAAGAAGACCTGGAGGACAAGTCATCGCTCTCCGTGCGGTTCTATCCCGAGGGCGGCGACCTCGTTGTTGGTCTGCCCTCACGTGTGGCATTCACTATCATGGACAAGGACGGCATGCCACTGGCTGCAGATGGTTATGTCCGTGATGACACAGGCCGTAAAATGGCAACCATCAAGAGCAATGCCGACGGTTGCGGTCTGTTCATACTCGATACCACAAACCGTCCCCTCACCGCCGTCGTGAAAGACATCAAAGGCAAGGAACACTCATTCGAACTTCCCCTTGTGAAACCAAGTGGATGCACGATGGCTGTCGATGTGATGGACACGGCCTCGTTGAAAGTCGATATAAGAGCCGCTGACGACATGCTGGGCAGGAAACTGGGCTATGTGATGACACACGGCGGCAGCATCGTCCGCTGCGATACCCTCACAGCCGAATCCTACAAGCAGGTGACGTTCAAGCGTGGCCGACTACCCGAGGGGGTGAACGTCATCACGCTGTTCAACAGCGAGGGCAGGGTGATGGCCGAGCGCATGTTCTTCATCTGTCCGAAGGAGACGGTAGATAGCGTCAGCGTGACGCATACCCAGGACGCACTCAAGCCCTGTGGCAAGGTAACCTTCAACCTGCAGAGCGAGCCCAACACGAGCTTGTCTTTCTCCGCCATCGACGCACAGGGGTTGGTGAACGGGCGAGAGGGCGACATCCGCACATGGATGCTTTTAAGTAGCGAGGTGGGCGGATATATCGCACATCCCGAATACTATTTCGAGTCTGACGACGCTGAACACCGACGCGCGGCCGACCTGCTGATGATGGTGCAGGGCTGGCGTCGCTACGACTGGCGGCTGATGTCAGGACAGGCGGTGTTCGACCGTTTCCAACCCATCGAGGACCAGCTTTACCTCTTCGGACGCTTGCGTGCCAAAAGCAGACGGACACCTGTTAACGGCGTGTCGCTCAAGGCCACGCTCTACAACCACGAGGGGCAGTCCATGTCGGCGGAGACACTCACCGATTCCGCGGGCTATTACAACTTCGTTCTTCCCGATGCCAACGGGGAATGGAGACTGCTGCTCAACACCAAATACGGCGACAAGAGTGTCAACTACACCGTCGGCATCGACCGACACTTCTCGCCGCAGGGACGTTACGTCTCGCCTTTGGAGACGCGGATGGTGGAGGTCGATCCGCAGAAAACCCACAAATGGACGGACATCACCGACAAGGATGACGGAGAGTGGGTGAGCATCACGAAGAAGACCCATGTGCTGAAGAACGTCACGGTCAAAGGCAAGGGTCGTGTCTGGGACAGGACGAGCTGGGGCAACGAGACCGACGCGCGCAAGTTCTCCCTAATCTACTACGACTGCGACGAGGCGGTGGACCGCATCGCCGACGAGGGCGGGATAATGCCGACGGTGGAGGAATGGCTGACAAGCAAGAACAGTTTCTTTCATGGCAAACAACCGACAGAGGTGGCGCTGATGCGGAAAAACGACAACGAGACAAGCGGTGCGCAACATCATAAACGCATATCGCCCAAGAAGAGAGGTGAAAGTGAATCAAGCGCAGACGGAGAAACCAGCGATGAGAACCTTGAAATCTCATACGCGTTAGGAGCCAATGGTGGTGGCGATAACCAGGATTTCTCCACAAATGATTACATCGCCATGTTGGATACATGGTTCGAACCCTCCAGCGGATTGTACGACCAATACTACAACATGCCACCCCATCCTTGGAAGAAACTCTACAGTGACGGACTGTCGTATAAGAACCGCCCTATCGTGTGGATAATCGACAATATGTTCGTCACGATTACGGATTTCAATGTGAGAGGCCAATATATGCCCGTGAAATGGATTTACAGCGACAACAACTCCAACACGATGGATCTGCCGGGCAGTCTTGATGAACTCAAGTGTATATACATCTCTGAAGATTCCCGTTCGATGCTTGCCCACCTGCGTTGTAGCGAGGTGGAACAGCAGTCGCCTGTGGTCCTCTATTGCTATACTCACCGCTCTTTCCTCAATCTCGCCAAGGGCCTTCGTGTCACTCATTTCGAGGGTTTCAATGTTCCCTCCAAATTCCAGATGGAGGACTATTCCAAGATTCCGCCCATGGAGGACTTCCGCCGCACCCTCTACTGGCAGCCCGATGTGAAAACAGACAGCGAGGGCAAGGCAAAGATCGAGTTCTACAACAACTCCTCCTGCCGCGAGATGTTCATCAGCGTCGAGGGTATGACTCCTGACGGGAAATTCCTCACTAACGAATGACAGGTCTTTTCTTTTTCTGCAAATTATAACACTGGTTTAACGGAAAAGTTGTAACTTGCAACGTGAAAACAAAAAACTTGGAGGAGATTATGAATTATCCCATTGGCATACAGGATTTCGAGAAATTGCGTGAGGGCAATTATCTATATATTGACAAGACCCAACTGATTTACAAATTAGCGAGTGGCTTCGGTTATTATTTCTTGAGCCGTCCGCGACGCTTCGGCAAGAGTCTGCTCATCTCGACCATGGAAGCCTACTTCCTTGGAAAGAAGGAACTATTCAAGGGATTGGCGCTGGAACAACTCGAGCAGAACTGGACGGTCTATCCCGTGCTGCATCTCGACCTGAACACTTCTGAGTATAGAAAAGAAAACGACCTGTCTGAAGAATTAAACAGGAACCTTCTCAGATGGGAATCAATATATAGTAAGGGAGAAGGCGAGGTTAGTTCTTCACAACGTTTCGCTGGAGTCATTGAACGTGCCTGCAATCAGACAGGTCAGAAGGTGGTCATTCTCATCGACGAGTACGACAAGCCACTGCTCAATTCCATTGGCAACCCAGAGCTGCAGGATGCCTACCGCAGCCAGATGAAGGCCTTCTACTCGGTGATGAAGACGCAGGACCGATACATCAAATTTGGCTTCATCACAGGGGTGACCCGTTTCAGCAAGGTAAGCATCTTTAGCGACCTCAACAACTTCACCGACATATCCATGGACGATGAATATGTAGAGATATGCGGTCTTACAGAGAAGGAAATCCGAAACAATCTTGATGCCGAGGTGGAGAAGCTTGCTGCAGCCAATGATATCACTAAGGACGAGGGTTATGCGGAGTTACAAGAGTACTACGACGGCTACCACTTCCGCCAGGAATCCGTGGGCATCTACAATCCCTTCAGCTTGCTCTCTGCCCTCCGCAAACGCTCTATCGGCAGTTACTGGTTCGAGACTGGCACTCCAACCTTCCTTATGGAACTGTTGAAAAAGACCAACTACAATCTCAACGAACTCGTTGAGAACGAGGTGACGACCAGCACCCTCAGCGATATCGGAAACATGGACCGCAATCCCATTTCCGTG
>JAFWPH010000062.1 GCA_017509605.1 Bacteroidaceae bacterium | reverse complement strand
CTGCGGGGCTCCACCTCTTCCCATCCCGAACAGAGAAGTTAAGCCCGCACGCGCCGATGGTACTGCGCCGCAAAGTGGGAGAGTAGGTCGCCGCCGTCTTAGAGAGGGTCTCCTCGCTGGTTTTCCAGCGGGGAGATTCCTCTTTTTTTGTGCCAGTAGTGTCTATTTGTTAATGATCAATACTTTTCACATCATTATGGTTCTTATCTCAGAAAAAAAGGATAACTTTGTGCTAACAAAAACTATTTGTAATGTCGTTCCTTACCCGGACATATCCTTTTAAGCAGAGTGAGCATTGGCTGAGAGACAGTCTTGTCTATGGCATCATTGTTTGGGCCATACTCTATTTTTTGCAGCCCTTTGGGTATAGCATGTATCAGGGGAATAAATGTTTGGTTGCTGGAATATTTGGGATTGTCACGTCATTTTGCTATGCTTTCTACCGTTATGCAATCCTCAGACCTTTACTTTTGCGTGTCAAGCCTTGGCGCGTTTGGCATAATGCATGCGTCATACTTGGGCTGATACTCTTTATCGCCATCTGCAACTGGCTTCTGTTCTCCTATCTTTTCAAATTTCCCATCACTCTCCGCTTTTTCCTTGTTTTCTTGTGGTGGACAGTGATTATTGGTGTTATCATCACTGCGCTTTCTATTGGTATAGAGTACAACCGTAGTCTGAGAGACCGAATGGAAGCGATGTTGAGCAATACTACTGAGCAGCAGAAAGACATCTTTGTAACTATCCATGATACCAATGTCCGCGGAAACGACCTCACCATTCCCATCAATAATCTGCTTTATTTAGAGGCTCAGAAGAACAATGTCTCCGTCTGCTATCTGAAAGAAGGGAAGCCTACTCAAGTGGAGATTCATACAACATTGTCCGCTGTCATTGAAGAGTTGAAAGAATTTGAGAACATCTTTCAGTGTCACCGCTCTTTTGTGGTCAATGTGAACAATATTACCTCTGCACATGGCAATTCTAATGGGTATCAGTTGACGCTCGGACAATGTACGAACAGTATTCCTGTATCACGATCCTATGTGCCTCGTCTCAAGTCTTTTATCACTTAGTCATTCGTCCATTTTTTTAGTCATTCGTCAATGGACTTAGCTTTCCGTCAGCGCTTTTAGCTGTCTGTCACGGGAATTTGTCGTTGTCTCTTTCTTGCCGTATCTTTGCATCAAGCTTAGCAGCACTTGGTCTTTCCCAGGCATGCTTGACACTCTTATTATTTGCAAAAATACTACGGCATGAAACATCGAATTGCACATATCGTATTACTCCTCATGGTTGTTGGCAAACTGACAGCGCAGATCACCATCTCGGGTATAGTCAGCGACGGACGGGAATCGCTCGCTGGGGTCAACGTCTTTATAGTAGGTACTATCGACGGATGCCTGACAGACTCACTCGGACGATTTCTGTTTACAACGACTCAGACGGGCGAAGTAACGCTCAAAGCATCTTCTATTGGCTTCGAAGACTTCATACAAACAGAAGATGTCAATCAGTTGCACGACCTTACTATCCTGATGAAAGAAAGAGCCACCACCATTGACGAAGTGGTCGTGACAGCCAGCTCATTCAGTTTTGGCAAGAGCGACAACTTCAAGACAATGGACGCCCTCGATATCGTGATGGCGGGCAACTCATGTGGCGATATTGTGGCCGCATTACAGACATTGCCTGGCACTCAGATGGTGGGCGAGAATGGAAAACTATACGTCCGCGGTGGTGAGAGTGACGAGTGCCAGACATTTGTCAATGGAATGCATGTGCTGGTGCCTTATAGTACCCAAACAGAGAACTCAGCCGTTCGTGGACGCTTCTCTCCGTTTCTGTTCAAAGGCATCAATTTCTCATTGGGTGGTTACAGTGGTGAATACGGTCAGGCGCTTTCTTCAGTGCTTCCGATGGAGACCACTGATGCGGCGACAAGCGACAAGTTCGGTGTGAGCGCTTCCTTGGTTGACTGGAACGTTGGTGGAACAAAGGCATATCATAACAGTTCTCTGTCCTTTAATGCCGCACTGACCAGCATGGGACTTTACGACAAGCTGTTCGCAGAAAGGTTCGACTTCAGTCGTCCTTATCGTAAGTTGTCAGGCGAGACGCAATATAAAAAGGAGTTCAGCGCTTCGAATGTGCTGAAATCTTATGTGGGCTACGACTTGACGTCCGTAGGACAGCGTATCGAAGGACGCTGTCTTTCACTGAAGGAACATAATGTCTATGCCAACGTCACCCATCGGGCTGCCATGGGACAAGGCTATACTTTCTTCACAGGTATTGCCAATTCCTCCGTGTTCTGTGATGTTGACGATGCACGGATGGCAGGCGACCATTATCACAACTTCCGGAATGAAATCCACTTAAAGGCTGAAGTTCGTAAGATCTGTTCCGAGGTGCTGAAAATGTCAGCAGGAGTTGAGGACTATATCCGCAATAGCTCGTTGAGGTACGATACCTACCGTTATCAACTCGATTACAATATACTTGCCGCTCACGTCGATGCCCAGTGGCGAGTCATTCCCCAGGTATTTCTTAATATGTCAGCAAGAGCCGAAAAGTTTAGGATGAGAAATTCGGGAATGGTGGAATCAGACTGGCAGATCATGCCGAGAGCGACATTGAGCTATATCCCCAACAAACATCTGCAATTATCCTTGGTGACAGGCCGATATAGTCAGACCGCAAGTGATGACTATCTGGCACAAAGCCGAAACCTACTTGGGCAGAGCATTGCCGACCACGCCATTCTGTCCATGCAGTACAAGTCACAGTCCACGTTCCTGCGCATCGAACCCTATTGGAAGAAATACCGTCGTCTTCCCTTGTTGGAGAATGGATTATACCAACCTCATGGATATGGCACAAGCAAAGGTGTGGATATCTTTGTGGAAGACCATTCAATCATCAAAAACCTAACGACCACGCTTTCCTATTCATACAACGATTCGGAAAGGCTCTATCTCGACTATACCGAAGTGAGGACGCTTGATTACGCCTCACGCCACAATTTGCGTTTGACGGCTAAATATGCTGTTGGCAAGTTCGTTGTAGGCCTGGCTGATTCCTATGCCAGTGGGCGACGTTTCCCTACTGGACAGACACCACATTATCATAGCGTGGATGTGAACCTGACGTATTTGTTGAGTCCCAAGGTCATTGTCTATTCATCGTTGAACAACATCTTCGGCCGCACAAACATCTTCCGCTACAATGCGAACGGGAGTCCTGTTGTGCCTTCTCGCGACCGATTCCTATACATCGGCATTTTTGTTTCACTAAAAAATAACAAAGCTTATGACATCTCAAACTTTTAAGAACCGAATGTTGGCCGTTGCTCTCTTTGTCACGGCATCAGTATGTGGCCATGCCCAGCAATTCTCCATGCAGGCGCTCATCGAACAGTCACTCTCCAAAATCCAGCAACCTACCCCAGAGGCGCTACTCAACTGTGTTGCGGAATTGAAGCGCATTGAAGTGATGTTTCCCGACAGCATCCAGCCTAAGCATCAGGTGGCCTTACAAAGCCTTGTTTTCTCTGTGACGAATCCCCACGCACCTCAGACCGAGAACCTTCTGGCAGAAGCACAACAGACCATCATGAAAATGGAGCAGATGAAGAACGCAGACCAGTCAGACCTCTGCACACTTCGTGGTTTTCTCTACATGGTCCGAATTGTGCAGAATCCCGCCCAGAATGGAAGACGCTACTATCTTGAAGTGATGCAGAACTACGAGAAGGCCCTGAAACTCAATCCTGAAAACCAGCTTGCCAAGCAACTGCAACAGAAGTTCTTCGAGGGAATGAAACAGCAAACAGAGTCTCGAACAAGTGCCACTGACCAGTGATGGAAGCATGACAGCTTCAAATCATCAGCGCTATTTGATGTTCTTCCTGATTTTTGTCAGGTAGGCTTGCATCCTGTCTTCGTCCTTCGTGTCAATGATCTCAATCAGTTCTTTCATTTCTGTCCGGATCTGAGAAACCTGGTCCTTGGTATAAGGATTGAAGAGAATCTCTCGCAACAGGCAGTCGTCCTCGCTCAATACACCGTGGGCGATTGCCATATGCCGTTTGAAAGTGGTGCCTGGTGCATCCTGATGTTTCATCACGGCTGCGAAAGCGAATGTGGAGATGAAAGGAATGCTGAGAGAGTAGGCTACCGTCTGGTCGTGCTCGTCGAAGGTGTATTCACAGATGTGAAGTCCAAGATGACTGTAGAGGTCGCGGAAGAAAATCCTTCCCATATAGTCGCCTTCATTGATGATAATGGCGTTCTCGTTGCTTAATTGTCCTAAGTTGGCGAATGTCGGGCCGAACATGGGATGGGTGGAAACATATCTGAAACCACTCTTCTCATAGTATTCCTTGAAACCCGATTTCACGGATGAGATATCGCTGATGATACAGTTCTTGCCAATATGGGGCAACACTTTGTCGAACACATCAAGGGTATATTTCAGGCTGACTGCGTTGATCAACAAGTCAGGGTTGAAACCGTCGATATCGTCTAATGAGGTGAATCGTTCGGTATTGTACATGAAACGCAAACGCTTGGGGTCGATGTCATAGACAGCGACCTCATGCTCAAAACTCAGCAGGTCGGTGAAGAAACTACCCATCTTGCCTGCACCTAAAATCAGTATTCTCATAATCTCCAAATGTCTAAAAACTTAAGCAAAAAACTAAAAGCCAAAGCCTAATTCCTGTTCATCACTTGCACTTGCTGGTTGACAGACTCCTCGTGGATGGCTTCGAAGATTCTTTTGATGCACTCGGGGTCGATACCACACAAACTTCCTTGCGCGCCTCGTTTGTCGATGATCTCAGAATAACGGCTGGTCTGCACGATATTCATGCCGTGTTCTTTCTTGTACTGGCCAATCTCGCGTGAGATACGCATACGCTTGGCGAGCGTGTCGATGAGAAGGTCATCGCACTCGTCAATCTGTCGACGCAACATCGTGATGCTCTCCGTGGTGGTGATCTCCTCACGGATGACAAGGAGGTTGAGGATGTAGTCGAGGATCTCGGGAGTCACTTGCTGCTTGGCGTCGCTCCAAGCCTCTTCGGGACAGCAATGGCTCTCTACGAGCAGACCATCGAAGCCGAGGTCCATGGCTTGTTGGCACAAGGGGGCGATGAGGTCTCTCCGGCCACCGATATGACTGGGGTCGTTGAAGAGTTTGATGTTGGGAATGCGGCGGCGCAACTCGATGGGTATCTGCCACATGGGAAGGTTGCGGTAGATCTTCTTGTCGTAAGATGAGAAACCGCGGTGAATGGCGGCCAGACGCTTGATGCCCGCGCCGTTGATGCGCTCCAAGGCACCGATCCACAATTCCAAGTCTGGATTGACTGGATTTTTCACCAACACCGGCACGTCAACGCCGCGAAGAGAGTCTGCAAGTTCCTGAACAGCAAACGGATTGGCGGTCGTTCGGGCACCTACCCACAGGATATCGACACCTGCCTCCAGGGCTTTCTCTGCGTGGTGGGGATTTGCCACTTCTGTGGCAATCAGCATGCCTGTCTCTTCCTTGGCACGCTGCAACCATGGCAGGGCCTTCTCACCATGGCCTTCGAAACCACCTGGTTTCGTGCGGGGTTTCCATACACCGGCACGCATGATCTTGATGCCGAACTTCGATAACTGACGGGCTGTTGTCATCACTTGTTCTTCTGTTTCTGCGCTGCATGGACCAGCTATGATCAGCGGTCGTCTGTCTTCTCCTGGCAGGCCTAATGGCTTAATGTCTAATTCCATAATATATTGCTTTTTTATTTGTTCTTGTAAATGTTATTTGAATACTTCCTTGATTCTCCTGAGTGCCTCGGTCATCTTGTCGTCCTTGGCGCAGAGGGATATGCGGACATAACGCTCACCGTTGCTGCCGAAGATGAAACCCGGGGTGATGAACACCCTGGCCTCGTGAAGCACCTTTTCCGTCAAGTCTTCCACATGCTCCACTTCGTCGGGAATCCTGCCCCAAAGAAACATACCTGTCTGGTTGGGGTCGAAGGTGCAGCCTATTGCGTGCATGATCTCCTCGGCAATCTTCCGCCTGTTCTTGTAGTTCACGATGTTGGATTGGTAGTGCCACTCATCGCTGTTGTCGAATGCTTTCACGGCGGCGAGTTGTAAGGCGCGGAATGTGCCGGAGTCAATGTTGCTCTTCACGCGGAGAATCCAGCTGATGAAGGTCGCGTTGGTCGCGAGCATGCCGATACGCCAGCCTGGCATATTGAAGCTTTTGCTCATGGAGTTGAACTCGATGCACCATTCCTTGGCGTGTGGAACTTGCAGAATGCTCAGCCGTTCTCCCTCGTTGAGGATGAAGCTATAGGGGTTGTCGTTGACCACCACGATGTTGTGGCGGCGTGCGAAATCCACGATGCGGGCATACAGCTCACGGGTGGCTCGGCCACCTGTCGGCATGTGGGGGTAGTTGGTCCACATGATTTTCACACCGCTTAGGTCCATCGCCTCTAACTCGGCGAAGTCGGGCTGCCAGCCGTTCTCTTCCTTGAGGTTGTAATAGATCACCTCCTGCCCCAACAACTTGCTGAGAGAGGTGTAGGTGGGGTAGCCTGGATTGGGGACCAGCACCTTGTCGCCTGGATTGGCCAAAGCGAGGGTCACGTGAAGAATACCTTCTTTAGAGCCAATCAGAGGTTGGATCTCTGACGAGGGGTCGAGTTCCACTCCGAACCAACGACGGTAGAATCCGGCCATGGCCTTGCGCAGTTCGGGTGTTCCTACTGTGGGTTGGTAGCCATGTGCTTCAGGACGTCGTGCTACCTCACAAAGCGTCTCTATGGTTTCTGATGAAGGAGGCATGTCGGGACTGCCGATGGCGAGACTGATGATGTCCTTGCCTTCAGCGTTCAGGCGTGCTATCTCCTTGAGTTTTCTGCTGAAATAGTATTCTTTGACCGTGCGGATGCGGTCGGCGGGTTGGATCGCGGGGTTATAAAGTTGATTTTCCATCTTGATATTCTCCTAATATTTTGAATTGTTTTGTTAGTGGTCTGGTGGCGTCAATCGACTGGCGGTATCGGGTGTAGTCATCGTAGGTGACATCTACGTAGAACATATACTCCCATTCCCTTCCGATGATGGGCAGCGACTGGATCTTGGTCAGGTTAATCCGGTAGAACGAGAAGATGGACAGCACTTGCGACAGACTGCCTTCTGAATGTGGGAGACTGAAAACAATACTGGCCTTGTTCGACTTGTTGGGCATGCAGATGCTGTCGGCCTGCCAGGGGTCGCTGATGACGAGAAAGCGGGTGAAGTTGTGTTTGTTGGTTTCGATGCCCTCTTCCAGTACCTTCATGCCATAGAGTGGAGCGGCGAACTTCGAGCAGATGGCGGCATGTCCATGCAGTTGGTTACGGCTGATTTCCTCAGCGCTTCCTGCTGTGTCGTTGCCCTCCACAATCTTCATGCCGGAATGACGCTTGAGAAACTCGCGGCATTGCATCAAGGCCACAGGATGGCTGTTCACCTCCTTGATGTCGGCCCAGTCGTCTTCTGGCAGGCACAGGATGCTGTGGGAGATACGGAGTTTGTGCTCGCCGACAATCGACATGCCGCTGTCGCGCAGCAACTCGTAATTATGGAGCAGGCTTCCAGCAATGGTGTTCTCGATGGCGATCATGCCAATCACGTTGCTGTCGTCGCGCATTTCCTTGAAGACGTCTTCGAAGGTCTCGCAACAGACAAGTTCGATCTCTTCGTTGCCGAAATACTTATGTGCGGCGATGTCGTGGTAAGAACCCATGATGCCTTGAATCGCTACTTTTCTCATGTTTTATTTTGTGTTTGTGTTGTCTGAAATAGTGTGTCGTATAACAAAAAATCCCGCTTGTTTCTAAGCGGGATTCTTGTAGTTCTTATTTTATTGTCCTTGTAGTGGCATTCCGTTGACTTATGCACATACATTCTCCCGCTCTCCTCTATTGCTAAAGTAAAAGTAAAAAGAATAATAATATGCAGCAAAAGTCTTGTTCATTTTTCTTGTTTGTTGATATTTGACTGCAAAATTAGTTATTTTATTTCAATTAGCAAGAAAAAAGTCAACTTTTTTATCTTTCTGATGAATTTTTCTCTGAAAAACAGTCTTCTGGCAATCTTTATTCACGCATCCAACGAAAAGAGAAACAAACGGATTGTTTCCTACTGACCGTATTCATCTTCGGCCGCTATCATCGGGAAGGTGTCTTCTTCCTGGAAGTTGTAGGGCTGGTACTCGCCGTGGCGCATGTCGTCCAAGGCAATCTTGTTGAGAGTATAGAGCAGGCCTTGGAGATTCTCCTCACGTACTTTTGGCTTGAGTTGGCATTCCCACAGTGTGATGACATGCCAACCCATGTCGCGGAGGGCCAGACGGTCGCGCATGTCGCGTAGGCGGTTACGCTCGATTTTCGCTTTCCAGAAATCCACATTGGTGCGAGGCATACGAAACATCGGGCAGTCGGTATGACCGTGCCAGAAACAGCCGTTCACCAAAATGACAGTACGCCACCGGCGCATCACGATGTCGGGATGCCCCGGTAGCGTTTTCACGTGTAAACGATAGCGATAGCCATGGCTGAAAAGGAACTTGCGCACAACCATCTCAGGACGTGTGTCCTTCGAGTGGATGCTTTGCATGCACTTACGGCGCTGTTCCTTCGTCATGGTGTCCATAGGCTCAATTTGATGGCATTATTTCTCCAAGCAGGCGTCGAGTTCGCGCTCGATGTAGGCTTTGTCGAGATGCTGGCCGATGAAGACCAGTTTCTGCATACGGTCGCCATAATGCTCGTCCCAGTCGCGTGCTGCGTCGGGATTCTGACTCAAGAAATACTCGAGTTCCGGTTTGGGCATGGTGGCATACCATTGACCTGCGTTCCTGAGTTGGACTTGCTTACCTGCCTGTTCGAAGACATAGCAAATGTCGTAGTCGCTCTTGAAGTAGCAGATACCCTTGGCGCGTATCACATTCTTTGGCCAACGGCGCGCCACAAAGTCATCAAACAAAGTCAAGTCCAACGGCTTGCGACGGAAATAAACATAGGTGCCGATACCATATTCCTCCACTTCACCGCCATCGTGGTGATGATGGTGATGGTGGTTATGATGATGATCATGTTCGTCATCGTCGTGGTGATGGTGGTGATGCTCGTGCTCCTCATCGTCGTCATCATCGTCATGGTGATGGTGGTGCTCGTGCTCGTCGTCGTCATCGTCATGGTGATGGTGGTGGTGCTCGCGCTCGTCGTCGTCATCAT
>JAFWPH010000034.1 GCA_017509605.1 Bacteroidaceae bacterium | reverse complement strand
CAAGGGTCTTGGTGGGTTGTCCTTTGACTACATGAACAATCCTGGGCGTTACAAACTCAATCTTCACCTGTTGCGACCAGCCTGCAAGACTCGTCATGACCAGCAACAGGGTCAATACATTTTTCTTCATCCTTAATTCCGCAGCACTTTAGTTTAACTATCTTTATAAGTTTCTGGGCAACAAAATATTGCCCATAATTTTGCCATGTCAGACTTTTCACTTACCTTAGTGCTGCATTTCAAGACAAGCAAAATCATCAATGACATGGCAAAGGTACAAATAAAATCAGAGAAAATCACTCCTTTTGGAGGAATATTTCATGTGAGAGAACTTTTTTCCCGTTTTTTAGGTCCGGTTATCGACAAAGTACTGGGTCTTCGATGTACGTCATTCGGTTATCAGTACGGCGAGATTGTGGGGTCGTTGTCAAGCGTTTACTTCTGTGGTGGCGACTGTGTGGAGGACGTGACGAGCCACCTGATGCCCCATCTCTCGCTTCATCCCACTCTTCGTACATGTAGCTCTGACACTATTCTGAGAGCAATTTCAGAACTGGCCACGGGCAATACGACCTATACATCTGACACAGGCAAGAGCTATGAATTCAACCCGGCAACGAAACTGAACAGGCTGCTGGTAAAGGCGCTTCTGAGCACATGTCAGCTTGTGGCAGGAGCGTCGTACGACCTTGATTTCGACCATCAGTTCATAGAGACGGAGAAGTACGATGCGAAGATGACCTACAAGAAGTTTACTGGCTACAGCCCCGGCGTGGCAGTCATCGGCGACCTCATCGTGGGCATAGAGAACCGCGACGGCAACGCCAACGTACGTTTCCACCAGCAAGACACGCTGGAGCGTATCTTCTCAAACCTTGAGTCCAACGATATACATATCAAGCGTGCCAGGATGGACTGCGGCTCCTGCTCACGTGAAATTGTGGAAACCATTGAGAGACACTCGGAGCATTTCTACATCCGTGCCAACCGCTGCGGCTCACTTTATGACAGCCTGCTGGCACTGCGTGGATGGCAGCGCGAGGAGATAAACGGCATCGGGTATGAGCTGAACTCCATCATCACGGAGAAATGGGAGGGAAAGGCTTATCGCCTCGTTATACAGCACCAGCGCCGAGCAGACGGTGAGCAGGACTTGTGGGAGGGCGAGTACACATACCGCTGCATCCTGACCAACGACTACAGCTCAACCTGCCGGGAGATTGTCGAGTTCTACAACCTCAGAGGTGGCAAGGAACGCATCTTCGACGACATGAACAACGGCTTCGGATGGGCCAGGCTGCCAAAGTCCTTCATGGCAGAGAACACCGTGTTCCTGCTGCTGACGGCACTCATACGCAACTTCTACAAGTTCCTTATGGGCAGGCTGGACACAAAAGCCTTCGGACTGAAGAAAACAAGCCGCATCAAAGCCTTCGTGTTCAAGTTCATCAGCGTACCCGCAAAGTGGATAAGAACGGCAAGGCACTATCTGCTGAACATCTACACGGACAACAAATCATACCAGAACCCGTTTGCTCTCGCCCACGGCTGAAGGATCTGACTTCGTGGCTAAGGACAGCATAAAGCCCCTGTAATGCTTGATGGGGTAAGGGGAAGGTGTGTCTTATTCATATATTATTACGTCTGCGGTAGCTAAAGAATCGTCAAACAGAGTATCCAGACAGCAATATTAGTCTGCATGTCTTTTAGTTGCGGATTTTAGGATATAAAGATCTTTCGTGCCATAGAGACAGCTCTGTGATATACCGATGCAAGATGGAAGAGGGGAGGAGACCTCTTCCACCACATCAATTATTTTGCCTGGATGTCTATTTTCGGAATACGACCGTCCTTCTGTCTCTGAAACTCGCGGATGGCGGTGGTGCGACGGAAACCATTGCCTCCAGAGCGGATGCCATCGTGATAGAAGAGATAGGATTTGCCCTTGAAGTCGATGGTGCCTCCGTGGATGGTGAAGGAACCTGGAGACTCGTCGGTGATGCGACCTTCGTAGTGCCAAGGTCCGTGAATACTCTTTGCCGTCGAGTATGCCCAGTGTTCGGGTACACCACCTGCGGCATATTCCAAGAAGTAGGTGTCGCCAATCTTATAGATCCAAGGGGCTTCCTCAAAGCCTGTCTTCATCACCCTCCTATGGAGCTGGTAGTCCATCTTCATGCATTTAGGACCGAACTGTGCCTCGTCGTCCAACATAGCACGCATGTCACAGATGCCGTTGTTGGCAAAAGACTTGTCAATGCTAATCATATCTTCGTTTAACTTGGCATACCAGCAACCGTTGTTGCCCCAAAAGAGCCAAGCTTGCCCGTCGTCATCGATGAACACTGTGGGGTCGATGAAGCCCCAGCCGCCAGGGATGAGCGGCTTTCCGAGTGCATCAGCCCAAGGTCCTTCAGGACGGTCGGCTACAGCTACACCAATGCCGTGTAGGTGTTTGGTGGTGTCTTCTGCTGCCACATACCAATACCACTTTCCGTTGCGCTCGATGGCTTGAGATGCCCAAGCATTGTCGCCTTGCTTGGCCCACTTGAAATGGGCGGTAGTCAACACGATGCCGTGATCCGTCCAATGTTCCATGTCGGTGGTGGAGAACACCTGCCAGTCGGGCATACGGAAGTAGGTGGCTGTATCCAAATCGTGTCCCGTAAACACATAGAGGCGATCACCCGAGACCACAGGGGCTGGGTCTGGGGTGTACCGACGGTTGGACACGCGTTTGATACTTGAGCTCTGCTCATTTGCCTGTTGTTCTTGTGCTTGCAATGTGAGTGTCAGCAAAAATGCGATTGCTGTGAGAATAATACTTTTCTTCTTCATTGTTGCCTAAATTCCACAGCACTTTAGTTTAATATTCTTTATAAATACCTGAGCAACAAAAAGTTGCTCAGGATTTGGTCATGTCAGAAATTTCACTTACCTTAGTGCTGCAAATCAAGACAAGCAAAATCATCAATGACATGGCAAAGGTACAACAAAAATCTGAAAAAATCAGCGCTTTTGGCGGAATATTTTTCGTTTTGGACAAATTTGACCGTATTCTGTCCTCTGTAATCGACTCCCACCT
>JAFWPH010000061.1 GCA_017509605.1 Bacteroidaceae bacterium | reverse complement strand
TTGTTCTCATCGTGCGCCTTCAAGGGCTACTCCTTCTCGGGTGCCAGCATCGACTACAACGAGACCAAGACCATCACGATTGCCGATTTCCCCATCCGCTCCAACTATGTCTGGGGCCCCATGGCCGGAATCTTCAACAACCGCCTCAAGGATGAGTTCTCCAGTCACACCAAACTGCAACAGGTGAAGAAGAACGGCGACCTCGTCATCGAAGGTGAGATCTCCCGCTATGAACAGCGCAATAAGTCGGTCACCGCAGAAGGTCATTCTGCCATGACTGAACTCACCATGACTGTTAACGTGAGGTTCACCAACACCAAGAACCACTCGAAGGATTTTGAACAGCAGTTCAGTTCCAGCAAATCGTACGAGACCACCCAGAGCCTCACCAGCGTTCAGGAGGAACTCGTCACGCAAATGTCGAAAGATATCGTAGATCAAATATTCAACGCAACAGTAGCAGACTGGTAATGGATTTAGAACACCTCATTAAACATCCCGAGTTGCTCGACAAGGAAACGCTCTATGATTTGCGTTCCCTGCTGGCTATGTATCCGTACTACCAGACGGCACGACTGCTCATGCTCCAGAACCTGTACCTGTTGCACGACCCCACCTTCGATGAGGAACTCAGACGGGCCGCGATTTATATCACCGACCGCAAGACCATCTTCAACCTCGTGGAGGCTGGACACTACAAGATTCACTCCCGTAATAGCATTCATACAAGCAGTGAAACCGAAAATGAGGCACCTGCTGACAATCCAGAGAACCGTACGATATCCCTCATCGATCGCTTCCTCGATACCCTACCCGTAGTGGATGAACAGGCATCAGGCAAGAGCAAGAGTAAGCGTAAGCCTACCCCCGCTGATGCAGCCGTTGACTATGTGGCCTACCTCCTTGAGACGGAAGAAGAGAACCAGAATCAGGTTGAACAACCCAGTATGCGAGGACAGGATTTGATCGATAATTTCATAAATAATGAAGGTGGGAAAATAGAACTTAAAGAAAATTTAGAATTCTCACCGCAACTCGAAGAAGAAGAAATAATTGCAGAAAATTCCACCGATGAGGGCTATTTTACCGAGACTTTAGCCCGAATTTACATAAAACAAGGCAGATATTCAAAGGCTTTGGAAATTATTAAGCGTTTAAATTTGATTTATCCAAAAAAAAATGCTTACTTTGCAGACCAAATTCGTTTCTTAGAGAAATTGATTATAAATAATAACAAAAATATGTAAAAGAAAATGACAAGCGTTTACACATTATTCGTCGTATTGATTGTCCTGGCTGCACTGCTCATGATCGGCATCGTGCTTATCCAGGAATCCAAGGGTGGCGGTTTGGCCGCCGACTTCGCATCAAGCAATGCCATCATGGGTGTTCGCAAGACCACCGATGTCATTGAAAAGGCCACATGGACACTTGCTGCTGCCATGGTAGTTCTCAGCGTCCTTTGTGCTTACGTTGCTCCTACAGCTACCTCTTCTCAGAGTGTACTCGAGAATGTTGCTACAGAGCAGCCGCAGACCAATCCGAACAACCTCCCGGGCTTCGGTGCCAGTCAGACTCAGCAAGCAGCTCCTGCTGCCAACGATGCTAAGCAAGCTGCTCCTGCTAAGGAAGCTGCTCCCGCTGCACCTGCAAAGAAATAAATAGAAAAAATAGCGGGATTTATTTGGCCATCTCAAATAAATCCCGTATCTTTGCACCCGCTAAACGCCCAAAGGCTCTTCGTTCATCGAAGTAAGGCGGTACATGGTGCCCGTAGTTCAGTTGGTTAGAGCGTCAGATTGTGGTTCTGAATGTCGTGGGTTCGAGTCCCACCGGGCACCCTCGAAAGAGACATCGCCGAAAGGCAATGTCTTTTTTTGTGAGAAGTGCCAAAGGCACAAAAAAGAGACATCGCGAGGGTAGTCTCTTTTTTTATTCAGTATCTCTTTTTTAATAATATAAGATTTTATGGCAACAGGTAACGTACGTCCAGCCTCGATGGAGCGCATCACGACTCCAGCACTGGCCCAGAAATTTATTGAAGAACAAATCAGCGAGCTGCGTGCTCAGATTGGTGACAAGAAGGTGCTTCTGGCCCTCTCAGGCGGTGTTGACTCCTCTGTGGTGGCAGCCCTCCTCATCAAGGCCGTGGGTAAGCAGTTGGTATCAGTTCATGTGAATCACGGTCTGCTGCGCAAGGGTGAGCCCGAGCAGGTGGTACGCGTTTTCCGCGATGAGTTGGATGCCAATTTGGTGTATGTGGATGCCACCGACCGTTTCCTTGACAAGCTCGCAGGCATCTCCGACCCCGAGCAGAAGCGCAAGATCATCGGTGCAGAGTTCATCCGTGTATTTGAAGAAGAGGCTCGTAAGCAGGAAGGTATCAGTTTCTTGGCTCAGGGAACTATTTATCCCGATATCGTCGAGTCTGGTCCTGTGAAGTCACACCACAACGTTGGTGGTCTGCCAGAAGACCTGAATTTTGAACTGGTGGAGCCCATCAAGCTGCTCTTCAAGGATGAGGTGCGAGTGGTTGGAAAGGAACTCGGACTGCCCGATAACATGGTGTTCCGTCAACCCTTCCCTGGTCCCGGACTGGGTGTTCGTTGCACAGGTGCCATCACCCGCGATCGTCTTGAAGCCCTGCGTGAGTCTGATGCCATTCTCCGCGAAGAGTTTGCTAAGAACGGTTTGGAAGGCAAGGTATGGCAGTACTTCACCATCGTGCCCGACTATAAGTCAACGGGTGTTAAAGACAACAAGCGCAGTTGGGATTGGCCCGTCATCATCCGTGCCGTGAACACACGTGATGCCATGACCGCCACCATCGAGGAGATCCCCTACTCCCTCCTCCACCACATCACGCAGCGCATCATCACCGAGGTTCCAGGTGTGAATCGTGTCCTTTACGACCTCACTCCGAAACCCACCGGTACCATTGAATGGGAATAAAACAAAAAGTGGCAGGAAAGATCCTGCCACTTTTTTTGCAACTTTTCGCACCTTTCTTTCGTCTAATACTATGAATCATTTAAACAAAACGATTATGATACTTTCTACAACTCCACAGATTGAAGGTCGCACCATCCGCGAGTACAAGGGTGTGGTGACAGGTGAAACCATTATTGGTGCAAACTTTGTTAAGGACTTATTTGCAGGCATCCGCGACATCGTAGGCGGTCGTTCTGGTAGTTACGAACAGGTATTGCGCGAAGCCAAGGACACATCGATGAACGAGATGATGGAACGCGCCCGCGCCATGGGAGCCAATGCCATTGTAGGCATCGACATCGACTACGAGACCATTGGCGGCAACAACTCGATGATCATGGTTGCCACCAGTGGAACTGCAGTGGTGATATAAATATATTGGAAAACCTTATGTGCCAAGTGGTATTACTTGGCACATAAGGGAATATAAACTATTTAATTGCTTCGAGAAGCTGTGCGCAGATACTCTTCATACCGTTGATGGAGGGATGACCATTCTGCTTCTCGATATCGTGTAGTTCAATGAGCTGCACGTTGTAGTGTTTGCAGACCTCACGCATCGACTCGTTGATCGGCTCCCTAAGCTCAGAGTTCAGAAGTGAATAGATAGTGGCTTGGGGATAGCGTTTCTTCAGCATGTCGAACAAACATGCGAGTGCCGGACGGAAGTTCTTACAGTCATCCTTGGTCCAATCAGCATACTGATACTCGCCTACGGGCGAGTTGGCCCATGCGTCGTTGGTACCGCCAAACACGAAAATAATATCAGGGTTGCCCAAACTATCTACACGTGAAATAAAGTTGTTGCG
>JAFWPH010000020.1 GCA_017509605.1 Bacteroidaceae bacterium | reverse complement strand
TCGTCTTCCTTTTTGATTGATGATGTAAAGATACAAAAAATATTCCAGAAATCGGCATAAAACATAGACTATTTTAGTGCAAAAGCAAACAATTTTAATATGCCTAACTTTTTAAAGTGGGCTCGACACTCAACTTTCGCAAGTAAAAATGGTAGTAAAAATGGTAGTAAAAATGGTAGTAAACTCGCTAAGCTCATGGGAGTTATGTGCTACGCACAGGACAATAGATTTTAATAGCAGTTGTATCGTCCTGCACGAAAGTGCTTAACTTCCAGTCAGCACGGCTGACTTAACTCCCTATTTAACTCCCTTTTATCACTCCCAAAACTTTAGTTATATATTTTTGGAAAACAATGGCAAATAGTAGAGAAAAACTCTTCTCTGAATTCACCGCTCCTACCACCCAGGAATGGCTTGACAAAATTCAAGTCGACCTGAAAGGCGCAGACTTCGAGAAGAAAATGGTTTGGAAAACCAACGAAGGCTTCAAAGTACAGCCTTTTTACCGCCGTGAAGACTTGAAAGACCTGAAAGAAGTGGATTCTCTTCCAGGTGAGTTCCCCTTCATCCGTGGTAACAAAACAGACAACAACCTCTGGTTCGTACGTCAGGACATCAAGGTTGATGATGCCAAAGCTGCCAACACAAAGGCACTCGACATCCTCAACAAAGGTGTCAACGCTCTGGGATTCAAGATTCCCGCCAGCATGGTCAGCGCCGAGACAGTGGAGACACTGCTCGACGGCATCGTGGCTGAATGCGTGGAACTGAACTTCAGCACCTGCCAGCGCCACACCGTGGAACTGGCTCGAATCCTTGTGGATTATTTCAAGAAGAAAGGCTACGACCTTGGCAAACTTGAGGGTTCCGTCAACTTCGACCCCATCGCCAAGATCCTCACCAAGGGCAAGGACACTTCTGCCATGCTCGGCATCCTGCCTGAACTCATCGAGGCTCTCAAGGAACTGCCTCGATTCAAGGCTGTGAATGTGAACACCATCGAACTCAACAACGCTGGTTGCTACATCTACCAGGAACTGGGTTACGCACTGGCATGGGGCAACGAGTACCTGCAGCAGATGGTGGACGCCGGCATCGACGCCACAGCTGCCGCCAAGCGCATCAAGTTCAACATGGGCGTGAGCGAGAACTACTTCATGGAAATCGCCAAGTTCCGCGCTGCACGCCTGCTCTGGGCTGAAATCGTGAAGCAGTACGAGCCCAAGTGCGACTGCGCATGCCAGATGCACGTGCATGCCATCACCACCAGCTACAACCAGACCATCTTCGACAGCTACGTGAACCTGCTCCGCTCACAGACTGAAACCATGTCGGCAGCGCTCGCCAACGTAGATTCCATCACTGTGACTCCGTTCGACGCTCCTTACAAGGACAGCGACGAATTCTCTGAGCGCCTGGCTCGCAACCAGCAACTCCTCCTCAAGGAAGAGGCTCACTTCGACAAGATTGTCGATGCAGGTGGTGGATCCTACTACATCGAGCACCTCACCGACGCACTCGCCAAGGAAGGCTGGAAGGTGTTCCTCGCCGTAGAGAACGAAGGCGGATTCCTCGCACAGGCTCTCGCTGGCAAGATCCAGGAGGCTGTCAACGCCAGCAACAAGACACGCCACACCTACGCAGCACAACGCCGCGAGTTCATCCTCGGTACCAACCAGTTCCCCAACTTCAACGAGAAGTCGGAAGGCAAGACTCCTAAGGCATGCTGCTGCCAATGCCACAACGACAACGAACCTGCTACCATCGCCACACTCGACAAGAGCCGCATGGCCAGCGAGTTCGAGGCACTGCGTCTGAAGACCGAACAGGCTGAGAAACAACCTGTAGCCTTCATGCTCACTATCGGCAACCTCGCCATGCGCCAGGCTCGCGCACAGTTCTCTTGCAACTTCCTCGCCAGCGCTGGCTACAAGGTCATCGACAACCTCGGTTTCGCCACCGTCGAAGAGGGTGTTGAGGCTGGACTGAAAGCCGGTGCCGACATCATCGTCATCTGCTCAAGCGACGACGAATACGCTGAATATGCCATCCCTGCTTTCAAGGCACTCGACGGACGCGCTATGTTCGTCGTGGCTGGAGCACCCGCTTGCTCCGAAGACCTCAAGGCTGCAGGCATCGAGAATTTCATCCATGTACGCGTGAACCAGTTGGAGACGCTCAAGGAGTACAACGCTAAACTGGGAATCAAATAGAAAGGGCAGAGACAATGAGAAAGAATTTCAATAACATAGATATCTACGCTGGCATCGACAAGAAAGATGGCCAGCAATGGCAGAAAGACAACGGCATACACGCCAACTGGCGCACACCTGAGCAAATCGACATCCAGCCCGTCTATACCAAGGAAGACCTTGAGGGCATGGAGCACCTCGACTTCGCTGCCGGTATTCCACCTTACCTTCGCGGTCCGTACTCCATGATGTATCCGTTCCGCCCGTGGACCATCCGTCAGTACGCTGGATTCTCCACCGCTGAGGAGTCCAACGCATTCTACCGCCGCAACCTCGCCAGCGGACAGAAAGGTCTGTCTGTGGCTTTCGACCTCCCCACTCACCGTGGCTATGACCCCGACAACGAGCGCGTGGTGGGCGACGTGGGTAAGGCTGGTGTGTCTATCTGCTCGCTCGAGAACATGAAGGTGCTCTTCGCCGGCATTCCTCTCAACAAGATGTCGGTGTCCATGACCATGAACGGTGCCGTGCTTCCTATCTTGGCCTTCTACATCAACGCTGGTCTGGAGCAGGGTGCCAAACTCGAGGAGATGGCTGGTACCATCCAGAACGACATCCTCAAGGAGTTCATGGTGCGCAACACTTATATCTATCCTCCCGCATTCTCGATGAAGATCATCGCCGACATCTTCGAGTACACTTCGCAGAAAATGCCTAAGTTCAACTCCATATCCATCTCGGGCTACCACATGCAGGAAGCCGGTGCCACTGCCGACATCGAGTTGGCTTACACCCTCGCCGACGGTATGGACTACCTACGCACTGGTGTGAACGCAGGTATCGACATCGATGCTTTCGCTCCACGTCTGTCGTTCTTCTGGGCTATCGGCATGAACCACTTCATGGAAATCGCCAAGATGCGCGCCGGTCGTCTGCTCTGGGCGAAGATCACCAAGAGCTTCGGCGCCAAGAACCCGAAGTCCATGGCACTGCGTACACACTCCCAGACCTCAGGATGGTCGCTCACTGAGCAGGATCCATTCAACAACGTGGGCCGTACTTGTATCGAGGCTATGGCTGCTGTGCTGGGCCACACCCAGTCGCTCCACACCAACGCTCTCGACGAGGCTATCGCACTGCCGACCGATTTCTCCGCTCGTATCGCTCGTAACACTCAGATCTACATCCAGAACGAGACCAAGGTCTGCAAGGAAATCGACCCATGGGCTGGCTCATACTACGTGGAGACACTCACCAACGAACTTATCCACAAGGCATGGGAACACATCCAGGAAATCGAGAAACTCGGCGGTATGGCCAAGGCCATCGAGACAGGTCTGCCTAAGATGAGAATCGAGGAGGCTGCCGCCCGCACTCAGGCTCGCATCGACTCGGGCGTGCAGACCATCGTGGGTGTGAACAAGTACCGTCTGGCTCACGAGGATCCTATCGACATCCTCGAGGTGGACAACACCGCTGTGCGCAAGCAGCAGGAGGAGTCGCTCGCCGAAGTAAGGGGCAAGCGCGACGAGGCTGCATGCAAAGCCGCATTGGAGAGAATCACCAAGTGTGTTCAGGAATTCAAGGACGGCAAGAAGTCGGAGGACAACCTCCTCGACCTCGCCGTGAAGGCAGCAGGCCTGCGCTGCACACTCGGAGAAATCTCCGACGCTTGCGAGGCCGTGGTAGGACGTTACAAAGCAATCATCAGAACAATTTCAGGCGTGTATTCATCAGAAAGCAAGAACGACAAGGAGTTTGAACTGGCTTGCCAACTCACAGAGCAGTTCGCTCAGAAGAACGGTCGCCGTCCACGAATCATGGTCGCAAAGATGGGACAGGACGGACACGACCGCGGTGCCAAGGTGGTGGCAACAGGCTACGCTGACTGCGGTTTCGATGTCGATATGGGACCATTGTTCCAGACTCCAGCTGAAGCAGCACGTGAGGCTGTCGAGAACGACGTGAACGTCGTGGGCGCATCATCGCTCGCCGCTGGTCACAAAACCCTCATTCCACAGCTCATTGAGGAACTGAAGAAACTGGGCCGCGAGGACATCCTCGTGGTGGCAGGAGGTGTGATTCCAGCACAGGACTACGACTTCCTCTACCAATCGGGCGTGGTCGCC
Source organism: Bacteroidaceae bacterium (assembly GCA_017509605.1). Lineage (GTDB taxonomy): Bacteria > Bacteroidota > Bacteroidia > Bacteroidales > Bacteroidaceae > RUG11857. The sequence continues at coordinate 169,801 of JAFWPH010000020.1, read as the reverse complement.
ATCTTCGGTCCTGGTACTCCAGTGGCCAAGGCTGCCGTAGAAATTCTGAAAATCCTCCTCGAGGACTAATTTAATGACAGGCTGGTGGCAGATTGCCACCAGCCTTTAACTCTTAAAAAGAACAACAACTTATGGAATGGATTGTCAAGTTAATCACGGATGGTACCACTGTGGCGCACGTCGTGTTGCTCTACTCCATCGTCATTTCCTTGGGTGTATGGCTCGGTAAGATGAAAATCGGCGGTGTCTCATTAGGCGTCACTTTCGTGCTGTTTGTGGGAATCATCGTCGGGCATCTGCTCAAGAACAACGGGATCCAGCCAGTGGAAGAGAACTGGTCGGTCATCGGTTTCATGCAGGACTTCGGTCTGATCCTGTTCGTCTATTCCATAGGTATCCAGGTCGGCCCCTCCTTCTTCTCTTCGTTCAAACAAGGAGGTGTGACCCTCAACCTGCTGGCGTGTGGCATCATCCTGCTCAACATCGCAGTGATGCTCATCCTCTACTACGCCTTTATGGACACGAGCAATCCCGACAACCTGCCCATGATGGTGGGTGTGCTGTGCGGTGCCGTGACAAACACACCTGGACTTGGTGCCGCCAACGCGGCATTGGAACAGGTGGCTCATGGAGGAACCATCCCTGTCATCGCCAACGGATATGCTTGCGCCTATCCCCTCGGTGTGCTGGGCATCATCGGTTCCATCATCCTCATCAAGGCCATCTTCAAGATCAACTTCAAGAAAGAAGAGAACGACTACAATGAGCAGTCGGGCAACTCTGCTGCCATGAAACCGCATCTCATGCATGTGGAGATTGTCAACGCCTCGCTCAACGACAAGACCATCCTCCAGACACGTGACTACCTCGCACGCGACTTCGTCTGCTCACGCCTCTTGCACGACGGACATGTCACCGTGCCCAACCGCGAGACCAAACTATACGTGGGCGACCAGTTGTTCATCGTCTGCGCGGAGGAAGACGCCGAGGCCATCGTCGCCTTCATGGGAAAGACCATCCAAGTAGATTGGAGCAAGCAGGATTTCCCGATGATTTCGAAGAAAATCCTCGTCACCGCCGACAAAGTCGATGGCAAGACGCTCGGTAGTTTGCACCCCAGCAGCCTCTACGGCGTCAACGTAACCCGTCTCTACCGCTCTGGAATCGAACTCTTCGCACAACCAGGTGTGCGTCTGCAGGTGGGTGACCGTCTGACTGTGGTAGGACCTTCCGATGCCGTGGAGCGTTTCGCCGGCAAATTAGGCAACCAAGCCAACCGACTCGACAAACCCAACCTCATCACCCTGTTCGTGGGCATCCTGCTCGGTATCCTCGTGGGAAGCCTTCCTTTCCACATCAGCGGCATGTCCATGCCTGTGAAATTAGGACTCGCTGGCGGCCCGCTCATCGTGGCTATCCTCATCGGACGGTTCGGTTCAAAGTTCCACCTTGTCTCCTACACCACCACATCGGCATCGCTCATGATCCGCGACATCGGCTTGGTGTTGTTCCTCGCCAGTGTGGGCATTAAGGCTGGTGGCAACTTCGTCGAAACCGTGATGAACGGCGGCCTCTGGTACGTGTTGTATGGCTTCCTCATCACCGTCATTCCGTTGATCATCATCGGTTGTGTGGCACGGATGAAATACAAGGAGAATTACTTGCTGATGATGGGTCTGATGGCAGGCGCCACCACCGACCCACCAGCACTCGCCTACTCCACTGCCACAGCCAACAACGACATCCCATCCATTGGATACTCTACCGTCTATCCGCTTTCCATGTTCCTGCGCATCATCACCGCCCAGGTGCTGATACTCATGCTCTGCGGATAGAAGCATAAAACCAAAGCAAAACGCTGAAAACGCTTGTCGGCAGGTGGGCACACTCACCTGCCGACTTCTTTTTGTTATCGCCTGTTTTACATTTGTTTTCAGAAAAAAGAGACCTACATACCATCGGTTTGCAAGAAAAAGTGTAACTTGCACCATGAAAACAAATTTCAAGAAGAAAAACAGGTTTTATTCCTAAGAACCGATTGGCAGCAACTCAACTATGAAAAGCCCCATACAATACATCCGTCAGTTCCTTTCCGTTCGACTGAGCCTCTGGATTGTGCTGTTTGCCACCATCATCTTCGTGGGGGCTTTGGGATATGTGTTCGGTATGGCGAGAAAAACAGCCAAACAGGAAACCATCAAACACGTCACGCAGATACTCGACAACAACGTACTCCGACTGACAACCATCATCAACAGGGCGGAAATGGCGGCCAAAATGACTCAATGGCTCGTCATGAGACACGACGAAGTGCCCGACTCCATGTTCGTATATAGCGCGAGCACACTCAAAAGCAACCCCGACTTCTACAACTGCTCCATTTCTTTCAACCCCTTCTTCTACCCCGACTACGGACAGTTTTTCTCGGCCTACTCCATCAGACAAGGAGACAGCATCTGCACGCTCCAACGGGGGGCCGACAACTACCGCTATCTTGACACCGATTGGTACCGGCAAACCAAAATGGAGGGCAAACCATACTGGACAGAACCTTATCTCGACCCAGACACCACAGGCAATACTGGCACAACAGTCATCTCATACTGCATGCCTGTGTACAACAGAAGAAACAAAACCATTGGAGTGATTGCATCAAGCCTTTCCTTGGACTGGCTCGGACAGACCATCTCCGCCACAAAACCCTTTACCAACTCCTACATTGTACTGACTGGAAAAGACGGCACTATCTATGTCCATCCCGATACCGCAAAAATACTCAAGCAGAACATCTTCACACCGTCCCTGGAACAACCCGACACAGCAATGGCATCCCTAAAGGATGTCCTGCAAGAAGGAAAGCGAGGGATGAAACAAATGAAAATCGAGGGAGAGGACTGCTACGTCTTCTATCAGAACATCAGCAGAACAGAATGGGGAATGGCCATCGTTTGCAACAAGGAAGATATCTTCAGCGAACTCAACAGACTGCGCCACGCCGTAGAACTCATCTTCGTGGTTGGCCTATTATTGATTCTCATCATCTTCAGCCACATCGTGGCTAAGGAACTGCGTCCACTGGAACTGCTGGCCAACGAAGCGGAAACCATCGCGTCGGGACAATTCAACAACACGCTACCCCCCACCAACAGAAAAGACGAAATCGGAAAACTGACCACTTCTTTCGCCAATATGCAACACTCGCTGGTAGGATACATAGACGAGTTGAAGAACGCCACAACCAAAAAGGAACGTTTCGAGAGCGAACTCCGCATCGCACACGACATACAGATGTCAATGGTGCCCGATAAGTTTCCACAACGAAACGAACTCGACATCTATGCTACAATGACACCTGCCAAGGAAGTGGGAGGCGACCTCTTCGACTTTGTCATCGACGGTGACCAACTCTTCTTCATCATTGGGGATGTGGCAGGAAAAGGAGTGCCTGGCTCACTGTATATGGCCATGACCTGCGCGCTGTTCCGTAACTTGGCAGGCAACTACCAAAGTGCTGGAAACATCGTGAGGGAAATCAACCACACCATCACAGCCAACAATACCTCCTTTGTATTCGTGACCATGTTCATGGGCGTGCTCGACATGAAAACGCATCACCTCACCTACTGCAACGCAGCGCACAACCCTCCTGTACTCATCCAACCCGACGGAAAATGCCTGTTCCTGAAAACCGAGGTGAACCTCCCCATAGGCGTGGAAGACCACTACCCTTTCGTGGAGCAGCATATCGACTTCCCAGAAAGCTCAGCACTGCTCCTTTACACCGACGGACTGACGGAAGCCACATTCGTACCAGCCAACGGCAAACCACAAATGTTCGGCGAGCAGAGAGTCATCCACGATGTCGAAAAGAACAGCAAAGCCTCAGCTAAAGAATTAGTGGACTACCTCACCCAGCATGTCAACATCTTCGCCAACGGAACAGAACAAGACGATGACCTGACCCTCATGTGCATCCGACATGCAGAAGCAAACTGCGGCAGCACACCGACTAAACACCGCCTCATCATCAAAAACGAACTGTCGGAGGTCAGCAGGATGCACACATTCATCATGACGGTTTGCCGTGAGTATGGCATACAGAATGGAATAGAAAAGACTTTGAACCTCGCACTCGAGGAATGGGTGGTCAATGTCATCAACTACGCCTACCCCAAAGGCATGCGAGGACATGTGGAAATGACATCCGACTTCAAGGACGGGATACTTACGCTCGTGGTCAAAGACCATGGAGTGGCTTTCAACCCAACCCAACATTCAGAAGTCGATATCGACGCCTCTCTGGAGGAACGAATCGTCGGAGGACTCGGCATCCACCTCGTACGCTCTATCATGGACAATATGACATACGAGCGGACGGTAGATGGCTATAATGTGGTCACCATGACGAAAAGAATCGATAACCAGTAATTCATGATAATTAATAAAAACAAGATGATATGATGGAGAGTATTTATTTCTTAGGTTTCAACCTCTATGCATGGATCACCATCCTCACGGTGTTGACCTTGTTTTCTGTATTACTGTTCACCAAAATCCGTTCCGACATGGTGTTTCTCGGCGCCATCGCCGTACTCTTTCTGACGGGTGTGCTTGATGCCAAGGAGGCTTTCTCTGGCTTCAGTTCCACCTCGGTGGTGGTCATTGCCGTACTCTTCGTGGTAGTGGCTGGACTGACGCACACCGGAGTGCTCCAATGGATAGTGAAACACCTGTTAGGACAACCCAACTCGTATTCAAAGGCCGTAGTAAGGCTGATGTTGCCTGTTGCGGCACTCAGTTCCTTCCTCAGCAACACCACTGTGGTGGCACTCTTTGTGGGAATCGTAAAGATGTGGTCGAAAAAACTCAACATCTCGCCGTCAAAACTACTCATACCCCTGAGTTACGCCGCAGGAATGGGAGGTGTCTGCACACTCATCGGCACCCCACCCAACCTCATCATCTCAGGTATGTACGCTGAACACACTGGAAATGCCATGAATGTATTCGCCACCACCATCCCCGGTATTTTCTGCCTGTGCATAGGCGTAATGTCCATCATCGCCATGAGGCGGCTACTCCCTGAACGCAAGGCTCCCGAATCGGCTTTTGAATCAACTGGCGACTATACCGTGGAATTTCTCGTGCCTTCCGACAACACACATATCGGACAAACCATCAGTGAGGCGGGATTGACCGACGTTCGCGGAGGAAGCCTCATCGAAATCATTCATTATGACGACATCATCTCTCCCGTACCTGACGACGAGATACTCATGGGTGGAGACAGACTGGTGTTCGCAGGACAGGTCGATGAGATTCTCGACCTACGCCAAAGCCACGGACTGGTGAATGCCGACCATCATGTGTTCAAAATGAGCGAGGTGGACAAGAACCGACAACTGAGGACAGCATACGTCAACTTCGGCAGCAACCTCATCAACACCACCATCGGAGACAGCACCTTCGAGAAAGACAACAACATGACACTTGTGGCAGTGGCAAGAAAAGGCGAACGCATCAGCCAGTCGCCACGCAGCGTGACACTGCAGGCTGGAGACACACTGCTGCTCGAATGCCCGCCCAAAACCAATATCAAAACCAGCACGCTGTCATCCCAACTTCAGTTCTTCGACTCCTCAGAGGTGGCCAACATCGGCAAGAAGACCTACATCTCCACATCCATCATGATTGCCATGGTGGTGCTTTCCGCGTTGAATATCCTCCCGTTGCTCCAATGCGCCTTCCTCGCAGCTGCTGCCATGCTCTTCTTCAAATGCTGCAATGTGGACCAGGCAATGAAAGCCATCAACTGGGATATACTCATGGTATTCGCCGGTTCGGTGGTGCTGGGACTTGCCATAGGCAAAACAGGCATCGCTGAACGATTGGCACACGGAGTGCTCAACACCTGCGGAACCAACCCCATCATCGTCATGGCGGCCATCTGCCTCGCCGGGAACATCACTACGGAGTTCATCTCCAACACGGCGGCAGGAGCCATGTTCTTCCCCATCATGTATGAGGCGGCAGAGAAACTCGGCTACGAGCCCTACCCCTTCATGATTGCCATGATGGTCAGTGTCAGCAGTTGCTTCGCCACACCAATAGGCTCGCCTACCCACATGCTCGTCTATGGTCCTGGAGGATACCGCTTCAGCGACTTCATCCGCATCGGCTTGCCCATGAACCTCATCATATTGGCGGCAAATATCCTTATTGTGAACCTTATTTATCCTTTAACATCGTTACAGTAAAATGAATTTCGAAATCAAAGAAGAAAACGGTGTCTATACAGGCAAACCTTCTGGCTGGATAGACACAAATGCCGCACCCGACTTCCTTGAGACACTCAAGCAATTGGAAGCTCAGGCAGCAAAAACCATCCAACTCGACTGCGCCGATTTGGAATATATCTGCAGTCTTGGACTGCGAGGCTTGCTCAAACTGAAGAAAGAGAGTGTGGCCAAAGGGGGAACACTGGAATTGCTCAATGTGCAGCCGGATGTCATGAACATCCTGCGGATGACAGGTTTCGACAAATTGCTCAGCATCCAATAAACCCTACCATCCTAAAAGATGGCAGGGATAAGCACACTTGGCGAATCTGCCTATGGCAGAACCACTTTCTTGTCGCCGAGGATATAGACGTTCTTATGCTTCACGTTTCCTGCTATAGGACGACCACTGAGATCAAAGATTGTAGCAGCCTGATGATGAGCCGACGAGGAAGGAGCAATCTCCTTGATGTCATCTGAGGAACCAGCAAGATCCTCCAGTTGCACCAAGGTGATACCTGCAAGATAACACCAGTTATTGCCGTTGTTGGCTTCTGCCCGCATACCGACAGTTAACGTCTCACCACTTCTGAGGTCAATAAAGAGAGAATAGAGCCCGTAGGTGGCGCTGCTTACTTCGACACTGGTGTCTGTTCCACTGTCGGTCGTTGCAAAGAAAGAGGTTCCTGGCTGTGGGTTGCGGTCGTTGTCGCTGCTACTCCATCGGTTGGCAGCGCAGAAAGCCGCCACTCCATAGCGGCCTTCTGGCAGACCTTTGATTTCCTGACGGAAAAAAACGGTAGCCTTTGGTGGTGAAGCAGACCAATATGCAAGTCCTATACCATTATAGATGGGAGAAGAAAGTTTGGCCTCCGTATATCCCGCACTGGCATTCCCTTCTTGTTTAGTCCAGTTGCTGCCTCCAAAGGCTGGCACCGAGAGCGTCCTGTCGATGTAGGAATGCTCAAAGTCATACGGACCGGAATAGTCCACCTTCAGATTGTCGAAAGCAAACCAATCCGCATTGGTGTTGTGGTCAAACTGAACCATAAGGCAGACTGCCTTCGGTTGGGCAAGAGTGAACTGTATTGTGGCGTGTTGCGCTTGGTTAGCGTCGATGTGTTCCAAGTTTATGCTTTCGTCAGCAACCGAGACCGTCACCCCCGACAAGGTGCCATTGGTCTGATAGTGGTTATTTCCACGGCAAAAGGTGCCATTATAATCGAAAGAAAGGGTATATTGGCCTGCTGGCAAGACCTTAGAACTCTGGGAGAATGACTGACCAGCCAAAGTGGAAGCCGTACCCCACCCAACATAGCACTCAAGGAAACCATCCAATTCGGTGTCGTGCCAGACCGAACCATTATACTTGATGTATTGTGAGGAACTGACGTTCCATTCATCCAGACTCTCATCGCCAAAATCGGGATTCCGGAAAATGCGGGATGTAAACGACTGTTCCTTCTCGACAATCTCTGCCGAAAGGCTAACCTTACCCTCCGTGCCATTGGAGCGCAGAATAGCCAGCGCACGGCCACGGAAGACTGTCGGTCTGGTGGACCGGAAACTCTTCATATCATCGGGCGCACCTGTTCCACAAGCGATGAGGTCGCCTGCACCATTGTTCTGAATGCTGATTTGAGTGGTACAGTCGCTTGTCACGACATTGCCTTCGGCGTCAACAAGTTCCAATGTGACGTATGCCAAGTCATTGAGTTCGCCCGACAAATCGGAGTCTTCATAGACACAACGGACACCGACGGGCTGACCTGTGGTCTTGAGAACAAACTCCTCACCCCTCAGTTCCTGACCGTTGACATCGAGATTAACCACGCGCAAGGTGCCTGGTTGATAAGGAATGCTGTAGCCTGCCCAGAAAGTCGCACCTGGCGACTTGTCGCCCATTGGCTGGTCGTTCAGGTAGAGACGCACCTTCGATGCCCTGCTGTAAACATTGACTGTCACATTCTGTCCTTCACGTCCAGGCCATGTCCAATGCTGTTCTTCCAGTTGCCAACCCCATGCGTTGTTGTATGATGAGGTAGGCTGAACTGCCATCGTCACTGGTGCCTGCCTCCAGACGACATCCCTATAGTATGACTGTGGTTTCTTTTGCCCGATAAGGTCAAGGTCTCCACAGTAGCCATTGAACCAAGGCCAATCTTGGAACATCGATGGATTGCGGTCAGGAAATGCCGCACCAATACCCGCCTCACCCAGATAATCCACAGCAGTCCAGACAAAATCTCCTATGACATAGGGCAATCGTTCCACGAGATTCCAGTTCTCAGATGCCTGTTTAGGAAAGCTTTCCATGCCGCACATCACACGGTCAGGATGGGTCTGGTGATCGTGCTCATACCTGTCGTAAATATAGTTGTAACCTCCCACATCGAGGCTCAAAAAAGCACGATCGTCCTGTATCTCCCAATTATTTCCCGCACTATTCCACGCGTCTCCGGCATCCCATGAGCAAATGGCGGCTGTAATGGGGCGCGTGGTGTCGTATTTCAGAACATCGGCCCGCAAACGCGCTGCAACCTGCATACCGGCAGTCTCCACACGACCGGGAATCTCATTGCCAATGGACCACATGATAACGGATGGATGGTTGCGGTCGCGACGCAGCATCACGGAGATGTCTTCGTCGCTGTGCTCACGGAAATAACGATGATAGTCTTCACTATTCTTGGAAATCAACCACTGGTCAAAACACTCGTCGATAACCATCAGCCCCAACTCGTCGCAGACATCGAGGAAATTTTCAGATGGCAAGTTGTGGCTGCATCGAACCGCATTGTAACCCTGAGCTTTAATCAGTTGCAGTTTACGGCGTTCAGCTTTGTTGAAAGCGGCGGCACCGAGCAATCCATTGTCGTGGTGGACACAGCCACCCCGCAACAAAGTAGGCACTCCATTCAGCAGGAAACCCTCTGTGGCAGAGAACGACAAAGTACGGAAACCAAAACGTTTGGTGAAAGAGTCAACAGAACGTCCCTCGGAATCCTTGACACTGACTACCATACTATAAAGATAAGGATGTTCAGGACTCCACATGAGCGCATTGGGGACAGGCAAGCTGAGGCTGACTTCTTTTGTCTGACCAGCAGAAACATTGCCGAAAGCTTCTGACTTCCGAGCCACCTCTTTCCCGTCGGCATTCAAGACACTCACTTCCACTGTGCCGGCTTGACTGGTGTTCCCCTCGTTATGGACAACGGTGGAGACCAAGGCTGTGGCCGATGGCTGATTGGTGTCCATCCTCACGAAAGTGTCCCATTCGTCAGCATAGATGCGGGATGTGCGGAGCAACCAAACATGGCGGTAGATGCCACTCCCCGCATACCAACGGGTGTTGTTGCCCTCGTTCACAACCCTCACCACCACACTGTTCTCACCCTCGTGCAATTGTTTCGTCACATCAGTTCTGAAACTGCTGTAGCCATAGACATTCTCATGACACAGCACACCATTGACATAAACCCATGACTGATTGTAGGCTCCTTCGAAATAGAGTTCCACCCGACCAGAAAGGTCGTCTGCAGTAATATGGATCACACGCTGATACCATCCTTCACCACCCACTGTGAAACCAGTCTGAGTACGACCCACACTATTGGAGGAGAAAGGACCGACAACACGGCCTCCAGCCTGTGACGCTGCTTCGTTTTCCACACTCCAGTCGTGAGGCAACGAAAGCGAACGCCACGTTGATGCCTGAGCAGGGGTGTTCAGAACAGCACGCCCATTACCATAGAAAAAATGCCAGTCAGCATCAATGCACTGCTTTCGCTGTGCCATCATCATCTGTGCGGAGAGAATCCCCAACACCATCACCAAGAACTTCATAAAGACTATTTGTTTAATTTTTTCACTATTGGTTAAAAACAAAAATACATATTAACTGCCATTCTTGCTGGCAGTTAACATGTAAAGAAGAAAGATTCGGAAAGCGTGTGATTATTCTTTCAACGGATTCCAACCTTGTGCTTTCAGTTCAAACTCCTGCGAGTCACGGGTAACCAACACACAGCCTAACTCAGGTCGGGTAATATGACCTATCATCTTCACATCCTTCACATGTGCGATTTTCTCATGGTCGGTGATGGGGATAGTAAAGAGCAACTCATAGTCCTCACCGCCGTTCAAGGCACAAGTCGTGACATTCATGTTCAGTTCCTCTGCCATCACAGCCGTTTGGTAATCAATAGGGATGCGCTCCTCGAACACACGGCAACCACAATGGCTTTGTGTGCAGATATGCAGCAACTCACTGCTCAGTCCATCGCTGATGTCCATCATGGCTGTTGGGTGGATGCCACGCTCTTTCAATTCCTGAATGACATCACGACGTGCCTCGGGACGAAGCTGACGCTCGATGATATACTCGCGGCCTGCCATGTCGGGCTGATAGTTCTCCAACTCACGACGCATGGCCTCGCGCTGCTCACCCTGCAGTTGCTCCATCTCACGCCACTGCTGCTCAAACACCGTCTGCTCACGTTTCAACAACTGCAGGCCCATATAGGCCGCACCGAGGTTGCCGCTCACACAGATGATGTCGGTGTCCTTGGCGCCATTACGCAGAATGGCCTTTCCCTTCTCCACCTCACCGATGCAAGTGATGCTGATGGCGAAACCTGTCAATGAGGACGTAGTGTCGCCACCCACAATATCCACTCCATGCTGCTCGCAGGCTATGCGCAGGCCAGAATAGAAGAGGTCCATGTCCTCCACACTGAAACGCTTGTCGATCGCTATGCTCACAGTAATCTGACGAGGAATGCCTCCCATGGCATAGACATCGCTGAAGTTCACCATAGCCGACTTGTAGCCCAAATGCTGCAAGGGCGTGTAGGTGCGGTCGAAATGCACGCCCTCCATGAGCATGTCAGTGGTCACCAGCACTTGTTTATCACCATAGTCGAGCACTGCGCAGTCATCACCCACGCCATAGACCGTCGTACTGTTCTTGAGTTCTATACCTTCTGTGAGCCTCTTGATGAGGCCAAATTCACCAAGTGTGCTTATCTCTGCCATCTTTTAATGGGTCTAATAGGCAATATTGATCTTGTTTTGAGTTAAATCTTTTCCAACAGGGCCTTGAAGATCTCAGCCATCTTGGGCTGAACCGCATCGGCAGCCTTCTGCACATCCTCGTGCGACACTTCACCAATGACCTCACCGAAACCAATGTCGGTGATGACCGACATACCGAAGACCTTGATGCCGCAGTGAACTGCCACGATGACTTCTGGCACGGTGGACATACCCACAGCGTCACCGCCCAGCACACGGAATGCACGGTACTCCGCAGGTGTCTCGAAAGTCGGTCCTTGGGTGGCGAGATATACGCCCTGTTTCACGGGAATGCCCTTCGCGGTGGCAATCTCTATCGCCTGGGCGATGAAAGCCTTGTTGTAAGCGCTGTCCATGCTCGGAAAACGTGGGCCAGGAGGCACATTCTTGCCACGAAGCGGATGCTCCGGCATCATGTTGATGTGGTCGGTGATGATCATCAGGTCGCCCACCTTGAAAGAAGGGTTCATACCTCCACTCGCATTGCTCACGAAGAGGTTCTTGATGCCCAGCTCGTGCATCACACGAATAGGGAACGTCACTTCCTTCATAGAGTAGCCTTCATAGTAGTGGAATCGGCCTTGCATCGCCATCACGTCCTTGTTGCCCAGACGGCCGAATAGCAGTTTGCCGGAATGTCCCTCCACCGTGGAGATGGGGAAGTTGGGGATGTCGGAATAGTCGATGGCCAGATCGACCTTTATCTCACTTGCCAGACGCGCCAGTCCTGTACCCAGGACAATAGCGGTCTCAGGACTTGTTGTCATTCTTTCTTTTAAGAAGCGTGCTGTTTCTTGAATTTTTTCGTACATAGCCAATGATTGTTTCGTTGAAATATTCCTCGTCGTTCATAATCGCCACCTCTACGGGCAGCACATAGAGAGATTTCCTCACCTCATCGCTGATGCCGTCACACTGCATCAGCCGTGTGGCGTCCTTCTCTGTGGTGATGATCAGTCGGTTCTCACCCGACAGGTCGCTGAAAGCGTTCTCTATCTGCCGGATGTCTTTTTTCTTGAATGTATGGTGGTCGCTGAAGTTCAGCGACTTGAAAGTAGTGTACTGGCTGAGGTCGTACTCCATCTGCTCGGGCGACCCTATGCCGGTAAGCAGGAGAACTGACGGACGCGTTTCCTTCAGTTGCTCCAACTCAAACTGTGGTTGCGAAGGGTCGAAGAGATTGTAGAGCTTGCCATACTTGAAAGTCGAGAAGAAGAGTTTCTGCCAAGGGTAGAGTTCCAACGAGCGGGAAATACCTCTTTTCTCCATCGGGGTGATGGACTTAGGGCATTTCGTCACAATGACGATATCCGCACGTCGCTTGTTGAACTGATGCTCGCGCAGGCGTCCGGCTGGCAGGAGGGCATCGAAGCAGATCAGACGGTGGTAGTCCATCAGCAGGATGTTGATGCCAGGTGTCACATAACGGTGCTGGTAAGCGTCGTCGAGGATGATGACATCTGTCGTAGGCTTGATATTCTCGTCGTCGGCCAGTTTATGGATGCCACGGCGTCGGTTCTTATCCACTGCGATATGGATGCCGGGGAACTTCTGCTTCATCTGGTAAGGCTCGTCGCCTATCTCCGGCATCGTCGTGTCGGCATTGGCAAGCAGGAAACCGCGGGTCTTACGCTTGTAGCCACGGCTCAGCAAACCAATCTGGAACTTGCCCTGAAGCAGTTTCATCAAGTATTCCGAATGAGGGGTCTTGCCCGTGCCGCCCACAGTGAGGTTGCCCACACTGATCACGGGGATGTCGAACGACTCCGAATGCAGCATACCGCAGTCGAACATCATGTTCCTGATACCTACAACCAGACCGTAGATCCATGACAATGGACGCAGGAACTCATTGATTTTTATATGGTCTCCTTCCAAGATTCATTCAGTTTATTGGTGGATATTATTTCACCAACAGCCCCTCCCACAATGGGAGGGGAGGTCGGATTGAGGGTCTAAAGGTTGAAGTCGATGATGTAAGGCAAAGAAGCCTGCACACCGCTCTTGCTGGTCACCGACTTGACGGTGGTGAGAATCTCGAAGTACTCTCCGAAGAGTTCCCTTGCACGAGCGTCGGCGTATGAGTCGCTGTTGGTGGCTGTATCCATCAGTTTGGAGAAGAGATTCTCCTCAGCAGGATAGTTCATCACCGAACACTTCTCCAATTTGGCACGCTTCTTGGCCTCCTCGATAGCCACGTCAAGACCGCCGAGTTGATCGACAAGACCGATGCCCTTTGCATGCACACCAGTCCATACACGGCCCTCGCCTATTGTCTTGATGTAATCCTGTTCCTTCTTGCGACCGTCAGCCACACGTTTGGTGAACAGTTCGTAACCACGATTGATGTAGGACTGCAAGTGCGTACGCTCGTTGGGGGTCATGTCACGGAGCATCAAGCCCATGATACCAGCACCGAAGTCACCATACTCATTCGTCTTCACACTGTAGCTCTTCAAGCCCATCTTCTTCTCCAGCAACTCATTGCCATTGAAGAACATACCGAAGATTCCGATAGAGCCTGTGATGGTGGTGGGCTCTGCCACAATCCAGTCGGCGGGGCAAGAGATATAATAACCACCTGAAGCCGCATAACCACCCATGGATACCACCAATGGCTTCTTCTCCTTAATCTTCATCAGTTGATGCCAAATCTGCTCGGAAGCGTAGGCGCTGCCACCTGGGGAGTTCACACGGAGCACAACTGCCTTCACATCGTCGTCGTTGGCAAGTTTCTCAAGATCCTTGATGACTTTCTGCCCCACGATCCTCTCGCCACCAGACAACAACGAAGTAGGTTCCTCTTCCTCTACGATCTCGCCTGAGGCATAATAGACAGCAACGATGTTGCCACTTGGATCTTTGGCCTTCTCGGACGATGCCTTGGCCATGTCGGCAATGCTGATGGTGTGGTAGTCCTTGGGATCATCCACCTCCATATAGCGAGCGAGCATCTGCTTCACCTCATCGGGATAAGCCAGCTTATCCACCATTCCCGCTTTCAGATATTCAGTGGCATCGGAAAGGACAATGCAAGAGTCAGCGTAAACATTCAATTTCTCGGCTGTCAACTGCTTCCTCGACTTGGCAATGTCCTCACGCATCTTTTTCCAGATTTCACTGGAATAGACGGTAATCTGCTCACGGTTGGCGTCGCTCATCTCATTGGTGATGTAAGGCTCAACTGCCGACTTGTAGGTTCCCACCTTGAACACCTCGGCCTTCACGCCCACCTTGTCCATCAAATCCTTATAGTACAAAACGGTGCCACCCAGACCAACCCATTCCAGCATACCAGAAGGATTGATGACCACAGAATCGGCCACACTGCTCAGATAATAGGTACCCTGGGTATAGGTGTCGCCGTATGCCATGATGAACTTGCCGCTCTTTTTGAAATCCACCAGCTTGGCTCGCAGTTCCTCGAGCATAGCAGGAGCGGCACCACCAAGTGAACCAGCCTCTATATAAATACCTTTCACATCATCGTTGTCCTTGGCGGCGTCGATAGCCTTAAGGGCATCGGATAGGCTTATGCCTTCGTTGCTTGAGCCGCTGAGAAGCGAAGCGAACGGATTGTCCTGACTGCGCTCCGTCATCTCGCCTGACAACTTCATGACCATCACACTCTTGGATGGCACTGTCGTTGTGGATTGCATGGTCATGCCAAGCAATGACACCATCATCATGATGAAACTGAGTAATCCTACCACCAGAATACCAACAACGGTGGCGAACACGTACTTGAAGAAATCTTTCATAGATAAAATATAATTTGATGTTTTCTATTTCTTGAGATATTTCACGTACTCACAGGCGGCAAGCAACCATGCTCCAGTGCCGAAGGGTGCTTGTGAATGAGCATCAACCGTACGTGTGGGGTCGGGTTTTTCACCGATAGGCTGCACGTAACCTATACTGCCATCTGGCTGGAGGGCCACCTCCGACAGGTATTTCCACGCTTTCTCGATGATGGGCTTGTACGTTTTCTTTTTCAGAATGCCGTTGTTCACTCCCCATAACAGTCCGTAAGTGAAGAAGGCTGTGCCACTGGTCTCGTAGCCAGGTGCATCATCCTCACACTTCATCGAACGGCTCCAATAACCTCCTTCCTGCTGCGTGCGTGCCACACCGGCAGCCAGTTGCTTGAAACGGTCGAGGTAGAAAGCCCTGTATTTCGATTTCTTTGGCAAGTCGGTCAGCACCTTGGCCAGTCCGGCAAGCACCCATCCGTCACCACGGGCCCAGAAACTCTTGCCACCGTTGCAAGCCGTGGTCACTTTCGGCCATATATACTTGCCGTCGCGGTAGTAGAGTTGGTCTTCCTTGTCGAAAAGCAACTCATCAGTCCAGCGGTAGCTCTCATACTGTTTGTCCAGCAGTTTCTCGTCGCCAGTCACCTTGTAGAGCTTGGTGAAAATTGGCATACCCATATAGAGGGCATCGCTCCACCACCAGAAATCCACGTCGGGCATACTGGCCTGATAATTCATCACCTCCTTGGCACGGGCTATCTTATCCTCACCACCCTCGAGGTTGTAAAGGTCAATATAGACCTGGAAACAAATCTGCCAGTCAGCGAAAAGCACATGGCGCATGTCCTCACCATAAGTCTTGTACTCCCATTTCTGTGGATCCTGCTCTGTTGCACCTGTCCATTTGTTGTACTCAGCCCAGCCTTTGGCATACTGAAGGTACTCGGGTTTCTTGGTCAGTTCGTAGGCTGCCATATTACCCGTATAATAAGCAGCATTGTCCCAGAAACCGCGGCATTCCGTCTTGTGATGGCTTTGCCAATAATCGTTCACTTTCACCACCATCTCCGTGGTCTTCCTGGCCTCAACTTGCTTCTTAACCTGAAATTTAGGTTTTGCTTGTGCTGACATCGCCATCAGCGACGTACACACCATCAATGCAGTGATGATTCTCATTATGATTCAGTTTATTGGGTTAGTTCTTGTCGTATAATGAAAAACACACAGGGCTTGCAATCGCCCATATTTCCCATTAATATGCAAATTTGCGAAATATTTCTGAATTACGCAAAAAGAAAATGAAAATTTATCCTATCCATGTGTATAATCATCATAATCCCAGCGCTGCATTCCTATTTTCAATGGGGCTTCAACGGATATGCAATACAGATAGAGCAGTTCCTTAATCAGGATAAGCATCCAGTATTCTTTTGCTAAAACAGATTGTTCGTGTCGAATTGGTATTTACATTCTATAGTTCAACGTTATTGTTTCTTTTTTCAGTCATGTTTCAACACTGACAGTTTTCGTTACCGAGGTGAACAGGGCAACTTATAGATAATCGTTAACTTTGCAAGGGAACTACAAACACATCAAATCCCCCTGCCGTACTATGACAGAATAGGATTGACAATCAACCAACAAAACATAATAATAAACATGAGAACTATCACTTTCAAACAGTATGCAGCCACATTGGCACTGTTCCTGACATTGGGCTCAGGAACCATGAACGCACAGGTCATCGAAGGTTTATATGGCGACTCCAAGACCACACAGGATTTCCTGTCACAGTCGGATCGTTTCAGGTCGAACCCTGACCCCAATTTCTACATCTACATCTGTATCGGACAGTCGAACATGGAAGGTGCGGCACGTCCAGAAGCCCAAGACTACGAGGGGGTTGATCCCCGTTTCCAAGTGATGGCCGCAGTAGATTACGAAGCCAACCAAGGTAACCATCACGGAGAAGCACGTAAGAAATATGAATGGTACACCGCCACTCCACCCCTCTGCCGCCCATTCTCGGGCCTGACACCAGCCGACTACTTCGGCAGGACCATGGTGGAGAAACTGCCAGACAGCATTAAGGTCGGCGTCATCCATGTCGCCATCGGCGGATGCCGCATTGAGCACCTTTTCAAGGACTACGATCCCAAGACCGTAAGCAAAGAGGCCGGATGGTTCCAAGGCATCATGCACAGTTACGATGATCTGCCCTACGTTCGTGTACTTGACTGCGCCCTGCGCGCCAGCCACCAAGGCGTGATCAAGGGCATCCTGCTCCATCAGGGATGTTCCAACACCGGTGACAAGGAATGGCCAGCAAAAGTTGATTACCTCTATCATTGCCTGCTTCAGGACCTCCACCTCCAAGCCAAGGACGTTCCCCTTGTTGCGGGAGAAGTACTTGAGGGCGGCGCTTGTGCCAGCATGAACGAGATTATCCAGTCGCTGCCACAAACCATCCCGACAGCCCATGTGGTGTCGTCGAAAGGTTGCCCAGGCGCACCCGACCGTCTGCACTTCACCGCTGAAGGCTACAGAATGATCGGCAAGCGATACGCTGAGGTCATGCTCAAAGCCATGGGGAAGTAGGCGTTAGGCTTTAGGCATTAGTTTAAGAATATATAATTCAGAGGGGCGGCAGATTCTGCCACCCCTCAGGTTTTTATGGATATGCCTTTGCTGGACTATTCAGGCAAGGCAAGTTCCACCACCTTATCGACAGCGGCCCTGAGCCCATCCATGTTCTTACCGCCAGCAGTGGCGAAATGAGGCTGACCGCCACCACCGCCTTGCATCAGTTTGGCGGCCTCACGGATCATCTTGCCCGCATTCATGCCTTCGGCCACGAGGTCGTCAGTAAGCGCTACTGTCAGCGTAGGCTTAGCCTCTCCCGATGCACCGATGACCACAAGCAGACGCTCCGGCATCTGGGCACGCAACTGGAAGACAAGATCCTTAGCGCTCTGGGCGTCGATAGCCAACACCTGGGAGATGACCTTGACTCCATTCACCTCACGGGCTTTCTCTATCAAACGCTTTTTCAATTCAGCCACCTTCTGGGCCTTGAATGTCTCCACCTGCTTCTTCAGGTCGTCGTTCTCGTTGATGTACTTCTGTACAGCGGCAACAAGGTTGGGCGTGTTGTTGAAGAACGACTTGATTTGAGTCAGAGTGTCTTGTACGGTATCGAGCATTTCCTCCACTGCCTTGCCTGTAATGGCCTCGATACGGCGCACACCAGCGGCAATGGAACTCTCTGAAACGATTTTCACCATTCCTAATCGTCCTGTAGCCTGTGCATGGCATCCACCACAGAACTCCACAGAATTACCGAATTGGATGACACGCACCTTGTCGCCGTATTTCTCACCAAAGAGTGCGATAGCGCCCAGTTTCTTAGCCTCCTCAAGCGGAAGGTCGCGGTATTCCTGAAGGGGTATGTTCTGACGAATACGCTCGTTGACGATGTGCTCCACCTCACGGATCTGCTCGGGTGTGACTTTCTCGAAGTGCGAGAAGTCGAATCTCAAACCATCAGGTGACACCAACGAACCCTTTTGTTCCACATGGGTGCCAAGCACCTCACGCAGGGCCTCGTCGAGCAGGTGTGTACAGGTATGGTTGGCCTCGATGGCGCGACGGCGTTCCACATCCACACAAGCCATGAACTCGGCCTCAGGGTTCTCGGGCAGTTTGCTCACGATATGGATAGCGAGGTTGTTCTCTTTCTTCGTATCTAACACATCGATGCTCTCGTTCTCGCTGACCAATACGCCAGTGTCACCGACTTCACCACCCATTTCGGCATAGAAGGGAGTTGTGTCGAGCACCACTTCATAGACTACACCCTTCTTCTGTTTCACCTCACGGTATTTCAGAATGTGGCAGGTATATTCTGTGAAGTCATAGCCCACGAAACTGCTCTCACCCTCATTCAGCACAGTCCAGTCGCCCGTCTCCACCTGCGCGGCGTTGCGAGCGCGCTGTTTCTGCTTCTGCATCTCCGTCTCGAAACCTTTTTCATCGACTGTCATGCCACTTTCGCGGCAAATCAGTTCGGTCAGGTCGAGCGGGAAGCCAAAGGTATCAAATAGCGTGAATGCCTTCTCACCAGCAATCTCTGTCTTGCCCTCATCCTTGGTGTCGGTGATAATCTGATTGAGCAGTTTAATACCGTTGTCGAGTGTGCGGAGGAAGGCATCCTCCTCTTCCTTCATCACCTTCATAATCAGTTCCTGCTGCGCCTTAATCTCAGGGAATGCGTCGCCCATCTCACGCACAAGTGTAGGAATGAGTTTATAGATGAAGGACTCTTTCTGTCCGAGGAAAGTGTAGCCGTAACGGACAGCACGGCGTAGAATACGACGAATGACATAGCCTGCCTTGGCGTTGCTGGGCAACTGACCGTCGGCGATGGAGAAAGCGATGGCCCTGAGGTGGTCGGCCACGACGCGCATGGCCACATCCACTTGCTCATCCTTGCCGTACTCCATATTGGTAAGGTCGCCAATAACCTTGATGATGGGCTGGAACACGTCGGTGTCGTAGTTTGATGTCTTGCCTTGAAGGGTGCGTACGAGACGCTCGAAACCCATACCTGTATCGATGACCTTGGCGGGCAACGGTTCAAGGCTCTGGTCGGCCTTTCGGTTATACTGCATGAACACCAAGTTCCAGATCTCGATGACCTGAGGGTGGTCTTTGTTGACAAGATCCTTGCCTGGCACCTTGGCCTTCTCCTCCTCACTGCGGGAGTCGATATGCAGTTCTGAGCAGGGGCCGCAGGGGCCTGTGTCGCCCATCTCCCAGAAGTTGTCGTGCTTGTTGCCGTTGATGATGTGGTCGGTCGGCAGGAACTGGCTCCAGATGGCCGCAGCCTCGTTGTCGCGCTCCAGACCTTCTTCGGGAGCACCCTCAAACACCGTAGCATAAAGGTCTTTCGGGTCGATCTTCAGCACATCCACAATATATTCCCATGCCCAAGATATCGCTTCCTTCTTGAAATAATCACCAAAACTCCAGTTGCCGAGCATCTCGAACATGGTGTGATGGTAGGTGTCGTGTCCCACCTCCTCCAAGTCGTTGTGCTTGCCGCTCACGCGAAGGCATTTCTGAGAGTCGGCCATGCGCTGGCTTTTGGGTTGTACGTTGCCAAGTATGATGTCCTTGAACTGGTTCATACCTGCATTGGTGAACATCAGTGTGGGGTCGTCCTTGATGACCATTGGGGCGGACGGCACGATAAGGTGCTGTTTGCTTTCAAAGAATTTCTTGAAAGACTCCCTGATTTCATTTGCTGTCATTGATATAATATGTTTTAATTCTTGTTTTTTGATTGTTTATCGATCCCTCCAGACTAATGCTTAGAGCCTAATGCCTAACATCTAAATGCCGAAGAGGCGGAGAATGTCGTTACCGTTGGCGTAGATGAGAAGCGCCAGAAGGATGAACAAACCCACCATCTCGGCCCTTTCCAAGAACTTGTCGCTGGGCTGGCGTCTGAAGATGATCTCGTAGAGCAGGAACAAGACGTGTCCTCCATCAAGCGCCGGTATGGGAAGGATGTTCATAAACGCCAAGATGATGGAGAAGAGAGCGGTGAGGTTCCAGAAACTGTACCAGTTCCATGTGTCGGGAAAAATCTTGCCCATGGTGACGAAACCGCCCACACTTCTCGACCCCTCTTTCGTGAAGATGTACTTCAAGTCGTCCACATAATTGGCCAATGTGTTCCATCCATACTTGACTCCCGCGGGAAAGGACTCGAAGAAACCGTATTTCCGCTCAGTCACCTCATAGTCGGGAATGGCGTTAATGATACCAATCTTGAATTCCGAGGTCAGCACAGCATTGACCGTGTCGCTGTTGTTGATGACCAACTGCACGGTCCTCAGACGGAGGCTGTCGGCGGCTGTGGCATCTTCGGTGACAGCGTCCTGAAGACGTAAGATCTGATAAGTGAAGTCGTTGTAAGACGCTATGGGGACTCCATTGAAGGAGGTCACAACATCGCCTTTCTTCATACCAATCTTCTCGGCAGGGGTGCCACTGAGCACGGAATCCACCTTGAAAGGCAACAGGTAATCCACGAAAGGAGGCTCTGCCTCTGCCATCTTCAGCAAGCTCAGGCCTTCGGGCATGGTGAGCACGGTCTCCTTACCGCCACGCAGCACCGTCACGGTCTCGGCGTTAGCAATGTCGCGCATCAACGCCACTGTGAAGGTCTTCACGTCCTTGTCATCGGTACGGATAATGATGTCACCATCTTGGAAACCTGCGTTCTTGCCGTCTTCATTGAACTTCAGACCGTAGGTCATGTCCTGAGGACGGATATAACTGTCGCCATAATAATACTTGATCATCGAATAGATGAAAAAGGCCAGCAGCAAGTTCACCAACACACCGCCTATCATGATGAGCAGTCGTTGCCAGGCTGGTTTGGTTCGGAATTCCCATGGTTGTGGGGTTTGCTTCATCTGCTCCTTATCCATCGACTCGTCAATCATGCCGGCGATCTTCACATAGCCTCCAAATGGAAGCCATCCTATGCCATATTCCGTCTCGCTTTTCGCAGCCTTAGGAAACAACTTGGTGAACCACTTCGATTTGGTGCTGAAGAGTTTCACACCCCAGGCATCGAAAAACATGAAGAATTTCTCCACTTTCACTTTGAACAGCTTGGAGAAAAAGAAATGTCCGCCCTCGTGTAGCACTACCAAAATGGACAGCGACAAGATCAACTGGAGGGCTTTAATCAATACTGTATTCACTTTCTACCTTAAATGATTGTTATAATATATTGAATATCAATAATATTTCGCATTCGTACAGTTACTAATTCTGAATGAGTTGTTCTGCTATTCGTCTCGCCTCGGCATCAGTAGCGAGGTAGGCCTCTATGGTTGCCTCACGGGTGAATGTGGCTTTCTGCATCGTCAGTTCTATCACACGAGCGATATCATTAAAGCCGATACGGTCCTGACGGAACGCCAAATTCACCACCTCATTGGCGGCATTGACGATGCAGGGCATGTTGCCACCCTGATGTAAGGCCTCATAGGCCAATGCCAAGCAGCGGAAACGGTCTGCATCCGGACGTTCGAAGGTCAAGTCCTTGAGCTGGAAGAAGTCGAGACGTTCGAAATCGGATTTCAGCCTGCGGGGATAGCTGAACGCATACTGGATGGGAAGCCTCATGTCGGGCATACCCAACTGCGCCTTCACCGCACCGTCCTCAAACTGCACCATGGAATGGATGACCGACTGTGGATGAACCACCACCTGAATCTGGTCGGGCGACACATCGAAAAGCCACTTGGCCTCTATCACCTCGAAGCCCTTGTTCATCAAGGTGGCCGAATCGATGGTGATTTTCGCCCCCATATTCCAAGTGGGGTGCGCCAAAGCCTGGTCCTTAGTCACTGTGGCTGTCTGCTCGGGGGTGAACTTACGGAAAGGACCTCCAGAAGCGGTGAGCAGGATCTTTTCCACGGGGTTTCCCGGCTCCAAGCACTGGAAAATGGCAGAGTGCTCTGAATCAACGGGCAGTATGGGCACATGGTGCTCGAAAGCCAGTTGTTTGATCAGTTCACCAGCCACCACAAGCGTCTCCTTGTTGGCCAACGCGATGTACTTGCCAGCCTTGATGGCGCTGACAGTGGGACGAAGTCCGGCAAAACCCACCATCGACCCCAACACGATATCCACTTGGCTGTCGGTCACAACCTCACACAACGCCTCCGCGCCTGCATACACTTTCACGGGCAGGTCGGCAAGCGCTTCCTTCACCTTGCTGTAGTGAGCCTCATTGGCAATGACCACTGCCTCGGGCTGGTACTCACGAGCCTGTTGGATCAGTCTGTCAACGCTGTTGTTGGCTGTGAGGATATAAGCCTCATAGAGGTCGTTGTGCTGACGGATCACATCGAGTGCCTGGCACCCGATAGAACCCGTAGAGCCCAATATGGCTACTTTTTTCTTTCGGTCTGTATTCTGCATCTTCTTTATTGATATAATTCAAGCAAGCCTTCGGGTAACCGCATCTCTAATACACGTCCCTCATGGTCGATATTCACGATGAATGCCTCATGGAAAGGCAACAGCAATTCATTGCCCTCTGCGTTCTCCACCTTCAAGATCCAGTTCTCAGTCTGGTCGTCGTAGTCGATGACCTCACCAATCTCGCCTTGGTCAGCGTCGATGACCCGGAAACCAATGAAATAGTTGAGCGTCACCTCGCCATTGTCGTCCGCAGTCATCATGCTTCTGGGAAAGAACACGTCCGTTCCCACAATCTGTCGGGTATCATCTATCGTGTCGATGTCCTCGAACTTCACAAGAGCAGAGTTGTTGGAACGGAAACGGTACTCCTCAATGAAGAAAGGCACAAGTATGCCGTCGATCTCGCAAATCAGGTAATCACAGTCCACACGGTCAAAGACATCGTCGGTGAAGATAAAGACCACCTCACCGGCAAGCCCGTGCGCCTTGGTTATCTGTCCAATCTGGACCACCTCTTCTTGTCGTATCATGATGTACGAGTTTTTACAAGATGCTCCTTTAGTCTATTCTCTTGATCTTGGCACCAAGAGCGTTGAGTCGGTCCTCTATATGCTCATAACCGCGGTCTATCTGCTCGATATTGCTGATGACGCTTGTTCCCTGGGCACTCATGGCTGCGATGAGCAGGGCAATACCCGCACGGATGTCGGGCGAAGTCAGACGAGCGCCACGCAGGGCGAACTTGCGGTCGTGTCCGTTGACCACCGCGCGGTGAGGATCGCATAGGATAATCTGGGCGCCCATATCGATGAGTTTGTCCACAAAGAAGAGGCGGCTCTCGAACATCTTCTGGTGAATCAGGACACTGCCTTTGGCCTGTGTCGCAACCACCAAGAAGACACTAAGCAAGTCGGGGGTAAGCCCAGGCCAGGGAGCGTCGGAGAACGACATGATGCTTCCGTCCATATACGACTCCACCTCGTAATGCTCGTAGGCTGGCACATAGATGTCGTCGCCCCTGCGTTCAACCTTGATGCCTAAACGGGCAAACATATCGGGTATGATGCCGAGATTGTCGTACGAAACATTGTGTATGGTCAACTCACTGCCCGTCATCGCCGCCATACCGATGAACGAACCCACCTCTATCATGTCGGGCAAGACAGTGTGCTGGCTGCCATGCAACCGTTCAACACCCTCTATGGTGAGCCTGTTCGATGCGATGCCGCTGATTCGAGCGCCCATGCTGTTGAGCAATTTGCACAACTGCTGGATATAGGGCTCACAAGCGGCGTTGTAGATGGTTGTAGTACCCTCTGCGAGCACAGCCGCCATGATGACATTGGCCGTACCTGTCACTGAAGCCTCGTCGAGCAGCATGTACGCCCCCTTGAGATGGTTGGCGTTGATCTCGTAGATGTTGGGGTTGTTGTCCTTGCGTGAGAAGGTGGCACCCAGTTTGCTGATGCCGATGAAATGGGTGTCGAGTCGGCGGCGGCCTATCTGGTCACCACCCGGTTTGGCGGCATAGGCTTTGTGGAAACGCCCAAGCAGCGGTCCGAGCATCAGAATGGATCCACGCAACTTGGCGCATTGCTGGATAAACTCATCGGTACCTATATAGCCAAGGTCAACGTTATCGGCGCGGAACTGGTATGTGCCATCCTCTACCTTTCTGATACTGACTCCCGTCTTCTCAAGCAACTTGATGAGGTTCTGCACATCGAGGATTTCAGGAATGTTGCGAATCAAGACGGCTTCATCAGTGAGCAAGCAGGCGCAAATCACCTCCAAAGCCTCGTTCTTTGCGCCTTGAGCAGTGATGCTGCCATGCAGTCGGTGTCCGCCTTCAATAACGAATGATGCCATAATAAACTGAGTTTATTTCTTCTTTTTCTTCTTACCTTGGTTTTGCACCTGAGCGTTCGACAAAAGTTTCTCAGTGCTGATAAAGTCGAAATGCTCGGGGTCGATTTGGATTTTTCCATCGGTGTACTGGGAAAGGTCGTCGGCCACCTTGTTGTCATCGAGCACATTCTTGTTCCAATTGGCAAGGCTGCGCTTCATCTGGTTGGCGACAAGAACGGTCAGCTCTTCTTTCCTTTCGGAATCGCTGTCGTCCATCTCGCCCAACTTCTCCACCAATTGCTCCAACAGAAAGCCATAATGGCGTTTTTGAATCCGATGCTGGTCGTATGGCAAGTGCTTGGTGATGGCCGGACGCTCATCCACACGCAAGATCTCCACAGGGTAGTCAATGTCGAGTTGATAGTCAGACATGGCTGCCAAGTGGTTCCACAGTTTCTGGTAGAAATCGTCCTCGTTGCTGTGTTTCTCGTCCATTCTTGCCATCAGGGCCACGATGGTCTCGGCACACTGCTGACGCTTGGCCTTGTCGGGGATGGTGACGGCGTGCTCCACCATCTGTTGCACACACCGACCGTATTCGGGCTGAATCAGTCTTTTTCTTAGTGTATTATAGTCTTTTATCTCCATATCGTTTCGTTTTGTTGTTTTCTGTTCTTTTGAGCACATCTGAGGTTCATTGTGCCTACAACAAGGGTTTGGGCACAGTGGCTTGGAACTCTTTCAGATAGAACGGCTCGAAATAGGCCACATCCTGGTATTCCTGCATGGCGTTAGCCCTTTCAGCCAAAGGCATCATGTGCTTGGCTAAAGGGTGGATGCCACTGATAAAGCGTGCATTGGGATGTTGAATCAACTCCTTGCACTTGTCGCTGCCATTACCGAAGAAATAGACGGGATGCTCATTGAGATGGCGTTCAAAACAATGGTTATCCACGACCATTGACTGCACATCGACGACAGGTTTCAAGGCCCTGTTGTAAAGGGCTGTATAAACCTCCATCCTCCTGGCGTCAATCATCGGACAAAGCAAAGCGTCGTCTGGCAATTCCTCACGGCCCAACAGCAGTGGCACACAGAGCAGTTTGAGGGTGGGAATGGAAAGGAGTTTCAAATCGCGTGAATAGCACAATCCTTTCGCAGTGGAAACACCTATTCTCAATCCTGTATAAGAGCCTGGTCCGCTACTCACTGCCACCGCGTCGAGAGGTATGGCATGGCTATCGGCAAAAGAAGCCGCCTGTTCAACAAAAGAGCCAAGGACTGTGGCATGCGAAGGACCATTCATGTCCTCTATATGATAGATCACCGCACCATCCTGACTCACTGCCACGGAGCAGGGTTTTGTCGATGTTTCTATGTGCAAAATACACGACATATTTTTTTATTTTCATTTATTCTTGCAAAATTACTAAGTTTAGCGGAATTTTCACTATTTTTGTGCAAAATTTGTGATTCATAGACTTTAATTAAGATTTAGAATGATACAATCAATGACTGGTTACGGTAAAAGTGTTACCGAATTCAATGGAAAGAAGATTCATGTGGAAATCAAGTCACTCAACAGCAAGAGCCTTGATTTATCAACTCGCATCGCCCCCCTCTACCGCGACAAGGAGATGGAAATGCGCACTTATATAGCCAAGCAACTGGAAAGGGGAAAAGTGGATTTCTACCTTTGGGTGGAAAAGGACGAGACGCAAATGGCCACCCCCGTGAACGCTGCCCTGATGGGAGAATACTACAAACAACTCAAGACCGTCAGCAAGGACTATGGCATACCTGAACCCGCCGACTGGATGACCGTACTACTTCGAATGCCCGATGTGCTGACAAAAATCGAAGTGGAGGAACTGAGCGACGAGGAATGGGCCGTGGCCTTCAAGGCGATTGAGAGCGCGGTGACCGCCCTGGTGGATTTCCGCAAGCAGGAAGGTCTGGCTCTGGCGAAGAAACTGCAGGGCAATATCGACAGAATCACTGAATTACTGGCAAGCATCGAGCCCTTTGAGAAAGGACGAACAGAGAAAATACGCGCTCAGATTGTCGATAAGCTGGAGAGCATCGTCGAAGTGGATTACGACAAGAACCGACTTGAGCAGGAGATGATTTACTACATAGAGAAACTCGACATCAACGAGGAAAAACAACGACTGACCAACCACCTGCAGTATTTCGTCAACACCATGAACGACGGACACGGACAAGGGAAGAAACTCGCTTTCATCGCTCAGGAAATGGGACGCGAGATCAACACCACAGGCAGCAAGAGCAACAATGCGGAAATGCAGAACATCGTCGTGAAGATGAAGGACGAACTGGAGCAAATCAAGGAACAAGTCGCCAACGTATTGTAAAAGCAGGAACCTGACGGCATGGACTTGTCCAATCGACAAGTCCGTGGGAAAGCGCACTCCATTATACTCATAAAAAACCTTAAACCCATCAAATAAAATGAAACAAGGAAAATGTATCATATTCTCTGCCCCATCGGGGAGCGGTAAATCCACCCTCATCAACTATCTGATGGGACAGGCACAGGAAGAGCTCAATCTCCATTTCTCCATCTCTGCCACAAGCAGGGCGCCAAGAGGTGAAGAACAAGACGGTGTGGAATATCATTTCTTGACTGTGGAGGATTTCCGCCAGAAAATTGAGGAAGACGCTTTTATCGAATACGAGGAAGTTTATGAAGGCAAGTTCTACGGCACTCTCAAGTCGGAAGTGGAGAAACAATTGGAAAAGGGCGAGAACGTAGTGTTCGACGTCGATGTGAAAGGAGGATGCAACATCAAGCAGCACTTCGGGGAGAGAGCCATCAGCATCTTCATACAGCCACCAAGCATCGAGGAACTGCGTAACCGTTTGGTCAAGCGAGGCACTGAAACCCTTGATCAAATCGAAGACAGACTCGAAAGGGCCTCTCTTGAGCTGTCGTTCGCAGACAAGTACGACAGGGTGATCATCAACGACGAACTTGAGGTCGCCCAACAAGAGACACTCCAGGTCGTCAAAGACTTCCTCGACATCAATACGACAGAAGAAAGCCCACAAGAGGATTGTCCTGAAGAGAACTGTCTGCCAAAAGAAGATTGTCCGCAAGAGAACTGCCCACGAGAAGAATAAAAACATGAGTCGTATCGGTATCTTCGGGGGATCGTTCAATCCCATCCACTGCGGCCACGTGGCTTTGGCGAGGGAACTCTGCCAAAGCGGTGTGGTGGATGAGTTGTGGCTGTTGGTATCGCCCCTCAACCCATTGAAACAAGGCAACACGGATATCGCCGATTTCAATGTCAGGATGGAGATGGCGCTTTTGGCCCTGAAAGACGACAAGAACATCAAGGTGTCGGATTTCGAGGCTCATTTGCCGATTCCTTCCTATACCTATACCACCCTGCATGCCCTTTCCGATGCGTATCCCGACGATGAGTTCTATCTGGTCATCGGTGCCGACAACTGGCTGCAGTTCGGTAATTGGTACAGGGGCAATGACATCATCAAAGAGTTTCATATCCTGATGTACGCACGGCCAGGCTGCGACATCGACATGGAAGAGTTGCCACCATCCGTGACCCTTGTGAACACCCACCTTTACGACATTAGCAGCACACTGGTTCGTCAGCGCGCTGCTAATAGTCTGTCTCTCTCCGACTTGGTGCCGCCAGAAGTGGAAAACTACATCAAAGAGCATCAACTCTACCAAGGCTCTCGAACTCCTTGAAGACACCTATTTTCAAAAGAGAGCTATTATACCTGGGGCTTCAGCCCTATCTCCTCTGCCTTTTTCAGCACGAACTGAAGTGCCACATCGTAGTCGTTGGAAATGACTCCATCCACGATGGCGTCCTTGACGGCCTGTTTCAGAATACCAACCTGAGGTGAAGGCTTGAGGTTGAAAATCCTCATGATTTCCTCACCACCGATGGGTGGTTGGAACAACCTGATGCGGTCTTTCTCTTTCAAAGCGTCCATCTTCTCGCGGACCAAACGATAGTTGTCGAGGAAACGCTGCTTCTTCTCCGCTTTTTTAGAGGTAATGTCGGCCTCGCAAAGCACCATCAGGTCCTCAATGTCGTCGCCGGCATCGAAAAGCAGACGGCGTACGGCAGAGTCGGTCACCTCGTCGTCAGCGATGTTGATGGGGCGCATGTGCAGTTCCACCAACTTCTGAACGTATTTCATCTTGTCGTTCAACGGCAGTTTCATCCGTTTGAAGATACCTGGCACCATCTTCTGCCCGATGAAGTTGTGGCTGTGGAACGTCCAGCCCAACTGGTTGTCCCACTTTTTACTGGCGGGTTTCCCGATATCGTGGAGCAAGGCAGCCCAACGTACCCACAGTTGACGCTCAGCCCAAGTCATCTTTTCCGTTCCTTGCCCTGCATCTGCCACCGCATCATCTTTCTTGTCCCAATCGGCTGTGGCACGCGCCACATTGTCGAGCACTTCCAAGGTGTGGTAGAAATTGTCCTTATGTCCACGACCGTTTACCACCTCAACACCTGTCAATGCTTGCAGCTCAGGGAAAATCAGGGCAAGAAGACCTGAGCGTTCCAAATCGACAAATCCTTTGGAAGGTACGGGGGAAAGTATGATCTTGTTGAGTTCCTCGATAATACGTTCTTGGGAGATAATCTTTATTCTATCCTTTTCGCGTTCGATGGCATCAAAAGTCTCGTCCTCAATGAGGAAGTTAAGTTGAGTGGCAAACCTGATGCAGCGCATCATGCGCAAGGGGTCGTCACTGAAGGTAATCTCAGGGTCGAGAGGGGTACGGATGATTCCGTCTTCAAGGTCATACAAACCATCAAAAGGATCCACCAACTCGCCGAAGCGATGGGCATTGAGACACAATGCCATGGCGTTGATGGTGAAATCACGACGGTTCTGGTCGTCTTCAAGCGTACCATCCTCAACGATGGGTTTGCGCGACCCACGGGTGTAGCTCTCACGACGGGCGCCCACAAACTCTAACTCCAAACCTTTGTATTTCACTTGTGCTGTTCCGAAATTCTGGAAGATGGAGATTCTCGCTTTCTTTCCCAACCGTTCTTTCAGCCGATGGGCAACAGCAATACCCGACCCGACGACGACCATGTCTATGTCATGTGAATGGCGTTGGAGGAACAGGTCTCTCACGTATCCGCCTATCACATAGCACTCCACACCCATCTCGTCGGCTGTTTCCGAAATGGCATGGAAGATGGGCTGGTCTATCTCTTTTTTCAGTTCTTCGTCTGTAAGATGTATCATAATTCAATTTTTCGGACGCAAAATTACGATTTTTCCCCGTCTTTTCGTCCAACTTTCAGAAAAAATGTAATTTTGCACGTTATAAACAAGGACTATTGTTGAAGATGAAAAAGTATCTTTTCCTATTTATCACTATTCTGGGAATCATGGGCCTGTGCTCGTGCGACAGCAAAAAGGACAACGGCGAGAAGAAAGCCGAGGCATTATTAACCGAAGCACGCAAGATGATTGACTTGGAGAAATTCGATGTTGCAAGGCTGATGATCGACTCGCTCCGCAACTCATATCCAAGGGCCTTTGATGCCCGAAGAGAGGCCATTGA
This sequence comes from Bacteroidaceae bacterium, assembly GCA_017509605.1. Lineage (GTDB taxonomy): Bacteria > Bacteroidota > Bacteroidia > Bacteroidales > Bacteroidaceae > RUG11857. Next base: position 139,235 of record JAFWPH010000020.1, on the reverse strand, counting down.
GGTGATGGATATCCTGGAGATGAAGGAGGCGCAGCATGACATGGTCATCAACGACAGCGCGCTCACTGTCGTGCAGCGTCGTATCAGCGATATGAAGAACAACTTCCTGCTTGAGAAGGACCCACGCTATCAGACTGTGGGATTCTTCAAGGACAAACAACAGCCGGCTTCCTCCTTGCACCGGACATGCCTGTATGCCGAGGTCGATGAGACCGGACAGTTGTTCCTTGTGTCTGTTCTCACAGGTAAGCAACTCAAACACGACCACATCACACTCGAGACTTCAGCAGACAACCACATCGAGAGCACGCCATGCTTCTCTTTTGTCACTGACAAAACTAATGGGTATGAGGAACAAGCCACTTTCAAGAAACTCGACGACAATAGTGTGGTGGATTTCATTACGGAGAATGCAGGCAAAACCATCCGGGTCACCTGTAACGGGCCAAATGGCAACCACAGCTACGACTTGTCGAAAACCGACGTGCAGTCCATCATTCACTGCAACGAACTGGAATCAGCCATGCGTCAGGAAAAACAACTCAAGCACGCCATCGATAGTCTGAGGATGAAAGCCAAGTTCTTCCTGAAAAAGAAGGAGAAGGAACGCAATGGCACGAAACCAGCTGAGGAGAAGATCCTGAAAGAAGGGCCAACGGACATGCCCCACTCCCATTGACTCACCTTGGAAAACAAGACAAACTGTCTCAACCAATCCAACGACTGTGATGGCTCCCGACTGTTTCCTTGACATAGAAGCGCTACAAACGGCTGACGATGGCGTAGAGCGCCATCCCTTGAGGCCTTTTCTTCCCGAGAACGCACGCGTACTCTTCCTCGGCAGTTTCCCTCCACAGCGCAAACGCTGGTGTATGGACTTTTTCTATCCCAACTACAGCAATGATTTCTGGCGAATTGCCGGACTCGTGTTCTACGGTGACAAAGACCACTTCGTGGATCTACAGAATAAGACTTTCCGTCTGCCGCTCATCGTGCAATTCCTGAACGACAAAGGCATTGCCCTTTACGACACCTGCGCTGCCATCCGACGATTGAAAGACAATGCTTCCGACAAGTTCTTAGAAGTGGTGGAACCCACCAACATCAAGGCGTTGATTGAAGCCCTACCCCATTGCCGCCTGATGGTGACCACTGGAGAAAAAGCCACCGAAACCCTCATGACACATTTCGGTATCACGGATGTCTTGAAAGTCGGACACACCCGACCTACCGGTCTCCTCAATCATGACAATATAACCATCGAGGCCTATCGGCTGCCTTCCTCCTCCCGCGCATACCCTATGAACATCACAAAGAAAGCCGAATTCTACCGCGAAATGTTCATTCATGCGGGAATCTTATAAGTTTCCTTATTCCCTTCCGACCTTTTACTCATACTATATCAAAAAAGGGGCCAAGCGGAAAAGCCTGGCCCCTTTTAATATGAGATTTGAAATCCATCTTTACTCAGAACGGAGAGTGAAACGCTTGAAGTCGGTCACTGTGAGTTCCTTATCCACGCTGGCAAGATACTGGGCCACAGTCACCTTGCTGTCGTCGATGTAAGCCTGGTCGAGCAGACAAACTTCTTTGAAGTACTTGTTCAAACGACCCTGGGAAATCATTTCAATCTTCTTCTCGTTGAGGTTCTTGCGGGCTTCCTCGCCAGCTACAGGGATAATCTCGCGAGCCTTGGCGCCTTCTTCCTCTGTGATGTAACCCTTGGAGATGTTGGAGTTGATGTGATCTTCGCTATCCACGAGGTTAGGATTGATACCTGCCTTCTTGAGAGCAATCTCAACAGCCTTCTTTACCTCATCTTCCTTGGTCTTGTCGATGATGGAAGCGAGTTCCTTAGCACGTGCCTCAGCGGTCACATCCTCTTCCTTCAGGTAAAGAGGAGACATGGCTGCTGCCTGCATGGCGATGCCCTTGGCCACCTCTTCGCTGCACTCCTTGTTCATGGCAACGAGTGTGCAAAGGAAGTTCTGACCCATGTGGTTATAAGCCACAACCTTCTCACCTTCGATGGTGTAGTAGCCGTCGAGTTCCATCTTCTCGCCAGTCACACCGCTACGGTAGGTCACAGCGTCGGCCACGGTCTGGTCACCCAAAGTCAAAGCCTTGAGCTCCTCGATATCCTTGGGCTTCTTCTCCATAGCGAGAGCCAGAATGTCGTTTGCGAGTTTCACGAAGTCAGCGTTCTTGGCCACGAAGTCGGTCTCGCACTTGAGCGCTACCATCACACCGTACTTGCCATCGACCTTTGCGAGCACGCATCCCTCAGATGCCTCGCGGTCAGAACGCTTTGCAGCTATCAGCTGACCCTTCTTGCGGAGGATCTCCATAGCCTTGTCTATATCACCTTCTGCCTCTGTCAGCGCTTTCTTGCAGTCCATCAGACCTGCCTGTGACTTCTGGCGGAGTTTGTTGATTTCTGCTAATGTAATAGCCATTTTTCTTAATTTAATATGGTTATGGGTTATGATTCAAATATTAAGCCTCGTCAGCCTCCTCAACGTCAGCAGGAGCTGCTTCCTCAGCCTCGTCCTTAGACTCAAGCTTCTCTGCGCGAGCCTTGGTGCGAGTCCTTCTCGGAGCTCTCTCAGCTCTTTCCTTGGGCTCGTCCTCACCAGCGGCCTCCATGTCGATCTTCTCAGCCTTACGCTCCTCAAGACCTTCAGCGATGGCGGAGCAGCAAGCGCCCACAATCACGTCGATAGACTTGGTGGCATCATCGTTAGCTGGAATCACGAAGTCGATGTCGCGGGGATCGGAGTTGGTGTCAACGATAGCGAACACGGGGATACCCAGACGCTTGGCCTCGCTGACAGCGATCTTCTCCTTCATCACGTCAACCACGAAGAGGGCAGAAGGCAGACGGGTCAAGTCGGCGATAGAACCGAGGTTCTTCTCCAACTTAGCGCGCTTGCGGCGAATCTGAAGGTTCTCACGCTTTGAAAGTTTGTCGTAAGTACCGTCGCTCAGCAGTTTGTCGATGCTGGCCATTTTCTTAACGGCCTTGCGGATAGTGGGGAAGTTGGTGAGCATTCCACCTGGCCAACGCTCAATGACGTAAGGCATACCGATTGACTTTGCCTTTTCCTCTATTACGTCCTTGGCTTGTTTCTTAGTAGCAACAAAAAGTATTCTCTTGCCCGACTTGGCAATCTGCTTCAAAGCGTCTGCTGCCTGGTCAACCTTGGCTACAGTCTTGTGAAGGTCGATGATATGAATGCCATTGCGCTCCATGAAGATATAAGGAGCCATGGCTGGATTCCACTTTCTCTTGAGGTGTCCGAAGTGGCTGCCAGCCTCAAGCAGTTCATCAAATGTTGTTCTTGACATAAATGTTGTTTGTTTAATTTGTTTACGTTCCTTTTAGTTTTGATTCTGAAAACCAACCCCCAGGTAGTTCGACCGTCGGCCGGAATCCTGATGGTTTGGATGCTAAACGATGCGTTCCAATCAATAGCGTCAGTAGAAAGATTAACGCTTGCTGAACTGGAATCTGCGACGTGCCTTGGGCTGACCTGGCTTCTTGCGCTCTACAACGCGTGAGTCTCTTGTCAGGAAGCCTTCGTTGCGAAGGGCTTTCTTATCCTCCTCGTTGATCTTCACAAGGGCTCTTGCAATGGCAAGACGGAGAGCCTGGCTCTGACCTGTGAAACCACCACCGCGGAGGTTCACCTTGATGTCGTACTTCTCAGCGACATCGAGCAGGTTGAGCGGTTGCTTTACCACATACTGTACGAGTTCTGAGGGGAAATAATCCTTGAGGTCTCTCTTGTTGATTGTGATCTTGCCTGAACCTTCCGACACATATATACGTGCGATAGCGGCCTTACGACGACCTAATGCATTTATTACTTCCATAATTGTCTGTTATTTCAAAAGGTTAATATCTATGGTCTTTGGCTGCTGGGCGGCCTGCTCATGCTCAGGACCCTCGTAGATGCGGAGGTTGTCAAGCAGATGAGCTCCAAGGTGATTCTTGGGGAGCATGCCCTTGATTGCATGGCGCAGAATGCGCTCATAACCGTTCTTCTTGCCGGCGATCTCTGCGGCAGTCTTCTTGTGCTGACCACTGGGATAACCAGAGAAGGTGAGATAAACCTTTTCCTGCATCTTGTTGCCGGAAAGCTTGATTTTGTTAGCGTTGATGATGATGACGTTGTCGCCACAATCCTCATTGGGGGTGAAGCAAGCTTTGTACTTGCCACGCAGAATCTTGGCCACCTTTGCTGAGAAGCGACCCAGAATCTGATCCGTAGCATCAACGACTACCCACTGCTTATCAGCAGTCTTGGGAGTTGCGATGTTAGTTCTGAAACTTAAAGTGTTCATCTTTAAATTTTGAATTTTTGTTACTACTAATTAATTTGTTCAATTCTTTGTTTTGCAAGTGATTCACAGACCACGACATAGGCCAATATGTACGCTATCTACACACTTGTTTGGAGGCGTTTTTCACGTCCCCTGATAATAATCGGCTTGCAAAGTTAGCACTTTTCAGCCACCTGACAAAGATTTTTTATGTTTTTTTCGCATATTTACCCTCCTCTGTACACCATGATGCCATAAAAATGCTACTTTTGCAATGACAGTTTTGTTTCAAGGCATGACAAACGGCAATCTCTACAAGGAATTTGGCCCTTGGCTGAAGGAAAAGCTGGGAATGAAGGTCCAGAAGATCTCCATCAACGCCGGTTTCACCTGTCCCAACCGTGACGGCAGGTTGGGAACTGGCGGGTGCACCTACTGCAACAACCAGACTTTCAACCCCGCCTATTGCGCCACCTCCAAGAGCATCACCCAACAATTGGAGGAGGGAAAGCGCTTTTTCGCCCGCAAATACCCTGAAATGAAATATCTTGCTTATTTCCAAGCTTATACAAACACTTATGCCCCATTCGACGAGGTCATGGCGAAGTATGAGGAAGCTATCAAGGTGGATGACGTGGTAGGATTGGTGATAGGCACAAGGCCTGATTGCGTGTCAGACCAACTGCTCGACTATCTCGCGATGCTGGCAAAACGTTGTTTTGTCATCGTAGAGTACGGCATTGAATGTTCGGACAACAAGGTTTTGCGACTCATCAACCGAGGGCACACGTTCGAACAAACGAGGATGGCGGTAAGTAAGACTGTGGAGAGGGGCATCTACACTGGAGGACACGTCATACTCGGTCTGCCAGGCACAGACTGCCACAATCCTGCACAGGAGGCGGAGACAATATCGTCGCTGCGTCTCGACATCTTGAAAATCCATCAACTGCAACTGATCAAAGGAACGGCCATGGCGGAGGAATATGCCTGCCATCCAGAAAGGTTTCATCTCTTCACTGTGGATGAATACATAGATTATGTGATTGACTACATAGAACACCTGCACCCAGACATCGTGCTCGAGCGTTTTGTCTCGCAGTCGCCCGCCAGCCTGCTCGCTGTGAAGGGATGGGGGCTGAAGAACCATGAGTTTGTGGCACAGTTGCGCAAACGGATGGAAGAGCGCGGGGCACGCCAAGGCAGGCTTCTGACTACTTCACGCTCTTGAGTGTCTCCACCCCATCGGTGCGCTCGATGTTTCCGCTGACAAAGCGGGCTTCGTAGCCGAATCGCGCGAGCAAGTCGCCAATCGTCTTCTGGGCGTTGGCCTTGGCTTGCTGCCGTATTTTGGGCGTGTCGTATTTCTTCTTCAACTTATTCTCCACCGCATGCTTCATGGGGTCGGTGTTATGGTCTTTCCAATAATCCTCATCGTCCGACATGAAACGAGAGTCCTGAGTACTTGCTACATACCTGATGTCGGGCAGCTGTACCAGCACCACCTTTCCCGAGTCTGGCACGTACTTGATTTTGTCAAGGTCGAGGACAAAACTGATTTTCTGCTGCACGACCTGCACACAGGAATGCTCTTCGGGAAAGAGAAGCACATGATGTTCTGTCTCCTGCTTGGTGACGAAATCTTCAGCCACGAGCGAATAAATGTACAACTCGCCTTTGGGCCTGACACTCTCGATGATGGCAGAAGTATCCTCGAGGGGCAACTGCTCCCCTACTTCCTCTGGCTTAGGCAGACACGACTTCACCAAGAAAGCGGCAAGCGCAATGAAAGCGAGGGCGAGAATGCCAAACAACAGATACTGTATGGCCTTGGACAAAGGCTTACCTTGTTCTTCTTTCTTCATATTCCTGCCTCCTATTTATTCTTAGTGACTACTGTGACATCCTTGAAACCGAGGCTTTTCACCATGGACTCGACCAGCGTGACAGCGTTTTTCTCGATATCGGACTCCACATTTCGTTTGATGTCGTCGCCCTTCTTGATGACCTGGTCGTAGGCTTTCTTGCGCAGTTCCTCCTCCGTTTCATGTCCGATGGACGAACGCAGTCCCGTGGATATCGCCACCACTTGCTTGCGGTCGTAATAAAGATTATAGCCGGAATCGATGATCTTGGGTTTGGGCAGCATCACATAAACCGAGGTACTGTCATCGGAAATCTTCACATCGTTGACACTCAACTCCTTGAGATTGTAGCCATACTTCACTGTGATTTCCACCGGGATGATGCATTTGCGGTCGCCGTATTTCCATGTGCTGATGTCAGTGAAACGGAAATGTTCGCTCTTTGAAGTATCATATATCGCAAGTTTGCTGATTTTCACTTCTGTGGTCACGAGGTCGGTTTCCTCTTTCAAAAGGCCCAGGATATCAGCGGAGGTGGGCACAGGTGTGGACTCTTCTGGTTGAGCAACAGCCTCACTGTCTGTGCAACGCTCCACCATCCAAATCGCACCCACAAGCAGAACAAGAACCAGCAATTTCCCCAGCCGCTCCTTGTTCTCCATAATCGCCTCTTTTATATGTTTTGAATCCAATTCACTCATATTAGTGTCTGAAAAAACAATGTTTTTATATGATGATTAACGATAGTTTGAAATAAAAAGTGCTGCAATTTACAATCTTTCGGGGAAAATACGTATTTTTGCGATAAATTTTTAACAAAAGAATAGAATGAGAAGGATAATTTTTGTTTTTGCAGCCCTTTTGGCTGTCGTGGCCAACGCTCAGAAGATATCGCTCGACGATGTGATGCGATATCGATACAGCGAGAACGGCATCTACGGTATACGTCCCTACATGGACGGCGAGAGTTTCACAACCATCAGCGATGACCGAAGCAAAATCGAACGCTACTCATACGCTACAGGACAACTCGTTGAAACGCTCTTCGACAAGAACACGGCCAGAGGAGAGAAGATAGCGGCTTTCGGCAACTACATCATCTCACCCAACGGAAAGACCATACTCATCGAAACAAACCGAAGGGCTATCTACCGACGCTCGTACACTGCTGAATACTATATCTACGACATTCACAACAACCTGCTCAGCAAACTCTCGAAAGCAGGGCCTCAGGAATGTCCGAAGTACTCACCCGACGGCAATGTCATAGGATTCGTCCGCGACAACAACATCTTCCTCGTTAAACTGCTCTTCAACAACGCCGAGAGCCAGGTCACTAAGGACGGTGAATACAACAAAATCATCAACGGAAAGCCCGACTGGGTCTATGAGGAGGAATTTGAGTTCAACCAGGCCTTTGACTTCAGTGCAGACAGTGAGATGCTTGCTTGGATCAGGTTCGACGAGTCGAAGGTCAACACCTTTTCCTTCCCTGTTTATGCCGGTGAGGCGCCAAGAAACCGTGCATACAGTCTCTATCCTGGCGAGTACACATTCAAGTACCCCAAAGCAGGCGAGAAGAATTCAGATGTCAGCGTCCACACCTTCGACATCAAGGCACGCGTGGAACGCAAGATGGAACTGCCGCTCGACAGCGATGGATATGTGGCACGCATACAGTTCACCGGAGACAAGGACAAACTTGCCATACTCACGCAGAACCGTCACCAGGACCGCCTCGACATCTACATGGCCAACCCTCGTTCCACGGTCTGCCAACTCATCGTCAGAGACACGCCCAAATACTTCGTGGAGACCAATGTCTATAAGAACATTGACTTCTCGCGTGACCAGTTCGTGCTGATGAGCGAACGCGATGGCTACAACCACCTTTATCTCTACACCATCAACGGAACACTCGTCCAGCAACTCACGCATGGTGAGAAAGTCATTACCGACTACTATGGTACAGACGAAAACGGAACCACATTCTACTATGCAAGCACCGAGGGGAACCCGCTCGAAAAATACATCTGCAAGGTAGATAAGAAAGGGCGCGAGACGGTCATTACCCGAAACAAGGGCACCAACTCCGCTCACTTCAGTAAGGGATGCAAATACTTTGTCAATGAGTTCTCCGACATCAACACACCTAAAATCACCGCTGTCTATAACAACACAGGCAAACAATTGAGGGTGCTCGAAGACAACAAAGAACTGAAAGATGCGCTCGCTAACGCTGATTGGGCACAGCCTGAACTGTTCTCTTTCACCACCAGAGAAGGGGTAGAACTCAACGGATGGATGCTCAAACCCACCACATTCGACCCATCAAGGAAATACCCGGTGCTGATGTACCAATACAGCGGACCAGGTGCACAAGAAGTGAGCAACTCGTTCAACAACGGTTTCTTTGGCAATCTTTCATGGGAACAGCGATTGGTTCAGAAAGGCTATATCGTGGTATGCGTTGACGGACGGGGCACTGGCGGACGCGGTGCTGAGTTTCAGAAATGCACCTATATGACCATGGGGGACAAGGAATCCAAGGACCAAGTGGAAACTGCGCTCTACCTCCGGCAACTGCCTTACGTTGACCAGGAACACATCGCCATTTGGGGATGGAGTTTCGGAGGATTCAACACCTTGATGTCGATGTGCGAGGGATCAGACGTCTTCTGCTGCGGAGTGGCTGTGGCGCCCGTCACCGACTGGCGTTTCTACGACAGTGTCTATACCGAACGATATATGCGCACCCCGCAGGAGAACCCCACTGGCTACGATATCTCACCACTCCACCGATACCAGAAACTACACGGCAAGCTGTTGCTCTGCCACGGAATGGCGGATGACAACGTACACTTCCAAAACTCAGCTGAACTAATTGAGAAGTTTGTGCAACAGGGCACTCAGTTCGAGATGCAGTTCTACACCAATCGAAACCACGGTATCAGCGGCGGTAACACTCGGAAGCATCTCTTCACACGCATTGAGGAGTTTCTCGACAAGAACATGCTCAATGCCCAATGATTATTGGTCAATGATCAATGGTCAATGGTTAATGTCAATGATCAATGGTCAATGATTCTCCCACTCTCCCTCATACGTGCAGTTCTGTGCGTTCGAGGGAGTAAGTATTAACATGCCATTGCCCTCTGGATAAAAGACGAAATGGTAGTCGTAGGTGAGGAAGCCTCTTCGTACTCGATAATAGATGTGCTTCTTGTTCTTTTTGTCCTTGGTTCTCATTCCGACAATTGGAGCCTTGAAATTCAGGCCCTCGTTGGTGAGTGTAGGCTGATATACTTCGCCATAATACGGAAGGAAGCAGTCCAGACTGTCGTTCCTGACAGTCACGTAGTATTCACTTGTCAAGGACTTCATGGCAAAGCGACGGGGGAGCATGTACTTCATCGACATGGTGAAGTCAAGAGGATGGATATCCACCATCTTCGTCACGGACGACCGCTTCTGGCCATAGACCAAGGTCGCCAAGAATAGGAACAGGATCGTAACGGTCTTTCTCATAGCAGCATTTGTGTTGACAAATTAACGGTCATCGTCATCAGTTGTGTTCTGCTTTCCTGTAGCCTCGCGCATCTCCTCGTTGGTGATGACTACCTCAAGCGATTCACCACTGCCCTCACTCTCCACGATGCCTTTGACACCCATATCACATTCTGACACCTCTTCCGCCATCTTGCGAAGGATGCTTGTACGGCTCATGCGCCTGAAGTTCTTGATCAATGACTGTTTCATTGATTCCTTGTTGCGCTCGGAATTCAGGCCACCACGTTGGAAAACACCATCTTCGGCCGAGAAAGTACATACCACAAACTCATCGTCTATCTCCACATCTTTGAGTTTCACGCCTGGAACAAAGGCCCTGGGACAGGCGGAATGAACTTGCTCCACCATCTCGATGAGCTCGTCACTGGCTTCCTGGCAATATACAGCCATGCTGAAACATGACATCATAAAAACCACGCATAAAGTTTTGATTCTTTCGTTCATCAGCGTTCAACTTTATTGATTCATTAATATCAGAGGGTGTAAGAACGACTAATCCACATGAACACATTCTTCATTGTTTAGTCGTCACCTTTCATGTGCAAATTTAATACAAACTCTCCATATTGTACCAAGGATGAACGATTTCTTCACATTATTATAGGTTAAAATTTTGTAAAGGTCGAAAGGATTGATAACTTTGTAGTGGAATTCCAATTATTTTGGCTCAGCCTATTTATTTCAACCATCATAGATATGGAACTGTTTTTGTTGATATTGAAGTTTGCCATCGGACTGCTGATGGTCATTAAGGGTGCGGACTGGCTCACCGACGGTGCCTCATCAATCGCACATAAGTTCAACATCTCATCACTGGTCATCGGACTGACAGTCGTCGCTTTCGGGACCTCAGCACCAGAGCTGGTGGTCAGTACCGTAGCGGCCGCCAATGGCACCAACTCTGCCATCGCTATTGGTAATGTCTTGGGTAGCAACATTTTCAACACGCTTGCCATTATAGGTGCTGTGGCACTTGTGTATCCCATACCAGTGACCAGAGGCAATCTGCTGCACGATGTACCCCTATGTATTCTGGCATCTATCGTAATGGTTGTCATGGCTATGGACATCTTTGTCGACAGCAACTACATGGGCAATTTTATCTCACGGAGCGAAGGTATCACACTGCTCGCCTTTTTTGGCATCTTCCTCACCTACACATTATCATTGGCACGGAAGACTGAGGAGACAGATCCCAAGGAGAATCAGCAAGGCAAAGTGGAAATAAAGGACTTCCCGATTTGGAAATCAGCGCTTATCTTCCTCGTGGGACTGGCCGTGTTGATCTTTGGAGGTGAGTTGTTTGTCAATGGGGCTTCAGGCATTGCCACGTCAATGGGCATCAAGGAGTCAGTGGTGGCAGTGACCATCGTGGCAATGGGTACATCGTTACCCGAGCTCATCACATCTGTCATGGCTGCAAGGAAAGGAGACACAGCAATGGCTCTGGGCAACGTCATCGGCAGCAACCTCTTCAACATCTTCTTTGTGCTCGGGGTGGCTTCAGTGGTGCACCCTCTCGATGCCGGTACCATGTCGCCCTACGACATGACTGCATTGCTGGGCAGTGCCATCCTGTTCTGGGTATTTTGCCTCATCGGGAAGCAGAAATTGACTATCTCCCGCGGTGAAGGTCTGGTTTTAGTCCTCTGCATGTTGGCCTATTATGTTTTTCAAGTCCTCAATGCCATGTAGCGACAACAGAATTGTTGATTCATAAATGATGCCTCCCCTTCCCAAGGGAAACTATCACTGTTTTCGATAGCCTGCCAAAAAAGAGAGTATAAAAACCCGTTTTTGGTTGGCTATCGAGTTTTTGTCACTTTTTTCCAGATGGCATTACGTTTTTTTACATTTTCTGAAAATTTTTGCATTGTCGTTTCATTTATATGCAAAAAATGGTGTAATTTTGCACAAATATTAGGATAAATATTCAAAAACGTTATGAAGGACAAACATTTAAGACTGGAAGCCATCAAGATTATCATCTCCAGCAGGGAAATTGGAAGTCAGGACGAAATACTCCAGGAACTGCTCAAAGAAGGCTTCACACTGACACAGGCCACTCTCTCACGCGACCTCAAGCAACTGAAAGTAGCCAAGGCCGCATCCATGAACGGCAACTACGTTTATGTGTTGCCCAACGACACCATGTACAAACGTTCAACCTCGGTTAAACCCGTGAAGGAGATGATGCAGACCAACGGACTGCTCAACATCAGATTCTCCGGCAACATCGGTGTCATCAAGACCAGACCAGGCTATGCGTCGAGCATGGCATACGACATCGACATGGAGAACATCCCATACATCATCGGGACAGTGGCTGGCGACGACACCATCGTGCTCGTGCTGGAAGAAGGTGCGCCAAAAGAAACAGTCAGACGACAAATACAAGCACTGATTTAACAGAAAAGCGAAAATGGATATTAAAGATGAAGATTTCAAGGTTATTGTAGCCGATTCTTCCCACGAGAAGTATGTAGATATCATACTCGCCACCATCACCGACTCAGCGAAAAAGAGAGGGTCGGGCATCGCGTCCAGAACTCACGAGTATCTGGCCACCAAAATGAGGGAGAGAAAGGCCATCATCGCCTTGTATGGAGAAGAAGAGGAATTTGCAGGCTTTTGTTACATCGAGAGTTGGGGCAACAAGGAATATGTCGCCAACTCTGGTTTGATTGTCGTGGAGAAATTCCGCAAACACCATCTCGCCATGAGAATCAAACAGACCGCCTTCACGCTCAGTCGATTGCGATGGCCCAACGCAAAACTATTCGGTCTTACCAGCCAGACAGCAGTGATGAGGATCAACACCAAACTGGGATACGTGCCAGTGGCTTTCTCTGAACTTACACAAGACGATGCCTACTGGGCAGGATGCGGCACACCAGAGCATCCTTGCTGTGTGAACTGCGACGTACTGGCACGGTCAAACCGCAAGTACTGCGTCTGCACGGCCATGCTTTACGACCCTAAGGAGCATGTCGGAGAACCACTGCCCGTGCAACTGCCCGACGACGTGGTGAAGATGGCGCAAGAGGCTGCCGCTCACAATCTCAGATAATCAACAAAACAACAGAACGATAACACGATAATCATAAGAACATGGAACAAAAGAAAAAAGTCGTGGTGGCATTCAGCGGCGGACTCGACACGTCCTACACCGTGATGTACCTCGCAAAAGAAAAAGGCTATGAAGTGCATGCCGCATGCGCCAACACTGGAGGTTTCAGCGCTGAACAGTTGAAAACCAATGAGGAAAACGCCTATAAACTCGGAGCGACAAAGTATGTAACTTTGGATGTCACTCAGGAATACTATGCCAAGAGCCTCAAATACATGGTCTTCGGCAATGTGCTGCGCAACAACTGCTACCCAATCTCTGTCAGCAGCGAACGCATTTTCCAGGCACTCGCCATCGCGCGCTACGCACGTGAAATCGGCGCTGACGCCATTGCACACGGTTCTACAGGCGCAGGCAACGACCAGATACGCTTCGACATGACTTTCCTCGTCATGGCGCCAGGCGTGGAGATCATCACGCTCACACGCGACAACAACCTCAGCAGAAAGGAGGAAATAGACTATCTCAATGCTAATGGATTCAACGCTGACTTCGCCAAACTCAAATACAGTTACAACGTGGGTATCTGGGGCACCAGTATCTGCGGCGGTGAAATCCTCGACTCCAAGCAAGGACTGCCTGAGTCGGCCTACCTCAAGCACCCGACAAAGACGGAGCCAGAGATGCTGTCTTTGACCTTCAGCAAGGGTGAACTCACTGCGGTCAACGGCGTCGAGTACAACGACAAGATCAAAGCCATACAGAAAGTGGAAGAGATTGGCGCTGCCTACGCCATTGGACGCGACTGCCATGTGGGCGACACCATCATCGGCATCAAGGGAAGAGTGGGATTCGAGGCAGCAGCACCTATGCTCATCATCGGAGCACACCGTTTCCTGGAGAAATACACGCTCAGCAAATGGCAACAGTACTGGAAAGACCAGGTCAGCAACTGGTATGGCATGTTCCTTCACGAGAGCCAATACTTGGAGCCTGTCATGCCCGACATCGAGGCCATGCTCACCAGCAGCCAGAGAAACGTCAACGGAACAGTCACACTCGAGCTGCGCCCCTACGGTTTCCAAACAGTAGGTGTGGACTCACCCGATGACCTCGTGAAGAACAAGTTCGGTGAGTATGGAGAGACTCAGAAGGGATGGACTTCAGAAGATGCCAAAGGATTCATCAAAGTCACCTCTACTCCTCTCCGACTCTATTACACTTGCCACCCCGACGAGGAAAGATAAGTGACAAAGAAACAAACTATGATTAAAATAGGCATTTTAGGAGGCGCCGGATATACCGCTGGCGAACTCATCCGGATATTGCTCAACCACAAGGAGGCGGAACTGGTGTTTATCAACAGTTCATCCAATGCGGGCAACAAGATCACCGATGTGCACGAAGGACTAATGGGCGACACCGAACTCTATTTCACCGACCAAACACCTTTCGATGAAGTGGACGTCCTCTTCTTCTGTTTTGGACATGGTAAAAGCGAGCAATTCGTCAAGGAGAACCTCATCCCCGACCACGCCAGGATCATTGACTTGGCACAAGACTTCCGCATCGCTGCACCTACCCACGACTACGTCTATGGACTGCCGGAAATCCACCGCGAACAAATCCAAAAGTGCAAACATCTGGCCAACCCTGGCTGTTTCGCCACCTGCATACAGTTAGGATTACTACCAATGGCCAAGGCGGGTCTGATCTACAACGACGTGGCGGTCAATGCCATCACCGGATCCACCGGGGCGGGTGTGAAACCTGGCGCCACCACGCATTTCAGCTGGCGGAACAATAACATGAGTGTTTACAAGGTGTTCTCACACCAGCACATCCACGAGATCCGCCAGTCGCTCAACGAACTGCAGGGACATCTTGAAGCCAGCATCGACTTCATCCCCTATCGTGGCGACTTCGCAAGGGGCATCTTCTGCACAGAGGTGGTGAAATTCGAAGGAGAAGAAGGTAGCCCAAACAATCCAACTGTTGAGGACTTGGTGAAGATGTACAAGGATTTCTATGCCGACGCACCATTCACGCATTATGTAGATAAGGCTATCGACCTGAAACAAGTGGTCAACACAAACAAGGCACTGGTGCATCTCGACAAGTTCGGCAACAAAGTGGTCATTACCTCCATCATCGACAATCTGCTTAAAGGAGCCGTAGGACAAGCTGTCCAAAACATGAACCTCATGTTCGGCATCGATGAAATGGAAGGACTACATCTGAAGCCAAGCGCTTTCTGATAAAAAAAAACACGAATTCACCGAGGAATTAAGACAAAATTTAGGTAAGATTTATGCAACTTTTCGACGTTTATCCTTTATTCAATATAGCCATCGACAAAGGCAAAGGATGCAAAGTGTGGGACGATAAAGGGCAGGAATACCTTGACCTTTACGGTGGGCATGCTGTCATCAGTATCGGGCACTGCCACCCTCACTACATAGAGAAAATGAACGCCCAACTGGGTAAACTCGGATTCTACAGCAACTCTGTGGTTAATCCGCTTCAACAAGAACTGGCACAGCGGTTGGGAAAAGCCTCTGGCTACGATGACTACCAACTCTTCCTGATCAACTCGGGTGCGGAGGCCAACGAGAACGCGCTCAAGTTGGCATCCTTCTACAACGGACGTACAAGAGTCCTGGCGGTGGAGAAAGCTTTCCACGGACGTACATCATTGGCGGTGGAAGTGACCGCAAACCCAAAAATCATCGCCCCGATCAACGCCAACAACCATACCACATTCCTCCCCCTAAACGACATCGAGGCTTGGGAGAAAGAACTGGCGAAAGGTGATGTATGCGCTTGTATCATCGAATGTATTCAGGGCGTTGGAGGCATCCGCATGGCCAGCGATGAATTCATGCAGCAACTGTCAACACTCTGCTCCAAGTACGACACAGTACTTGTTGCCGACGAGATACAATGTGGTTACGGACGGTCGGGCAAGTTCTTCGCTCATCAATATGCCGGCATAAAACCAGATATCATTACTGTGGCAAAGGGCATAGGCAACGGATTCCCTATGGGCGCCATACTCATCTCACCGAAGTTCAAACCCATCTATGGACAGCTGGGCACTACATTTGGAGGTAACCATCTGGCATGCACAGCGGCGCTTGCCGTTCTCGACGTCTTGGAAAGCGAGAAACTCGTTGACAATGCCGCCACCGTCGGCGAATACCTGATGCAACGCCTACAGGATGAAAACTTGCCACATGTGGTCGAGGTACGTGGACGAGGCTTGATGATCGGCATCGAACTGGATGTGCCGTACAAGGAAATCCGCAACAAACTGGTCTATGAGCAGCATTGCTTCACAGGATGCAGCGGCACCAACGTGTTGCGACTACTACCTCCACTCTGCATCTCCAAAGCCAACGCCGATGATTTCATTCAGCGTTTGAAAGCTGTACTATAGAAACAAAGGCTATAGCCTCAATAAAATAACAGCCTATCAGAGCTATAGGACACACGTCTCTATAAATACGGAAGAATAGACATTATATATATAAATAATCTGCTCGTTTTAGGGGCATCGTGCCTCAAAAACGAGCAGATTGTATAATAGTGCATTATAATTCTCCCACTAAAGAGAACAGCCTTGTACTGTTGGAGCCCTTGATCAGAATGGTGTAACCCTCAGGTTGTTCATCGGCGATGCACACCTTCACCTCTTCTACATTGTTGAACAGACGGAAACTGTCGGGATGCTGGGTCGGAACAAATTCCTCGCCAACAAGCCACACCTTTTCAAAACCACTTTCCTCGATGAAATCGACACATTTCTGGTGTTCTTCCTCGCTGACATCACCCAACTCACGCATGGCGCCGAGAATAACGAACTTGCGTTCTGCCCGCATCATGCGGAAGTTCTCCAAAGCCGCACGCATACTTGTCGGATTGGCATTATAGGCATCGATGACCAACTGGTTGTGGGGGGTCTGCATGAACTGCGAACGATTATTGGATGGTTGATAGCCAGCGATGGCATCGCAGATGTCGTCAGTGGCTACACCGAAATAATCACCGATGGTGATGGCGGCAAGACAGTTGTCAAGATTGTATCCTCCAATCAGATGGGTCTGCACCTCATGCCACTCACTATCTTTCTTCCTCCACTCGAAGCGCAGGAAAGGATCACAACCCGTCAGTCGACCTTCAATCGCCAAATCCTCAGACGGACGCTGGCCATAGCGCACCAATTGCAGGTCGTGGGAAATGCCCAACAGATGCTCGTTGTCGTTGTTGATGAACACTTTAGCATCCTGGCGTCCACGCAGGAAATCATAGAGTTCGCCTTTCGTACGAATGACCCCCTCAAAACTGCCGAAGCCCAACAAGTGTGCCTTGCCTACGTTCGTAATGATACCGTAATTGGGCTCAACAATATTCACCAAAGTCTTAATCTCACCTGGATGATTAGCACCCATCTCCACCACCGCGATGTCATGGCCGTCGTTTAAACGCAACAGAGTCTTGGGCACTCCGATATGGTTGTTGAAGTTGCCTTGCGTGTACAGCACCTCGAATTTCTTCTGCAACACAGTGGAAATCAGCTCTTTGGTAGTGGTCTTACCATTGGTGCCTGTCACACCGATAATCCTGGTGCCCAACTGACATCGGTGGTAGTTGGCCAATTCCTGCAAAGTGCTGAGCACATCATCTACAAGAATGTAGCGTTCATCGCCATATACCGCATAATCAGCCTCGTCAATCACAGCATAACTGCAACCCGAAGCCAATGCCTTGGCAGCGTAGGCGTTGCCATCGAACGTCTCTCCTTTCAAAGCGAAAAACATCGAACCCTCAGGACAGTCGCGACTATCGGTCGTCACCACAGGATGGGCCAGAAACAATTCATACAATCGTAGGATATCCATTTACTTTTCTTTTTTTGATTTTTTCTTCGCCTAACGGCGCTTTTTGCAGAAAGTTTCGGCAAAGATAGCACAAAAATGCAAAAACATCTTCATAAAGTCAATAATTATCGTTAGTTTTGCATCGTTATGGGAACAGAACTTCAATACAGCATCAATTGCAACGGTCGGCTGATGGATTTGGACGTTCCGCGTGTTATGGGCATACTCAATGTCACACCCGACTCTTTCTATGCTGAAAGCCGGAAACAAACGGAAAAAGACATCATGGAGCGCACGAGGCAGATGGTCGAGGAGGGAGCGCACATTATCGATATCGGCGCTTGTTCCACCCGACCTGGTGCTGATTGTCCCGACGAGAAGGAAGAGATACGCCGCCTCCGCATTGCCCTTCAGCCCCTTCGTAAAGCTTATCCCGATGTTGTGGTGTCAGTCGACACTTTCCGCGCGTCGGTGGCAAGGATGTGCGTGGAGGAGTATAATGCAGACATCATCAACGACATCTCTGGCGGACAGTTCGACAATGAGATGTTCGATACCGTAGCGCAATTGGGTGTCCCCTATATCCTCACCCATACCAAAGGCACTCCTGACCACATGCAGGACCATCCTCACTACAACGACCTGATGCACGAACTTCTCACCTACTTCGCTGAGAAAGTCCAGCAACTCAGAGACCGCGGGCAAAAAGACATCATCATCGACCCAGGATTCGGTTTCGGAAAATCTCTGGACCACAACTACTTATTGTTGCAGAAGATGGAGCAACTGAAGTTACTGGAACTGCCCGTTCTTGTGGGATGCTCACGCAAGAGGATGATATACAACCTTTTGGGCATCACGCCCGAGCAATCACTCAACGGCACGTCTGTGGTGAACACCATCGCCTTGACCAAGGGAGCGAACATATTACGGGTACACGATGTGAAAGCGGCCAAGGAATGTATCGACATCTACTGTAAGACAATCTCTTCAATAGCTGACAAAGACTAAAATGACTTGGAAAAGTAAATCTTTGATACAAGTATTAAACTTTCTCCCTGACATAACTGAAATAAAATCACTTAACAACCAATATCACAACACAATATGCCTTTCGACTTCGGAATAAAAGATGCCATTGACATCCTGCTCGTAGCCTGGTTGCTCTTTTTCATCTATAGGTTGATGAGGGACTCTGGCTCACTCAACATCTTCTACGGTGTCCTCATCTTCTTCGGATTATGGATAGTGGTATCACAGATGTTCCAGATGCGGCTTCTTGGTTCCATCTTCGACAAACTCATCAGTGTGGGTGCCTTGGCCTTGATCATTCTCTTTCAAGACGACATCCGCCGTTTTTTCATCACCATAGGCACACACCGCAAGTTCAACTTCCTCACCAAGATGTTCCGCGTCAAAGAGAAAGAATATGGTTCCGATCCGGTGGTGATGCCTATTGTGAGGGCATGTATGGACATGAGCCGCAACAAAGTGGGCGCATTGATTGTGGTAGAACGTAACATGGCACTCAGCGACATTATCAGCACAGGTGAGGTCATCGATGCCAAGGTCAACCAAAGCCTCATCGAAAACATCTTCTTCAAGAACAGTCCATTACACGACGGAGCCATGATCATCAGCAAGAAAAGGATAGCGGCAGCAGGTTGTGTACTGCCTGTGTCGCACAACATATCCATTCCAAAGGACCTTGGACTGCGGCATCGCGCGGCTCTCGGCATCACCGAACAAAGCGACGCATTGGCTGTGATCGTGTCTGAAGAAACTGGTGGTATCAGTGTAGCCCATAGAGGCGTTTATGACCTGCGCCTTCAAGCCGACAAACTGGAGGAGTACCTTACCGCCGCCATGAATGAAAAGCCAAATGCAAGCAATAAACAAAAGGAGAAAAAAGACAAGTAATAAAAACAGAAAAAGGCCCCACCCTTTCGGATGAAGCCTTCTAAAGATTCTGAATCCACGATTGCCGATTACTCGCCTGGGAGGATAGCACCCGATGGGCAAGTGTCTGCACATGTACCACAGTCCACACACAAGTCGGGGTTGATAACATACTTACCGTCTCCCTCTGAGATAGCCTCTGATGGGCATGCTCCAGCACAGCTGCCGCACATCACACAATCATCATTAATGATATAAGCCATAACTTTACCTTTTTGAATTACTGATTAATTATTATTCTTGTTTTGATCATCTTGCATAATCACGATGCAAATATATCACAAAACCATTAACAATCTCAAAGAAAAACGTCACTTTTTTCGTCCAAACTGTTTTTTTATACATAAAAGGCGTGAAAGTTGGCACAAAATACACTTTTTGAGCAAAAACCATAATACCTAATAATAGGTATAACGACAATACCTGATTGCGGGTACAATAAAAAGGAGTTTCGTCCGTTTATATTTTTGTTTGCACTTGATATGTAAGAGTGATGAAGAAATATTTTCCCCACATCATATTCCTGGCCTTTCTGATGTTGCTGCCTTGTGTGCTGGGTGCCCAGAACAACAAGGTGGTGCAGAACCGTCCATATATTGACCAACGCCCTTTCCATTATGGATTCCTTGCAGGTATCCACCTTCAAGACATGGAATTCGATAACAACGGCTTGATCGATGCTGACGGCAATGAGTGGTACACCGACATCGCAAGTTATGAACCAGGATTCAGTGTGGGTATTCTGGGCGAGGTGCTCATCAACAAGTACTTGTCGTTCCGCGTGGTGCCTTCCATGCACTTCGGCACAAAACAGGTGACCTTCCTCAACCACAAGGATGGAGCCAAGGACCACCAAACAATCAAATCGACCTACATATCCTTGCCTCTCGACCTGAAGATCTCAGGTATGCGTGTCAACAACTACCGCCCATATGTTATGTTAGGCATAGACCCCATGATGGACCTGACAGTCAAGAAGAACAAGAATCTCCGCCTCAAGTCGTTCGACTGCTATCTAGAGGCAGGTATGGGTTGCGACTTCTACCTTCCTTTCTTCAAGTTCATCCCTGAGATCAAATTCTGTTACGGTCTTTCCAACATCATCGAGAAGAACCGTGACGACCTCACTGATGACACGCGCCTCGTCTTCACCAACTCCTTGGAAAAGGCCACCTCCAAGATGATTGTCATCACCTTCTACTTCGAGTGATTTCTTTTTTGGGATATTTATTACCCTCTTTCATCGTTATTTGGGAATAAATTCGTATTTTTGCGTTATTATTGACTAATCATAACGCAGCATGAAAAAACTCACCACAACTATACTGGCCGTTACCTTCGCTTTCTCATTCACCCAAGCGCAGAAACTGCCCTCGCGCGCCACGATCCTCCAGGCAATGGAAACCGCCAACGACTATTTCATCGCCGAGAACCCCGACCCTGGAAAACCCACCTTTGTGAAGAAAGAGCGTCCAAGCAATCTTTGGACACGCGGGGTGTATTTCGAGGGATTGAAAGAACTCACGGAACTGGAATACGTCGCTCAAGGGAAAAAGGCCGGAACCTACCGCCGGTATATCATGGAATGGGGCAACGCACACAAATGGACACCCCGTAACGGAGTCACAACCAAGGATGCCGACGACTACTGCTGCAGCCAGACCTACATCGACATGTACCTCATCACAGGCGCTGAGGGAGACAGCCACAACACATTCATGATCGAACCCACCCGCCAGTGTATGACCAACCTGCTTTCACGTGGCAACGGTGACTGGACCTGGATCGACGCCATACAGATGGGCCTGCCCGTGCTGGCCAAACTGGCAAGGGCCGAATACATCGTGGATAAAAAGGTCAGCACGCAATGGCTCGAGAAGGGGTGGAAAATGTACACTTGGAGCCGCGACACACTCGCTGGCGGACTTTTCAATCGTCAAGACGGACTTTGGTGGCGTGACAAGGACTTTGTGCCTCCATATGTGGAGCCCAATGGCGAAGACTGCTATTGGAGTCGCGGAAACGGATGGGTCTATGCCGCATTGGTCCGCACACTCGACGCCATGATGATTGCCGACAATGCCGATCCGTTCTCTGGTGTGGAGCCCATCAACGCCAAGCATTGGACCATGCTGCCCATCACCAGCCATTACGATGACTACCTCAACGACTACCTGAAGATGACCGAGGCACTGGCCAGATGCCAGCGCAAGGACTGTTTCTGGAACGTGAGTCTCCACGACCCCGGCAACTACGGCGGCAAAGAACTGACAGGTACCGCCCTTTTCATCTACGGCATGGCGTGGGGGGTTCGCCACAACCTGCTCGACCGCAAGACGTACCTGCCCGTCATCTCCAAGACTTGGAAGAATATGGTGAAGAAATGCCTGCACAAGAACGGATTCCTCGGTTACGTGCAAGGCACAGGCAAGGAACCGAAGGATTCCCAGCCCGTAGGCTACAAGGTAAATCCCGACTTCGACGATTTCGGCCTTGGTTGTTTCCTTCTCGCAGGCAGCGAGGTGTATAGGCTCGCGGAATAGAGATTTTTTCGTGTGGATATTCTGTCCAAGGAAACGACTAGCCCTACGCTAAAAAGAGCCCATCAATCCGTCATCAAATAAACGAAGATATGAGAATAGCGAAATTATTGTTCCTCCTTGTGGGAATAGCCTTTCTGGCTGGCTGCGATGAAAGCAATGACAAAGACAAGAAAGTGAAAGGCAAGGCGTCAAGCGCCCCCTACGAACTACTCGTCGTCGCCAACAAGGAATGGCTGAAAGGACCTTACGGCACCGAATTCATGGAGGTGATGCACAGCGAGGTGCCAGGCTTGCCACAGGTAGAGCCCAACTTCCGAACCACTTCTGTCAACCCTCACGACTTCACCAGCACCTTCAAGGTTTATAGCAACATCGTGACCGTGGACATTGACAACAAACACACCGAAGCCTCGATGAAGATGGCCCGTGATGTCTATGCCCACCCACAGATTATCCTCACCATCAGCGCCCCCAGCAACGAAGCCTTGGTGTCCTATTGTCAGGAGCACCGGTACGAAATCATGGACCTGTTTGTGGAGCAAGAACTGCAACGCGACCGCGATTTTCTCAGGAAGTCGAACAGCGGAAAGGTGGCTACAGCCGTGCATCAAATGTTTGGCTACGAGGTTTGCGTGCCCAAAGAAATCAATGCCATCAAACGCGGCGACCGTTTCCTGTGGGCATCATCCGACACAGAGACTTCCAACAACTATAACTTCGTCATCTACACACTACCCTACACCTCAACACAGGATCTGCAAATGGAAAAACTCATCGAGCGGCGCGACTCCGTGATGAAGACTTATCTTGAGGGCGAAAAAGAGGGGCAGTACATCCAGACCACCCCACGCACAGCCCTTGAACGAGATATCGCTGTGGGTGGCGAGTACGTGAAGGAAATCCGTGGCTTATGGAGAATGTACGGCGGCACAATGGGCGGTCCGTTTGTGGAATACGCCAGAATCGATACCACCAAGAACGTCATTGTCGTCACCGAGGGATTCGTCTATGCGCCAGAGAAGAAGAAGAGAGACCTCATCCGCAGAATGGAGGCATCCTTACGCACTCTGAAAATGTAAACATCTCATAACAAGACTTTTTATTACTATCCAATCATAAATTTTTCTTTCATCCCGACCTACCACAATGAAGAAAACCATATTATCCCTATCCGCAACCCTATTGTGTGTCACTGCCTACGCACAGGTTCATCACTTCTCTTTCTCCGGCCCGAAGACCGGAGCTACCGTCATCACACAAGCCGATACTTTCAACACCCAGCGAGGCTATGGCTACGACTTCATTAAGGTGCCCGGCAATAAAGGTGGCGAGCCCTTCATTTTCTCAGTCAATGTTCCTGACGGCAACTACAAAGTGACCGTAACCCTTGGCTCAAAGAAAAAAGCTGGTAACACCACCGTCAGGGCGGAATCCAGACGATTGTTCCTCAACAACATAGAAACAACGAAAGGCGAGTTGAAGACGTTCTCATTCATCGTGAACAAACGCGACACACGTATTGGCGACAACGACAATGTGAGAATCAAGCCCAGAGAACAGGGCAAACTCAACTGGGACGACAAACTGAGCATTGAAGTCACAGGCGATGCCCCCCAGTGCGCCGCCATCCAGATAGAGCCTGCCAATCAGGATGTCACCACCCTATGGCTCTGCGGCAACTCCACTGTGGTTGACCAAGACTACGAACCTTGGGCCAGCTGGGGGCAGATGATTACACAGTGGTTCGACGACAAAGTGGCCATTGCCAACTATGCGGAGAGCGGCGAACGGGCATCCTCGTTTATCGCCGAGAAACGCCTTGCCAAAATCATCACGCTCATGAAGGAAGGTGACTACCTCTTTGTGGAGTTCGGCCACAACGACCAAAAAGAGAAAGGCCCGGGCAAGGGTGCCTACTACAATTTCGCTACCTGCCTGAAGACCTTTATCGACGAGGCACGCGCTAAAGGCGTGACCCCTGTTTTCGTGACGCCCACACAACGAAGGGCTTTCGACCCCAGCAACACCAGAATTGTGGAAACGCACGCTGACTACCCCGATGCCATGCGGTGGGTGGCAGAGCGTGAGAAGGTGCAGGTCATCGAACTTCACGACATGACCCGGACCTTCTTCGAGACACTGGGCTTCGAGGGGTCCAAGAACGCATTGGTGCACTACCCAGCTAACACGTACCCAGGACAGCCACAAGCACTTGCCGACAACACCCACTTCAATCCCTACGGCGCTTACGAGATTTCGAAGATGGTCATCGAGGGCATCAAGGCGCTACAACTCCCGGTGGCAACACACATCAAGGATATCTACACACCTTTCGACCCCTCCCACCCCGACGACATCAAATCGTTCCACTGGGTGGACTCCCAATTCTTTGAAGTGGCGAAACCCGACGGTAATTGATGATCAGAAAGTCCGGAAAGGCAGTATCTTCAGAGAATCCTGGGAATGCGAAGTATCCGGAAAAAACATAAAACCCAACCAACTATGAGAAAGAAGTTTGCTATTCTCGCAGCCATCATCCTGTGCGTCTCGACACATGCTCAGGAATGGATTCCCGCCAACCCCGAGGCCAAGCCCTATACCCGTTGGTGGTGGTTGGGCAGCGCTGTTGACAAAAGTAACCTCAGTTACAACCTGCAAGAATACGCCAAAGCAGGTATCGGTGGTGTAGAAATCACCCCCATTTACGGCGTGCAAGGCAACGATGACCACAACATTCCCTACCTCTCCCCCAAATGGATGGAGATGTTGGGATTCACAGAGGCTGTAGGACAGACTGTTGGGATAGAAACCGACATGGCCACAGGCACAGGTTGGCCTTTCGGCGGGCCATTAGTACCTATTGAGGAGGCGGCAGCTAAAGCCATCTTCCAAACCTACGATTACGACAGCGCCAACCCCTCCCTCATCGACGTGCGATGCCAGGACACTAAGCAGCGCGAATTCGCAATCCTGCAGAAGGTCATGGCCTACAAGACGGTGGAGAGCGATGATGCCATCATCTATCAGAGAGTAGTGGATGTGACCAGCAGCGTCAAAGACGGCATCATCGACCTTCGTTTCCTACCGCGTGGACGCTGGCAGGTAATCGCGCTCTACTGCGGACGCACACGTCAACAAGTGAAACGCGCGGCACCTGGAGGAGAGGGCTTGGTCATCGACCACTTCAACCGTCAATCTGTCCGCAACTACCTTGCCCGTTTCGACTCGGCATTCGTCAACCAACATATTGCACGACCACATACATTCTTCAACGACTCCTACGAGGTCTATGGTGCTGATTGGACACCCGAACTTCTCGATGAATTCGTCAAAAGACGAGGATACAGACTGGAGTTTTACTTTCCAGACTTCCTGCGTGAGGAGAACCGCACCGACACTGGACGGCGCATCATGTCAGACTATCGCCTGACCTTGGGTGAACTGCTGCTGGAGAACTTCACGGAAGAGTGGACACGCTGGGCACACAACGGACACGCCATCACCCGCAACCAAGCACATGGCAGCCCCGCCAATCTGATTGATGTTTATGCGGCAGTGGATATACCCGAGTGCGAAGGCTTCGGGCTGTCCGACTTTGGTATCAAAGGGCTAAGGCAGGATCCAGGCTTCACCAAGAAGAATTACTCTGACATCTCCATGCTCAAATACGCCTCCTCAGCAGCACACATCTCAGGCAAACTATATACCTCATCCGAGACCTTCACCTGGTTGACAGAGCATTTCCGCACCTCTTTGTCCCAATGCAAGCCCGACCTCGACCTCATGTTCATCTCGGGCGTCAACCACATCTTCTTCCACGGCACCTGCTACTCTCCTCTTGAAGACCAGTGGCCAGGCTGGCGCTTCTACGCCTCTGTTGACATGTCGCCAGCCAGTAACTATTGGCGCGACATGCCTGCATTCTCCAAGTATATCGAACGTTGCCAGAGTTTCCTGCAATGGGGAGAGCCCGATAATGACATGTTGGTCTATCTACCCTACTACGACATGATCTATGACCAGGAAGGCCGTCTGGCACAGTTCGACATCCACTCCATGGACAAGCGCGCGCCTGAGTTCATCAAGGCAATACAGACCATTATCAGCAGCGGCTATGATGTGGATTACATCTCCGACAAATACCTCGCACGCACCTACATGAAAGATGGGCATCTCACCACTACTGGGCACAACGCCTACTCAGCCATCATCGTTCCAGGTGTTAGGTTCATCGACGAAAACACTTTCGACCATTTGCTACAATTGGCCGATCAGGGTGCCACGGTTGTATTTGTAGGTGGAATACCAACGAATGTACCTGGTTTCAGTAACCTTGAGTCACGCACTAAAGCCTATAGGTCAAAGCTAAAAAGGCTATCAAAAAACATCGGTTTCATCGAGGAATGTGAAAGAGATGTGACATTCGGAAAGGGGCGTATTATCTGCTCCTCCGACTACGCCAAGGCCCTCAGTGGATGCGAAGCCCGACCTGAGCCGATGCGGAGCCTTCAAGGCTTGCAATGCTTACGCAGGTCGAACGAAGAAGGCTACCACTATTTCATTTCGAACCTGCAAGGCAAAGACATCGATGAATGGGTGGAGTTGGGAGTAACCGCATTCGAAGTGGTGCTCTACAACCCTATGGACGGCACCATTGGCAAGGCGAAGACGCGTCACGAAGGCGGAAAGACCTCGGTACTGTTGCAATTGGCATCAGGCGAATCCATCATCCTACGCACCTTCACAACTGCCTCTGGACATTTCTCAGAGTGGGCTTATACCGAGACGACCAATGGTAAGACCATCAACCTCGACAAAGGATGGACACTTACCTTTACCACCAGTGCACCACAAGTATCCGACACCATCTACAACATCGATTCGCCCCATCCCTGGACCTCTCTTAACGACTCGCTGTTGAACATCACTATGGCAACAGGACGTTACGCCACCACTTTTGACCTACCGGCCACGAACGCCGATGACTGGATGCTTGACCTTGGCGACGTCCGTGAGAGCGCGCGAGTCAACATCAACGGTCAAGAAGTGGCCACCCTCTTCGCCGTGCCTTTCCGCACCCGTGTTGGACAATACCTTCATACGGGAAGCAACACCATCGAGGTGGAAGTCAGCAACCTTCCCGCCAACCGTATTGCATGGCTCGACCGCCAAGGTGTGGCATGGCGCAAGTTCAACGAAATCAACGTGGTGGATTTGAACTACAAGAAAGACAACTACGCTAATTGGAGCGTGGTGCCATCGGGGCTGAACAGTTCCGTGCGTCTCATCCCAATAAAAATCACAAAATAGACTGTTGTTTGTCATCTATTCATAATTATTGATTATTTTTGCAGATATATTATTGTTAACGGACAACCCTCAACAACCATAGAACTTTATTTAACCTCATAATAAAAAACAACTAAAAAACCAAAAATATGAGACTGAAACTATTATTCGCCGCCTTTACCTCGACGGCACTGGCTATGGCCCAGCAACAGGTGCCCACCTCAAGCTACATGCTTACCGCCAACGACGTGCCAGGCAGCATGGTGCCTTTCAGCATCACCGACGAGGGCAAGACCTTCCCTGTGGTCTGGGGCATGGACACCGCCTGGAAAAGCGAGCAAAATATGCGGAAGGGAATCAACCACATCGGCGCGGAAAATATCGGTATCATCCGTCTGTCGTTCCAACCTGCCTATCAGCTGGCAAACGGCAAACTGACCGACAACCACATCAAAAACCTCAAAGAGCGACTTCGTTACGCCGATCTGGTCAGCAAGACCGTGGATTGCGTCATCAACTGCGATCAAGAGGCCGGTATCGACGAGTGGTACACCAAGAACAACAAGGCCAACATCCAGAACTGGTGCGACATGATCGACCAGTCTGTAGCCTACGTGCAAAGTAATTCCAAACACCGTCTGGTATCGGTGTCACCCTTCAATGAACCCGACTACGGCTGGGGACAGGGAAGCAAGAGCGATATGCGAGAAATCTGCAAGATGCTCAAGGAGAGCTATCCCCGCTTCGACACCATCCGCATCTCCGCTGGCAACACCCTCAACTGCGACCAGGCATCCTCTTGGTACAACTACATGAAACCCTATGTGGATGAAGGCAACACCCATCAGCTGGCCGGCTCATTCAACACCTACGCCAACTTCTTCAAGGAGGTACGTGCTGACGGAAAGTTGGCGAGCGCGGACGAACTTCACAACGTGGGCGAGGCTATCGTCGGTGTGGAGTACGGCATGCAGAACGGCATCTGGTGGGGCTTCGACGCTGTAGCACGCGGACAGTTCTGCAAGGACAGCAACCACGGTAGTCGCTTGGCATACGCAGAGAACCGCGGTGCCTGGACTTGTGCCGCAGTCTATCGCAACGACACGACTCAGGCCATCCACGCCTATCTCGGATCATCGGAACGTCAGGCCAACACCTCGACATACCAGTTTGTCTCGACCGACCGCGATGTCTATTACGACGGTCAAGGTCCCATGCGTGAATTTTTCATCGAGGTACCCGGTGGCACCGGCTATCAAAAGGGGCAGAGCAATGCCGAGCGCATCATCAACATCACCTATGGAGAGGATGTGGCTCCAAGCCACCTCGACGGCGGAGAGTACATCATCATGAACCGCTATAGCAAAAAAATCATCTCTGGTGAAGGCGGCACGGCTACCAGCGGTGCAAACGTGGTGCAGCGCGCCAACAAGGGCGGTGCTTATCAGAAATGGGACGTGCAACCCGTGAACCCGAAGATTGGAGGTGACTTCAGCTATTACACCATCACCAACCCTTCGACAAAAGCCACATTAGACGTGCTCAACTACTCTATGCAGTCTGGTGGCAACGTTATCCTTTACAGGGGCGACGGCTTCAGCAGCAACGAGCAATGGTACGTGGAGTATGCAGGAGAAGGTTTTTACTACATCCGTAACCGCGAGAGCAATCTCTATCTCGAACTCGCCAGCAACAGCAGCGCTGACAACATCACAGTGAGACAAGGTTCCTTCGGAAATACAACCACAGCACGCAAACGCCAGCAGTGGCGATTCCTACCAGTGGATGCCGAGTGCGAGACCAAGGCGCCCGAGACTCCTGCAGGTCTCAGTGCCCAAGCCATGCCCGCCTCAGTCCATTTAGAGTGGGCTGCCAACAGCGAAGAAGACCTCGCCGGCTACATTATTCTGCGACAGGACAAGGAGGAAGGCTATTGGAACACCATAGGCCGTAAGATACAAGGCACCCGTTTCATCGACAACACCTGCCGCCAAGGCCGTGAGTACCTCTACAAGATCAAGGCCATCGACAAGTCTGACAACATCTCGGAGGCCTGCGACAGCGTGCTCTGCGCACCGACCTGTGAGAAAGGCCTCATCGCTCAACTGCAGTTCGACGACGCGCTGACCGACAATACCGTCAACGCCTTCCATGCCGTCATCAAAGGCACCGAATCCTACACCCCGCAACATAAGTCGGGCGAGAATTCACTTAGCCTCAGCGGTACGAACAACTACATCCAGTTGCCCTACGAGGTTGGCGACATGGACGAGATGACCATCTGCATGTGGGTGTTCTGGCGCAACAGCTCATCGGCATGGCAACGGATATTCGACTTCGGAAATGGCACCAACCAATACATGTTCCTCAGCCCGAGCAACGGATCACAAATGCGCTTCGCCATCAAGAACGGTGGTGACGAACAAACCCTCAGCGCCACTCGACTCGGGTCCAACGCATGGCATCACGTAGCCGTGACCTTAGGTAAAGACAACGTCTGCATTTACGTAGATGGAGACCTCAAGGCAAGCTCGACCGACATCAACATCCGCCCATCGGACTTCCATCCCGTGATGAACTACATCGGCCGCAGCCAGTTCTCATCCGACCCGTTCCTTAAGGCATACCTTGACGACCTACGGGTCTATAACTATGCACTCAACGCTTCTGAACTCGCAGCCGTGATGGAAGACAACGAACCGATTTCCAACGGCCTGCACAATATCGCATCTGACCTGGAGGACACCGATATCGTTGGTTACTACGACACCGAAGGCCGTCAGTTCGCTCAGCCTCAGAAAGGTGTGAACATTGTGAAGATGAAGAACGGCAAGACAAAGAAAATCATCAGATAAGTTTTCAAACGTATAGAGAGTCTGGGGCATCTATGGCATTTAGAGCGTCCAGACTCTCTTTATTCATTTAATATCCACAAAAACGAATCGCATCATGAAAGATACCAACCCCAACAAGAACTTCGGTTTGGACGGCAAACCAAGCCTTCGCGACATCGGCAAGCTGTCTCTCCTCGTGGCGGCCGCCATCGCCGGCACCCTCTTCGGTTCACTTCTCACAAAAGGGAAGAAGAAATAGAAAAGAAAAATCAGGCGGTTACATCCTTGTAACCGCCTGATTTTCAGTGTAGCGAGAGAGGGACCCGAACCCTCGACCTCCGGATTATGAATCCGACGCTCTAACCAACTGAGCTATCTCGCCATCCGTTTTGCGGTGCAAAGTTAGTAGTTTTTTGGGATATACAAAAGATTTCGGCGTTTTTTTCTGAAAAAAAATCAGAAAGCTATATTTTTTACTCCATTCAAGCTAAAAATGCGTTAAAATCGGTCATTGAATGGCCGATTATTCGTAAATTTGCATGTTAAAACGGAAATGACGGAGTATCCGGAAAGGGCAGAATAGCCAGAAGAACCGGAGAGACCTGAAAATCCGGGAGATTTTCTCATTGCTGTATCTTGAGCGAATCCAACAATGAAACCGATTAAGAAACTCGACATATTCGTTTTCAAGAACTTCATCACCTTGTTCATTGGCACCTTCTTCATCTGCCAGTTCATCGTGATGATGCAGTTCATTTGGAAATATGTCGATGACCTTGTGGGCAAAGGGCTTCCGATGTCGGTGCTGAGCAAGTTCTTCCTTTATGCAGGCGAAACCTTGATTTCGTTGGCTTTGCCTCTTGCTATCCTTCTTGCCTCGCTCATCTCATTCGGCAACTTAGGCGAGCGTTTCGAACTGCTATCGATCAAGGCTGCAGGCATCTCCCTCTACCGCACTCTTGCCCCTATCGCCATTTTCATACTTCTGCTCAGCGGAGTGTCCTTTTATATCCAAGACAAGATTGCGCCTCAAGCCCAGATGAACCTTTATCAGCTGTTGTTCTCCATGCGACAGAAGTCGCCCGAACTGGACATACCAGAGGGTGTGTTCTACGATGGAATCGAGGATCTCAACCTCTATGTGCGCAAAAAGGACAAGGAGACAGGCGCGCTCTACAATGTGATGATTTATAACCTCCGGGATGGTGCCGACAAAGTTCACATCCTGCTGGCCGACTCTGGCCGATTAGAGACCAGCGCCGACAAAGGGCATCTCCTTCTGCACCTGTTCAGCGGTGAGCAGTTCGAGAACCTCAACACCCAGGCTCTCCAAACGAAGAATGTGCCTTACAGAAGAGAGACATTCGTCTATAAACAGTTCATCATTGAGTTCGACAACAGTTTCAACCTCGCCGATGCCGACAACTTCTCTTCAGCCGCCTCCACGAAGAACATGGACGAACTACGTGCCGACGCCGATTCCTTGGAACAGTGCTACGATAGCATTGGCCGCAACTACTACCAGGACATGGCCGAGCGTGTACTCAAATTACCCATGGTGCCAGAGGAAGAGCTGAAAAGAGCCGAGAAAGAAGTGGCAAGCGGTAAATTAGCGGCCATTGACCTCGACTCGGTGTTCAACAAGATGACTAAAGAGCAGCAGGGTGCCATCATCCGAAACGCGTCACAAGAGGTCACCCGCCATCAAATGGACGTAAATTTCAAATCGTTGTCAATGAAACAAGGCGACGAGCAAATCCGACGCCACTGGATCCAGATTCACACGATGATCACCATGGCTCTGGCTTGCTTAGTGTTTTTCTTCATTGGCGCGCCACTGGGCGCCATCATCCGCAAGGGTGGTCTGGGCTTGCCTGTGGTCATCTCGGTGATCATCTTTATCATCTACTACATCATCAACAAGGGCAGTTCGAACCTTGCTCGTGAGGGTACACTGCCAGTATGGTTAGGCACCTGGTTCAGCACGATTGTGCTGGTGCCTATCGGCATATTCTTCACTGTGAAGGCCAACAACGACTCCGTGGTGTTCAACGCCGATGCCTACCGTGAGTTCTTCCGCCGCATCCTCGGCATCCGTTCTCACCGCTACATCGTAAAGAAAGAGGTCATCATCGACGATCCCGACTACGAAGAGATGACACACCGCCTACAGACCCTGTCTGACGACTGCGAGGACTACCTGCAACACAACAACCTCAAACGGTTCCCCAACTACATACGCCTCTTCTTCAAGATTGCCCAGGATGAGAAGATCGAGCATATCAGCAACGAGATGGAGTATGCGGTGGAAGTGCTGTCAAACAGCAAGGACCGCCAGCTCATCCGCGACCTGAACCGTTTTCCCGTGCTGGACCTCCATTCCCACACCTGTCCATTCAAGGACAAAAGGCTCAACATGGCAGCGGGCATCATTTTCCCCATCGGCGTGTTCTTGATTTTCCGCGTGGCTCGTTTCCGTATCCGCCTGCTGCGCGACCTTCGGAACATCGTGCGAACTTGCTCTTTGCAGAAAGAGCGGTGCAAGCTATTGGCTGCGGGAGCGAAGACGACATAGAGAAAATAGAAGCTGTAAAGACTAACAAGAAACAGAGAAAATTAAGATATGGAAGATTTCAAATTCAGTAGAATAGAAGAGGCCATTGCCGATTTCAAAGAAGGCAAGTTCGTCATTGTGGTTGACGACGAGGACCGCGAGAATGAAGGAGACTTCATCACCGCAGCGGAACTAATCACCCCAGAGAAGGTCAACTTCATGCTCTCCGAGGGCAGAGGCGTGCTTTGCGCTCCCATCACCATCTCACGCTGTGAGGAACTGGGCTTGACCCATCAGGTGGAGAACAACACTTCCATGCTGGGCACTCCGTTCACGGTGACTGTGGATAAACTCGAGGGCTGCACCACCGGCGTGTCGGCCCACGATAGAGCGGCCACCATCCGCGCGCTTGCCGACCCTGCCTCCAAACCCGGCGACTTCGGACAACCCGGACACATCAACCCGCTCTATGCCCAGGACAAGGGAGTGCTTCGACGCGCAGGACATACTGAGGCGGCCATCGACCTCGCCCGGCTATCGGGAATGAACCCCGCCGCCGCACTCATCGAAATTCTCAATCCGGACGGCACCATGGCGCGTATGCCACAGCTCATCGAGAAGGCGAAGCAGTTCGGGATGTGCCTCATCCAGATCAAAGACCTCATCGAATACCGCCTCCGCCAGGAATCGCTCATCATACGTGGAGAGGAGGCCGACCTTCCCACCGCTTACGGACATTTCCACATCATTCCTTTCCGCCAGAAGAGCAACGGCCTGGATCATATCGCCCTCTTCAAGGGCACATGGGAAAAGGACGAGCCTGTATTGGTGCGCATGCACTCATCGTGCATGACGGGCGACATCTTCGCCTCACGACGTTGCGACTGTGGCGAGCAACTGCACAAGTCGATGCAGGAAATAGAGAAAGCTGGCAAAGGAGTCATCGTCTATCTCAACCAAGAAGGACGCGGCATTGGCATCATGGCAAAAATCGCTGCCTACAAACTCCAAGAAGAGGGCTACGACACGGTGGATGCCAACATCCACCTGGGCTTCGACCCCGATGAGCGCGACTATGGTGTGGGTGCTCAGATTCTCCGCGAATTAGGTGTGGGCAAGATCCGTTTGCTTACCAACAACCCCGTGAAGCGCGTCGGTCTTGAAGGCTATGGTCTGGAGATTGTGGAGAACGTGCCCATCGAGATACAGCCCAACAAATACAACGAGCGTTACCTGCACACCAAGAAGGAGCGCATGGGACATAATTTGCATTTCAAGAAATAGAAGAAATTAAAGAAGTTAAAACTATAAAACAAGCAGCAAATGGAAAATCTATCAGATCGACTCAACAGACTGTCACCCTCCGCTACTCTCGCCATGTCGCAACGCAGCAGCGAGCTGAAGGCACAGGGTGTGGATGTCATCAACCTCAGTGTCGGTGAGCCCGACTTCAACACGCCCGACCACATCAAGGAAGCCGCGAAGAAGGCCATCGACGACAATTACTCCAAATACTCACCGGTACCAGGCTATCCCGCTCTGAAAAACGCCATTGTGGCAAAGCTGAAGAACGAGAACGGACTCGACTACGCACCATCACAGATTCTCTGCTCCAATGGTGCCAAGCAATCGGTATGCAACACCATCATGGCCATCATCAATGCCGGCGACGAGGTGATTATCCCCGCTCCCTATTGGGTGAGCTATCCGCAGATGGTAAAGCTGGCCGATGGCGAGCCGGTCATCGTGGAAGCCACCATCGAGCAGGATTTCAAGATCACTCCTGAGCAACTGGAAGCCGCCATCACTCCCAAGACACGCGCACTCATCCTCTGCTCACCCTCCAACCCCACAGGTTCCGTTTATAGCCTTGAGGAGCTGGAAGCACTGAAGGATGTGCTGCTTCGCCATGAGCGTGTGATCGTCATCGCCGACGAGATCTATGAGCACATCAACTATGTGGGCAGCCATGCCTCCATGGCCTCCTTCCCCGACATCAAGGACCGTGTGGTCATCATCAATGGCGTGTCAAAGGCTTACGCCATGACTGGTTGGCGAATCGGGTTTATTGCAGCTCCGGAATGGATTGTGAAGGGTTGCAACAAGTTGCAGGGACAATACACAAGCGGTCCATGCTCTGTGAGCCAAAAAGCAGCCGAGGCAGCCTACACTGGCAGCCAGGAGTGCGTGGAGCAGATGCGTCAGGCTTTCGAGCGCCGCAAGAACCTCATCGTTCGTCTGGCCAAGGAAATACCGGGCTTCGAGGTCCGCGAACCCAAGGGCGCATTCTACCTCTTCCCCAAATGCTCGTTCTACTTCGGCAAGAAGGATGGTGACCGCACGATCAACAACTCCACCGACTTCGCCATGTACCTTCTTGAGGTTGGCCATGTGGCCACTGTGGGCGGCGATGCTTTCGGCAGCCCCGAGTGCTTCCGCATGAGCTACGCCACGAGCGACGAGAACATCATCGAGGCCATGCGCCGTATCAAGGACACCGTGGCCCGACTGAAATAAACCGAAAACCATATAAAAAACACCCTCATTATGGATCTTATCAGCCAAATTATCCAACGCGCACAGTCCAACAGACAACGCATCGTGCTTCCCGAAGGCACAGAGGAACGCACACTCACAGCAGCCGACCGCGCCATTGCCGATGGTCTCGCTGACCTCATCATCCTCGGCAACATCGATGAACTGCACGCCCTTGCCGACCGACTCGGCTTGAAGAACATCGACCGCGCCACCCTCATCGACCCAGCAACCAGTCCCAAACGCGAGGAATACGCCCAATTGCTCTACGAACTGCGTAAGAAGAAAGGCATGACCATCGAACAGGCACGTGAGAAGGTGCTTGACCCGCTCTATTTCGGATGCCTCATCATCAAGAACGGTGACGCCGACGGACAAATCTCTGGCGCACGTTCCACCACTGGCGACACCCTTCGTCCAGCCCTGCAAATCATTAAATGCTCACCAGGCATCACCTGTGTGTCGGGCGCTATGCTCATGATCACAAAGACTCCCCAATACGGTGAAAACGGCGTCTTGGTAGTAGGTGACGTGGCCGTCACTCCTATGCCCGACGCCGCACAGTTAAGCCAGATCGCAGTCTGCACCGCCCAAACAGCCAAGGCCGTGGCTGGCTTTGAGGAGCCACGCGTGGCTATGCTGAGTTTCTCCACCAAGGGCAGTGCCAAACACGAAGTGGTAGATAAAGTGACGGAGGCCCTTCGCCTGGCCAAGGAACTGGATCCGGAACTGAAGATTGATGGCGAACTTCAGGCCGATGCGGCTCTTGTGCCGAGCGTAGGTGCCAGCAAGGCTCCTGGCAGTCCTATCGCAGGCAAGGCCAACGTACTGGTGTTCCCATGCCTCGAAGTGGGCAACATCGCCTACAAGTTAGTGCAGCGTCTGGGCGAGGCAGACGCCATTGGTCCGATCCTCCAAGGCATCGCCCGTCCTGTTAACGACCTCAGCCGCGGTTGCTCCGTAGATGATGTCTATAAGATGATCGCTATCACCGCCAACCAGGCCATGGCCGCCAAGGAAGACAAATAATCCCCAATATACCAAGACAAAGTAATGAAGATATTAGTTTTGAATTGTGGCAGCTCATCCATCAAGTATGCGCTCTACAACATGGACGACAAGTCCGTCATCACATCGGGCGGCATCGAGAAGATTGGCTCCCCCGACTCTTTCATCAAACTCAAGGTTAACGGTAAGAAGGTGAAGATTGAGGAACCGATTCCTGAGCACACACGAGGTGTGCAGTTCATCTTTGAACTGCTGACCACTGGCGAGTACGCCGTACTCGACAGCGTGAACGAAATCGACGCTGTAGGTCACCGTATGGTTCACGGGGGCGAGAAGTTCAACCAGAGTGTTGTCATCACCGACGAGGTGATGCGCGACTTCAGTGCCTGCAATGACCTGGCTCCCCTCCACAACCCCGCCAACATCAAGGGTATCAATGCAGTGAAAGACCTGCTGCCCGAAGTGCCCCAGGTGGGTGTGTTCGACACCGCCTTCCACCAAACCATGCCCGACTACGCATACATGTACGCACTGCCCTATGAGCTCTACACCAACTACGGTGTGCGACGCTATGGCTTCCACGGCACAAGCCACCGCTACGTTTCGAAGCGTGTGCTGGAGTTCTTAGGCCGTGACGCTGAGGACACGAAAATCATCACATGCCATATCGGTAATGGTGCTTCCATCGCCGCAGTGAAAGACGGCAAGTGCGTGGACACCTCCATGGGACTGACACCCCTTGAGGGTCTGATTATGGGCACCCGTACTGGCGACATCGACGCGGGAGCAGTGACGTTCTTGATGGACAAACTGAATCTCGACACCAAGGGCATCTCCAACCTGCTGAACAAGCAGTCAGGTTTGATGGGAGTCTCGGAGTTGTCGAACGACTTCCGCGATATCCTCGCCGGCATCGCAGAGGGCAACGACAAGGCACGTCTGGCCAAGGAGATGTACACCTATCGCATTAAGAAATACATCGGTCAGTACGCCGCAGCCATGGGTGGCGTGGATATCATACTGTTCACTGGAGGTGCAGGTGAGAACCAATGGGAGGTGCGCGAAGGCGCCACCGACGGACTGGAGTTCCTGGGCGTGAAGATGGATGTGGCACGCAACCGCGCCTGCCGTGCCACTGAGGCCATCATTTCTGCCGATGACTCTAAGGTCA
Source organism: Bacteroidaceae bacterium (assembly GCA_017509605.1). Lineage (GTDB taxonomy): Bacteria > Bacteroidota > Bacteroidia > Bacteroidales > Bacteroidaceae > RUG11857. The sequence goes on along the minus strand of JAFWPH010000020.1, from coordinate 101,631 downwards.
CCGTTTGTGTCATCCCCACCGACGAGGAACTGATGATCGCTACCGACACACTCACATTGGTTAAGCAATATGCCATGCGCTTGGAAGAGGACATCACAGACTATTCAGACTATTAGGAGAAAACGGAGTTTTCAAATCGCACTGAACGCTCCTATTCATCCTTGAAACGAAATCGCCCAGCCTTAGATTGGCTGGGCGATTTCGTTTCAAAACTTAGTTTCTCCTTCGACGTAATTGCCGAGGAAAATGCTGTAGCCATCGAAGACTGCGTAGGTAAAGAGTTTGATCCAGTCGCCAAGAATAATAGCCCTGCAATCATCGCTGATCTTGCAATCCACCTGTATATGCCTGTGCCCGAAAATAAAGTAGTTGATGTTGGGGTTCGTCTTCAGATATTCATTGGCGAAGATGATGAGTTTTTCCTTGTCCTCTCCCCTAAAACCGGGTTCATGGCCATCCTCATGTTTCTGACGGCTGTGACGTGCCCATTTCCTCCCCAAGGGGATGAACCAGTGGGGATGGATCATACGAGCGAGCCTACGAGCTCCCCTGCTTCGGAAGACCCTGAAGAGGAAAAGAGTCTTCTCGTCAGTCTCGCCCTGACCGTCGCCATGCGCCATGAAAAACAACTTACCGCGCAACTCGCAAACGTATGGCTCACGATGCACGATTACTCCGCACTCTTCCCTGAGGTAGTTGTCCATCCACATGTCGTGGTTGCCGGTAAAGTAGTGCACTTCCACACCGCGGTCGGTAAGTTCACTGAGCTTGCCGAGAAAACGGGTGTATCCTTTGGGGACTACATCGGTGTATTCAAACCAGAAATCTATCATGTCGCCCATCAAGTAGATGGCTTCGGCATCGTTCTTGATGGCGTCGAGAAAACTTACCAAACGACGTTCCTGGTTACGCCTGTGCTCCAAAGCAAGGCATCCAAGGTGGGCATCAGAGATGAAATAGATATTCTTCATAAGCGTTTAGTTTTTTAGGTAATCGTAATAACGTTATAACAAGATAACGCAATAACGAATCTTCGAGAAAACGGGATGGTATTTATTTGTGCTTACATGAAACCGAGGTCAAGTTTGGCCTCCTCGCTCATCATGCTTTTGTCCCATTCCGGCTCGAATACGAGGTTGACGTTGACCTGCCCCACCTCATCGATGGATGTGACTTTCTGGTGAACGTCCTCCATGATAAAGTCGGCTGCAGGACAGTTGGGAGCAGTAAGGGTCATGTCGATGTTGACGTTGAAATCGTCATCCACGTCAATTTTATAAATCATGCCGAGCTCGTAGATATCCACGGGTATCTCGGGGTCATAGACGGTCTTTAGCATCTTGATGACTTTTTCCTCTATAGTCAGTTTGTCTGTTTTTTCCATTTTTTCTTTATTATTCCTAGTTTCACTAGTATTACTAGTTATACTAGACACTCTATCTAAATATAGTTGTTATAATTTGCCATGCTCAGCATAACTGTAGTAGCCTCCATCGGCGACAATGACGTGATCGATAAGCTTGAGGTTGACCACCACGCACGCATTGCGCAGGCTCTCGGTGAGCTTGTCGTCCTGACGGCTGGGACGTGTGGAGCCTGAAGGATGGTTGTGGCACAGTATGATGGAAGTGGCGTCAGCCAAAAATGCCTCCTTAAGTACCAAGCGCACATCGACACTGGTCTCGGTAATGCCTCCACTGCTGATCTGACGGACCCCGAGCAAACGTGCGTTGTTGTTGAGTAAGAACACCCAACTTGCCTCATGTGTGAGGTTCTGCACCTTCAGATGCATCCACGTATAAACATCCTCAGCCCTGGCTATTTGCTTGAGATCCTGTACCGACTCCTGAGCGCGTCGTTGTCCAATCTCAGCGGCTGCCTTGATGGTGATGGCCTTGGCCTCCCCGATGCCGTTATATTCCATCAGCCTCTTCACACTCATATGGTAGAGGTTGGTGAACTTGCCGTCGCAATCGTCCATGACCTCTTGCATCAGCTCCACAGCCGTCTTTTTGGTTGTTCCGCTGCCAATGAGTATAGCTAACAATTCAGCATTGCTGAGGCTCTCAGGCCCCAGGTCCATCAACTTCTCCCGGGGCTGCTCGGAACGGTCTTTCTCTTTGAGCGAGAGCCTTTTTCCCTCTTCTAAATCATTTTCCATACTATGCTCAGTCGTAGAAATTCTTCTCATAGGCGGCAAAGGCACCTTTCTTGCGGACACAACGTTGCCACCATGCCTTGATGAAGCCCAACCCGTAGCCAAAGAGCTGCACGAAAGCGGCCTCTACCGACAGAAAACCGATCACGGCGCTCTTGTTCTTCACAGTGCTGTCAATAAAGATCATCAGCACGTAAAGCACAAGCGGTATCAGCGGCAGAGCATACCACGGCAACACAGCATGCCCGATGGGGATACCTCCCTTCGCTGTGAATTCCAACACCAACGCCAACAGCAAGAGCAGGATAACACCCACCGTGAAGACCATAGGCAAGAGGTGAACAAGTTTGAGCGACTCTGGGTACTTCTTGTAAAGGTTGATGCGGGCTATGCCGCTGTTATAAACTTGTTTGAAGAATTTGTCGAGGTCGGTCCTCCGTTTGTGCCACACCCAGGCCTCTGGGAAGAGTCTGCATTTGTAGCCACCTTTGAAAATGCGGATGCTCAGGTCAATATCCTCGCCGAAGCGCATCTTGGAGAAACCGCCCAGTTGCTGATAGACCTCACGCTTCATACCCATATTGAAGGAACGTGGATAGAATTTGTCGAGTTTCTTCTTGCCGCCACGAATACCTCCTGTAGTAAAGAAGGAGGTCATGGAGTAACTGATGGCCTTCTGTATGGGGGTGAAGGAGTCGTGCGCACGGTCGGGACCTCCGAAGGCGTCGCACGGCTCACGGTTCAATTCGGCATCGATGGCGGCGAGATAACCTTCGGGAATCACGCAGTCACTGTCGAGAATCAACACGTAGTCACCATGGCTGCGCTCCACTCCGTAGTTTCGGCTTGGTCCGGGTCCTGAATTGTCCTTGAAATAATAATGTACGTCAAGTTGATCCGCATATTTGTCAACTACGTCCTTGCAGCGTTTCACACTGCCATCTTCCACGATCACCACCTCAAAGTCCTTCACCTGCTGGCGAGTCAGGCTCTCCAGCAGTTCGTCGGCCTCGTCGGGGCGGTTATACACGGGAATAACTATTGAATACTTCATCTTAACTTTGATTACCTGGGTTGACCAAGGATTTTATTTGATGATTATCTTTCCTGTTGAAATATACACGCCCTTGGGGAGCCTCTGGCTGTCAGCCGTGTTTTTGCAAACCAACTGCCCACTGAGGTTATAGACGGGACCGTCGGTGACTTCACTTTCCACTTTTCCGATGGCGTCCACCTCGTCTTCCTCAAAAAGATAGAGCACATTTACAGGCACACTTCCTGTATTAGCCCCAAAGTAGGCACGGAAAGGCGCAATGCCCACCTGACTATCAACCAGATAGAACTGGCCTCCACTGAGCACGTAAGCTGGGGTGGAGGTGGTCACACCTGTAGCCTCCTGAAGGTCGCTGATTTGCCTGTAAACCCCATACATAGCCGCACCATCCACCGTCTTTGTGAAGGGTGTGGGCAACGTCTCGTAAGAACCTCTCGTGCCGGTCAAAGCGGTCAAGGATTCCGAGACAAGGACAAGGTAGGGATGGTCGGGAACGATGTTCTCCACTTCTGAGAAGGTAAGACTTTGGGCGCTGAGCGTGAATTTAGTCATATCAAGCACGCGTCCCGGATTGTCCTGCGGAGTGAATGGCAGCATCAAGGTCACCCACTTTCCACCGTCTAACCGACGGTAGATAACTGCCTCGGTGGCGGTGTAGTCGTTGCCTCCATCGTCAAAGTCATAACCGTCATAAAGCACCATACTGATCATCTGACCGTCGGTGATGGAGTTATTAAGCACAGCCTTGGCACCAATTGCCAAACGGTCGGACTTGATGACAGTATTAGGGTTGGCGACAATCACGTCGGCGGTGACGGGTAACGACAGCTCCACGTAATTGGTATTTGCTGCAGCGTTGATGGACTGGCAGTAGGTCTGCGTGCCGTCGCTCACATAATAGAGGTGAATGTCATCGACACTCATCCAACTGCTGCCCATCATGTCGAAGGCGATGGTCATGCTACCGTTATCGGGCACCTCGGCTGTGGCGCTGATCCATTGCCAGCCGTGGCAAGTGGCTTTCTGGTTGGCGAAACCGCCCAAGGCGCTGTAGGGCATCTGCACACCATTGGTGTTGATCTGGTCAATGGTGGTGTTGGCGTTGCCCACTCCTGTGAAGGTCGTTCCGCTTGTGCTGTTGATTCGGGCTGTCACCTTACCACCACTGTAGGCACGGGCTGCAGCCACCAATTTGTAGGTGCCGGCCGGCACATTGGCAATAGTCTGGCTGATGGTACCTGAGGAGGTGCGCTCGATGTAGCTGTCGGGCTGACTGCTCCCTGTCCAGCTCTCAGTGATATTCACCAAACTGGCTCCTGTCCAACCTGTGGTGGCTGATCCGTCTGCGTTCTGGATAAGGAAAGAGGCTTCGGCATCGTTGTTGATGATGGTCTGTTTCAACGCTTCATAGTCGAAATTCACTCCCTGCGCTACGTAGAGACGGAAGTTGTCGAGCATGATGCAACTACCGCCACTCTTCCAAGAGATATTGACCGCAACTTCCACGTCACCCGCTTCTGGGAGATCGAACTCCACAGAGTGAGTGCTCCATGCCATGGTGGTGAAGATATTGTTTGCACCTTGAAGGAAAGCGCCTGAGGCCGATGCCGTTGTTGTGGTCAGTGTGAAAGAGGATGACGCGCCGTTGGTGTAAGCGGTCCTGTGGTCCATGCTGAGCCGGTAGTGCCCTGCTGGCAAGTTATGGAGTGTCTGTTTGATGGTGCTGGAGCCTGTGTTCCATCCCATACGGAGATAGTAGGCATGGTCGCCATCAGCCAATGTATTCACCTTGCCGAAGTTGTTGTCGGTGAAACAATTGGCACCCACAAGCAGTTTGGTCACATCGCTTCCGCTGACCGTCCAGCCCGTAGGATTAGCGAGAGTCCAGCCGCGGAGTCCGTCGGCTGAGTTGTTTACTATCGTGAGGCTGCTCTCGCTATCAGCCTCGAACGAAGGGTTTACGAAATAGTCGTCAGTAATGTCTGTTTCCTCCACTTGTGCCTGCTCTGCTTCGGGCTTGCAGCCACCATAGATGGCCACTTTCTTCACAGCAACACGGCTATTTCCACCAAAGAGCTTGATTTTCACGTATTTGGCCTCCACCTCAGGGAATGTGACAATAATGTCGCCACCCTGGTTGGTCGTGGTGCATCCTGGGATATTGGCGAAAGAACCATCAGAGTTGCCATACTGTGCGATGACGTTGCTTGGTGCGGTCTGTCCTTCCATGGGGCTGACCACGATTTTGTCTATCTTATAGTTGTTTCGGAGGCGGAAAGCAAGGTATTCGCTGCCTGAAGAGGCGTTGTTGAGTGTCTGGTAGTAAGTGTCGTCCTGACCATCGAGAACAGCAAACGGCAGGTGTGATCCCTCGTAGCTATTGGCATAAGCCTGTGTGCCGTACGCCACGTTTCGGTAGTCACCGGGGAAGTCGGCAGCGGTGGTCTTGAGTCTGGTGCCGTTGGCTTCCACGAGCATGCAGGAACCAGCCGGGATAGAAATGTCGCCTAAGGCCTGTGTCCCGTCCTTGGAGATGATGGTGATGCTGGCATTCTGGCTGACAGCTGCCTCGTTGCTGATGTAAGCTGCTGCTGGGTTCTCGTCGGCCTGTACTGCTTTCAAGGCAGAAGCTCCTTCGACGAAGACACGCAATTCCTGTGCGATGTTGTAGTTTTGCACGCAATGGAAAGTGGCAGAGGCTTTATTGCCTGCAATGTCAGTGGTCTGAGTGAAGACGGGGGCTCCGAGCCGACATGTCACAGTCAGTGGCCATGGTGTGGTATCGGAGGCAAACAGGTTGCTGAGTATCATATAGTTGGTGCCGTCGGGATCAGGCACGATAGCACCGTGCCATCCCTCCACCCTATCGTCCTGCTGTGTGAGGTCCTGCACTTGCGCGGCGAGCGCCTGCGTGAGGGCTGCGTTGACGTTGCTGTAATAGACGAACACACGCTTATGGTTCATGTCGGTTCCCACAGGCGAACTGGAAGTCGAATATGCGGGATAGATCTTGGCCGTGTAAATGGAACTGTTGAGCGACCGGTCGCCAAAAGCCATGGTGCTGCCGTAGTCGCGAACACAGACAAAGCCTATCGTGTTGTCAATGTTGGCCCATTTGCTGTTCCAAGTGCTGTAACTGCTGCCGTTGGTCTGGATATGGGTGATATTGCCTTCGTTTTCATAGTAGATGGTGCGCTTCTCCTTCATGAAAGGATCAACGCTGATGCCCATTAGGCCACCCTGCTCCATGCTGACTGAAGTGGGGGCATTAGCCTTAAGGGCATCAATAAGAATGACGGCGTTCCCACTGGTGGCATAGAAACAGAAAGACTGGGGAATGGCACCGCCATTGGCCATAACTTGCCCGTTCATGGCGTATCCTTCCGGGAAAAGTGCATAATTGCCCTTGATGGTGGCAGTGTTGTCGGCACGGCTGTAAGTACCGAGTATGTTGCCCGTATTGTGCGTGACGAAAGGCACCATGATTTTGTTGTTGTCGGGCGTGTTGGGCACAATAGCTCCGGAATAGCGTCTGAGACCGTCGTTCCAGTAGAAGCAAGTGAAGCGGTCGGGACTCATGCTGCGAACGAGATTCTGTGTCTCGAAGTACTTGGTGCCGGCATGGCGCAGGCGGAAGGTTTCCCAAGAGGTGGGCTGCATGCTGCCCACGGGAAAGAACTCGTGCATGAGATAGGTCATCATCACACGGTGTCCAGTCACACCCATTCGGCGTGGTCCAATGTCGCTGTTGAGCATCCAGCTGCCATCGGAGGTGGTGCTTTGTCTTGCCTTGGTGTATTTGAAAGCCATGTTCTCGAGCATCAGCGCATCGGCGTCACCAAAAATGGTGGCCATTCCCGTGTAGGCAGGAAGTTGGTCGTAGAGAAACATGCTCCAGTCATTGCCTGTCGGCATGGTGAGTTCACCATCTGCAAGTGCGAGTTCCTTGAGCACGGCATCGAACATGGGCTGTTGGTTCCAGAGGAGTGTCTGTGACAGGTCGAAGGTCTTGCTTGCTCCTGCCTGCTGCATGCACTTGAGGGCAAGGTAACTCTCGCAGAGTTCCTGAATGACTACGTTTTGGTAGCTGGTGTGGAAGTAGTTGTGGTTCTGGAGGGTGTAGTCTGCATAAAGGTTCTGTCCGGTGTACCAGTCCTTGGCGGGCTTGCCATCGACGAGGGTGTCGTCCTGCTTGTCCTGCAACATGGAATAGCATGCCATGGCGAACTGCTGCATCTTGGCGTACCATGCGTCGGCGTTCGCATCGTCGGGATAGAGGGCGCATGCCACGGCGAGCACGTTGGTCTCCCATCCGTTCTCCTCTGCCTTGGTGTCGCCCGAGTAGCCAGTAGGCGGTGTGCGGGTGAGCTCATAGTCAGCTTCTGCTTTGATGACCGTACGGATACGGGCACGTTCAGTGGCCGTAAGCTGGTTGCCGAGCATCCAAGTTGCAAAGCCAAGGCTTTCGGTCCAGAGGCTGCTCTCCCAAACATAACTGTTGCCGCTGGTGCCCCAGTAGGCGTTGTTGGTGCACTGCTTGAGTTGTGTGCTGCGGTGGGTGGAATAAGCATAGGCCACTGCTTTCTTGGCCATGCTGAGCACCTCGTCATAGGTGATGCCGTTGGGCAGACTCACACCTGCTGGCCTGCAATACTTATAAACGAAAGCACAGAGCATCGCAATGTCGGCATTGGTTCGCACACCATCCTCGTTGTTTTGTCCAGCACTATTGGCCTTGAAATATCCGCAGGCGGTTCCTGCGCTGTTTGTACCTGCATCGGTATAGATGCTCTTGGCGTACTGCATGAAATTGGCAAGCATCTGCAGTGCGTCGCTCTTGAGCCGTGTCTCTCCAAGGTAGTCGTGTGTGATGACGCCCTCTGTGGGGCTGCTCACGCCTGTCTCGGTTTGGGCCATTGACAGCATAGGACATGACATCAGCGTCAGAATAGTAAGCAAATATTTACGCATACGCATTATTGATAAGTAGTTAAATTCTATAGCTATAGCGACAAGTCTGAGAAGTCGGACAAGCCTGACTGCAAATATACCTCAAATCCTCCAAATATTCAAAATTTCAAGTCATTAGTTTGTAAATATCGTGAAAAAGTTGTTCTTTTGCAATTTAACAAGGTTATCTCCTGCGTAATCGGAGTGTTCCGAGTGTTCTGATGATTCCTATGATATCGGAATTTCCGTTTTTTGATTATTCCAATTGTTCCTAAACCCACTAACTAACGTTATATGACAAAACATTTGCTTACTTTCGCTTTCCTGCTCTTCTCGATGGGCTTGAACGCACAAATGACTTTCAATTTCAGCACTTCGGGTGTGAAGACCAGCACCGATGCCGATGGGGTGACTCGCTATACCGCACCTGCTGGCACTAACCTCGCGGGACTTATCACTGGTGTGAAAGTTGATGGCACAACCGTCACCGCCTCCCAAGTAACCCCTGACCCAACGACGACCAAGATTTACGCCGACAGGCTCGAGGTCTTCACCTACAACAACAAGGCTTACGCCTTCCGTTTCGACACAGATGACTACTTCACCGCTGTATTCATCTCAGACTGCCACACAGGCCAAATTGACCATGACGGCACGAGCGTTCGCGACCTCACTGCCATCATGAACAATATCTGCGCCATGGGCAACGATGGCAAGCAGAAAGTGAAGTTCAATACTAAGCCCAACTACGTTCCCAAGGCCGACATCATCTTCTGTCTCGGCGATATCGACCAGGACAAGGGCGACGACGGAAAAAGGGGCAAACACACCTATTTCCTCGATGCCACTGCAGAAGTGGCTAAAACTGCTGGCATACCGTTCATCTTCATTGCCGGCAACCACGACTTAAGTCCCGACTACTGGGGCAGCGGCAATTCCGACCGAGGGGTTACATCTGGAAGTGAAGGTGGAGCGAACGCTGATTCAGAAACCATTTCCGCCATCAAAACAAACAACTCCTATTGGAACAACAACGGTGGTTTTGACGAAAGCATTACCTACTTTACCACTGGAAACAACAGGTATTTTGAACCCAACCACTTCACTTTCAAGTTTAAGGGCGTGCGCTTCTACTGCGCCAACAACTACTGGTTCCAAAAACCTTATGCAGCACCAGGATGGTTGTCTGCAGCCACCTACTACGCTCCCGACCCCATCGTAAGCAATCTCAACTCTTTTGTGGATAGCCACAAATCCGAAGCCTCGGTGTGGATGCAGCACTTCCCTTGGTTAGCTGGCGACGACTGCAACCGCTGGTGGCTCGACCAGAACAGTGGTGGTTATTACATAACTACCACTAACTCTTCTGCTTACGGTTCAAACACCTCGGGCATCGCCTACAATGACGCAACCTCGGCCAACACACTGAAGAAGAACCCTTTGTCGGCCATCATGATGAAGGCCGCCGGCAAAGTAGATGGCAAAGTGCAACACTTCTCCGGTCACTACCATCAGTTCTACGACGCCACCTACACCAGCACGGTAAACTCCAGCAACCAAGTGCATGACTATACGGTGGCTGCGCCAGGCAACTCAAGCCAAAGCAACAACGCTTACGTGGTATTGATGAAACGCGGAGTAGGTGTGGTTGAAGTAAAACAAACGCAATTCTAAACTAACCGACAAAAACAGAGTACATTATGAAAAGATATATCATTTTCGCGGTAGTCATGCTTTTTGCCGCAGTCAGTTTTGCTCAGAAGGATGTGACCTCGCAGTACATCACCAACGCCAAATTTAACAACGGAACGACAGGATGGACTGTCATCAACCGAGAAAACGGCCCCGCGCAAGGTAACAACACGGCAGGCTATGCAATGGAATTCTATGCAGGATGGGGTGGGCTCAGCACTACTTCCTACAGCGCGACTCAATCCATCACACTCCCTGCAGGACACTATACCTTGGTCAATTACTCATTTTTCCGCCAAGGAGAATTCTATAACACCAACTCCAATAAATCCCTGGCCTTTCTGAAAGCAGGGGACAACCAAGTAGCCATCAAAACTCTTGCCAGCATCAACGAAAACAATACCTTCGCCGTCGGTGGCTATGCCAACAGCATGATAGAGGGAGCCAACGTGTTCGACTCCAAGATGTACCGCAACGCTGTCGATTTCACCATTGATGCAGACAACACTCAAATAGAAATTGGTGTCGAGGGTACGTTCGACGAAGCACGTTCATGGTGCATTCTCGGTATGTTCGAACTCATCAACAAAGACCTTCCTGCTACCATGGACAGTCCATTCGATGTGACAGGCTACATCACCAACCCAGGTTTCGAGTACCGCAACATGACGGGCTGGACGCTTTCCGAGAACAATACTCTCAAAGCAGCAGACGGCAACGATCTCCAACATCAATTCAAGGTCGGAGGCTGGTTTGCTGAGCAATGGCAAGGTTCGGGTGCTTTAACTGAACGTAACATATCGCAGACCTTGACGAGTCTTCCAGCTGGCTACTACAAACTGACTGCCAACCTCGGCGGCAATGGCACTTACATCGACCTAAATGGTAAGACCGCTAATTGGACTGCCGACAAGGACTACACCGTAGGTTATGTGTTAGCGGAAAATGAGAATCTAACTATCACCGCAGGCAAGACCGCCGAGGGCACAGCCAACTGGATACATTTCGACAATTTCCGTCTGCAGTTCTGTGGTGATGTAGCCGCTGCGCTGACCACCCTGCTCAACAAAGTGACAGAGTACGCAGACCAACTACCCACCGATATCTATGCTCAGTTACAGACCAATGTAGCGGCTTACAACCAGACCTACACTGATGTCGATGACCTGCTGACCGCCATCGCCGCCCTCGATGCGCTGTATGATGAGGCCGACAACTACTCCGCCAACTTCAACGCTGCATACGACTTACTCGAGACCGCGCTTCTTCGTTTTGAAACGGATTACAACCAGATTATCGCCGACGGTACAGATTACGGACGGCGCAACATGAGCCAGAAGGCCTGGACCGACCTGTTGGAAAAAGTAAACGACGTGACTGCAGCCATGGATGAGAGCTATGACTATTCGTCGTTCGCTACTACTGCACAAGCACTCAACGACCAACTCGACGCCACCGATGCCTCCATCAAACTCTGGGGCGGATACCAAGCACTCATCGAAGGCAATACTGCCTTAGGTCTCGATGCATCGGCCTGCACCGCCGACACTTATACCGCTACCGACGCCGCTTTGCAGACGGCTTGCGCTGCCTTGTCAGACCAGTTCGCCGCCTACGCAGCCACCCAAAACCAGAACTTCGATGTCAGTGCGTTCCTTGGTGCCAACCTCGACGGTTCGTCTGAGCCGGGAGCAGTCTTCGACGACAACTTCCCCAACCTGCAACATATCGACGGATGGAAAGTCAACTATTCCGGACTGACTGAAGGCTCTTCATGGGTCAGGGTGACCAAGAACACAGAAGATGCAGATCATCCCAACAACCTCTACCTCCGCAAGGCATGGTATTCATCCGTTGTGACGTTGCAGATTCTCAAGGAGCGCATGTTGCCCGCCGGTAACTACACTCTCACCTACAAAATTTCTACCAACAGTGCGAACATCACCAACGACCTCAGTTACTACAGCATCGACGGCACACAGACTTCTCTGGTCAACACTAGCCAAGCCTGGACCGATGTGACAAAGGACTTCACCATCAGTGACGCTTACGCACCTTTCGACCTCTCCTTCGGTTTCGAAACCAACGCCAACTCAGGAAGCGACAACGCCCCGCAGATTATGGTGACCGATATCGTGCTGACCTACAATGCTGTCAGCCAGTTCCAAATCGCGCTCAATGCCGCACGTGAGTACGCTTCGTCCATCGCAGCCGCTTCCGCCATCGACCAGTGGGAAGACTACGAAGGCCATGAAGAGGACTTCTCCTCGGCTACAGAACGTCAGCGAGCCATCAATATCCTCAACAACGCGGTGACCATCGCCCAGAACAACGGTAGTGCTACCAGCCTTATCGCTAATGTCGACTTCACAGGCGGAACCACCAACCTGGGTGTTCAAGGCAGCGGCGGACAGACCATCGTGCCCGCTGAATGGACATTCTATCGCGATTTCGAAGGATGGAACGACACTAAGGTTGAAAATGGATACTTCAACGCCTGGGCTGGTGTCATCAAACTCGCAGAACTCTATCAGACACTCAGCGACATGCCAAACGGTCAGTACCGCTTGACCGCCAACGTCATGACAGATGTCAACGACGGTTCATCGGCTCTCGCCATCTACGGCAACCCGCAGGGCGGCAATGTGGGACGTTCACCCGAGGTGACAGGCGAAAAAGATATTTTTTCCAACTATTCAGTGGATTTCCAAGTGGCCGAAAACCAGTTCTCCATCGGTATCCGCAGCGACAAAGCATACTACAAAGTGAAGGACTTCACACTCACCTTTGTCGAGACCAAAAACGCCACCGCGCAGGCCGCCATGATCCAACAGGACTATTTCTGGAATCGCGGTGACACTGATGTGGACTTGACCGACAGCAAGTACGCCGAAGCCGTAGGCGCTGTGCTTTATCCTCAGTATGTCAACCAGGTTATTCGCGTGAGCAACGCACAGGCTATCGCCTCGCCCACAAAGAACATCGTGGCCAACGGCACTTGCCAGAACTTTGAAATCATCGACGGACAGCCCCTTACCATCAGGGGCGGTTCGTTCACTGCCACCACCGCTACCTACACCCGCACCATGGGCAACACATACGGTACGCTGATCCTGCCTTACGAGGCCAATGCCAACAGCGACGTGCAATTCTTCCACCTCTCCAATGTATTGGGCGACACCTCTCAGGAGGAAGGCGTCCTGCAATTCAGTGCAGCCAGCCATATTGACGCCAATACTCCTATATTGGTCAAGAAGGTGAACAGCGAAGCAACGGACATCAGCATCATCGAGAGCAATGTGACGGTGGAGAACACCACTGCCGAGCAGAACGACGAAACAACCACCAGCGGATGGAGCGCTGAGGGCTATTATAGCGAACAACAATTCACCGAATACTCAGGTTTGTTCTATATCGCCAGCAACCAGTTCTGGGCTGCTACAGGCACACTGACCGTGAAACCATTTAGGGCCATCTACATCTATGCCGGCGATACACCTGCAAACGTACTGAAGATCAGCATCGACGACACTCCCAATGCCATCATGGACATCGGCACCGAGGGAGCCACCCCCAACGGCATCTACACCATCAGCGGTCAATTAGTTCGTCAGAATAGCGACATCCGTGACCTCGCACCTGGCCTTTACATCATCAACGGCAAAAAAACACTCATCAAATAGCATTCAGACACAAGTAATCACAGGCAATCCTAATCATCCCAGAATAGACCTGAAAACTTAGGATTGCCTGTGACCAACAAAAAAGCCGAACATAAATAAAAAACAATATGAACAAGAGAACTTATACCATTCCTAAACTCCGCACCATTCATCTCGTCGCTTCACCGCTGTTGCAGGATACTGCCTCTATTCCCCAAGGAAAAGGTGGTGGCGGCAATATCGCCGAAACCAACCAACGTGGCAGCAACAACAAAGATTCCGAATGGGGCAACCTCTGGTAAATAAGACAATCAGCCACGTCTGGCCTGCTCAAGGCCAGGGTGGCTACATTCAGCATTTTTTATGAGACATTTCATCTTCATACCCATCATGCTGCTCTGCATGCAGGCCTTTTCACAACGCACCGACTATAACCGCGAGGACTCGCTGTTCATCGTACGTGCGCTCCAGGAAGCGCCAGAGAAGATTGGCAAGCAACAGCCTATGCTCTATTTCGGCAAACTCTTCTTAGGCCGTCCCTATGTGGGACACACCTTGGAGAAAGGCTCTTCAGAGCACCTCATCGTCAACACACGGGAACTCGACTGCACCACCTTCGTGGAGAACGTCACCGCACTGACCATTTGCCACAAACACGGGGAGCGAACCTTTCAAGACTTCTGCCGACGGCTCACCCAACTTCGCTACCGTCAGGGACGCATCGACGGATATCCCTCGCGACTTCACTATTTCACACAGTGGGGCGAGGACAACGAGCAGATGGGACTCGTCTATTCCGTCATCGAGAAAGCTATCAAAGAGGGAAACCGCAGCGACCAAGTGCCGTTCGCCAAACAGGTGGTTGACATCAACTACATGTCGTCACACCCTAAACTCTACAAACATTTAGACGCTCATCCCGAATTCATTCCTGCCATCCGAAAGGACGAGCAAGCGGTGAACGGACGCACCTTTCCCTACCTGGCCAAGGCATACTTAGGAAGGACTCACTCAGAACTACCTTTCATCAAGACTGGCGACATCGTGTCCATCATCACCTCAAAAAAGGGTCTCGACACCTCGCATGTGGGCATAGCCGTGTGGCAGGATGGCAAACTCCATCTCATGCACGCTTCAAGCCTCAAGAAGAAAGTCGTACTCGACAGCACCACCTTCTACAACTACTCGCAAACACAGGCTTCACACCTCGGCATCCGCCTCTACCGAATTAAATAACGTCAGTCCGATGAATTCACCGTTGAATAACACAGACGGGGTGTGAGATTGGTCACGCCCCGTCTTTTTTTGTGGTTTGCAAATATCTTCTATCGTTTTACGGATTGATGACGCTTGAGAAGGCGGTTAACAGCCTTGTCAAGTGTCTCTGTCGGCTCAATGATATTGTAGTCTTCCCAAAAATCGGGATCTAAAAAATAATCCACCTTGTCAAAGAAGGCATCACGCGAGTCGAAAGATTCCCTCCCACTGATGGGCTGTATGCTGTCGGTAAGGTGATCGGTCACCGCCATCTCACAAGCCACTGTGAAAGGCGATGTAAACTGACGCTTCTTCCAGTCACCACTGAAACGGAAGTTGCTTCTGACATAACTGATACGGCAGAACTTTCCGTCAAACCTGTAATCAATCAGGCAAGACAGTTCCCTGGGCTTGAATTTCACTCCGGCAGGTTTCTTGACAAGCATGAAAGCCGTGGCTTTGTCGCGGTCACTCATGTCGAGGGATAGTTCAACCCGGGTAAAGGCAAGCGTCTCACAGTCTATATAGAGTTTGCCATAATAAAGGGCATATGGCAAGATATGCTTAGGAGACAACGCCACCACGAACTGCGACCTGTTGCCTATGACAGTGGGTGTTTCCATAGAAAAGGCATAGTCGGCGAGGTCCTCATCGTTGAGCAGGAATGATGCGTTCTTCACCACATCGAGCATGAGGGGTTGCGCGGGACCTCCCAACACCTTCACGGAGAGAGTGTCGCCAGCGCGGGGACTGACCAAACGCCTTCCCTTCGATATGGCGACCTTGTCTCTGCCTATGCCTCGAGTGTAGGCTGTCTTATACATATCCACCACTGCCTCAGCGATATAGGTATATCTCTGCCGCTTCATTACAGTCTCACGGTAAAAGCACTTGTAGAGCGAGGGACTGGTGCTGTAGTTCTGCGCTATCTTGCTGATGGCGATATCAACCAGTTTCCGAGGGTCGTCGGTCCAGACATTCACCTCCTGAAGGAGCACAGACGACGGAGTGAGTTGAATCCGCAAAGGGCTTACAGGAAGATCGTTCAGACGGACGCTCTCCGCATTGTAATTGATGTGGGTTACCTCGATGACCTCGGGACACTCCTCTTGCTTCAGGGTGAAGAAACCTTCTTCGTTGGTGACCACAGTGGTGGTTGACGGCAAGGCTCTGACGGTGGCGTAAGCGATGCCCTTTCCTGTTTTCTTGTCTGTGACTGTTCCGCTCATCACAAATCTCTGGGCAGAAACAGATATACAAGCTATGATTGAGAACAAAAGAACGAGTATGTGTTTCATAATTCGCGTTGTTTAGACGGTTGAAGGCGCAAGTCCTTGATATGCAAAAATATCACTTTTCTTTTGAATACAAATCATCTAATGTTTATTTTTCTTGGAAAGAGTGGGAAAATTAGGAATATTAATAATCTTTATATTCAATGTTTTGTTTCCCTTGTCAATAATGATTAACTTTGCGCTACAAAAAAAAGACATTCATTATTATGAGATTTTTCAGATTGATTGCCGTCACTATGGTGATGGCGCTGACATGCGGCCTTTCGTCGATAGCCCAAATGGCCAAACCCGTGAAAATGAACGCCACGTTCAACAAGATTTCAGAAACTGAGGGCGAAATCGTATTCGAGGCATCTATCGACCCAGGATGGCACATGTATTCCACCAATGTGGTTGAGGACGGTCCTAACCCGACAGTGATTCATTTCGACAACCTCAAGGGTGCCAAGGCCAACGGACCTTTGAAGCCTGTGACCAAACCCATCCAACAGTTCGACCCCATCTTCGAAGCAGAACTTTTCTTCTTCGAGAAGAGCGCCAAATTGGTGCAGAAAGTCACCTTTACTGGCGGCCCGTACGAGGTTGAGGGATACATCGAGTACAGCGCCTGCAACGACCAGAACTGCACACCGCCTACCACCACTGAGTTCAAATACAACGGTGAGGCCAAAGGTGCCATGAAGGAAGACGCCACGGACGCGAAAAAAGACGAAAAAAAAAACGAAGCCAACGCCGATGAGAAGGCCGCAGAGGAACCTGTAGCCACCACGCCGACGCTGACCACCTCGACCGACAGCACAGTACAAGACAGCTCGATATTCATTCCTGTAGCTGCCTCTGACTACTGGACTCCCGTCATCGACCAACTGAAGGCCTTCGAGAACGGTGGCAAGAACGATGTAGGACACTCCTCCCTGTGGATGATTTTCTTGCTGGGCCTGCTCGGCGGTCTGGTGGCGCTTGTCACACCTTGCGTTTGGCCCATCATACCCATGACCGTGAGCTTCTTCCTCCACCGTTCGGGCGACAAGAAGAAGGGCGTGAAAGATGCTGTCGTCTATGGCATTTCCATCGTCATCATCTATGTGGTGCTCGGACTGATTGTAACTTGGATATTTGGCGCCAGCGCCCTCAACAACATGGCGACAAACGCTGTGTTCAACATTTTCTTCTTTCTCCTGCTTGTGGTGTTCGCTGCTTCCTTCTTCGGTGCATTTGAAATCACTCTCCCCTCTTCGTGGAGCTCAGCAGTGGACAGTAAGGCGGAGAAAACGGGCGGCCTGCTCGGCATCTTCCTCATGGCTTTCACGCTTACCCTTGTGAGTTTCTCCTGCACCGGCCCGATTATCGGGTTCCTTCTTGTGGAGGTGAGCACCATGGGCAGCATCATCGCTCCGACGATAGGCATGCTCGGTTTCGCAGTTGCCCTTGCTTTGCCCTTTACACTCTTCGCCATGTTCCCCAGTTGGTTGAAGTCGGCACCCAAGTCGGGAGGTTGGATGAATGTGGTGAAGGTGACGCTCGGATTCATCGAACTCGCCTTCGCGCTCAAGTTCCTCTCCGTCGCCGACCTTACCCAGGGATGGCGCATTCTCGACCGTGAGACCTTCCTCGCCTTGTGGATTGTGATCTTCGGCTTGCTCGGTGTCTATCTGTTAGGAGGCATCAAGTTCCCCCACGACGATGACGACCGCCATATCGGCGTGTTCCGCTTCTTCCTTGCTATGGCATCACTGGCATTCGCCGTTTATATGGTACCAGGACTCTGGGGCGCTCCTCTGAAGGCCGTCAGCGCCTTCGCGCCTCCCATGAAGACTCAGGACTTCAACCTCTACGACAACGAGGTGAAACCGAAATTCACCGATTATGACGCTGGCATGGAATACGCGCGTCAGCACGCACAGCCCGTGATGATTGACTTCACAGGCTACGGATGTGTGAACTGCCGCAAAATGGAGGCTGCCGTATGGGTTGACCCGACAGTGGCTTCAATCATGAACAACGACTATGTGCTCATACAACTTTATGTGGATGAGAGGACCCCACTGGCTGAGCCGTTGGTAGTGAACGAAAACGGCCAGGAGCGTAAACTGCGCACCGTGGGCGACAAGTGGAGTTACCTGCAAAGCAGCAAGTTCGGCGCCAACGCACAACCATTCTATGTGCTGCTCGATAACCAGGGCAACCCATTGGCACCCAGTTATTCCTATGACGAGGACGTGAGCAAGTATGTGGATTTCCTCCGTGGCGGACTGAATAAATACAAGAACGTTGAATAGGAATCATTCGCCCGAACGGCAATGATAGAAAGAATGACATGATAGACAAAACGGAAAGACAGAGGATCATCGAACTGGTCAAGTCAGAGGTGCTGCCTGCAGTGGGATGCACAGAACCTATCGCCGTGGCACTGTGCGTGAGCAAAGCCACAGAGACACTCGGACAAGTGCCAGAACACATAGACGTCCTCCTAAGTGCCAACATCCTGAAAAACGCCATGGGAGTCGGCATTCCCGGAACAGGAATGGTTGGACTGCCCATTGCCATCGCTCTTGGAGCACTAATTGGAAAATCGTCCTATCAACTGGAAGTGCTCAAGGACGTTTGTCCCGAGTCCGTGGAGCGTGGCAAGGCGTACATAGCAGAAGACCACATTAAAATCGGACTGAAACAAGGCATCAAGGAGAAACTTTATATCGAGGTCAAGGTGAATGCGGGGACAGACGATGCCACCGCCATCATCAGCACCGACCATACGCATTTCGTGTATATCAGCAAGAACAGCGACGTGCTCCTTAACGAACAGACAGACACTGAAGAAGACGAATGCTGCGATGATAGTTGGCTGAACATGCACAAGGTCTATGAATTTGCCACTACCGCGCCACTCGACGAAATCGCATTCATCAACGACGCCCGCCGTCTCAACGAGAATGCCGCCCGAGAATCGCTCAAAGGAACCTACGGACACCAACTCGGCAAGACACTCTCCCGCCCCATTGGCCGTGGCATCATGGGCGAAAGCATCTTCTCCCACATCCTTTCCATCACCGCCTGCGCCTGCGACGCTCGCATGGCAGGCGCTCCAATTCCCGTGATGAGCAACTCAGGCAGCGGGAACCAAGGCATCTGCGCCACACTACCAGTGGTGGTGTTCGCCCAGGAAAACCACAACACCGACGAGGAGATGACACGAGCGCTGATGCTAAGCCACCTCACAGCCATCTATATCAAGCAGAGCCTGGGCAAACTCTCCGCCCTGTGCGGTTGCGTCGTGGCCTCCACGGGAAGCAGTTGTGGCATCACCTACCTGATGGGTGGCGGATATGAGAAAGTGACATACGCCGTGAAGAACATGGTCGCCAACCTCACCGGCATGATCTGCGACGGCGCCAAACCGAGCTGCGCGCTGAAACTCGCCAGCGGTGTCTCCACAGCCGTGCTCTCCGCCATGCTTGCCATCCACGGTGAGTGCGTGGGCAGTGTAGAAGGCATCATCGACGAGGATGTGGACCGAAGCATCCACAACCTGACCAAAATCGGCAAGGACGCCATGTGTGAGACCGACCGTTGCGTACTCGACATCATGACCAGCAAGTAGTCAGTCCAAGTCATCCATAGGGTCAAAAAACTCAGAATATTCAAAATCAATAATCATCATAAAGAAAGAAACAATGGCAGACAACAAACAGCAATTACAAATTGAAATCAAGCCCGAAGTGGCACAGGGAGTCTATTCCAACATGGTGCTGATCACCCACTCCAGCAACGAGGTCATCCTTGATTTCGTGAGCATGATGCCCGGCATGCCTAAGGCCAATGTGGCATCAAGAGTGGTGATGGTACCCGAACACGCCAAGCGCTTGCTCTTCGCACTACAGGACAACATCGCCAAGTACGAGGCACAGTTCGGCAAGATTGAACTCAAGAACCAACCTAACGGTCCACGCACCATCGCACCATTCGAAATCAACAAAGGAGAGGCTTAAACAACAAGAAAAAGCACCTTTTTGACATTTAAAAAATGGCGAAAAACGTTAAACAATCTTAAATATGGCGTTTTTCGCCCTTTTTGCGCTTAGTTGGGGTGGAAATAATTGCGGATTTAATACTCTATTTCATAGAAAATTGCTAATTTTGCACCGCTTTTCGGATTATTGTGCACCTACGTGAGGTAGAGGGAGCATAGTATCCATAGCTGAGAACCATTGGAAAAGCCGATGGATAAAGGAAAAGAGAGCAAATTGAGAGTAAGAGTGAATGTGTGGGCCTTTCTGGCCGCGGCATGACGATGCTGACAAGGCATATATAATAAGGTGGACCGCACAGATTGAATGCTTAAAATATTACAAATAAAATAATAATTAAAAAATCAAGAACATGCCTACTATTTCACAATTGGTAAGAAAAGGCAGACAAGTGTTGGCAGACAAGAGCAAGTCACCGGCCCTGGACTCATGTCCACAGCGCCGCGGTGTTTGCGTGCGTGTCTATACCACAACACCTAAGAAGCCTAACTCGGCAATGCGTAAGGTTGCCCGTGTGCGTTTGACAAACAAGAAGGAAGTGAACTCCTACATCCCTGGTGAGGGCCACAACCTGCAGGAACACTCTATCGTGCTGGTTCGCGGCGGTCGTGTGAAAGACCTCCCTGGAGTAAGGTACCACATCATCCGCGGTACGCTCGACACAGCCGGTGTGGCTAGCCGCACCCAGCGCCGCTCAAAATACGGTGCCAAGCGTCCCAAGGCAGCCAAGAAAAAGTAAACTGCCGATCTGAACAAGAGTTAAGAACAAAAATTGATTGTTTTGGTTTGACGGATCGCTATAAGGGTTGAGTAAATGCGCCGAGAGGCCTTTGAAGAAAACTTAGATTTGCAGCCTCAGACCGAAAGAATTGGAAATCAAAACAAGACAATGAGAAAAGCAAAGCCAAAGAAACACGTGATCCTGCCGGATCCGGTTTACGGTGACGTTAAGGTCACCAAGTTCGTGAACAACCTGATGTACAGTGGCAAGAAGAGTATCGCTTACTCTATCTTCTACAACGCCCTTGAGTTGGTGGCTAACAAGATGAAGAACGAGGAACTGTCCTCACTCGAAATCTGGAAGAAAGCCCTCGAGAACATCACTCCTAACGTGGAGGTGAAGAGCCGCCGTATCGGTGGTGCCACATTCCAGGTGCCTACAGAGATCCGTCCCGACCGTAAGGAGACCATCTCTATGAAGAATATGATTTCATTCGCCCGCAAGCGCTCGGGCAAGAGCATGGCAGAGAAACTGTCGGCCGAGATCATGGACGCCTACAACCAGCAGGGCGGCGCCTTCAAGCGCAAGGAAGACATGCTGCGCATGGCTGAGGCTAACCGTGCGTTCGCACATTTCAGATTTTAGTTTTTTAGGATAGATTTTTTAAGGTAAACAAGCAGTAAACAACAGATGGCCAAACAAGATTTAAATTTCACACGCAACATCGGCATCATGGCTCACATCGACGCCGGTAAGACGACAACCTCAGAGCGCATCCTCTACTACACCGGTCTGACCCACAAAATTGGCGAGGTTCACGACGGTGCAGCCACGATGGACTGGATGGTTCAGGAGCAGGAGCGTGGCATCACCATCACTTCAGCGGCAACTACATGCCACTGGAAGTGGAACGACACACTCTACAAGATCAACCTGATTGACACTCCGGGACACGTGGACTTCACAGCAGAGGTGGAGCGTTCGCTGCGTGTGCTCGATGGCGCTATCGCCACATACAGCGCCGCCGACGGCGTACAGCCACAATCGGAGACGGTATGGCGCCAGGCCGATAAGTACAATGTGCCCCGCATCGGTTACGTCAACAAGATGGACCGTTCCGGTGCTGACTTCTTCGAGACCATGACACAGATGAGAGAACTACTGGGCGCAAACCCATGCGCAATACAGATTCCAATCGGCGCCGAGGAGAAGTTCAAAGGAGTGGTTGACTTGATCACCATGAAGGGCATCGTCTGGAACGACGAGACCCAGGGCTCAGAGTACGACATCATCGACATCCCTGCTGACTTGCAGGCAGAGGCCGAGGAATGGCGTGAGAAGATGATTGAACTCGCCGCCGACTACGACGACGAGCTGATGAACAAGTACCTCGAGGGCGATCTTGACAGCATCACAGAGGAAGAACTCATCGCCGCTATCCGCAAGGGTTGCATCAGCATGGGTCTGACTCCGATGCTTTGTGGCTCATCTTATAAGAACAAGGGTGTGCAGCCACTGCTCGACTACACCTGCGCTTTCCTTCCCTCACCACTCGACACCGAGAACGTGGTGGGAACTAACCCACACACCAAGGGGGAGGAAGACCGCAAGCCGAGCGAGGACGAGAAGACATCGGCACTGGCCTTCAAAATCGCCACAGACCCATACGTTGGCCGTTTGACCTACGTGCGCGTTTATTCTGGCAAACTGCAGGCCGGCTCCTACATCTACAACACACGCTCCGGTAAGAAGGAGAGAGTGTCGCGCCTGTTCCAAATGTTCTCCAACCATCAGAACCCCGAGGAGGAAATCTGTGCCGGCGACATCGGCGCTGTGGTAGGTCTGAAAGACATCCACACCGGTGACACCCTCTGCGATGAGAGCGCACCCATCGTTCTCGAGTCTATGGACTTCCCCGACCCCGTGATCGGTATCGCCGTGGAGCCCAAGACACAGAAAGACCTCGACAAACTGTCGGTAGGACTCGCCAAACTTGCTGAGGAAGACCCGACATTCACCGTTCGCACCGACGAACAGAGCGGCCAGACAATCATCAGCGGTATGGGTGAGCTTCACCTCGACATTATCCTTGACCGTCTGAAGAGAGAGTTCAAGGTGGAATGCAACCAAGGCAAACCACAGGTGAACTACAAGGAGGCCATCACCAAGGAGGTGCAGCTGCGCGAGGTTTACAAGAAGCAGTCCGGTGGACGTGGTAAGTTCGCCGACATCATCGTCAAGGTGGGTCCTGTGGATGAGGACTTCAAGGAGGGCGGACTCCAGTTCGTGGACCTCGTGAAGGGCGGAAACATCCCCAAGGAATTCATCCCGTCAGTCCAGAAGGGCTTCGAGGGCGCTATGAAGAACGGCGTGCTCGGAGGCTACCCCATGGACAGCCTGAAGGTAGAGCTCATCGACGGTTCGTTCCACCCCGTGGACTCCGACCAGCTGTCGTTCGAGATCGCTGCCATCCAGGCCTACAAGAACGCCTGCTCGCAGGCTAAGCCCGTGCTCATGGAGCCCATCATGAAACTCGAGGTGGTGACACCCGAGGAGAACATGGGCGACGTGATCGGAGACCTCAACAAACGCCGCGGCCAGGTGGAGGGCATGGAAACAAGCCGTTCCGGTGCACGCATCGTGAAAGCCATGGTGCCACTGGCCGAGATGTTCGGCTACGTGACCGCCCTGCGCACCATCACATCAGGCCGCGCCACTTCATCTATGGTCTATGACCACCACGCACCCTTGTCGAGCTCCATCGCCAAGGCAGTGCTCACAGAGGTTGACGGACGTGCCGACCTCGTCTGAACAAAAAAACAACATGGGTCTCGGACAGCGCTTGTAGCGAATGACTCTTACCTGTCGCCGTTCCGTGACCCGCAATTAATAACAACAAAAACAAAAAAAGAACAATGAGTCAGAAAATCCGTATCAAGCTGAAGTCTTACGACCACAACCTGGTGGACAAGTCAGCAGAGAAGATCGTGAAGACGGTGAAATCCACCGACGCTGTAGTGAGTGGCCCAATTCCTCTCCCAACACACAAGCGCATTTTCACAGTGAACCGCAGCACATTCGTCAACAAGAAGGCACGTGAGCAGTTCGAGCTCTGCACCTACAAACGCCTGATCGACATCTACAGCTCCACAGCCAAAACCGTCGACGCGCTCATGAAACTTGAACTTCCCAGCGGTGTGGAGGTAGAGATTAAAGTTTAGTACAAACAACAAGAGAAACAATTCATTAAATTCATTTTGAAATGCCAGGATTAATAGGAAAGAAAATCGGAATGACATCCGTATTCAGTGCCGATGGAAGAAATATTCCATGCACTGTTATCGAAGTAGGTCCTTGTGTTGTCACTCAGGTCAAAAGTGTCGAGAAAGACGGCTACAATGCAGTTCAAGTGGGCTTCGAGGAGAAACCCGAAAAGAACACCAGCAATCCGTTGATGGGACACTTCAAGAAGGCCGGCACAACACCAAAGAGACACTTGGCCGAGTTCACATTTGATGAAGAGCACAACCTTGGAGACATTATCACTGTCGAGCTGTTTAACGACACTCCTTACGTGGATGTTGTGGGAACAAGCAAGGGTAAGGGTTTCGCAGGTGTCGTGAAACGCCACGGATTCGGTGGTGTGGGACAGCAGACACACGGTCAGGACGACCGTCTGCGCAAGCCGGGTTCCATCGGAGCCTGCGCCACTCCCTCACGTGTGTTCAAGAACGTGCCAATGGCAGGCCACATGGGTAACGAGCAGGTGACTACTCACAACCTGCAGGTGATAAAGGTGATTCCCGAGCACAACCTCCTTCTTCTGAAGGGCAGCGTGCCAGGTTTCAAAGGTTCAATCGTAAAAATCAAGAAATAAACAATGGAAGTTAGCGTATATAACATACAAGGTGAGGACACTGGAAGAAAGGTTACGTTAAATGATTCCATTTATGGAATTGAGCCAAACGAACATGTGGTGTATCTCTCAGTGAAGCAGTACTTGGCCGACCAGCGCCAGGGAACTCACAAATCCAAGGAAAGAAGCGAGATTGCCGGTTCTACCCGCAAACTCATCCGTCAGAAGGGCAGCGGCGGCGCACGTCGCGGTGACATCAAGTCCCCAGTCCTCAGAGGTGGCGGCCGCGTGTTCGGTCCACGTCCACGCAACTACTCTTTCAAACTGAACAAGAAAGTGAAACTTCTTGCACGCAAGAGCGCCCTTTCTTACAAAGCTCAGCAGAACGAGATCATGGTGGTAGAAGACTTCAATATCGAGGTTCCAAAGACTAAGGATTTCAAAAAAATCCAAAATAATCTTAAAATCGACGGTAAGAAGCTGCTTCTCCTTTTGCCAGAAGTAAATAAAAACGTATATTTGTCGGCTCGTAACCTGAAAGGCGTCGAAGTGATGACCGCAAGTGCGCTTAACACCTACAAAGTGTTGAACGCAAATGTTGTTGTACTGACCGAAAACGCAGTGAAGCTTGTCGATGAAACATTAAACAAGTAAAGGAGGCTTTAAGATGGGTTATATCATTAAACCATTGGTTACAGAGAAAATGTCGGCCATAACTGAGAAGTTCAACAACCGATTCGGATTCATAGTCCGTCCTGAGGCCAATAAGATCGAGATCAAGAAAGAGATTGAAGCAAAGTATAACGTAAGTGTCGTATCCGTGAACACGATGAACTACTCTGGCAAGGCCAAGAGCCGCTACACCAGGGCTGGTATCATCCGCGGTCGCCAGAATGCCTACAAAAAGGCTATCGTGACCCTGAAGGAAGGAGACACAATTGATTTCTATAGTAACATTTAAAAAACAAATGGGTATTCGTAAATTTAGACCTGTAACACCAGGTCAGAGACACAAAGCTATTGGTACTTTCGATGATGTTACTACATCAGTACCAGAGAAATCTCTCGTGTATGGTATGAGAAGCAAAGGCGGTAGGAACAACTACGGCCACATCACTGTTCGTTACAGAGGTGGTGGCCACAAGCGCAAATACCGCATCATAGACTTCAAGAGAGACAAGGATGGAATACCAGCAGTGGTGAAGACAATCGAGTACGATCCGAACCGTTCGGCCCGCATTGCCTTGCTCTTCTATGCTGATGGTGAGAAACGCTACATCGTTGCTCCTAATGGACTCAAGGTTGATGACAGGTTGATGTCGGGAGACACAGCCACTCCAGACCTTGGCAACGCTCTTCCTCTGAAGAACATACCGGTAGGTACAGTGATACACAACATCGAGCTCCGTCCAGGACAGGGCGCTAAGATGGTTCGCTCAGCCGGCAACTTCGCTCAGTTAACATCACGCGAGGGTGACTACTGCATCATCAAACTCCCCTCAGGTGAGATTCGCCGCGTGCTCAGCGATTGCAAGGCTGTCATCGGTAGCGTCAGCAACTCCGACCACGCTCTTGAGTCATCCGGTAAGGCCGGACGAACACGCCACCTCGGACGCCGTCCGCACAACCGCGGTGTTGTGATGAACCCAGTTGACCACGCAATGGGTGGTGGTGAAGGACGTCACACTGGTGGACACCCACGCTCTCGCAACGGTCTTTACGCCAAGGGCTTGAAGACACGTAAGCCCAAGAAGCACTCGAGCAAGTATATTATCGAAAGACGTAAGAGTAAGTAATCAAGTTAACTAACAGAAGAATATGAGTCGTTCATTAAAAAAAGGTCCATATATTGATGTCAAGCTTGAGAAGAAAGTACTTGCTATGAACGAAAGTGGCAAGAAGAACGTAATCAAGTCTTGGGCACGCGCCTCGATGATTTCGCCCGACTTCGTGGGACATACCATCGCAGTGCACAATGGAAACAAATTCATACCTGTCTATATCACTGAGAACATGGTAGGCCATAAGCTTGGTGAGTTTGCCCTGACCCGCACATTCCGCGGACACGCAGGCAACCGTAAGAAGTAACAGGTACATAGAGCAATCATGTAAAAAACAGAAGACAAATAATGGGTAAGAGAAAAAGAGAAATGGCCGAGAGAATCAAGGAGGCCAGGAAGACTACTTTTAAAGCAAGTCTGAGAAACATCCCATCTTCACCACGCAAGATGCGCTATGTAGCCGACCTCATCAGAGGCATGGAGGTCAACAAGGCGTTCGCCGTGCTGCGTTTCAACGCAAAGGCCGCCTCAAAAGACCTTGAGAAGCTGCTGCGCGCCACCATTGATGTTTGGGAGCAGAAGAACGGCAAGGCAGAGAATGTCGAGCTGTACATCACTAAAGTATTTGTAGACGAGGGAGTCACCCTCAAGCGCATGCGCCCCGCACCACAAGGAAGGGGTTACCGTATTCGCAAACGTTCTAACCACGTCACTATGTTTATTGACGCTAAACCAAATGCTGAAAATTAATTATGGGACAGAAAGTTAATCCAATAAGCAATCGCCTCGGTATTGTAAGAGGTTGGGACTCAAACTGGTTCGGTGGAAAGAACTTCGGCGACAACCTTCTCGAGGACAGTAAGATCAGAAAGTATCTGAACGCTCGCCTGGCTAACGCCAACATCTCCAAAATCGTGATCGAGCGTACACTCAAACTGGTGACCATCACCGTGTGCACAGCTCGCCCCGGTGTGATTATCGGCAAGAACGGATCGGAGGTTGAGAAGTTGAAAGAGGAGTTGAAGAAAATCACAAAGAAAGACATCCAGATCAACATCTACGAGGTGCGCCGCCCAGACCTCGACGCTGTTTACGTGGCTCACAGCATCGCCTCTCAGATTGAGAAGAAGATGGCTTACCGCCGCGCTATCAAAACCGCCATCTCCAACACCATGCGCTCAGGAGCTGAGGGCATCAAGGTACAGATCTCCGGCCGTCTCAACGGCGCCGAGATGAGCCGCTCCGAGATGTACAAGGAAGGAAGGACTCCACTCCACACTTTCCGCGCCGACATCGACTACTGCCTTGCAGAGGCACTGACGAAAGTGGGTCTGCTTGGTATCAAGGTATGGATTTGCCGTGGCGAGATATTCGGTAAGAAGGACCTCACACCTAACTTCTCACAGCAGAAGGAGAACCGCGGTGGTAGCCAGCAGGGCAACAGAAGGTCCAGAAACAGAAAAAACAACCGCTAAATCACAGATTGAATCATGTTACAGCCTAAAAGACAGAAATACAGAAGACCGCAGAAAGGCCGCGGCCGTTGGAAAGGAGTGTCACACAGAGGCACAGAGCTGGCATTCGGCAGCTTCGGCATCAAGGCCCTCCAAACACGTTGGATCTCGGCACAGCACATCGAGGCAGCCCGTGTGGCAATCACTCGTTACATGCAGCGTCAAGGACAGGTTTGGATACGCATTTTCCCCGACAAACCCATCACCAAGAAACCAGCCGACGTTCGAATGGGTAAAGGTAAGGGTGACCCCTACAAGTACGTGTTCCCTGCAAAACCAGGACGCATACTCTTCGAGATAGAAGGAGTGCCCTACGAGGTGGCAAAGGAAGCACTTCGTCTGGGTGCGCAGAAGCTCCCGACTACCACTAAGTTTATAGTAAGACGTGACTACGACAAAAACGCTTGATTATGAAGATTTCAGAAATAAAGGGACTCACCACCGATGAGTTGAAGGAGCGTATCGAGACAGAGGTTGCCAACTACGGGCAGATGAAGTTTAACCACACCATCTCCCCTCTTCAGGATACATCTCAGTTTAAGAAATTGCGTCGCGACATAGCCCGCATGAAGGGTGAGTTGCGTCAAAGAGAACTTAACAAATAACAGTGATCTACATGGAAGTTAGAAATTTAAGAAAACAGAGAACAGGGGTTGTGGTGAGCAACAAGATGGACAAGACCATCGTGGTAGCCACCAAGTTCAAGGAGAAGCACCCTATCTATGGTAAGTTTGTCAGCAAGACAAAGAAATACCATGCTCATGATGAAAAGAACGAGTGCAATGTAGGTGACACTGTGCTGATCATGGAAACTCGTCCATTGAGCAAAACCAAGAGATGGAGATTAGTACAAATCGTAGAAAGAGCTAAGTAAATATGATACAGGTAGAGACCAAATTGGCAGTAGCCGACAACAGTGGCGCACGCGAGGTGAAATGCATCCGCGTTCTTGGTGGTACACGCCGCCGTTACGCCTCTATTGGCGACATCATCGTCGTGGCCATCACAAACGTTGTGCCATCGAGCGAGTTGAAGAAAGGCACGATATCAAAGGCTTTGATTGTACGTACCAAGAAGGAAGTGCGTCGCGCAGACGGTTCCTATATCCGTTTTGATGACAATGCCGTTGTTCTGCTGAGCAACGCCAACGAAATGAGGGGAAGCCGTGTTTTCGGTCCAGTGGCCCGTGAGCTTCGCGCCAAGAACATGAAGGTTGTCTCACTCGCTACTGAGGTACTTTAATTATTAATAACAGACAACGTAATGAGTAAGTTACATATCAAGAAAGGCGACACAGTTTACGTGAACTCCGGAGACGACAAGGGTAAAACGGGCAAGGTTTTGCGCGTTCTTGTCAAGGAGCAACGTGCTGTTGTAGAGGGTGTGAACATGGTGACCAAGAGCACCAAGCCTAACGCCCAGCACCCACAGGGAGGTAGAATCACACAGGAAGCACCTGTACACATCTCCAATCTGAATGTTGTTGATCCCAAGACCGGTAAGGGCACCCGCATCGGCAGAAGAATCGGAGCCAATGGCAAGTTAGTACGTTACGGTAAAAAGTCAGGGGAGGAAATCAAATGAGTACAACTGCAAACCTTAAGAACGTTTACGCCGAGCAAATAGCTCCGGCACTGCAGAAGCAGTTCAACTACACTTCTTCAATGCAGATTCCTGTGCTGAAGAAGATCGTGATCAACCAGGGTCTTGGAATGGCCACAGCAGACAAGAAAATCATCGAGGTGGCCATGAAGGAACTTGCCTCAATCACAGGCCAGAAGCCCGTGGCAACCATCTCCAAGAAAGACGTGTCCAACTTCCACCTACGCAAGAAGATGCCCATTGGCGTGATGGTGACACTGCGCCGTGAGCGCATGTACGAGTTCCTTGAGAAACTGGTGCGCGTGGCACTACCCCGTATCCGCGACTTCAAGGGAATCGAGAGCAAGTTCGACGGACGTGGAAACTACACACTCGGCATCCAGGAGCAGATCATCTTCCCTGAAATCAACCTCGACCAAATCGAGAAGATCATGGGTATGAACATCACTTTCGTGACATCCGCCCAGACCGACGAGGAGGGTTACGCACTTCTCAAGGCATTTGGATTACCATTTAAGGATTCTAAAAAATAAACGGATATGGCAAAAGAATCAATGAAGGCACGCGAGGTGAAGCGTGCGAAACTCGTGGCCAAGTACGCTGCCAAGCGCGCCGCGCTCAAGAAGATTGTCAACACAGGCACTCCTGAGGAAGCTTACGAGGCAGCACGAAAGCTGCAGTCAATCCCCAAAAACGCCAACCCCATACGTCTTCACAACCGCTGCAAGCTGACAGGACGTCCAAGAGGCTATATGCGCCAGTTCGGCATCTCACGCATTCAGTTCCGCGAGATGGCTTCAGCAGGCCTCATCCCCGGCGTGAAGAAGGCAAGCTGGTAATGCAACGAGGGTGATGTTGATGAACAAGCACACAACAGATTAATTAAATATTGTCGGGACAGTCCCGGTTAATTTAACTAAATTTTATGACAGATCCAATAGCAGATTATCTGACGAGGTTGAGGAACGCCATCATGGCCAAGCACAGGGTGGTAGAGATTCCAGCCTCCAATTTGAAGAAAGAGATCACCAAGATCCTTTTCGACAAGGGATACGTACTGAACTACAAGTTCGTGGACGACGGTCCCCAGGGCACAATCAAAGTGGCTCTGAAGTACGATCCAGTAACAAAGGCCAACGCAATCCGGTCTTTGAAGCGCGTGTCACGTCCAGGTCTTCGCAAGTACTCTGGTTATAAGGACATGCCGAGAGTTATTAACGGATTAGGTATAGCGATATTATCTACATCCAAAGGTGTAATGACAGACAAAGAGGCCAAGGACCTGAAGATAGGTGGCGAGGTGCTTTGTTTTGTGTACTAATTAAGGGAGGATTTATAATGTCTAGAATTGGTAAGTTGCCTATTAATATTCCTGCAGGAGTGACATTCACTCATAAGGATGACATTGTAACAGTCAAAGGTCCCAAAGGCGAACTGTCGCAGTATGTGGACCCGTCAATCAAGGTGAGCCTCGAAGAAGGCAAAGTCACTCTTGAAGAGAACACTGAGATGCTGGCTGACAACCCCAAGCAGCGTCATGCTTTCCACGGTCTTTACCGTGCATTGCTCCACAACATGGTGGTGGGTGTGTCTGAGGGATACAAGAAGACCCTCCAGCTCGTAGGTGTGGGTTACCGCGTTTCAAACACAGGTAATCTTCTCGAGTTCTCGCTTGGTTATTCACATTCCATTTTCTTCGAACTTCCATCAGAAGTGAAGGTGGAGACAAAGATGGAACGCAACCAGGATCCTCTCGTAATGCTCGAATCATGCGACAAGCAGCTGCTTGGACAGATTTGTGCGAAGATACGCTCATTCCGCAAGCCTGAGCCTTACAAGGGCAAGGGTATTCGCTTCCAGGGCGAGGTTGTAAGAAGGAAGTCGGGCAAATCAGCAAGTGCTAAATAACATTTAATTTGTACGAGTTATGATAACAAAGATAGAAAGACGTATCAAAATCAAGCACAGAGTACGTAACAAAGTATCTGGTACTGCTGAGCGTCCACGCCTGAGTGTTTTTCGCAGCAACAAACAGATTTACGCACAGATTATAGATGACACCTACGTGAACAAGGAGCACCCTTTCACCAAGCGTGTCGTGAAGAATGGCAAGACCATCCTTGTGGAGGACTATCCACTGGGCAAGACACTCGTTTCTGCCTCATCACTGGGCATGGGCGAACTGTCGAAGTCGGAGCAGTCCGTTAAGGTAGGCGAGCTCATCGCTAAGAAGGCTCTCGAAGCCGGTATCACCAAGGTCGTGTTCGACCGAAACGGTTATTTGTTCCACGGCAGAGTGAAGCAGTTGGCAGACGCTGCACGTAATGGCGGACTTGTATTCTAAAAAAGTAAAAAGAAATTATGGTAAATAGAGCAAAGATAGAAAACCCTGAGGAGCTGAAGGACAGACTTGTGGCTCTGAATCGCGTGACCAAGGTCACCAAGGGTGGTCGTACTTTCACTTTCGCCGCCATCGTGGTGGTTGGCAATGGTAAAGGCGTGATTGGATACGGTCTGGGCAAGGCCGGTGAAGTCACAGCAGCCATCGCAAAGGGTACAGAGGCCGCAAAGAAGAATCTTTTCAGTGTGCCAGTGCTCAAGGGCACAGTGCCACATGAGGCTGTCGCCAAATTCGGCGGAGCCCGCGTGCTCGTGATGCCAGCCAGCGCCGGTACAGGCGTGGTGGCCGGTGGTGCTATGCGCGCTGTGTTAGAGAGTGTGGGCATCACGGACGTGCTTGCCAAGTCTAAGGGCTCATCCAACCCTCACAACCTTGTGAAGGCCACCATAGAGGCTCTCTCCTCAATGCGCGACCCGAAGGCCATCGCTGAGGCACGTGGTGTTGAATTGTCTAAAGTATTCAGAGGATAGGAGGAACCAATCATGGCAAAGATTAAGATTAAGCAAGTAAAGAGTCGCAACAATCGTCCAATAGAACAGAAGCGTACTCTTGAGTCTCTTGGCCTTGGCAGAATAGGCAGCGAGACAGAGCGTGAGGATACTCCTTCATTGCGCGGCATGCTCAACAAGGTGAGCCACCTGGTTGAAGTCATTGAATAATGTGAATCGTTTCAATTATTAAACAGAGTAAACAATGGAATTACATAATTTGACTCCGGCCGCCGGCTCCAACAAGAAAGGCAAAAGAGTAGGACGTGGTTACGGCTCTGGCAAGGGACGTACATCTACTCGCGGTCACAAGGGCGCCAAGGCAAGGTCCGGTTACAAGAAGAAAATTGGTTTCGAAGGCGGTCAGATGCCACTTCAGCGTCGTGTTCCCAAGTTCGGTTTCCAGAACATCAACCGCGTAGAGTACAGAGCGGTCAATGTTGAGGTGCTCGAGAAGATCGCAACCGACAAGGGCCTGACCAAGATCACTGTGGCAGATATCGTCAACGCCGGCTACGCTCACAAGGGTGAGTTGGTGAAGGTGCTTGCCAAAGGTGAGCTCAACGCCAAGATTGACGTGGAAGCCAATGCTTTCAGCAAGAAGGCTGAGGAAGCCATCACAAGTAAAGGTGGTAATGTAGTAAAACTCTAACAGGTCATGGGAAAAGCTATAGACAAGCTTAAGAACATCAAGATCGTAAGGGTCCTGAAGAACATCTGGAGTGTGGAGGATTTGCGTCAGCGCATCCTCATCACTCTGCTGTTCGTCGCCATCTACCGCTTCGGTTCTTTCGTGGTGCTGCCAGGTGTTGACACCGCACAGCTCGAGGAACTCAGCACGCAGACGAAGACAGGACTCCTCTCACTTCTTGACATGTTCTCCGGCGGCGCGTTCTCCAAGGCATCCATCTTCGCACTTGGAATCATGCCCTACATCTCCGCATCCATTGTGATGCAGCTCTTAGGCATAGCAGTTCCGTATTTCCAGAAGATGCAACGTGAGGGTGAGAGCGGCAGACGGAAGATGAACCAGTACACACGTTATCTGACTGTGCTGATTCTTCTCTTCCAGGCTCCTGCTTACCTCATCAACCTCCGTATGCAGACCAACGGCCAGGCCTTGAGTCCCGGTCTCAGCTGGACTATGTTCCTCATCACCTCCACCATTATCCTCGCCGCCGGCAGCATGTTCATCCTGTGGCTTGGCGAGCGCATCACCGACAAGGGTATTGGTAATGGAGTGTCTCTGATCATTATGGTAGGTATCATCGCACGTTTCCCGCAGGCCGTGACACAGGAGTTCGTTTCCCGTCTCGGTGCAGCACAGGGCGGTCTGGTGATGTTCCTCCTCGAAGTAGTGGCTTTGCTTGCAGTGATTGCAGCCGCAGTGCTTCTGGTACAAGGCACCCGCAAGGTGCGCGTTCAGTACGCCAAACGTGTTGTCGGCAACCATCAGGTTGTGGGCGGCGCTCGTCAGTACATCCCCCTGAAGCCCTATGCTGCCAATGTGATGCCTATCATCTTCGCGCAGGCAATCATGTTCATACCCATCACTTTCGTAGGTTTCATGGCAGGTGGAAACTCCAGTTCAACACTTCAGAAACTGGTGGACACCCAGAGTGGACTTTACAACGTGATCTTCGCTGCTTTGATTATCCTCTTCACCTATCTCTACACGGCTATCACCATCAACCCTGTTCAGATGGCTGAGGACATGAAGCGCAACAACGGTTTCATCCCTGGAGTCAAGCCAGGAAAGGATACTGCCAACTATCTCGACACCATCATGTCGAGAATCACACTTCCAGGCGCCCTCTTCCTCGCTTTCCTCGCCGTACTTCCAGCATTCGCCGGACTGTTCGGCATCCAGCGTGAGTTCGCTCAGTTCTTTGGTGGTACATCGCTGCTCATCCTTGTAGGTGTGGTACTCGATACCCTCCAACAGATAGAGAGCCATCTGATGATGCGTCATTATGATGGCCTGCTCTCCACTGGCCGCATCAGGGGCGAGCATTCAGAGATGTCGGCTTACTAAAGCTGTGATATTGTAATGGTGTATCTCAAGACAGATGACGAGATAGAGTTGATGCGTCAGGCAAACCTCTTGGTTGGAAAGACTTTGGCCGAACTGGCCAAGGTCATCCAGCCTGGAGTGACCACAAGGCAGCTCGACCGTCTGGCCGACGAGTTCATCCGCGACAATGGGGCAGTTCCAACATTTAAGGGCTTCCCTAATCCTTATGGTGATCCTTTTCCCGCAAGCATCTGCACCTCGGTGAACCACCAGGTGGTACATGGGGTTCCAAACGACACCCCGCTTCAGGAAGGTGACATAGTGTCTGTGGATTGCGGAACAAAACTCGACGGTTTCTGTGGTGACTCTTGCTACACTTTCGCTGTAGGCGAGGTGTCTGACGAAGTGCGTCAGTTGATGCGCGTGACCAAGGTAGCCCTTTACAAGGGCATAGAACAGGCCGTTGCCGGCCATCGCATTGGTGACATCAGCGACGCAGTCCAAAGCCATTGTGAACAATATGGCTACGGTGTGGTACGTGAGTTTGTAGGCCATGGCATAGGGCACGACATGCACGAGGAACCACAGGTTCCCAACTACGGTCGTCGTGGAAGCGGAAAAATGCTGAAAGACGGTCTATGCATCGCGATAGAACCCATGATTACTATGGGCACACGCGAGATTTACATGCAGGAAGACCATTGGGGCATCATCACCCGCGACAACAAGCCCGCCTGCCACTACGAGCACACAATAGCAGTCCGCAAAGGCAAGGCCGACATCCTGTCATCGTTCGATGAAATAGAGAATATACTGAACAATAAGAAATAGTTTATGGCAAAGCAAGCGTCAATAGAGCAAGACGGAACCATTGTAGAGGCATTGTCGAATGCCATGTTCCGTGTGGAACTGGAGAATGGGCACCCCATTACCGCCCACATCTCAGGCAAGATGAGAATGCATTACATCAAAATCCTCCCAGGCGACAAGGTACGTGTGGAAATGTCACCCTACGACCTGTCAAAGGGAAGAATCGTCTTCAGGTATAAATAACACATCAGATATATGAAAACAAGAGCATCATTAAAGAAGCGCACACCCGACTGCGTTATTGTTCGTCGCAAGGGTCGCCTTTTTGTAATTAATAAGAAGAATCCCAAGTTTAAAATGCGTCAGGGATAATTCTTTTGATTGAAACAAGCAAACAAAGAAAATATGGCAATAAGAATTGTTGGTGTAGATCTCCCGCAGAACAAGCGCGGGGAAATTGCGTTAACGTACATTTACGGTATTGGACGCAGCAGCGCCGGTAAGATCCTTGACAAGGCAGGCGTTGACAGGGACATTAAAGTGAAGGACTGGAGCGATGAGCAGGCCGGTAAGATCCGTGAGGTTATCGGTACCGACTATAAGGTCGAGGGTGACCTTCGTTCTGAGATCCAGATGAACATCAAGCGTCTGATGGATATCGGATGCTATCGTGGCATTCGCCATCGTTTGGGACTTCCAGTGCGTGGCCAGAGCACAAAGAACAACGCTCGTACCCGTAAGGGAAAGAAGAAAACAGTTGCAAACAAGAAAAAAGCTACTAAATAATCGATTATGGCTAAGAAAACAGTTACAGCTAAGAAAAGAGTCGTTAAGGTTGGTGCCCAGGGCCAGTTGCATGTGCATTCTTCTTTCAACAACGTCATCGTGTCATTGGCAAACAGTGAAGGACAAATCATCTCATGGTCCTCTGCCGGCAAGATGGGTTTCAGAGGTTCGAAGAAGAACACTCCTTACGCAGCCCAGATGGCAGCACAGGATTGTGGAAAGGTCGCTTACGACCTCGGCCTGAGAAAGGTGGTTGCATACGTTAAGGGGCCAGGTAACGGCCGCGAGGCTGCCATCCGCGGCATTCACGGTTGCAATATCGAGGTGACTGAAATCATCGACGTGACTCCGCTGCCACACAACGGATGTCGCCCACCTAAGAGAAGAAGAGTATAATCAATCACAATTCAGACAACCTCTTGCTTCATATTTCATCACGACGCCCGATTTTGGATGTATCTTTCCTTTCTACATCCGCTGCTGTAAGGGCATCGTGAATGAAAGAAAAAGTGATGAGGTGTCGCAAATAAAAACAAGGACAAGAATATGGCAAGATATACAGGACCAAAGTCTAGGATTTCACGTCGTTTCGGTGAGGCTATTTACGGTCCAGACAAAGTTCTTGAGAAGCGCAATTTCGCTCCGGGACAGCATGGTAACAACCGGCGCAAGAAGTCATCCGAGTACGGACTGATGTTGGCTGAGAAGCAAAAGGCCAAATACACTTACGGTGTGCTCGAGAAGCAGTTCCGCATTCTCTTCGAGAAAGCTTCAAGAAAAGAGGGAGTGACCGGTGAGGTACTTCTTCAGATGCTTGAAAGCCGTCTCGACAACGTGGTATACCGTCTGGGCATCGCTCCAACACGTGCCGCTGCTCGTCAGCTTGTTAACCACAAGCACATCACTGTTGACGGCAAGGTTGTGGGTATCCCATCCTACGCAGTAACTCCAGGACAAGTTGTGGCAGTACGCGAGAAGTCAAAGAGCCTCGAGGTTGTCGAGTCATCTCTGGCTGGCTTCAACCACAGCAAGTACCCATGGATTGAGTGGGACGAGAACCTCAAGGGTGGCAAATTGCTTCATCTCCCCGAGCGTGACAGCATTCCTGAGAATATTAAAGAACAAATGATAGTCGAGTTGTACTCTAAATAATAAAATTAAACATGGCGGTATTAGCATTTCAAAAACCAGACAAAGTAGTGATGCTGGAATCGACAGACAAATTCGGCAAGTTCGAATTCCGTCCGTTGGAGCCTGGCTTTGGCATTACCATTGGCAACGCTCTTCGTCGCATCTTGCTTTCATCGCTTGAGGGATATGCCATCTGTGCTATACGTATAGCTGGTGTGGAAAACGAGTTTTCCTCTATCCCCGGCGTGAAGGAGGATGTATCCGGTATCATCTTGAACCTCAAACAAGTAAGGTTCAAGCAAAGAAGTGAAGGAACTGACAAGGAGAAAGTTCTTATCACAGTGGAGAACGCAACTGAGTTCACCGCTGGAGATATCGACAAGTATCTCAGTGGATTTGGAGTGTTAAATCCTGACTTGGTAATTTGTCATTTAGATCCTAAGGCTTCCATCGAGATTGAGTTGACCATCAACAAGGGACGTGGTTATATTCCCAGCGACGAGAACCGCCGGCTGAACCCTTCTAACAACGTCAACGAGTTGGCCATCGACTCTATCTATACCCCTATCCGCAACGTGAAAATCGCTGTCGAGAACTACCGTGTGAGCATGAAGACCGACTACGAGAAACTGCTTCTTGAAATCACTACTGATGGTTCTATACACCCGAAGGACGCACTCAAGGAAGCGGCTAAGATTCTTATCCACCATTTCATGCTGTTCTCAGACGAGAAGATCACGCTGGAGAACGCAGACATCGACGGTACTGAGGAATTCGACGAGCAGATTCTGGCAATGCGCAAGCTGCTCAAGACGAAGCTCACAGACATGAACCTTTCTGTCCGTGCGCTCAACTGCCTGAAGGCTGCTGAGGTGGAGACCTTGGGAGATTTGGTACAATTTAACAAAACAGACTTGCTCAAATTCCGTAATTTCGGTAAGAAGTCTCTTGCAGAGCTTGACGATCTGCTTGAGAGTCAGCATCTTCAATTCGGAACTGATATTTCCAAGTATAAATTAGAAAAAGATTAAACGATGAGACACAATAAGAAATTCAATCATCTTGGTCGTAAGGCAGCTCACAGGTCGGCTATGTTGGCCAACATGGCAATTTCGCTGATTATGCACAAGAGAATCACCACCACTTTGCCTAAGGCTAAGGCGCTGCGCAAGTATGTAGAGCCGCTGATCACAAAGTCGAAGACCGACACCACTGAGTCACGTCGCGTCGTGTTCAGCTACCTGCAGAACAAGTTCGCCATCAAGGAACTCTTCGGCGACATTTCAGCTAAGGTGGCCAACCGTCCAGGCGGATACACACGTATCATCAAGCTTGGTATCCGTCCTTCTGACGCCACTCCTATGGCATTCATCGAACTCGTGGACTTTGATGAGAACATGGCCAAGGACGCTACAAAGAAGAAGGCTACACGCCGTAGCCGTCGCGGTGGCAAGAAGGCTGCTGAGACAGTAGCCGAGAATGTAGCTGAGACAGCAACTGAAACTGCCGAGACAATTGCCGAGGCAGCAGAATAAAGTAAACCAACATTCTTAATACACGAACCGCATCTATACCTTCAGTGGTGTAGATGCGGTTTTATTTTTGTATTTGCTACGTTCCAAATGTTGTCACAATTTGGAAAGCCCGGATAAAAGGCATTCTCTGGAAAGACTTACATCTTCGACATGGCCTGTTCAAGGTCCGCGATAATATCGTTCACATTCTCGATGCCTACAGACAGGCGGATGAGGTCGGGTGCCACACCTGCTTCAAGGAGTTGCTCGTCACTCAACTGACGGTGTGTGTGGCTGGCGGGGTGCAGCACACAGGTGCGCGCATCGGCCACATGGGTGACAATGCAGATGAAGTCGAGATTATCCATGAAACGGATGGCGTCATCACGTGTGCCTTTCAGTCCAAAGGCTACCACTCCGCACGATCCGTTGGGCAGGTACTTCTGTGCCAGTGCGTGGTATTTGTTGTTCTTCAGTCCGCAGTAGTTCACCCAAGCCACCTTAGGATTAGCCTCAAGCCATTCAGCCACCTTCTGCGCGTTCTCACAGTGGCGAGGCATACGAAGATGAAGGGTCTCCAGTCCGAGGTTCAGCAGGAAACAGTTCTGTGGCGAAGGAATGCTGCCGAGGTCTCTCATGAGCTGCGACACAATCTTGGTGATGTAAGCCTTCTTGCCAAAAGCCTTGGTGTAGGTCAGGCCATGATAACTCTCGTCGGGTGTGGTGAGCCCCGGGAACTTGTCAGCATAGTCATCCCATGGGAAGTTTCCGCTATCAATGATAGCTCCTCCCACCTGTGTGGCATGTCCGTCCATGTATTTGGTAGTGGAGTGTGTCACGATGTCACATCCCCATTCGAAAGGTCGGCAGTTGATGGGGGTGGCAAAGGTGTTATCTATAATCAGTGGTACCCCATGACGGTGAGCCATTTTGGCGAAACGCTCAATGTCAAATACATTGCCACCAGGATTGGAGATTGTCTCACCAAAGAAGCATTTTGTATTGGGTTGGAATGCGGCCTCTATCTGCTCGTCACTCCAATCAGGATCGACAAACGTACATTCAATGCCCAGTTTCTTCATGGTCACACCAAAGAGGTTGAAGGTGCCTCCATAAATGGTGTTAGAAGTGATGAAATGGTCGCCGGCCTGGCAGATGTTGAAAACAGCGTAGAAGTTAGCAGCCTGTCCAGATGAGGTGAGCACACCACCTACACCGCCTTCAAGGGCACAGATTTTCTCTGCCACCGCATCGTTGGTTGGATTGGCCAGACGGGTGTAGAAATAGCCTTCGTCCTTGAGGTCAAAGAGACGTGCCATTTTCTCGCTCGTCTCGTACTTGAAAGTGGTGCTCTGGAAGATGGGGAGCACACGGCTCTCGCCGTTCTTGGGTTTCCACCCTGCCTGTACGCAGAGTGTTTCTAAGTTCTTTTTCATTATTGCTTGTGTTAGATTGGATCTTTCTGGATAGTCCGGAGTTTCCGGACTATCCGACTCTCTATCTGGCCTGAGTATATTTGTGAAGAGTCGCGCGGACGGCTCCTAAGCCGGCGTAAAGTTCTTTCACCATCCCCTCGATACGGTCACCAAGACCAACCTCGTAGAGATCAACACCGAAGACATCCTTACGGCTGTAGAGCTGGCGAAGGCAGCTCCAGTCTTGATCAGACTTGCCTATCTCCAATGGTGCCACGATAGCCTGTAGTTCCTCAAGCATGGGGTCTGGCGATGGCTCGAATGGTTCTCCGTTGTCCTTGATACCCTTAAGGTAGCGGGCATAACCTGCCAAAGTGAGGGGGATAAGCACGAGGTTGCCCATATCCAGCCCTCTTTCCACATACTTCTTGATGGTCTCGCCGAATCGGATGGGTAGCTTCTGGCTGGTGTCCATGGCAATGCGTTGTGGTGCATCAGGCATGAAGGGGTTAGGCAACCGGCGGTTAATGACAGCGCCAATAAACTCGTATGGATTAAGCACACCTGGGTCGGTCACCACTGGCATGGCCTCCATATAACCTATCTTCTGGATGAACGGACGGATGTCCTCATCGGCCATCTCCGCTGATATCAGCGTATAGCCGAGCATGCAGCCATAGAGGCTCATAGCGGTGTGAAGAGGGTTGAGGCAAGTGGTCACCTTCATGGTCTCCACCTTATCCACCGTTTCACGAGTGGTATAGAGCACACCGCCCAGTTCCAAAGGTGGACGTCCGTTGGTATAGTTGTTCTCCACCACCAAGTACTGCACTTCCTCGGCATTGACAAATGGAGCCGTGAACGTGTGACGTTCAGTCTCGATATACTCGTTGTCCTCGAATCCGTCAGCGGCCAGCATCTCTTTCACCTTCACGTGGGGACGTGGTGTGATCTTGTCAATCATCGACCAGGGGAAGGTAATCTTGCTCTCATCGAGCAGGTAGTTGAGGAATTCTGTTGGCACCAATCCGTCCTTCACCCATTGTTGTGCATATGCCAGCACACCGGCTTTCACCTTGTCGCCGTTGTGGGAGCAGTTGTCCATGCTCTGCACGGTCAGCGGCAGTTCGCCCTGTTTGCCAAGTGGCGAGAGGAAGCGCTCGTAGAGCAGAAGGGCCACCTTGCCCATAGCAAACATGGGCTTGAGTCCACGTGCCAAGTCAGCGTCGTTGTAGGTGTAGCCTTTCTCTGTGATGGTAAACGATATCATCTGGAGGGTAGGTTTGCGGAAAATCTCCACCAATCGCTGCCAGTCGCTGAACTCATAACCTGCCTTCAATGCTTCGGTCACCGATGCGATGACCTTCTTCTCGATGGTGCCGGTCGATTGCAGGCTGACCAGCAGGGAAAGGTTGTTATAGGGTGCGTAGGCCTTGTCGATGACCTCATAGTCGAAGGTCTCTGCAACGATGACACCTCTGTCGTACTTGCCAGTGTTGAGGGCGTCGTTAAGAAGTGCGGCTGGGAATGCACGGAAGATGTTGCCACCTCCGAAATGCACCCATGTGGGGTTGTCGTAGGTCTGTTTGCGCACGGCGGCGATATCAAACTTGGGAAGCTCGTAGCCTTTGGCCTCCCATTCGCTGGCATCGAAGCCAGGAGCCAGTATGTCGTTAAGTCTCATGTCAGTCGAAAAATCCGGGTTGTTGATATTTGATTCCTAATTCTCTATCCACAGTGGCAAGTATGCCCTGCACTTGTCCAAGGGCGAACATGCGGCCCAGGAACGAGTAACCGGCGTTGTAGCCCTTGCTCTCGTCGCCGAGCATGGTCATGCCGTGATCCACACGCATGGGAAGCCCAGGGTTCTCCTGTTCGAAGATACGAGCTAATTCAATGAGGTCGGCACGGCCACCGAGGTGAGATGCCTCTGTGAAGTCGCCGTTAGGGAAAATGTGGCAGGAGCGCAGGTGGACGAAGTGAGTGCGGGGGGCGAACTTCCGTGCCATCTCCACCACGTTGTTGTAGGCACCGGCGGAGAGTGAGCCAGCGCAGAAGGTCAGTCCGTTATGTTTGTTGGGAACAGCGTCGAGCATCCACTGGATATCCTCCTCTGTGCGAACGATACGTGGCAATCCCAAGATCTCAATAGGTGGGTCGTCAGGATGAACGCACATGTTCATGCCACACTCCTCGCAGGTAGGCATAATGGCCTCGAGGAAATACTTCATGTTCTCCCTCAACTGGTTCTTGTCAATGCCCTTATAGAGGTCGAGGAACTTGCGGAACTTCTCGATGGGTTCCTTGTCGCCTTCCTTGAAGTTGCCAGAAACGAAACCCTGCGTCTTGATGACGATGGTCTCCACCAACTGGTGGTCTTTCTCAGGTGTCATGGTCTTAGCCATGGCATCTGCTTCTGACAGCACGTTGCGCCCCTCACCGTAGCCCTCTGGAAAACGGAACTGCGCCCATTCCTCACGGGCACCTTCGCGTTGTAGGATGTAGATGTCGAAATAGGCGAACTCAGCGTAGTTGAAATAGAGGTTCGACGAGCCGTTGGGGTTGGCGTGCAACAGGTCGGTACGTGCCCAGTCGAGCACGGGCATGAAGTTGTAGCAGATGGTGTGGATGCCCTCCGCTGAGAGGTTGCGCAGGCTCACCTTGTAGCGCTCAATCTGCTCATCGCGGTCTGGTCCTGCGTATTTGATGCTCTCCACCACGGGAAGCGACTCCACCACACTCCAGCGCATGCCGTAGCTTTCAATGTAGGTTTTGAGGTCGTGGATCTTCTCGCGTGTCCACACCTCACCGAGGGGTACATCGTGTAGGGCGGTGACGATGCCCTCCACACCAATCTGTCTAAGCATGGCAAGTGTGATCTTGTCGTTCTTGCCAAACCATCTCCAAGTTCTTTCCATATCGTTGTTTCGTTTTTTGTGGAACCAGATTATCCGGATGATCAGATGATCTGGAACTCCGTGTCATTTTTGTTTCCTTTCAATATGCAAAGATACAAAATGATACGCGTTAAGGGATGCTTTTTCACGATTT
The DNA here is from genome assembly GCA_017509605.1 of Bacteroidaceae bacterium. GTDB lineage: Bacteria > Bacteroidota > Bacteroidia > Bacteroidales > Bacteroidaceae > RUG11857. The sequence goes on along the minus strand of JAFWPH010000020.1, from coordinate 58,451 downwards.
TATTGCGCTGATGCTACATCAAAACAAGATTTGGCAACATGAGAGCAGAAAAGGGGGAGACTGATGCCTCCCCCTTTCCTATTCAGGATAGATGATTGCGGATTATTCACGCTCGTCCCAGAAGTCTTCCCAACTGTCATTGGAAGAACCGCGACGGATATTGGTCTCCATTCCGCCTTCGGGGTCAGCTTCGCCTTCGGGAGAGATGCCAAGAGCGGTGAACAGACGGGTGCTGAACTGCTGGATGTCCATGTCTGGACTGATATATCTTTTCTTCATATTTGAATCGAGTTTTTGAGTTAGACAATGAATATTCAGTTTATTTGATCAACACCTTCACGGTCTTGCCATTGCTCATCTTGATGATGTTTAAGCCCTTCTGAGGAGCGGCGATACGAGCGCCGTCAGCGGTGTAGATAGCCTCTGCGCCTTCGCCGTTGAGCAATGCGTCGATGCCATGGATAGCTGTTGTCTCGTCAGCCTGGAAGCCAAGTGCATTGATCTCGCCACCACCGTCGTAAGTGAGGTAAGCGCGGAACTTCGTACCTGTCATGCCTCCCTCAGGCACCTTGCGGAAGCTCTGCACGCCGTCCTTGGTCTGGAGCACATACTTACCAGCTGGAATAGCTTGACCACCAGAATAGAGACCGGTAAGCAAACCGAAGGTCAGGTCGGTGGGTTCGGTGGAGTAAGCCATACCGTTAATATTCTTGGTAATATCCTTATCCACTCCGCCAACGTTCTGTATAATGTAGGGTTTGTCTATCTCGACAGCTTCTAATTTAACCTCATTCAGCACGAGTTCTGTGCCATCAACCTCCTCGCAAGTATAGAATTTCAGACCAGAATACAAGTCACTCACAGGGAAGGACGGGAAGATGACTGTGCCGTACTTGCCATCGGCCACTTTCAGGGTGAACTCTGTAGGAACGAAATTACGAATTTCGAACTTGTGGTTTTTGTCGGAGGTATAGAAACCTGCGTCACCGTTGGAACCCACGTAGGAGTTGGTCTTGGTGTTGATGAAGCTGAGAACGTTATACTTGCGCTCAGCCTTCAGAACCAATGCATTCTCCTTGATGTCGGTCATACGGAGCTGGTAGTCATCGCCATTATAGTTTTTGCCTGTACCTACATAGTGAATATTGTTAGCAGCATCCTTGATGTACATGTAGTAGCAGTTGACACCCTCAGCGGCCTCGAACAGGATGTCCTGATTGTAGGGTGAGCCTGGATTATCACTGTAACCTATGGCATAGCCACCAGAGTTGGCATTGCCTTTCTTAAAGGTGATGGGGTTGCCTGCATAGCTGAAGCCTTCATCCGTCAGGACGAGATTGTACAAGTGATCGGTTTCAGGGGCAACAAGTTCGGAATTGTTGAATGTCTCGATAGCGTCGAGCAAGTCGGCTGTGGCCTGTTCTACATCTTCCATCGTCTTGTCGCTGGCATTATTATAAACAGAAACTGCTGCGCTACGCGCTGAAGTGAGAGCGTTACATGCATCTACACTGTACTGGAACGGCTCTTTATCCACTATAGCGTCAAAGTCTTGTGCTTCACGTATTGCAGTGGCTTCTTCTATTGCAGCAAGCAGCTCATCTAACACAAGGGCCGGTGATGGTTTGGCGAGAATCACGAGGTCGGTGAAGCTGCCCCAAGTGCCAGCTTTGAGATCGAGTGTGAGTGTCACAGTTACGTCACCAGCCTCGGTCAGTGTTACAGGAACATACCTCCATTCCCATCCACGACCTTGGTTGTTGTTGGCGTAAGTACCTTCGGGAGAGAAATTAGCCTTGCCGTCAACGTCGATACCGTATCCAACGTCTCCCTTAGTGGGATAACTTACTGTCGTCTCGCCTACCGTCATGGTTACAGGAATACCTTTCACACCACGTCCTGGAGTCATGAACACGTAGTCACCTGCGGGAAGAGAGACTGTCTGCGTGTTAGAGAAAATAGCTGCACTTCCATTCCATTTGTCCATATAAGAATCGGAACCACCATTCCAGTGCTGTCCAGAAGTGGTACCGATATTTCCCTCCCATCCACTAGGATCAACATATGTCGTGGTCACATCCACTGTATATTCTGTACCTTCACCTGCGAAAGTATTATACTCGAGTACCTTGAGGGCTTCGGTGGCTGCCAAGAAGTCTGCGCCTGTAGAGGTGGCTGCGTTCAAGACAGTTTCAGCATCGGTAGTGGCTACACCAATAGAACCAGCGTATGCAATTTCATTCTCCAAGTCTGCCTTGTTGGCATTATAGGCCTCAGCGGCGGCGAGGAAAGCGGCAGTCTTAGTTTGAAGTGCATCTGTAGCTGCTGTATAACCATCCTCTGTTGTAGGCTCTGTCTTGGCAACTTCGGCTTCGAGTGCTTCTCTGGCAGGATCAACCACATCTGTATTATCGTCAAGAGCCTTCTGCGCGGCGGAAAGGGCCTCCTGGTATGCTTGCTTTGAAGCAGCCAATGGGTCTTCCCAAGTAAGCGTGATATTATCGAAGAACACCTTAGCATGACTTCCTGATCCAGCATCGTTTGCAAGTCCACCAATTTGTATCACACCTGTTGTGATTTCATTCAAAGTAAACTTAACCACATCTGTAGTCCATTCGCCAGTTGGGAATGATGCTTTGTTTGAGAGCTGGGCTGTTCCAGAAGCAGGGACAAAACCATTGCGTGAGTTGAATGCGGTACTCGTGAAATTGTTATAAGCATTAACGGTCAACGTGTAAGCACCAGCGGGAAGCGTTATGGATTGTGATTGATAAGTCACAGTGCCGCTCCAGCCAATAGAGATACCCAATGCATTACCACTTCTACCGGCATTGTCAGCTGTGGGAGCGGAAGCACCATTCACTTGACCAGCACCTCCGTATGCCACTACAGCCGAGCTGGACCAAGAGGCACTCTGCACATTGCGCCATCCAGTGTCTGCATAGTCTGCACTGTTGGCACTTCCACCTGCTGCCCAGTTAGTGGTTGCGGCCTCAGAAAGTTCAAATCCCCAATTATAAATCAGTGGTGTGGCATTATGATATTCTAACACGTATTCCACTTGAGCAGTCTTTATGGCATTTGAGAGATTAGTCACCTGTGCATTCACTTCTGCTTGTGATGCAGAAGGATTCTCATAGACTATCTGAGCCTCGGAGATTGCCATGCCAAGTGAAGAATTGTTGATGTCATTGTTTAAAGCCTTTGCACTTACAAGCAAAGCATCCAGTTCATCCTTGATGACTGTGGATTTGTACAGGATGGTCACCTTGTCGAAGAACAGCATGGGGTTAGAACCAGAACCGCTACCTGTGGATTTATAACCAAGGGCAATCTTACCAGCAGTCTCAGCTGTAAGCGTGAAGGTCTTGGTGCAGGTTGTCCACTCACCGACAGTAGGATTGGTAGCAAAGGTCTGTGCAGTACCGCTGTTGGGAATAAAGCCGATGTAAGTAGTGTTGGATTGGGTTCCCGACTGGTTGTAAACAGGAATGGTAATGGTGTATTCACCTGCAGGGAATGTCACATCCTGATAGTAGTAACCTCCATTGCTCCAGACAGCGAAGAAAGCTAAGCAGTTGCCTGCATTTCCGTCAGGATCTGCGGTTGGAGCAGTCTTGGAGTTCCCTTTCACCTGGTTTGTTGAACCATAAGCGAAAACGCCACCACCCAAACCAGAGTTTTCAAACCCTTTTTCATCAGTTACACTTGCCAACATCTCAAAACTCCAACCGTCAACTTCTTGAATTCCATAAACATCGCCATCGGCCATATCCTTGCCATATCCACGCAAATGACCCGTCAAAGGAGTGCTTTGCGAGAAGTCCGCATTGGTCAAATAGGTGTCGGTCACATCTGTCTGTGCCCAAGCCGCACTGGTGCATAGCAGCGCCAGCGTGGCCAGTAAAAACTTGAATTGTTTCATAAGCGAAAATAATTAGTTATTGTTAGTGAATAATGTTTTTGTAAGTTAAGTCAGTGGGGTGCGGTATGTTGCATCCGTACAAGAAACATCCTTTCATTCTTGGCAGATAGGACGTAACATGCAAATTTATATAAAATAAATTGAAAAGAACTAAAGAATGAGTTTTTTTTCGTAATTTTGCTTATAATTTTACACGAAAGTCCTTATGTACAAGCGTATCACGATAAAAATCGGTAGCAATGTGCTTACCCGTCCCGACGGCTCGTTGGATGTGACCCGCATGTCGGCACTGGTCGATCAGATAGCCACATTGCGACACCAAGGCATTGAGATCATCCTCGTCTCGTCGGGAGCGATGGCCAGCGGCAGGAGTGAGTTGGGGCAGAGCGTTGACCGGAACCGCCTCGACAGCGTGGAGCAACGGCAGCTGTTCTCAGCCGTAGGGCAGGCCAAACTCATCAACCGCTATTTCGACCTCTTCCGCGATTACGGCATACCCGTGGGGCAGGTACTCACCACCAAGGAGAGCCTCGGCACCCGTGGTCACTACCTCAACCAACGCGGCTGTATGATGGTGATGCTCGACAATGGCGTGCTGCCCATCGTTAATGAGAACGACACCATCTCCGTCACCGAATTGATGTTCACCGACAACGACGAGTTGTCCGGCCTCATCGCCACGATGATGGACGCCGAGGCATTGATTATCCTCAGCAACATCGACGGCATCTTCACAGGCAGTCCGTCGGATCCCGAAGCACGACTCATCAGAAAGGTCGAGCCCGACAAAGATCTCTCCGACTATATCCAGACCGAGAAATCGGGATTCGGACGCGGGGGCATGAAGACCAAGAGCAACATCGCCCGGCGGGTGGCGAAAGAGGGCATCCCTGTGTTTATCGCCAACGGCAAAGCCGACAACATCCTGCCCAGACTCATCAACGACCCTGACCACACCCCTTGCACGGCTTTTGTGGCGGCTGAGGTAAGTGTGTCGAGCATGAAGAAATGGATTGCCAACAGCGAAGGTTTCGCCAAAGGCGAAATCCACCTCAACGAGCAACTTTCGGCCACCTTGCGCAGCGACGACAAGGCGACAAGCATCCTGCCCATCGGCGTGACCAATATCATAGGCGACTTCGAGCGCAACGACATCGTGAAAGTCATCGGCGCTGACGGAACAGAGATCGGTGTGGGCCGAACCGCCTACAGCAGTGCTGAAGCACGCCAGTGCATCGGACAGCGGAACAAGAAAGCGCTGGTGCACTACGACTATTTATATATTCAATGACCAAAAAATCATGCTAACAGAAACTTTCTCGAAGGTGAGAACGGCCAGCCGCCATCTCACCTCCATTCACGACAGTGAAATCAACAATATCCTCAACGATGTGGCCCGGGCCATCATCGACAACACCCCGGCGCTGCTTGCTGCCAACGAGCTTGACCTCGCCCGTATGGACAAGGCAAACCCCATGTACGACCGTCTGCAGCTCACCGCCTCACGACTGCAAGGCATCGCCTCCGACATGCGTTCGGTAAGCCTGCTGCCCTCACCTTTAGGCCGGGTGCTCAAGCACCAAGTGCTGCCCAACGGTTTGGACCTAAAGCGAGTAAGCGTCCCGTTCGGTGTAATCGGTGTGGTCTATGAGGCGCGTCCCAATGTCACCTTCGATGTCTTCGCCCTCTGCCTGAAAGCCGGAAGCGCCTGTGTGCTGAAAGGCGGCAAGGACGCCGACGACTCCAACCGCAAGGCCGTGGCCCTCATTAAGGACATCCTCAGACGACATGGGGTGGATGAGCACACCGTGGAACTGCTTCCAGCCACCCATGAGGCTACAGCAGAGATGCTGCACGCCAACGGATACATCGACCTCGTCATCCCACGAGGCAGCAGCCGACTCATCCAGTTCGTCCGTCAGAATGCCAGTGTGCCGGTTATCGAGACGGGCGCAGGTGTCTGCCACGCCTATTTCGACAAGGACGGTGACCTCGACAAAGGGGCACGCATCATCAACAATGCCAAAACACGTCGTGTGAGTGTCTGCAATGCCCTCGACTGCACCATCATCCATACAGACCGACTGGGTGACCTACCGGCACTGTGCATGCCACTGGTGGAAAGCCGTGTCACCATCTATGCTGACGGTCCCGCCTTCAAGGCGTTGAGCCAAGGACAGCCCGAGAAGGGTGTCGCCCCCTACCCCGCTGACCTGTTGCGACATGCCACAGAGGAGTCCTTCGGCACCGAATTCCAGTCTTACACCATGGCTGTCAAGACGGTCACCTCTTTAGATGAGGCCATTCAGCACATCTTTGAGCACGGTTCGGGACACAGCGAGTGCATCATCACTGAGAACGAGCAGACAGCAGATGAGTTCACACGACAGGTTGACGCTGCATGTGTCTATACCAACGCGCCCACCTCGTTCACCGACGGTGCGCAATTCGGACTCGGAGCCGAAATAGGCATCAGCACACAGAAACTCCATGCGCGAGGCCCTATGGCCCTGGAGGAGATCTGCTCCTACAAGTGGATCATCAAAGGCAACGGACAAACCCGTCCGAAATAAAGGCAAGGCCACAATCATTGCCGATACCACGAAAAAAGCAATCGGGGTGAAGAACTAAGAAGTCTTCACCCCGATTTCAATATTCAGGCTCTTGAGTTATTAGAGCGTGTCGTCGATAAGGATGTCCTCACGAGCGTACTTGCGACGCTGGCTCTCGAACTCCTCCTGCGAATAAACGATGATGTTGCTGAAGTCGCGCAGTCCTGTACCGGCAGGAATGAGGTGACCTGTGATCACGTTCTCCTTCATGCCTTCGAGGGTGTCGGTCTTGCCGGCGATGGCGGCCTCGTTGAGCACCTTGGTCGTTTCCTGGAAGGAAGCGGCGGAGACGAAACTCATTGCGCTGAGCGCCGAGCGTGAGATACCCTGTAGAATCTGGTTGGCTGTGGCTGGCACGGCGTCGCGCACCTGCACCTGCTTCAAGTCGCGGCGCTTGAGCATGGAGTTCTCGTCGCGCAACTTGCGGGCAGTGACAATCATACCCTTCTTCATGGTCTCGGAGTCGCCCTCGTCGGTCACAATTTTCTTGCCCCAAATACGGTCGTTCTCCTCAGCGAATTCCAGTTTGTCGATGATACCGCCTTGCAGGAAGCGGGTATCGCCCGGATCGTCGATCTCCACCTTGCGCATCATCTGGCGCACGATAATCTCGAAGTGCTTGTCGTTGATAACCACACCTTGCAGGCGATACACATCCTGAACCTGGTTGACGATATATTCCTGAACAGCAGTCGGGCCCTTGATGGCAAGGATGTCGGAAGGAGTGACAGCACCATCAGACAACGGTGTGCCGGCACGCACGAAGTCGCCCTCCTGTACCAAGATCTCCCTTGACAGCGGCACGAGGTAGCTCTTCTTCTCGCCCACCTTAGGAGTGAGGAACAGCTCGCGATTGGTACGCTTTACCTTACCAAAGGTAATCTCACCGTCGATCTCTGCAACCACAGCTGGGTTGGAAGAGTTACGGGCCTCAAAGAGCTCAGTCACACGTGGCAGACCACCGGTGATGTCACCAGCCTTGTTGATGGCACGTGGTGTCTTAATGAGCACTGCTCCCGGTTTGATCACATCGCCATCCTCAACGTTGATGTGACCATTGATAGGCAAGTTGTAGGTGCGGAGCACCTCACCATCCTCGTTCACAATGTCACAAGTAGGCACCACGTTCTTATCGCGTGTCTCAGTAATGATATGGTCGATCATACCTGTTGACTTGTCCTTCTCCACGCGGTAAGTCACACCCTCAATGACACCATTGAGCTTCACCGTTCCGCCAAACTCACTGACGATCACGGCGTTGAAGGCATCCCATGTAGCGATGACATCGTCTTTCTTCACAGTGTCGCCCTCATTGAAGAAGAGAAGCGAGCTATATGGCACAGGCACCACAGAGAGGGAAACGCCATTGTCGTTGACAAAATGAAGTTCTGCGAAACGACCTGTCACGGTCTTTGCATTCGGGTATTCCTCTGTAGGACTGTCGATGGTACGTAGGTCTTCGAAATGCAGCTTGCATGGGAAGTTGGCCACAATCTTGGCGTTGGCCTCAGCGCTACCTGCCACACCACCGGCGTGGAACGTACGGAGCGTCAGCTGTGTACCTGGCTCACCAATGGCCTGTGCGGCAATCACACCGACAGCCTCGCCTTTCTGCACCATACGAGAGGTGGCGAGGTTGCGGCCATAGCATTTCATACAAACGCCCTTCTTCGACTCACAAGTGAGCACCGAACGGATCTCAACCGTCTCAATGCCAGCCTGCTCAATCTCGTTGGCAATACGTTCGTTGATTTCCTCACCGGCAGCGACAATCAGGTTATGGGTAACTGGGTGCTCAATATCGTAAACCGACACACGGCCCAGAATACGTTCTGCCAAGGTTGCCACCACACGGTCGCCTGACTTAAGGGCGGTGCACTCCAGACCACGGAGGGTTCCACAGTCTTCCTCTGTGATGATCACGTCGTGGCTCACATCCACCAAGCGGCGAGTGAGGTAACCAGCGTCGGCCGTCTTCAAGGCGGTGTCGGCCAAACCCTTACGTGCACCGTGAGTAGAGATGAAGTACTCAAGCACCGACATACCTTCCTTGAAGTTGGAGAGGATTGGGTTCTCAATGGTGTCGTTGCTGTCGGCACCAGCCTTCTGGGGCTTCGACATAAGTCCACGCATACCAGCGAGCTGAGCGATCTGGTCCTTAGAACCACGGGCACCGGAGTCAAGCATCATGAAGACAGCGTTGAAACCTTGGTCAGCGGCCTTCATCTCGTCAATCAGTATATCCTTCATCTTCTCGTTGGCACGCGACCAAGTGGCGATGATGCGGTCGTAGCGGTTCTTGTCGGTAATCAGACCATTGGCATACTCCATGGTGATTTCTTCCACCTCGTCTGTACCTTCTTGCACAATCTGCTTTTTCTCCTTCGGGACGATGATGTCGTCGAGGTTGAACGAAAGTCCACCTTCGTAGGCACGAGTGTAGCCAAGGTTCTTGATACCGTCGAGGAACTCGCACGCACGGTCCATACCCACAGTCTTGATCACTTGGGTGATGACTTTCTTCAGGGCTTTCTTGCCCATCACTTCGTTGACGAAGCCGATTTCATCTGGCACGATTTCGTTGATGATGATACGACCCACAGAAGTGTCAACGACATGGCGGTAATGATGTCCATTGGCATCCACGTCATCAACCATGCAATGGATCTGAGCGTGGACATCCACAGCACCTTCGTTATATGCGATGATGGCCTCCTCGGGACCATAGAAGGTGATACCCTCACCCTTGGCTCCCGGACGGGTTTTAGAAATATAGTAGAGACCGAGCACCATGTCCTGTGAAGGAACGGTGATGGGCTCTCCCGATGCAGGGGAAAGGATATTGTGCGACTGAAGCATCAGCAGCTGGGCCTCAAGAATAGCCTCATTGCTCAACGGGAGATGGACTGCCATCTGGTCGCCGTCGAAGTCGGCGTTGAAGGCTGTACATGCCAGCGGGTGGAGCTGGATGGCCTTGCCCTCGATCATCTTGGGCTGGAAAGCCTGGATACCAAGTCGGTGAAGGGTCGGTGCGCGGTTGAGCAGCACGGGGTGTCCTTTCATCACATACTCAAGGATGTCCCAAACCACCTCTTCACGGCGGTCAACCATCTTCTTGGCCGACTTCACGGTCTTGACGATACCGCGCTCTATCAGCTTACGGATAATGAAAGGCTTATAGAGTTCGGCTGCCATCAGCTTAGGCAGACCGCACTCACCCATCTTGAGCTCAGGTCCAACCACAATCACTGAACGAGCGGAGTAATCGACACGCTTACCGAGCAAGTTCTGACGGAAACGGCCTTGCTTACCCTTCAAGGAGTCGGACAAGGACTTGAGCGGACGGTTGGACTCCGACTTCACAGCGCTGCTCTTGCGGGAGTTGTCAAACAAGCTATCCACAGCCTCCTGAAGCATACGCTTCTCGTTGCGAAGAATCACCTCAGGCGCCTTGATTTCCAGAAGCCTCTTGAGGCGGTTGTTGCGGATGATGACACGACGATAGAGGTCGTTGAGGTCACTGGTAGCGAAACGACCGCCATCAAGCGGCACCAAAGGACGCAACTCAGGGGGAATAACGGGGATGTTGCGCATGATCATCCATTCGGGCTTGTTCCTGCCACGGCTGGAACGGAAGGCCTCCACAACCTGAAGGCGCTTCAGGGCTTCCTGCTTGCGCTGCTGTGAGGAATCCTGACTGGCGCGGTCGCGCAACTCGTAGGAGAGAGCGTCGAGATCAACTCTTTTGAGCATGTCTTCCAACGCCTCAGCACCCATCTTTGCAATGAACTTGTTGGGGTCGCTGTCGTCGAGCAACTGGTTACCCTCCATCTGCTCATTCTCAATGATGCTGTAGTACTGCTCTTCGGTGAGCAGTTCGTTCTCCTCTATCGTGATGTCGTCCGACAATTCGAGATCCTTGGCCTTGCCTGCTTGGATGATGATATAGCGTTCATAATAGATGACCGAGTCGAGTTTCTTGGAAGGGAGTCCCAAGAGATAACCGATCTTGTTGGGCAATGAGCGGAAATACCAGATATGGGCCACTGGAACCACCAGTGCGATGTGGCCGCTGCGCTCACGTCTCACTTTCTTCTCTGTAACCTCCACACTACAACGGTCGCACACGATTCCTTTATAGCGGATGCGCTTGTACTTACCGCAATGGCACTCATAGTCCTTGGTAGGACCAAAGATGCGCTCGCAGAACAAACCGTCGCGTTCGGGTTTGTAAGTGCGGTAATTGATGGTCTCAGGCTTCAGAACCTCACCATACGAATTCTGCTGAATCTCATCTGGAGATGCCAGACCGATGGTGATTTTCGTGAAATTGGTCTTTGTCTTTGTTTCTTTCTTAAAAGCCATTTGTATCTTGTGTTACATGAAGTTGTTACTGTTATTCCAATGTAATGCTAAGGCCTAAGCCACGAAGCTCGTGCAACAGCACATTGAGCGACTCGGGAATGCCTGGAGTTGGAAGTGGGTCACCCTTGACAATGGCTTCGTAAGCCTTGCTGCGACCAGTCACGTCGTCGGACTTCACGGTGAGAATCTCTTGGAGCACATGCGAAGCGCCGAAGGCCTCGAGTGCCCAAACCTCCATCTCTCCGAAACGCTGTCCACCGAACTGCGCCTTACCGCCGAGGGGTTGCTGGGTGATGAGAGAGTACGGACCGATGGAACGGGCGTGCATCTTGTCCTCAACCATGTGTCCGAGCTTAAGCATATAGGTCACACCTACTGTGGCTGGCTGGTCGAAACGGAGTCCGGTCTCACCGTTATAGAGATAAGTGCGTCCATAACGTGGCAGTCCGGCCTTGTCGGTCCATTCACACAAGTCCTCGTCTTTGGCACCGTCGAAGATAGGAGTGGAGAACTTCACGTCGAGTTTGCTGCCGGCGTAACCGAGCACGGCCTCGAAAATCTGGCCGAGGTTCATACGTGAAGGCACACCAAGCGGGTTGAGCACGATATCTACAGGGGTGCCATCCTCCAGGAATGGCATATCCTCGATACGCACCACCTTGGAAACGATACCCTTGTTGCCGTGACGTCCGGCCATCTTGTCGCCCACGCCGATCTTGCGTTTCTTGGCGATATAGACCTTCGCCATCTGGATGATGCCTGAGGGCAGTTCGTCGCCGATGGCGAGCGCGTTCTTCTTGCGCTTGCTCTCAGCGTCGAGCAACTTGTACTGCTTGAGGTAGTTGATAATCAAAGTACGGATCAACTCATTGGTGTGTTCGTCAGCAGTCCAGCCCGACAGTTGAACGGAAGTATAGTCCATGTTGACGAAATCGCTATGCAGGAACTTGGCTCCGGCTGCAACCTTCTCCACACCCATGTAGTCCATCACACCGGCCGATTTCTTACCCTTGGTGAGAGTCATGAGTTTGTCAACAAGGATTTCCTTGAGGTAGTCGGCCTTGTCCTTGAACTCCTCGTCGATTTTAGCCTGACCTACCTTGTCAGCCTTCTTGGCGGCACGGTCTTTGATGGCGCGAGAGAAGAGTTTCTTGTCGATTACTACACCGCTGAGAGATGGAGTGGCCTTCAGGGAGGCGTCTTTCACGTCGCCTGCCTTGTCACCGAAGATGGCACGCAAGAGCTTCTCCTCGGGCGACGGGTCGGACTCACCCTTAGGGGTGATCTTGCCGATGAGAATATCGCCTGGCTCCACATAGGCGCCCACACGGATGATACCATTCTCATCGAGGTCCTTAGTGGCATCCTCACTCACGTTGGGGATATCACTGGTCAGTTCCTCCACACCGCGCTTGGTCTCGCGGACGTCGAGAGAGAACTCGCTCACATGCACTGAGGTCAGGAGGTCCTCGCGAACCACGCGCTCGCTCAGCACGATGGCATCCTCATAGTTGTAACCTTTCCAAGGCATGTATGCCACGAGCAGGTTGCGTCCGAGAGCGAGCTCACCGCCACAAGTGGCATAACCCTCTGTGAGGATGTCGCCTTTCTTCACGCGCTGCCCCTTGTCGCAGATAGGACGGAGGTCGATGGTCATGTCCTGGTTGGTACGGCGGAACTTAGGTATCTTGTACTCCTTCATGGCAGGCACGAAGCTTACAAACTCCTCTTCCTCTGTACGGTCGTAGAGGATGCGGATGGTGGTGGCGTCAACATACTGGATCACGCCATCGCCTTCAGCCACAATCATGGTACGCGAATCCTCGCACACCTGCTTCTCGATACCTGTTCCAACGATAGGAGCCTCGGTGCGGAGCAGTGGCACGGCCTGACGCATCATGTTCGAGCCCATCAGGGCGCGGTGAGCGTCGTCGTGCTCCAGGAACGGAATCAGCGCCGCAGCGATAGAGGCAATCTGCTGGGGAGATACATCCATCAACTGCACCTGCTCGGGTGGAACCTGAGGATAGTCGGCATCGCGACGGCACTTCACTATCTTGCGAATGAAGTTACCGTTGTCGTCGAGCGGGGCGTTGCCCTGTCCGATGATCACGCCTTCCTCTTCCTCAGCAGACAGATAGACGATATTGTTGTTGTCGAGGTCAACGTGCTTGTTGGCCACCTTACGGTATGGAGTCTCGATGAATCCGAGGCTGTTGATCTTGGCATACACACAAAGCGAGGAAATCAGACCGATGTTGGGGCCTTCAGGCGACTCGATTGGACAAAGACGGCCATAATGGGTATAGTGCACGTCACGCACCTCAAAGCCAGCGCGCTCACGCGAAAGACCACCAGGACCCAGGGCCGACATGCGGCGTTTGTGTGTCACCTCTGCCAGCGGGTTGGTCTGGTCCATGAACTGCGACAGAGGGTTGGTGCCGAAGAAAGAGTTGATAACCGACGAAATGGTCTTGGCGTTGATGAGGTCAGCAGGCGAGAAGTCCTCGCTGTCGCGCACGTTCATGCGCTCACGGATGGTACGGCTCATGCGTGCCAAACCCACTGAGAACTGGTTGGCCAGCTGTTCTCCCACGGTGCGCACACGGCGGTTGCTGAGGTGGTCAATATCATCGACCACGGCCTTGGAATTCGACAGCAGAATAAGATACTTGATGATCTCAATGATGTCTTCCTTGGTCAGGATCCTCACGTCGGGATCGGTGTCGAGACCCAGTTTCTTGTTGATTCTGTAGCGGCCGACATCACCCAGATCGTAACGCTTGTCGGAGAAGAACATGTTGTTGATCACTTCTCTTGCACTGGCCTCGTCGGGGGCCTCTGCATTGCGCAGCTGACGGTAGATGTACTTCAGCGCCTCTGAACCGGAGTTGTTGGGGTCCTTCTGGAGGGTGTTGAAGATGATCTGATAATCGTTGGCGTTGGCCGAATCATTGTGAACGAAGATAGTATCGACACCTACTTCAAGGATCATTTCAATGGCATCATCATCAATGACGGTCTGACGCTCAAGGATCACCTCGATACGCTCAATGGAAACCACCTCACCGGTGTCCTCGTCCACCAAGTCCTCATTCCAGGACTTGAGCACACGGGCGGCAAGTTTCATGCCCTTCACTTCTTTCAGATGCTCCTCGTCGGCAGGCACTTCCTTCGCGAGGTTGAAAATGCTCAGGATGTCGCGGTCGTTCTCATATCCTATCGCACGCAACAACGTGGTCACCGGCAGTTTCTTCTTACGGTCAATGTAGGCGTACATCACGTTGTTGATGTCAGTGGCGAACTCTATCCAACTGCCCTTGAAAGGAATGATACGGGCAGAGAAGAGGGGTGTTCCGTTGGAGTGGATGCTCGAACCGAAAAATACACCTGGTGAACGGTGGAGCTGGGATACGACGACACGTTCGGCGCCATTGATGACGAACGTACCGTTAGGGGTCATATAAGGAATCATGCCTAAATAGACATTGCTGTCCTTGGGGCTGAAGTCCTCATGGTCGGTGTCGGAGCATGTGAGTTTAAGATGCGCCTTCAAGGGAACACTGTAGGTCTGGCCTCTCTCCAGGCACTCCTCAATGGAATATCGGGGAGCGTCGATGTAATAGTCCAGGAACTCGAGTTCGTAGTTGTTTCGGGTGTCGGTGATGGGGAAGTTCTCGGAGAACACCTTGTAAAGACCGTCGTTCTTACGCTTCTCGGGAGGTGTGTCGAGTTGGAGAAAATCCTCAAACGACTTGAGCTGCACGTCAAGGAAGTCGGGATAAGGGACTGGATTCTTGACCGAGGCAAAGTTTACTCGATTGTTGACGATTTTTGACATCTCTGTTTATTTTGGGATTATATAAGTTTCAAGTGAAGGTTCTAAGATATCTTAGGATTGTAGTGTGTCGCCTGGATCTGCCAGACGAACAGCGACTTTCTCGAACTTCAGGTATTAACACAAAAAGGTTAAGAACCCTCAACCTGAGGACTCTTAACCAATTTGTATCAGTGGAGTTGATATTATTTGATCTCAACTTCAGCACCAGCGCCCTCAAGAGCGGCCTTGAGTGCCTCGGCTGTAGCCTTGTCAACGCCTTCCTTGACAGTTGCAGGAGCACCGTCAACGATTTCCTTAGCCTCTTTCAGACCGAGACCGCAGTTCTCTTTCACAGCCTTCACAACCTGGAGCTTAGCAGCGCCAGCGCTCTTGAGAACTACATCGAAAGATGTCTTCTCCTCAGCCTTGGGAGCGTCTTCAGCTGGAGCAGCGGCAACAGCAACAGCTGCAGCAGCGGGCTCAATACCATACTCGTCCTTAAGGATAGCCTTAAGTTCACTTACTTCTTTCACTGTCAAATTTACCAATTCTTCAGCAATAGCTTTCAAATCTGCCATTTTTATTTACTTTTTTATTGTTGTTTTATTATTTCCTGTTAGTAACCGTCAGTGTCAAACGCTGGCGGCTTATAGATTTACTCTCCGCGTTTCTCGAGGGTCTCAAGAACACCGTGGATAGTGCTGGCGCCAGAGTCCAATGCTGAGAGAACACCATTGATAGGCGACTCGAGCATGGCAACAACCTCGGCAATAAGCTCGTTCTTGCTCTTGATGGTAATCAGAGATTCGAGCTGGTCGGCACCGATATAGATGCTTTCCTCTGCGTATGCGCCTTTGAGAACAGGTACACCATTGTACTTCTTGGAGAAACTCTTGATGAGTTTACCAGGCACATTGGCCACCTCTGTAAACATCACACCAGTTGTACCCTTCAGAATGGAGCTCAAAGAGGAGAAATCACCTTCGATATTGCCAAGAGCCTTCTCGAAGAGTGTGTTCTTGATCATCACGAGCTTCACATTCTGCTTGAAGCACTCACGGCGCAGGTCACTCGTTGTCTGCGAGTCGAGGGCAGTGAGGTCAACAAGATAGAAATGAGGGTATTTTTTCAGTGTCTCAGTAAGACTGGATATCAATAAGCTTTTATCTTCTTTCTTCATAACGCATTCAATAATTAATCAATTGATTTAGTGTCAACCTTAACACCCTTGCTCATGGTGCTTGAAAGATAAACGCTCTTGATGTAAGTACCCTTGGCGGTAGCAGGCTTCAGTTTGATGATCGTGTTGATGAACTCCTTGGCGTTCTGCACAATCTTATCAACTGGGAAGGAAACCTTACCGATGGAAGCGTGCACAATACCTGTCTTGTCGTTCCTGAAATCTATCTTACCCTGCTTTACTTCGCGTACAGCCTTGGCAACATCCATAGTGACAGTGCCACTCTTGGGGTTAGGCATAAGGCCACGAGGACCCAGAATGCGACCCAGAGCACCAATCTTACCCATGCAGGATGGCATCGTGATGATCACATCAACGTCTGTCCATCCGCCCTTGATCTTCTCAACGTATTCGTCGAGACCAACATAGTCAGCGCCAGCCTCTTGAGCAGCTGCGGCAACATCAGATGTACAGAGGCAGAGCACACGCACTTCCTTACCTGTACCGTTAGGGAGAGACACCACACCACGTACCATCTGATTGCTCTTCTTAGGGTCGATGCCCAAACGGACATCAATGTCGAGCGATGCATCGAACTTGGTGTAAGTGATTTCCTTAACCAATGCTGCGGCCTCACTTAAAGTGTAAGCCTTCCCTGCTTCAATCTTGTCTGCGTACGCTTTCTGATTTTTTGTAAGTTTACCCATTTTCTAATTGAAGTTATAAGTTATTTACCAGGGAATTCTCCTTTAACAGTGATACCCATGCTTCTTGCTGTACCAGCAATCATAGACATAGCCGCCTCGATAGTGAAGCAATTGAGGTCAGGCATCTTGTCCTCTGCAATGGCGCGAACCTGATCCCATGTCACTGAAGCCACCTTCTTACGGTTTGGCTCAGCGGAACCCGATTTCACCTTGGCAGCCTCAAGAAGCTGAATTGCTGCGGGAGGAGTCTTGACAACAAAGTCATACGACTTGTCTGTGTAGTAGGTGATAACAACAGGGAGCACCTTGCCGGCCTTGTCCTGAGTTCTGGCGTTGAACTGCTTGCAGAAATCCATGATGTTGATACCCTTGGAACCCAAAGCGGGTCCTACTGGAGGGGATGGATTCGCAGCGCCACCTTTAATCTGTAGTTTGATTAATCCAGCAACTTCTTTAGCCATTTTGTGATAATGATTTTTGTATTAAAAAGATGTGGAACAACGAGCCGTAACAGCTTGCCCGCTATTCCTTCCCAACTTGTGTAAAGTCAAGCTCTACGGGTGTGGTGCGGCCGAAAATCTTCACCGCAACCTTCAGTTTCTTCTTCTCCTCGTTCACCTCCTCGATCGTTCCGTCAAAACCGCTGAAAGGACCGTCGCTGACCTTGATGGCCTCTCCAATATGAAAATCATACTGGACAGTGGCCTCCATTTCCTCGGACGCGCCCAACAGACGACTCACCTCGGAGTCGCGAAGAGGCATTGGTTCGCTACTTCCACGCTCGGCGCTCAGAAAACCAAGCACATTGGGAGTGTTGCGCAGCAGCTGCTGGATGGAGCCGTCCATCTGGTACCGCTTGGCTGACTTGTTGTATTCCACAACAACCTCAACCAACACATAGCCTGACAGGAGAGTTCTCTCCTTGATCACGCGCTTCTGGTTGGTTTTTGCCTGATACTTTTCAGTCGGTACAAGAACTTGTGATACCTGTTCCTCGAGCTGGTGGTTCTTGACGTTCAAGTCAATATATTCCTTGACTTTCGTTTCCTTACCACTAATTGCCTTCAGGACATACCACTTCTTAACTGGTTCAGCCATATCCGCAATTACACTTTTTACCTAAAGAGTGAATAAACAAGACCCATAAACTTCTCAAAGACGAAGTCCATCGCGAAGACAATCAAAGCAATGATAATGGAAGCATATAAAACTATCAAAGCCGTGTTTGTGAGCTCTTTCAACGATGGCCATGTGACCTTATGAACAAGTTCATCGTAGGAATCCTTACAATATTGTACTATACTTTTAAACATAATTCTTACACTTTGGCACGGGAAGAGAGGCTCGAACTCCCGACAACTGGTTTTGGAGACCAGTGCTCTACCAACTGAGCTATTCCCGTAGGTTAGGATGGCCGCCTTCAGCTGACGACAGCCATCCTGCATTGTTTTATCAGATGTCGTCCAGAATTGCTCTGGAGTCGGAATCCTTCAACGATTAATCGTCAAGAATCTCAGTGATCTGGCCAGAACCAACGGTGCGTCCACCCTCGCGGATAGCGAAACGGAGACCTACGTTGATGGCAACTGCGTAGATAAGGTCAACCACGATCTCAACGTTGTCACCTGGCATCACCATCTCAACGCCCTCGGGAAGTGAAATCTCACCGGTGCAGTCCATTGTACGGAGGTAGAACTGTGGACGATAGTGGTTCTTGAATGGAGTGTGACGACCACCCTCTTCCTTCTTCAGTACGTAGATGGAAGCCTTGAATCTCTTGTGCGGAGTGATAACACCCGGGTGAGTAATCACCATACCACGCTTCACCTCGTTCTTCTCAATACCACGGAGGAGCAGACCTACGTTATCACCAGCCTCACCCTCATCGAGGATCTTGCGGAACATCTCGACACCAGTCACAACTGACTTGTTGTCCTCACCAAGACCGAGAAGCTGAACAGCATCGCCAATCTTCACGCGGCCAGTCTCAATACGACCTGTAGCCACTGTACCACGACCTGTGATAGAGAACACGTCCTCAACAGGCATCAGGAAGGGCTTCTCAACGTCGCGCATAGGCTCCTGGATCCAGTTGTCAACAGCATCCATCAGCTCCATCACCTTGTCTTCCCACTCGGGAACACCGTTGAGTGCGCCAAGGGCAGAACCACGGATGAATGGAGTGTCCTCCTCGAACTCGTACTGAGCGAGCAAGTCCTGCATTTCCATCTCAACGAGGTCAAGCATCTCGGGATCGTCAACAGCGTCGCACTTGTTGATGAACACAACCAGACGAGGCACGTTCACCTGACGGGCGAGAAGGATGTGCTCGCGAGTCTGAGGCATAGGACCGTCAGTTGCGGCTACCACGATGATTGCACCGTCCATCTGAGCGGCACCAGTTACCATGTTCTTCACATAGTCAGCGTGTCCCGGGCAGTCCACGTGAGCGTAGTGACGCTTTGCAGTCTCATACTCAACGTGAGCGGTGTTGATTGTGATACCACGCTCTTTCTCCTCAGGAGCGTTGTCAATCTGGTCGAAAGACTTGATCTTGCCCTCATTACCAGCAACGCGCTTTGAAAGCACGAGAGTGATGGCGGCAGTCAAGGTGGTCTTACCGTGGTCAACGTGACCGATGGTTCCAATGTTTACGTGCGGTTTCGTACGTTCGAATTTCTCTTTTGCCATAGCTTAAATTAAATTTCTTATTGTTATTGTTTTTGATACATCATACTACAGTGAGGCGCACTGCCTTGAGCATTTCCGCGCAGAATCCACTCCGCAGTTCCGGTAAGCATTCACCTTTCCTTAGTAATCATTCATTTCTTGGAGCTGTTAACGAGATTTGGACTCGTGACCTCTTCCTTACCAAGGAAGTGCTCTACCACTGAGCTATAACAGCATTTTTGAGTTCAGGCGGATAGCGCCTTTGTCTTGACTGGCTCATCAAAGCCTAATGATCGAATGTCTGTGGGCACAGATGGATTCGAACCACCGAAGGCGAAAGCCAGCAGATTTACAGTCTGCCCCATTTGGCCACTCTGGAATATGCCCGCTTAGAACATCTTGTCGGAGTGGCTCTTGCCGATCCTTCAAGCGTCAAAGGTGAGCCTCTTGTCGGATTCGAACCAACGACCCCGAGATTACAAATCACGTGCTCTGGCCAACTGAGCTAAAGAGGCATACACCCTTTCGCACGGAGCATCCGTGCGAAACGGGTGCAAATTTAGACATTATTTTTGAGATGACAAAAAAATCCGAGGATTTTTTTCATTCTATCTCTGCTTTTCCTTATATTTGGTGATTTGGCGCTCCAAAGCCTCAAGAGTTGTGGTTGTTGCTTCTTCGAATGTGTCGCTGACCTTGGTGGCGAAAAGCTCCTCTCCACGGAGGGCCACCTTGATGTCCACCTGCTTGTTGTGGGCTGTCTCTGGCTTCACGACCTTTAATGACACCTCTACCTTTCTTATATCGTTACTCAACTTCTCCAGTTTACTAGCCTTCTTCTGGATGAAATCCTGAAGCTTCTCTGTAGCTTCGAATTTGATTGCCTTGATACTTAATTCCATAATATCTCTGTTTTATTGGTTATTGTCGAGGACTCTCAATCCCTGGGATGAGCGTCCTTATATACACTCTTCAACTCTTCAAAAGAAGTGTGAGTATAAACCTCTGTGGTGCGCAGGCTGGCATGTCCAAGCAGATTCTGAATGGCGACAAGGTCAGCCTTGTGGTTGAGCATCGTCGTGGCGAAAGTGTGCCTCAACACATGGGGGCTCCTTTTCCTGATGCTTGTCACCTCTGTGAGGTATGACTTCACCACCCTTTCCACTTTGCTCCGGCTCACGGCTTTTCCTCTATTGCCGAGGAAGAAGCTGTCATCGTGGATATCGAACTCTTGGTCGCGAAGACTCATGTAGTCCTTCATCGCCTGTTCCAACTCCTCACCGAATGGTATGAGCCGCTGCTTGTCGCGCTTGCCGGTCACCTTGATGCTTTTGGCGCTGAAGTCAATGTCGCGGTCCCTGAGACCCAACAGTTCAGCTATACGCATTCCTGTGTCATAGAACATCAGGATGATGAGCCGGTCGCGTTGCCCTGCGAAGTCAGCCGGGAAATGTTGTCCGTCGAGCAGATCGTCCATCTCACCTTCTTTCACGAAGGCGGGCAAGGCCTTTCCTCTTTTAGGACCGGTGATGTTGCGTGCCGGGTTCTTGTCGGCCTGCCCCATCATCACCAGATAATGGTACATTGTCCTTACTGCGCTGAGCTTTCGGTTGACGGAAGAGGCTTTCATTTTACCCTTGTCGAGACAATCAACTATCCATGCCCTGACAATGTCGGCATCTACCGTCTGCCATGTGATGCTTTCATTCAATTCCTCACAAAAGGCTGCAAATTCCTTGATGTCGGTACCGTAGCTCTCTACAGTCCTTGGGGAATAATTGCGCTCCGATTTGAGATACTCCAAGAATGCTTCATAACAGCTCTGCTCCATCTCCTTTTTCCGTTTGATGATGCAAATTAGTTATTTTTTCTTGGAAAACAATCAAAGATGAGTAAAAATTTAACTTTATTTGCGAAAAAAAATTGTGGAGCCTACTCCTCGTTTCTGCGGAGTTGGTTCACATAGATGGCATGCTGCATCTTCACGCGCTTGGTCACAGATGGTTTCTCGAACTCTCTGCGCCTTCTCACTTCCTTAACGATGCCTGTTCTTTCTGCCTTTCTCTTGAACTTCTTAAGGGCTCTTTCGATGTTCTCGCCCTCTTTTACAGGTACAATAATCATTTAACTTGAATTTTTATTGGTTTTTTATTAATAATTAGCGTGGATTTACCCACCGGACGGCAAAATTACAACTTATTTACGAATTGAACAAAACTTTAGTTAAAAAAAACGTATCAGCCACCCTCTTTTCACTCTTCCACATCCTTTATTTTACCATTTCGCTTCAGATTCTCAACCAACACATCCACTTTATGCATCTCTCTCGGTATATCGATGGATTGGGGGCAATGGGGCGAGCACTGGCCGCAACCGATGCAGTGGCTGGCCTGGCGCAGACGCGGCACACTACGGTCGTAACCTACCAAGAAAGCACGGCGCTGCTTCTTGTAGTCAGGGTCCTGCTTGTCATCGGGCAGAAGGCCTTCCTTGATGCACTTGTTGTAGTGAGAGAAGATGGCGGGGATGTTGATGCCGTAGGGGCAGGGCATGCAGTAGTTGCACTCATTGCATGGGATGGTCTTGAGGTTGAAGATATCGTCAGCAATGGCCATCAGCAGGTTGTTCTCTTCCTCTGTGATGGGTTCCAAGGGGGAATAGGTGCTTATGTTCTCCTTGAGATGCTCCATATAGGTCATACCGCTCAGAACCGTCAACACCTTTTCGGGTGTGCCTGCGAAACGGAAGGCCCACTTTGCCACAGAGTCCTCAGGACGGCGGGCCTTGAACCTTGAGGCGATGTAGTCGGGCACTTTGGCCAGACGACCGCCGAGCAGCGGTTCCATGATGACAGAAGGGATGCCGCGGTTCGACAGTTCGCCGTAGAGATAGACGGCGTCAGTATTGCTTGAGTTAATCTCGTTGGCCAAGTTCCAGTCAAGGTAATTAAGCTCGATCTGTACGAAGTCCCAGTGGTAGCGTCCCTCATCGTGCCATTGAAGAAGTTGGTCGAACACCGACACGGCACCGTGGTAAGAGAAACCGAGGTTGCGGATACGCCCTTTCTCTTTCTGTTCAACGAGCCAGTCCAAGAGACCGTTGTCCATGAAACGTCTGTTGAATTCATCCATTCCACTGCCTCCGATGGCATGGAGCAGGAGGTAGTCGATGTAATCCACCTGGAGGTACTTCAAGGAGTTCTCGAACATCTCTTGGGATGCCTCCAACTTCCATGTCTCAGGACTGAAGTTCGACAGTTTGGTGGCTACGAAGTATTTGTCGCGGGGATGCCGGTGGAGGGCTATACCTGTGGCCTCCTCCGACTTGCCACGGCAATAGGCGGGAGAAGTGTCGAAATAGTTCACGCCGTGTTCGATGGCATAATCCACCTGGCGGTTCACCATCTCCTGGTCGATGTCGGCATTGGGGTTGTCGCGTTCCGACCCACCCACCACGGGGAGGCGCATCATACCATAGCCCAGCAGCGACACACGGTCACCACTATTGGGGTTAGTGCGATAGACCATCTTGTCCTTGGGCGGTTCCTGGTCCGACGCTGTGGTCTTATTGCCCTTGCCTGTGCAAGCGGTCAAAGTTGCTGAGGTGGCCACCACGCCTCCACCGAATATCTTGAGAAAATTCCTTCGATTGATTTTCCTACTCATAAGTCTGTATATGTTTTATCGCGACAGGGTATGAACGGCATATTTCTTACCCCTCTCTTCATCGCGTGATATTACACATTATTAATATATGAAAACTATATGGACAAGGTTACACTTGTTTATGCACCTCATGACCCTCCACATAGATGGCGCTGAATGGACGGGCGGGACACAGGTTCTCACAAGCACCGCATCCGATGCAGCGGGATTCGTTCACGGCGGGGACCAAGGGCGAGAGCTCGTCGTTCTCATCGAGCAGCACCATCGAGATGGCACCCACAGGGCAATGGCGCTCGCAGTTACCGCACTCCACACCATCCACTACGGGGATACAGTTCTTCTTCACCCACACGGCATGGCCAATCTGGGTGCTCGACTTCACATCAAGCGTGATGGGACGGATGGCGCCGGCGGGACACACGCTGGAGCACTCGTTGCACTCGGGACGACAGTAGCCACGCTCATACGACATGGTGGGCTGCATCAATGTGAGCAGACCCGACGAGGGGCGCAGCACATCGTTGGGACAAGCCGACACGCAGAGTTGGCAAGCTGTACAATGCTTGGCCATATTAGACGCGGAGATGGAGCCAGGAGGAGTGATGGGAGTGTTGCGCTCCACCACGGCCTTGTCCTCTATCTCTGCCAGTCCGCCATCCACCTTCTTCTTCTCCTGAGCAAGCACAGCGGCAGTGGTAGCCATGGCTGTAGCCATTAGGAAGGAACGTCGGCTCGTGTCAACCTGCTCCTCTTTTTCCTGAGTTTCAGCCTTAGCTGTCAACTTCACCGGTCCGTAAGAGATGGCGTGTTTCTTGTCACACTTGTCAATGCAGTTGCCACAGACCACGCAGCGGCTATAATCGATAGAGTAGTTCTTGAAGTCGATGCAGGAGGCCTTGCAACCACGGGCACACTTGCCACACTTGATGCACTTGTCTGCGTCAATCTTGACGCGCAACCAAGAGAAACGGGCGAACAGACTGAGGAAAGTTCCCACGGGACAAATGGTGTTGCAATAGGTACGGCCGTTGCGGTAAGCCAGCACGAACAGCACCACAAAGGTCACGGCGGCGATAATGAACGTGGGAAGACTCCTCACCCAAATGTCGGTAGAAGAGAAGGTATAACTGTCGTGACTGGCTGAATAACTGGCCAAGGCATTGTTGGCGAACTCATACAGGGGGCGGAACAGGTTGTTGGCAATGCGTCCGAAGGAACTGTAGGGAGCCAGCAAAGCGACTAAAGAACCCACACCTGCGATCAGCGCGATGATGAAAACGCCCATCACACCGTAGCGCAACCATTTCTTCGTCTTGGAGTAGGAGTACTTGTTCTTCTTACGGTTGAAACGGGCCATCAAGTCCTGCATCACACCAAGCGGACAGACCACAGAGCAGTAAATCCTGCCGAAGACCAAGGTGAGCAGCAACAATGCCACCACAATCACCAGGTTCATGGCCAGCAGCGCCGGCAGGAACTGGATCTTGGCCATCCAACCGAACGAATGGCGCATGGTGCCGGTCAGGTCGAGGAAAAGGAGGGTGACCATGACGAAGGCGACAGTCGCCAGCAATATTCGTGTTCTTCTCAACATAATAACATTTTGTTTTTAGAATTACGTATTTTTCTCTTTTTCAACTTTTTTCTTCGCTGTCACTGCCACCACCCAGATGCTCACCTCATAGAGCAACCATATCGGCAGCGACACGATCAGCAAAGTGAACACATCGGTGGTCGGAGTCACAATGGCTGCGAGAACAAGAATCACCATGATGGAATGCCGGCGATAGTGGCGCATCCACTCGGGACGAAGCAAACCGAAGAGGGCAAGCAACCAACATACCACAGGAATCTCGAACAAGGCGCCAAAGACCAGGCTCATCGTCAGCAACGTACCTATATAGGAGTGCAGTGTCAACATGTTCTCCACGTTCTCACTCACTTGGTAGGTGCCCAAGAAACGGACTGTCAGTGGGAAGATCACAAAGTAGTTCACAAGCAAACCCACCACGAACATCAAATAGCCACCCAGCACCAGACGAACGCTGTATCGTTTTTCCCGTTCATACAAGGCGGGGGAAACGAAGCGGAACAGTACATAAATCACGTAGGGCGAGGCGCATAGCAAACCGACGGTCATCGACACGTTCAGATGGGCCATGAACTGCTCGGTCAGTCCCGTGTTCACCAAGTGGAGGCTGAATGGCTCCACACCTCCGACCCAACGGTAGAAAATGAAGTCACTGCTGGCTGGGGCGAGGATGATGGCGAACAGTTCTTCCTTGAAGAAGAAGGCCACAATACCCGACAACAACACAGCGGCGAGGATCCTGAGCAGACTTCCCCGCAACACATCGAGATGTTCCCAGAATGTCTGTTGATTCTCGTCCATCACCTCACTCCTCACCTACTCGGCCGACCTCTCCTCTTTCTTGGTGGTCTCAGCGGCTGTGCCGGTTGAATCGGGGTCGTCAATCTTACCGTTCATGCCGTCCTTGAAACTCTTCACACCCTTGCCAAGTCCTTTCATCAGCTCTGGTATCTTCTTGGCACCGAAAAGCAACAGGAACACAAAGGCGATCAGCACCAGTTCGGGGGTGCCTATACCGAAAACCATTGGAGTAATCATTATCTGCATATAGTTCTGTTAGTTATGTGCGGACAAGACGATAGTGGTGATGAATACGGACGTTTTTTTCTGCACGTCCTGCCTCGCATGTGAATTTTCGGTAAAATTACAACTGTTTTCTGATTATTCAAAGAATTTCAGCGTTTTTTTGGCTTTTATCTTCATTTGCACCCATTCCATTTGAAGACAACATGGACAACAAAGATATCCTTTTTATTTGGAGAAACCGACAAGATTTGGTAATTTTGCCTTATTATCAATGATTACGAACTAAAAAAGAAAAACGATTATGGCAAGATTCAAGAGAATACTGCTGAAACTCAGCGGTGAGAGCCTTCAAGGAGCACAAGGATATGGTATCGACGTGAATCGTCTCAACGACTACGCAAAACAAATCAAGGAGGTGCACGACATGGGCGTGCAGATTGGCATCGTGATTGGCGGCGGCAACATCTTCCGCGGCCTGAAAGGAGCCGGTGAGGGTATGGACCGAGTGAAAGGAGACCAGATGGGTATGCTCGCCACTGTCATCAACTCACTGGCATTGAGCAGCGCACTATCCACGGCTGGATGTCCCAACCGAGTGCTGACCGCCATACGCATGGAACCCATCGGTGAGTTCTTCACCAAATGGAAGGCCATCGACGCCATGGAGAACGGTGAGGTCGCCATCTTCTCCTGCGGCACCGGAAGTCCCTACTTCACCACCGATACGGGTTCTTCACTTCGTGGCATCGAGATTGAGGCCGACGTGATGCTGAAAGGCACGCGCGTGGATGGTGTCTATACTGCCGACCCGGAGAAAGACCCGACTGCCACCAAATTCGAGGAAATCACATTCGACGAGATCTACAACCGCAACCTCAAGGTCATGGACCTCACCGCCACCACCATGTGCAAGACCAACCACCTGCCCATCTACGTCTTCAACATGGATGTCTATGGCAACCTCAAGAAGGTGATGGAAGGCGAGAACATCGGCACACTGGTACACGAATGATTCTCCTTTTGGCAACAGTATCTATCCCAAAGAGGGGCGTCGGTTTTGAACTGACGCCCCTCTTTTTTATGTATTAGTTCTTTCAGAAATCACCACCCGCCGAGACGGCATTGACACCGCTTGATGATATCACGTTCAAAGTGCCACCTTTAAGGTTCTGCATTGTGGCACTCACACCCTTGGCGTCCGTATTGGTGACGGTGATGTTGATGACTCCGTCGGTTTGGGTGAAAATTTGTTCTGCACGAATGCCATGGCACTTGGTGGTTTCCGCACCTTCCTCATAATTACCACCACTGACAGTCAGGGTCACGTTCGTGCCGTTGAAATAGAGACAACCACCACCCTGCACAGGGTCTCCACTACCCGACTTGTTTCCATTGATGCCTTTTGCACCGTTACCGCTGACAGTTCCAGTTATAGTACCGCCATTAAAGAATCCATTGTAGTTGGTCTTGATGCCGTTGGCCAAATCTTCGGCGCAAGTGAAGTTGATGGTGCCGTCGGTCATGGTGAAGGTGCTGTCGCACTTCAATCCCTTGCCGTCCTTTGGCACAGTCAGCTCGAGTGTGCCACCCTTAATCTTGATTACACCGTAGTCGTCGGAATCCACGCAGTCACTGCCCACATTCTTCACGGTCAGTACACCACCCTTCATCTCGAAGTAGTTGTTCTCATTGTTCACCTTGCCTTTTCCGCAATGGATACCGTCGCTCACAGCCTTGAGAATGTTGATGGCGCCTGTTGTCTTCTTGAACTCCAAATACTCGCCAATCTTCATGGCGTGGTTGGTGTTGCCCGTGATATTCAGTATACCGCCGCCCTCGAACTCTACGTGACCATCGACCACAAAACAACCTTTCTGCGAACCGCCAGTGCAATCCTCGAAGGTGTTGGTAGTACCGTCCTCGATGATGATGGCAATGCGCTTGCCACAATCCACATTGAGCGCGGCGCCAGTAGTGGAGGTGATGGAGCATCCACTGAGATTGAGAGTGAGTTTGTAGTCACCCTTAATGAGCAGTGAGCCGTCATCGGTATTACCGAACACCTTGTAGGTGTATTCGGTGTCGTCTGTTGAAGACGAGAGCGTCACATTGGCGCCAGAGACGGTCGATTTAACCGCTTTCACGGCCGACCCCATTGTGACAGTGGCATTTGAACAACTGTAAGCAACAAGAATCTCTTTCTCCCCAGCTTTAGTTGCGAAAGAGGGCAGTGCAAACGTGATGCTATCCACATCGGCAGTTTTGAAAGAACCGTTCGTACCGATGTTCACCACGCTGCCGTCGGCAGAGAAGGTGATGTCGCCCACACTGGTAACGGCTATCGCCTGGTAAGTCTGGCCTTGGCAAACATACACTGTTTCCTGTGCGTTGGCAGTCAGTCCTGCTGCGAGGATGAATGCAAATAATAAGTATTTCTTCATCATCTCTTCAGTACTTTAGATGTTTTACTGCCTACCTTAACTATATACACTCCCTTAGGGAGATTGGAGAGAGAGACCTGACCAGAACCATTGACATAAGCTTTCCCGACAAGTGCTCCTGTTGCAGAATACACATCCACTGCAGTGCCTTCAGAGGCGCTGACTTGAAGATTGTCGCCGACGAAGCGAACTGGTGACTCAACTTGGAGACTGTTGATGGCGGTGGGTGAGGTCTGGAAATTCAGT
Organism: Bacteroidaceae bacterium; assembly: GCA_017509605.1. GTDB lineage: Bacteria > Bacteroidota > Bacteroidia > Bacteroidales > Bacteroidaceae > RUG11857. Next base: position 30,203 of record JAFWPH010000020.1, on the reverse strand, counting down.
TTGCTGACATCGCTCATCGCAAATGTAGCAGACGTTCCGTCGGTGGCAGTAACGACCACATTGGAACCTGAGAAGGTGATCTTCTGCACTTCCGACACTGCCCAGGATGTTTCGTCTCCCGAAGTCTGTGTGACCCAGAGGTAGAAATCGGTGGCACTTGCCGTGAGGCAGGTCGTCACTGTCATCATGAATGACAAAAGAAGTTTTCTCATCTTATTGTTTATTGTTAGTTAGTTTAGAATTTATGTGTGTATCCGATGCCGATGTAGTGCCCGTTGGGGTCTTCTTCATCACCCTCGTGCTTGTAGCGGTAGAAAAACTCCATGTCGTCCTTCTTGCCGAGCGAGAGTTCTGAGCCCACGGTAAATTTCCATCGGTTGTTGGTGTAGTTGAGTCCGCAGCCATACTCCACATCGAAGAAGGGGTTGAGCGGGCAGTGGCGGATGTTGTAGGCCACACCGAGGCGCGACTTGAGCATCACGCGGTCCTTGCCTGTGTAGGTCTTTATCCTCATGCTATCGATAGTTTCCTTCAGTGACAAATCACCGTCATCCATGCGGTATTTCTTACGATGGACCTTGCGGTCGGCGTCTTTCTTGTAATAATGGGTATATTGCACAATCTCGACCCAGGAGAACGACCACCGTTTGTTGGGCTCGTACTTCAGTCCGAGGCTGACGCTGTAACGGTCGCGCTGACGCCAGAAACGGTTGGTGTAGTTGTAGCCGATATTATAACCCTTGTATATAGGAGGGATTCCACTTTGGCCATCGTACTGTTCCTCTTCCACCTCATAGTACATGCCGTTGTCATCGACATTGTAGTAGTCGTACTTTGCTTCATACTGCGCCGTGTCGCATTCCGCCAGGTTGTGCACCCAGAGATGGGTGTATTCCAGTCCGGCGTTGAGTGTCCATTTCTTATGGTCGATGATTTTGTACTTCGCGCCCACGCTCAGACCATAGCGCTCTGCACGCTGAGAGTTGTCCTGGGTACGGAAGTTGCCTTCCACATTAAGCGTCAACTTCTTGTTCATCAACTTCTTCTGCCCTTGGAGAGAGAGGTCGAGCCCGAAGTCATCGCTTTGCGCCATGACCGACTGCGCCACGATGAGCAACAGCAAAGTCAGAATGTGTCTCGTTTTTCCCATATCTTTAAATAATCAATCATTAGAGATGAAAAAGCAATGCTACTCATATACCTTGGGCATCTTGAACTCGGAGTTGCCGTCGCCCTCAGCATTGTCGTTGTAGTAGATCTTGATCAGCGCCATGTCTTTCAGAAAGTCGATGGAACCAATATCGACACGGGTGATCTCCAGTCCTGTGCGGCGTTTGAGGTCAGCGATCAGTTCTTCGCGCTTCTCAGGCACGATAAGGTCAATCTTATCATAGCGAATATACTTGTAGGCAAGGCCTTTCACCCAATTCACCTTCTCAGCCAGCATCAAGATGACAACGAAGATGAGGTCGGTGCAGATGAGTTCCACGATAGAGATAACCCACGCTCCCACAGGATAAGAATTACCGCGAGTGGTGCCTGTGTCCCACGCCAGGCCGTTGATGGCCGCAAGGGCAATGACGATGAAAATATAGGTCATCTCGCGGATGGGCACTGACTCCGTACGGTAACGCATGATGCAGAAGATGGCGAAGAGCCCCATGGCTATACCGGTCTTGAGTTTGGCGTCACCCATCAAGTGAATCAACATGAAGATAGCGAAGCCAAGCATCAGATAGGTGAAGAAGAAGTCGCGGCGTCGGCTCTTGGGGAAATAGAACGAACGAGCCAAAATGAAGATGAAGATGGTGTTCACCACCAGACGGGCAAGCAGGTCAAGAATCTGTCCCATGCCGAATGTCATAGTTAAAATACTGTTTTCCATATCGTTATTGTTGTTTTTTTTTGCGATGATTGAGATTATTGGAACTAAGTTGGCTGGTCAACTTGAGATTTTATCTGATTCCCGTGACGAAGCGGCTCACATACCTCACGCGCATCTTGAAGTTGTTGTGCTTGATGCCAGGGTTGGTGAGCACTGTGCCTATGCAGTACTTGCTGAAACCGGAAGGATGGATATGCAGGTCGCGGAGCAGGTTGCAAATCGGAGAGAAGACGTTCCCGTCGCGCTTCAACTCGATGATGACGAGTTGTCCGGTGTTGCTGTCGTTGCCTGTCTCGTAATTGTGGAAACGCACGTTGAAATCAATGGTCAACCGTTCGGTCTTGCCGTAGTTCACCAAAGTTACCCGGTCAAAGTGGTTCTGCACCACTTCCTGAAGATTTTCCAACTGGAAAAAGGAGTATTTGGCAACGAATTCGCCTGTGCCTTCCTCGTCACGGAACGTGTCGAGGCCGCCCACACGTACACGTTTCTTTTTTGTGCGGCCGTGGTTGTTCTTGTTCTTCACCTCAAGGAACGTGAGGTCGCCAGAACTGAGATACGTCCTGACCCTCACTTTCTTGCGGTTGCAGTGTCCGCTGTGGTGCTGCATGTACATGGCGTGGTCGGGGGTGTCGAAATAAGTGGTGCGGTAGGGCGAGATGAGATCACCATTGGTCTCCTGCACATAATATTTCCCCTTGACCAATTCAAGCAACTGGCACAACTTCGCCTTTGTGGTCACGTACTTCGTGTCCAAGCGGTTCATCAACTTGATGGACGACATCTCGTCAAGCGTGATGGGTTTCAGTTCCTTGAGCAGGTCCAGGATCCTTTCGTCATACGTCATATTCGTTTTCTTGACTTTGTGGATATAAGGGGGATTCGCCCTGAATGTTATTGGTGTTGTTAGGCCCGGGCAAAAAACCCCATGGTAAAGTAGTTAAAAAGTTAAATAAGCCAGATTAATGCTTTTGAAGTTGCAAATATAACGATTTTCTACCACATATTCATTTTTTTAGACAAAGAAATGCAAAAATATGGAAAAAAATGAACTTGTTGCACGCCAAAATATCTCATTTCAGAATAAGTTTAGATACAAGTGTATATAATAAATAAGAAAAAAATTTGTAATTAGCGGAAAAAGTGGTAATTTTGCATCGTGGATGGAGGGGGCTTGACAGTCTCCTCCTTTTCGTAGTCAATTTTTATCATCGATTATCTCTTATATGATAGACAAAAACACTGTTAAGTCCATCGTGGACGAATGGATTGCAGACAAGGACTATTTCCTTGTCGATATCAACGTTAGTACACAGAACGAGATTGTGGTTGAGATTGACCACAAGGACGGCGTGTGGATTGACGACTGCTGCGACCTCAGCCGTTTCATCGAGGACAGGCTTGACCGCGACATCGAGGACTATGAACTTGAAGTGGGGTCGGCAGGAATCGGGCAACCGTTCAAGATCACACAGCAATACATCAACAACGTAGGAAAAGCCGTGGAAGTGCTCACCAACGACGGAAAGAAGATGAAAGGCACACTCACCAGCGCCGATGAGGAGGGATTCGTTCTGACATGCCAGGAGAAGATGAAAGTGGAAGGCAGCAAAAGACCCAAACTGACCGACGTGGACCACGCTTTCGGATACGGTGACGTGAAATGGGTGAAAGCCTGCATTGACTTCAAATAAACGACAAAACAAGGAAATAATAAAAACAAGATAAAAATGCCAAAGAAAAAAGAAACTGAAGAGAATTTGTTGAGTGTGTTCAGCGATTTCATCGAAAAAAAGAAGATTGACCGCACCACACTCGTGAGCGTACTTGAGGACTCCTTCCGCAGCGCGATCCAGAAAATCTACGGGTCGGACGAGAACTTCAAGGTGATTGTGAACCCCGACAAGGGTGACTTCGAAATCTACCGCAACCGTACTGTGGTGGAAGACGACGAGATAACCAATGAGAACGCGCAGATCAGCCTTAGCGAGGCACGCAAGATCGACGAGGACTATGAGGTGGGAGAGGACGTGAGCGAGAAAATCAACTTCTCTGACTTCGGACGAAGGGCCATACTCAACCTACGACAGGCCATGTCGTCAAAACTGCTCGAACTCGAGCACAACAACCTCTACAGCAAGTATGCCGACAAGATCGGAAGCATCGTCAGCGCAGAGGTCTATCAGATATGGAAAAGAGAGGTGCTGCTGCTCGATGACGAGGGCAACGAACTTCACATGCCTAAAACAGAGCAGATCCCTAACGACTTCTTCCGCAAGGGTGAGCCCACAAGGGCTATCGTGCTCAAAGTGGAGAATCTCAACAACAATCCCAAGATCATCCTCAGCCGAACAGCCCCCGAGTTCCTGCTCCGACTGCTCGAACAGGAGGTGCCTGAGATCGGAGATGGACTGATCACGGTTTGCAAAATCGCTCGAATACCAGGCGAAAGGGCCAAGATCGCTGTCGAAAGCTACAACGACAGAATTGACCCCGTCGGCGCTTGTGTGGGTGTGAGAGGAAGCCGCATACATGGCATCGTACGCGAACTGCGCAACGAGAACATAGACGTCATCAACTACACCACCAACACCAAACTCTTCATCACAAGAGCACTCAGCCCTGCCAAACTCTCCTCTATCCAACTCGACGAGGAGAACTTAAAGGCAGAGGTCTTCCTCGACCCAGACCAAGTGTCGCTTGCCATAGGAAAGAACGGACACAACATCAAATTGGCGAGTATGCTCACCGGCTACACCATCGACGTGTACCGCGAAGTGCAAGGTGATGACAACAAGGAGGAGGACATCTACCTCGATGAATTCCGCGATGAAATCGACGGATGGATCATCGACGAGTTCCAAAAGCTGGGCTACACCACTGCAAAAGGTGTGCTTGAGGCACCACGGGAGATGCTCATTGAGAAAGCCGACCTTGAGGAGGACACCGTTGATGAGGTGCTGAGAATCCTGAGCGCTGAATTTGAGGAGGATAACAACGAAGCACCTGTCAGCGAACAACCTGTAGAGCCTACAGAAGAGCAACAGGAAACACAAGAGGAAACACGACAAGAAGAACAAGACGAAGAGAAGCAAGAATAGATATCACAGGGCAGTCCCGAATGATGTCGGACTGCCAACCTTCTTAACCCCGAGAATGATAAATTGATTAGTAGGACAGAAAAACAATTGATATGCCAGTAAGACTGAACAAAGTAATATCAGAACTGAACGTAGCACTTGACCGCATTGGCAAATTCCTCGCCAAAAAGGGCAAGCCATTAGAGGATGCCTCGATCAATGCCAAGATCTCCGACGAGCAGTACAAACTACTCGCCGAGGAGTTTGGTAAGGACAAGAGCATCAACGACAGCACCAAGCAGACCATACAGGAGCGCAAGGACAAAGAGCGCCAGAAGAAAGCAGATCAGAAAGCTAAGCAACGTGAGGAGGAGCAGAACAAACAAGGCATCTTCCGCACCGACACAGGCAGACAGAAATACACGCCGCTGGGAAACATCAACGACTTCAACAAAGCGAAGACGGAACCCAAACATGAAACAGAGGACAAAAACACAAGCATTCCCAAAAAAGAGGAAGAGCAAGTAGTTGTCAACAACCCTGTCGAGGCAAAGTCCGCCGAAACAACTCCCCAAAAGGCCGCACCGGCTGAAAACAAGGTAGAGAGTCCAAAGGAACCGGAAGTGAAACCTGCCATTACTGTGAAAGAAGAAGAAACCAAGAAGGAAGAGACCACAGAAAAAACGCAGGACAAACCCCAGGAGGCTGACATTGCGGAGACCGAGAAGAGCGAGGAGAAGAAAAACGACGGGGTATTCCGTATCACCGCCCCCAATGCCCCTATCTCCTTCAAACAAGTGGGTTTCATCGACCTCAACTCCATCAACGACAAAACGCGCCCTGACCGCAAATCGAAAGCGGAGAAGAGAAAGGAACGGGAGGAGAAAGGACGCCAAATGCACCAAGGCAAACAAAATGGTAAGAATGGCGCCCAAGAGAGCGAAGAAGCCGGCAAGAAGAAGAAACGCCAGCGCATAGGCAGCAACGGCAAGGAACGAGTCGATATCAACGCCGCTGCCAATCAGCAAAGTGGAGGCAAGCAAAGCGGCAAAAGCCAGCAGCCACAGCAAAAGCAAGGCGGAGCCAAACAGGCTAACAACATGCCATCGCCTAAGCAAAGCAACGCCAAGAAAAGCAAGAAGAAAGACTTCTCAAAACAGGATGTCACTGACGAGGAGGTAGCAAAACAGGTGAAAGAGACACTCATCCGCCTCACACAAAAGCAACAGAAGAATGCGGTGAAGTACCGCCGCGAGAAGCGCGACGCTGAGCACCGCAAGATGCAGGAACTGGAGGAAGAGGAAAATGCAGAGAGCAAGGTTCTGAAACTCACCGAGTTTGTAACCGCCAACGAATTGGCAACCATGATGAACATTCCTGTCACAGATGTCATCAGCACCTGTATGTCGATTGGCATCATGGTGAGCATCAACCAACGCCTCGACGCTGAAACCATCAATCTTGTGGCTGAGGAGTTCGGCTTCTCCACCAACTACGTCAGCTCGGAAGTGACCAACGCCGTAGAAGAGGAGGAGGACAAAGAGGAAGATCTCGTGCCACGTCCACCTATCATTACCGTCATGGGCCATGTCGATCACGGTAAGACTTCATTGCTCGACTATATCCGCAACACCAACGTCATAGCCGGCGAGGCTGGTGGTATCACACAGCACATCGGCGCCTACAGCGTGAAAATGAAAAACGGAAAGAAAATCACCTTCCTCGACACGCCTGGACACGAGGCTTTCACCGCCATGCGAGCCCGTGGCGCACAAGTGACGGATATCGCCATTATCATCATCGCCGCCGACGACGATGTGATGCCTCAGACCAAGGAAGCCATCAACCATGCCGTGGCAGCCAACGTGCCAATGGTGTTCGCTATCAACAAAATAGATAAGCCTGGCGCCAACCCCGAGAAGATTAAGGAACAGCTCGCCAACATGAACTACCTTGTGGAAGACTGGGGCGGCAAGTACCAAAGCCAGGAAATCTCTGCAAAGAAGGGTATCGGCGTGGACGACCTGATGGAAAAGGTGCTTCTCGAGGCTGAGATGCTGGAATTGAAGGCCAACCCCAACAGGAAAGCCACAGGTTCGGTCATCGAGTCATCCCTCGACAAGGGACGTGGCTACGTAGCTACCATCCTCGTGCAGAACGGCACGCTGAAACAGGGCGACGTGGTGCTTGCGGGAACTCACTATGGTAAAGTCAAGGCCATGTTCAACGAACGTGGGCAACGCATCCAGAAAGCAGGTCCTGCTGAACCAGCGCTCATACTCGGACTGAACGGCGCACCTACCGCCGGCGATACATTCCACGTTATGGAAACGGAGCAGGAAGCCAGGGAAATTACCAGCAAGCGTGAGCAACTGCAGCGCGAGCAAGGCATACGCACCCAAGTGATGCTCACACTCGACGAGGTGGGACGACGAATCGCTCTGGGCAGCTTCCAGGAACTCAACATCATCGTCAAGGGTGATGTGGATGGTTCCATCGAGGCACTTAGCGACTCTCTTATCAAACTCTCAACTGAGCATATCCAGGTGAACGTCATCCACAAGGCTGTGGGACAGATCAGCGAAAGCGATGTGTCATTGGCTGAGGCATCCAATGCCATCATCATAGGCTTCCAAGTACGCCCGTCGGCTTCCGCACGACACCTGGCCGAGCAAGAGGGTGTTGATATCCGCCTCTACTCCATCATCTACGATGCCATCGAACAGGTGAAAGCCGCCATGGAGGGCATGCTCGCACCAATCATCAAGGAGGAGGACACAGGTACAGCCGAAGTACGTCAGGTGTACAAAATCTCCAAGGTGGGTACCGTGGCCGGAGCCTTCGTGCTCAACGGCAAGATACACCGCTCCGACAAGATCCGTGTCATCCGCGACGGCATTGTGGTGCATACCGGCGAGATCAACGCGCTCAAGCGTTTCAAGGACGACGTCAAGGAAGTTTCAACTAACTTCGACTGCGGTATATCCATCGTCAACTACAATGACATCCGAGAGGGCGACATCCTTGAGGCCTACACCGAAATCGAGGTGAAACAGAAACTGTAAGTGTAATATACATCAACATGCTGAACGTTATATATGTTGTTTGGGGCTTGGCCGTCGTACTGGGATTCTATCAGGGATTCTTCAAACAAGTAGCCAACCTCTTGGGAATTGTTGCCGGTATCATTCTGGCAACAATTTTCTATAGCGAGTTCGGACAGAAGGTGGCCGAACTCACAGGCAGCACAGAAGAAGTGGGAGGATGGATAGCCTTCATACTCATCTCGGTCATTGTGCCCGTGGCGCTTGGACTGCTGGCTAGCTTGCTGACCAAACTGTTCAAGAAGATGCACCTCGGGTTCGTCAACCGCATTGCCGGAGCTGTCCTCGCACTGGTCATCTACACCGTCCTCATGGGATTCGCCTTCAACGTGATGGACTTCATCAACAGCAGCGCTGGATTCCATAGGGAAAAACTGAAGGAACGACCTGAACTCTATTACCAAATCAAACAGGGCACTCAGCGGTTCATTCCCGATGCCATCATCGTGAGCGACTCGTTGGAGGAGGCAAGGGCTATCGCCGACGGTGACACGACCAACGTTCACCACGGTCTGGCAGACAAGTTCAGGAACATACTGGGAGGAGAAAACGACTGATGGGAGAGCCTGTGGACAAGGATACCAACAAGTATGTGAAGGAGGTCGCGAGCGAGAAATACAAGTACGGCTTCACGACCGACATCCATACTGAAATCATAGAGAAAGGACTCAACGAGCAAACCATACGCACCATCTCGCAGAAGAAAGGCGAACCGGAATGGCTTTTGCAGTTCCGGCTCGACGCTTTCCGACACTGGCTGACGATGGAACAACCGTCGTGGGGACACCTGAAGTTGCCCGATATTGATTATCAGGGCATCTCTTATTATGCCGACCCCACAGCCAAGAAAAAAGGAAATGAAAGCAAGGAAATCGACCCCGAACTCATCAAGACCTTTGACAAACTGGGCATTCCACTTGAGGAACGTCTCGCCCTCAGTGGCACAGCGGTTGATGCGGTGATGGACTCCGTGTCGGTGAAAACCACACAGAAAGACATACTCGCCGAAAAGGGCATCATCTTCTGCTCTTTTGGCGAAGCGGTGAAGAACCACCCTGAATTAGTGAGGAAATACCTGGGGTCGGTGGTGCCACCAAAAGACAACTACTTCGCCGCACTCAATTCAGCGGTCTTTAGTGACGGCTCGTTCGTCTATATCCCCAAGAACACTCGCTGTCCGATGGAACTATCCACCTATTTCCGTATCAATGCGAGAATGACGGGACAGTTCGAGCGTACGCTCATCGTCTGCGACGAAGGAGCCTACGTCTCGTATCTCGAGGGATGCACGGCTCCCATGCGCGACGAGAACCAACTGCACGCAGCCATCGTAGAGATTGTCGTGATGGACAATGCTGAGGTGAAGTACAGCACCGTGCAGAACTGGTTCCCTGGCGACGAGAACGGTCAAGGCGGTGTACTCAACTTGGTGACTAAACGTGGACACCTGCGCGGTGTGAACAGCAAACTCTCATGGACTCAAGTGGAAACAGGATCGGCCATCACATGGAAGTACCCGAGTTGTGTGCTCAGTGGAGACGGGTCACAGGCGGAGTTCTACTCCGTGGCGTTGACCAACCACTACCAGCAAGCCGACACGGGCACTAAGATGATACACCTCGGAAAGAATACCCGAAGTACCATCATCAGCAAGGGCATTTCGGCTGGAAAAAGCCAGAACTCCTACAGAGGACTGGTACGCGTCAGCCCTAACGCCGACGGCGCACGCAACTACAGTTCGTGCGACTCCCTGCTGCTTGGCAGTGAATGTGGCGCCCACACCTTCCCCTACATGGACGTGAAGAACAACAGCGCCGTGGTGGAGCACGAGGCGACAACATCGAAGATCTCGGAAGACCAACTCTTCTACTGCAACCAGCGAGGCATCTCCACCGAAGAGGCCGTGGGACTCATCGTCAACGGCTACGCCAAGGATGTCATCAACAAACTGCCCATGGAGTTCGCCGTGGAAGCCCAGAAACTGCTCGCAGTCAACCTTGAAGGCAGCGTCGGATAATTAATCGCAAATTTGTAATCCAATGTTAGAGATAAAGAATCTTCATGCCAGTGTGGGTGGCAAGGAAATACTAAAAGGCGTCGATCTGACGATCAACGATGGTGAGATCCACGCCCTGATGGGTACCAACGGAGCCGGCAAAAGCACGCTGAGCAACGTCATAGTGGGACACCCCTCATACGAGGTCACAGAAGGCAGCATCACATTCAACGGACAGGATCTGCTCGCCATGAAACCCGAGGAACGTTCACATGCCGGCATATTCCTCTCGTTCCAACAGCCCATAGAGATACCCGGCGTGAGCATGACCAACTTCCTGCGCACCGCCGTCAACGAGCGACGGAAGTTCTTAGGACTCGAACCTCTCAAGTCAACCGATTTCCTCAAGCAGATGCGAGAGAAGCGCAAACTGGTGGAACTCGACTCCAAACTGGTCAACCGCTCCGTGAACGAAGGGTTCAGCGGTGGGGAGAAGAAACGCAATGAGATTTTCCAGATGGCGATGCTTGAACCCACCTTCTGCATCCTCGACGAGACCGACTCCGGACTGGATGTCGATGCTTTGCGCATCGTGGCTGAGGGCTTCAACAAACTCAAGACAGAAAAAACCAGCGCCATCATCATCACACACTACCAACGCCTGCTCGACTACATACGTCCCGACAAAGTGCATGTGCTGCTCGACGGACGCATCGTGAGGACAGGTAACGCTGACCTTGCCAAAGAGATTGAGGACAAGGGGTTCGACTGGATCAAGGATGAGTCAGAAAAGCGATAAGGCCATGACCAATAGCGAACAGCAATACATAGACCTGTACAAAAACTACAGCGAAGTCATCAAAGCCAACAGCGCCGAAGCACTCAACGCCCCTCGCGACATGGCTTTCGGACATTTCATGTCGATGGGATTCCCCACACAGAAAAAGGAGGAATACAAATACACCGACGTGCAAAAAGCCTTTGCACCTGACTATGGACTCAACATCAAGCGAATAGAGATTCCCACCGACCCCTTTGAAGCCTTCAAATGCAATGTTCCCAACCTGAGCACATTGCTCTACTTTGTGGTCAACGACCTTTGCTACAAGGACAACCCACCACTGAAGGACGACAACGGAATCTTCCTGGGCTCCATCAAACAGGCACCCGAACAAGCAAGAGAAACATTCAGCAGACTTTACGCAAAGAACGCTAACACGGCAACTGACGCCATCACAGCACTCAACACCGCACTGGCGCAAGACGCTTTCATGGTGTTTGTGCCACGCAACAAACGTCTGAACAAGACACTGCAGGTCATCAACCTGCTCCACTCCAAAATTGACCTCATGGTCAACCGTCGGGTCATGATCGTTCTGGAGGAAGGTGCCGACGCCACCTTGCTCTTCTGCGACCACGCCATGGACAGCGTCAGGTTCCTCGCCACGCAGGTAACGGAAATCTACTGTGCCGACAACAGCCATCTCGACATGTACGAACTGGAGGAGAACCATATCCTTTGCACACGTTTCTCCAACACCTATGTCACTGTAGGGAACGACTGCAACGTGAGCCTCAACAATATCACCCTCTACAACGGCAACACCCGCAACACTGTACGGGTAAAGCTTGAGGGGGAACACAGCGAGGTGACACTCAATGGCTGTGTCATCGCCGACAAGAACCAGAAAGTAGATAACAACACGCTCATCGAGCACTGTGTGCCAAACTGCACTAGCAACGAGCTTTATAGGTATGTCATCGATGACAGCGCAACAGGTGCTTTCGCTGGCAGAATACTGGTACACCCTGGAGCACAGAATACTGTGTCGCAAGAGACAAATGCCAATCTGTGCGCCACCAAAGAGGCACGTATGTACTCACAACCGATGCTGGAGATTTACGCCGACGATGTGAAATGCTCCCACGGTTCCACTGTAGGTGTGCTCGATGAAAACGCGCTCTTCTATATGCAGCAACGAGGCATACCAGCCGATGAGGCACGTATGCTGCTGAAATTCGCTTTCATCAGCCAAGTCTGTGAGAAAATCAAACTTGAGCCGTTACGCGAACGACTCAATTATCTGGTCAACAAACGTTTCAGAGGGCAACTCAGCAAATGCACTGGCTGCTCGCTCTGTAAATAAATACATAGACTTTTGACTTTAGCCCATTAGATCTATTAAGACGATGCTCAATATCAAAGACATACGCAACGACTTCCCCATACTCAGCTTGTCGGTTTACGGCAAGCCTTTGGTGTACCTCGACAATGGGGCCACCACCCAGAAGCCGCGTGCAGTGGTTGATGCTATCACCAACGAATACTACAATGTCAACGCCAACGTGCACAGAGGCGTGCATTTCCTGTCACAGAAAGCCACTGAACTCCATGAACAAGCGCGTGAAACCATACACACCTTCATCCATGCCAAATCCACCAGCGAAATCGTCTTCACCCGAGGCACCACCGAGAGCGTCAACCTTGTAGCTACATGTTTCAGCGAGGCATGCATGAATGAGGGTGACGAGGTGATTGTCTCTGCAATGGAGCATCATTCCAATATCGTACCTTGGCAAATGGCAGCCCAGAGAAGAGGCATCCGCCTCAAGGTAATCCCCATCAACGACAAGGGCGAATTGCTGTTAGACGAATACAGGAAACTCTTCACCGAACGCACCCGCATCGTAAGCGTCACACATGTGTCGAACGTACTCGGTACCGTCAATCCTGTCAAGGAAATGGTCAGCATCGCACACGAACATGGAGTGCCTGTGCTCATCGACGGAGCGCAGTCAGCACCACATATACCCATTGATGTACAAGACCTCGACTGCGACTTCTTCGCTTTCAGCGGACATAAAATCTATGGACCTACAGGTATTGGGGTGCTCTACGGCAAAGAGGAATGGCTCGACCGACTGCCACCCTACCAAGGAGGTGGAGAGATGATACAGCATGTGAGTTTCGAGAAAACCACCTTCAATGAACTGCCATATAAATTTGAAGCAGGCACACCCGATTATGTGGGTTCACACGCATTGGCTGTGGCTATAGACTATGTGTCAGCATTGGGCATGGACAACATCCATCAATATGAGCGCCAACTTACCGACTACGCCATGAGCAAGCTACAGCAAATCGAAGGCATGCGTATCTACGGCACTGCCGACGACAAGGATGCTGTGATATCATTTCTCGTAGGCAACATCCACCACCTCGACATGGGTACCCTGCTTGACCGCTTAGGCATCGCTGTACGCACCGGACACCACTGCGCCGAGCCTCTGATGCACCGTCTTGGCATCGAAGGTACCGTGCGCGCCTCGCTCGCCTTCTACAACACACGAGAAGAAATAGACATCCTCGCCGATGGCATACAACGCCTCAAGCAGATGTTCTGATCATCATCTATCAATCGAATCTATAGTATCTTTCTTACCTATAGCATCCATAACTAAAAAACAGTATGAAACCATCCATTCCTAAAGGCACGCGCGACTTCTCACCCATCGAGATGGCCAAGCGCAACTACATATTCAACACCATCCGCGAAGTATATTCGCTTTATGGTTTCCAGCAGATCGAGACACCGGCCATGGAGAACCTGTCAACCCTCATGGGCAAGTATGGCGAAGAAGGCGACAAACTGCTCTTCAAAATACAGAATTCAGGCGATTACTTCAAAGGTCTCACCGATGAGGAACTGCTGAGCCGAAACGCCAACAAACTGGCCAGCAAGTTCTGCGAGAAAGGTCTGCGCTATGACTTGACTGTGCCCTTCGCCCGGTATGTGGTGCAGCATCGAGAGGACATCACCTTACCCTTCAAACGCTACCAAATCCAGCCTGTCTGGCGTGCTGACCGGCCACAGAAGGGACGTTACCGCGAGTTCTACCAGTGCGATGCAGATGTAGTGGGCAGTGAGTCCCTGCTCAATGAAGTGGAACTCATGCAGATCATCGACACCGTGTTCTCACGCTTCGGCATCAGGGTCTGCATCAAAATCAACAACCGGAAAATCCTGAGCGGCATCGCAGAGGTCATTGGACAGGCTGACAAGATTGTGGATATCACTGTCGCCATCGACAAACTCGACAAGATCGGGCTCGATAACGTCAATGCAGAACTGGCTGAAGACGGCATCCCTGCAGAAGCCATCGAAAAACTGCAGCCCATCATCCTGCTCAAGGGCAACAATAGCGAGAAACTCCAAACCATCAAGAATATCCTCAAGGACTCGGAGATTGGTGTGAAAGGCGTGGAGGAATGTGAGTACATCCTCAACACACTCAGTCTGTTGAACCTCAACAACGAGGTTGAACTCGACTTGACATTGGCCCGTGGCCTCAACTACTATACAGGCGCTATCTTCGAGGTGAAAGCACTCGATGTCGAAATAGGCAGCATCACGGGAGGAGGACGATACGACAACCTCACAGGCATCTTCGGCATGCCCGGCATCTCTGGTGTGGGAATCTCCTTTGGCGCAGACCGCATCTTCGACGTACTCAACCAACTGAACCTCTACCCCAAAGAGGCTGTGACCACCACCAAAGTGATGTTCACCAATTTCGGAGAGGCTGAACTGGCATACTGCCTGCCCATCGTGGCACAAGTCAGGGCTGCCGGCATCAGTGCGGAGATCTTCCCTTCGTCTGTGAAGATGAAAAAGCAAATGAACTACGCCAACGACAAACAAGTGGCCTATGTGGCCATCGTTGGAGAGAACGAGATGAACGAGGGAAAAATCACCCTCAAGGACATGACCACTGGCGAGCAGTCCATGCTCACCGCCCAAGAACTCATTGAGAAACTTTGCCGAGCGTGAGCATTTTAGGCGAAGCCAACGGTCAAAAATGCGATTAAGCGAGAGCAGAGCAGAACTTGTTCAAGCTTTGCCGAGCGTGAGCATTTTAGGCGAAGCCAACGGTCAAAAATGCGATTAAGCGAGAGCAGAGCAGAACTTGTTCAAGCTTTGCCGAGCGTGAGCATTTTAGGCGAAGCCAACGGTCAATAATCAATGGTCAATAATACACCATGGTCGAAATTCAAAACACACTCGTCTCGCTCGACATCTTCCAAGTGCAGTTCTGTTGCGATCTTGCCTCCTGCAAGGGTGCCTGCTGCATTGAGGGCGATGCCGGAGCCCCTGTCAGCCTCGACGAGGTGGAGGGACTGGAAGAAGCTGCCGACATTGTTTGGGACGAACTGAGCAGAAAGGCGCAACGAATCATCAAGAATGAGGGAGTGGTCTATCCCGATGCTGTAGGTGAACTGGTGACAAGTATCGTCGATGGCAAGGACTGTGTCTTCACCTGCCACCACGACGGTTGCTGCTACTGTGCCATCGACAAGGCATACCGTGAGGGACGGTGTACACACAACAAACCCCTCTCGTGCCACCTCTACCCCATACGACTCAAGAAGATGGGTGACTATACGGCTGTCAACTATCATCAATGGGGTATCTGCCAACCGGCATTGGCATTGGGGAAAAAACTCAACCTGCCTCTTTACAAGTTCCTCAAGGAACCTCTCATACGTGCATTCGGTCAGTCATGGTACGATGAACTTGAACTTACCGCGTCAGAGCTCAAAAAACAAGGATACATCAAATAACGAGAATAAGAGCCTTAGGGAAACCGACGGGCATCATTCAATCATTTCAGGCCTGGAGCAGACGCTTCAGGCTTTTTTGCATCTTATCAACAGACGTTCTCCTTTCATGGTCGTGGCGAAAAGATAATCGGACCCACCATCTCTCACATTCAGTCGCTTGCGTAGTTCGGCTACCGAAGATGGGAAATTGCGAACAGCGAGATTGCACTGTGTCATACCTGCAAGGAATGACTTCAGAGACTTCTTTGAGAATGATGTCGAATCAACCACAATGAATTTGCGGCCCGGAAATCCATCAATCAATTGGTCGGAGGTGTATAAATGGGTGTTGGCATCCAACTGACAGACCTGATAGGAGTGCGCCAACGACTTATATCCACCAGCCTTCATCACAGCTGAGTTTGGTTCAAATAAGTATTCGCCTAATCTGTCAGCCAACAAGAAGGAAGAAGACTGCTCGTCAGCAAGGAAAAAAGTGAACAACTCATTCGCGCCGTGGCTCTTGATATTCAACGCATACACGCGAATAGCAATGTCATCTTTAGAACCGTTCCCTTGCACCACCAGCAGCACTTCCTTGCACTCACCATCAACTGCCACCACGTGCACCTCCACAACCTGACGCAACTGGTCCACCGCCGACCTGATGTCTATCATTGGCGAGAGTTTCACCATTAGGTAATCACACCTTTCAAGCAAACCGTCAAGCAACTGCGTGATGTCCGGAGTGCAGTCTTTCAGACCAACCACCTTCCGACCTGCCTCATCACGCCTTGCCGGGTCTATGAATATCATGTCCTGATGAGGAAGAGAAGAAATGAAATCCTCACAACTACCTTGACAAACCTCGAAGTCATGGATTCCCAACAAAGGAAGGTTGTGGCGGGCGATTTCACAGAGTTGCTTCTGGCTGTCGATATATAGATAATGGTTGAAATGACGGGCAAGAGTGGAACCATCCACCGCCAGACCACCTGTCAAGTCGGCTATCCGCTCATGCCTGTCCGCACAAAGCCGGCGGGAAAGTTCAAGTTTGTAGTTTGCTGTTGCTTCCGACGAACATTGCTCCAGTGAGAGTTTTTCTGGATAGACAATGCCCTCTGCCGATGCCCATGAGGGAAGTTTCTCGCATGCCTTCTGCCAACCGCTGATCTGCACCAAAGCGCTCCGCATATCCACATCAGGATAACGGCTCGCGTCCAAGGCAAGCTGTCTCACATCATCGTTGCGGTGATCTGCTATGAACTGCTGTAATGACGTTTGTATCATGAGAGGCGATTTGAAAGATGAAGGCTCCGTCTCAGAGTTTGCAGACAAGTCCGATATTCAGTTCGTAACTTCGTCCGCTCACTGATGGATAGTCCCTGTAATTGGAATGACGGAAGTGCAAGACACCCTCGAACTTGAGGTTAACGCCCTTGATGAACTCTGTGATGACATAAAGACGGTTCACGACAATACTGCTCTGTCCTGTGTCACCTGGCGTTGACACTCGCTTACCGTTGTCTAACCTGAACCTGAGCTCTTCTGGATTGTATTTACCAAAAGTGAAGAAACGGGCATAATAGAAATCATCGCCTATGGTCAAACGGTTGTAAAGTGTGGTCTCGAAATCGTTTCTCACACTGAAGCCATGACTGAAATTATAGGAACGACACGGATAGTAGTCGGAACGCTGACCGCCAAGTATCACACCTGCCACAATCAAATCATTATTGAGACGCAGATGCTTGTAGTCGTACTCTGAATAGGCTCCTCCGCCCACACTCACTGCCTCTGAGATAATGGGAAAGTCACTCACGTTCTGATTAAACTCCCGTTGGGTGGACAGAGCACCGGCATGGGTGCCGCTATCGCCACCTGTGGGATAGGTCTCCACATATTTGAACAGTTGGTAAAGCCCTAAGTCGAATTTCCAAAACTCGTTCTTGGAATGTAACAGGATATTGGCCAGTCGTCCGCGAATGTCGAAATCACCCATCGTCGATTGCTTGGACGAGAAGTTGAAGAGCATCTTGATCCTGAACCAGTCGAAAGGGTCATGACCTGAGTTGTCAAAGCGGTCGTTGTAGGTCATGTCGAAATAGACGTAAGGTTCATTCATGCCATCCCTGAAATGGCTTTTCGAAGATAGATACCTGCAACCTGTACCTAAACGGATATCAACTGGGACATCGGGCTCTTCTTTGCCACGAGATGTACTCCTGCGCCACCACTGGCCACGCACCAGACGTTTTACACCTCTGACTGGGTTAATTAGGTTGCCAAACACCTCGCGAACCATCCTCTCTACACCCCAGGCTGTTTCATCGAGTATCAAGTCAGATACACGGTGACATACCTCACCCAATAACACACCACCTATACCCGTGGATAGCACATCGTTGACTGCAGGCTCGTTGGTCTCACAGAAAAACTCCCAACTCAAACTGCCTGCAACAGGAAAGGGGATGCTCTGCCAGAAGGTCAGACCATTCTCACGGGCGGTGTTGTAGAACATGCTGCCATGGAAAGGATGGGAGAATTGGTTTCCCGAGAAACTATCGTTGTCCCAGACCAATCCTGTATGGAAATTATGCTCCAGCACATTCTTGCTGATGCGTGCGTAGTCTCGGTTCTGAATATAATAGTCCCACCCAAGCACCAAAGCGTTAAGGCCGAAGTTCTCTGCCACCGCAAGCAAGGGACGGGGCTTAAGCACCACCAACGTGTCGTCTTCCTGTACCAAGGTGCTGCCATACTTGTTCCTGCTGTACTGCTTGAGCATCGACGAGAGCGTAGTAGGAAGTACCACCGAATCTTTTCTCAAAGAATCTCTTGGACTAAGCACACTGGGAACTTTGGCTGGAGTTGTCACATTTGTCAGACTTGTCAGATTAGCGGGACTCACCGGGCTGGCCTGATTCATTGAGTCTGTTTCCTCTCCTGTCGGTTCATCTATGGGAACAAAAATGTCTTCTCCCTTACAAACCAGGGAAAACATCAACAAAACTGTAAAAAGAAGGCATTTGAAATGCATAGATGAATTTGCAGTGTTCTTGAAAACTATTCTTATTCAAAAAGTTTTGCAAATTTAGTAATCATTTGTCAAATAAGCAATTTTAACAATAAGAATTTGCCTTGGAAATGATAAGAAAGCATGAGACATTCAAACTGGCTGTTATTCCTTTGTTGGAAACTGAATGGTGAAGCGGGTGAGACGGTCCTCTGGATCCGTGATCAGACTAAAGGTGCAATGATGAGAAGTAAGGATATCCCGGATAAGCAGAAGTCCCAAGCCCTGGCCTTGGGGTTTGGTGGAGAAGAAGGGCGTAAACAAGTTTTGGGCTATTTCGGACGGGATGCCGTGCCCATTGTCGGCAATGACCAGTTGCGACGGCGATGTAGTGACGGTAATCAGCCCTTGTGCGTCTCCTATGCTTTCTACAGCGTTTTTCACGATGTTGATGAGAACCTGCTGGAACAGAACTGTGTCCAGTCGGACTGGCACTGCTTCGTCAGTGAGATGGAAGTCGATATGGACGTGTGCCTGCGTGCACAGATTCTCAAGGAAGGGACGACAGGCCTCCACCTCCTCACTGAGGTCACAGAGTTGCAGTTGCGGCTGGGGAATCTTGACCACTTCGGCGAAGCGGGTGACGAAGGCGGAGAGGGCGGTGAGTCGTTCTGCCTCCTCGCCGGAAAGGCTGCCTATGATTCCCGCCACACTGTTGTTCACCTCATGGGCAATCATACGGATGACGCGCTCGTATGCCGCTTTTTCGGCAAGACGCACTTCCGAGGTCAACGATTCAATGAGGTAGAAAGGATGCTGGAAACCACGGTCAGGGAACGATAGGTGGCTGATTCGGAAGAGTTGCGGTTCACCAGGGATGCGGACGGTGGTTGTCTCGCCAAGGGCCAGGGTATGGATGGCTGTTTCGATACTTGATGACAGCATCTCACGGGCGGCGGGATTCATGGAAGTCATGTTACCGTCAAGGTCACACAGGATGACTCCCATCGGGGATGCCTCGATAAGCAGGTTGAGGAAGGTGTATTGCTCTTCAAGTCTGAGGTGCTCGCTGCGCAGGCGTCCCAGCAAATCATTGAACGTGCGGACGATGATGTCGGTCTCATGCTGTCCCGAAGGAGCGAGGCGTGTGGTCAGGTCAAGGTCCTTCACCAGTTCCATGCCGCCAATCAGCGTGTCGTACGGACGGATGGTCTTGCGGTAGAAATACCAGAGATAGGCGAGCAGAAGGACGGCAAACCCCTCGGTCACATAGAACAGCACAGGATTGCTTCGAAACGTGCCGAAGAGCGCTACGCCCGCTATCAGGACGATGCCCACAGCAAGGAGAATGAAATAGTGTTTCAACTTCATAGTCCGTACTTTTCTATTTTGCGGTAGAGCGCACCGCGGCTGATGCCGAGTTCCTTGGCCACAAGGGAGAGGTTGCCGTTATGCTTGGCAATGCAGGCGGCGATAACTGAACGTTCCATATCCGACAACGACTTCGCATCACTTGGAAAGGCTGTGCTTTCATGCGTCATGGTGTTGATGGCGAAGTCCTCCAGTCCAAGTTGGTTGGTTTCAGGATTCTTCATCAGCAATGCCCTTTCCACTATATTTTTCAACTCACGGATATTGCCCGGGTAAGGAAGGTTCTGAAGATAACCGATGGCATCAGTCGAGACTGTCACCATAGGAAGATGGTTGGACTCGCTGGTCAAGCGAATGAAATGGTTGACAAGGAGGGGTATGTCTTCGCGACGCTCTCGCAGAGGCGGCAAATGGAGATTGATAAGATTGATGCGGTAGAACAGGTCTTCACGGAAGGTATGTTCCTCAACCATGGTCTGAAGGTCGGCATTGGTCGCGCAGACCACTCTGACATCCGTTCGGCGTGTCTGGCTGTCGCCCAGCACCTCGTAGGTCTGGTCCTGAAGCACACGCAGCAACTTCACCTGACTGGTCAGCGACAGTTCGCCAATCTCGTCGAGGAAGATGGTGCCGCCCTTGGCCAACTCAAAGCGCCCCACACGGTCGGCCTTGGCGTCCGTGAACGACCCTTTCTTGTGGCCGAACATCTCGCTTTCGAACAGCGATGTGGAGATGCCGCCAAGGTTGACCTTCACGAACGGTCCGTTGGCGCGACGGCTTTGTCGGTGGATAGCTTCCGCAATGAGTTCCTTTCCTGTTCCACTCTCTCCCGTAATCAAGACGGGCGCGTTGGTGGGAGCCACCCGGGCCACGGTGGCGAGGATGCCAGCAAGCGAGGTGCCAACAATGGGCGAGGTTGGAGCAAGTTGAGCCGTAGGACTTGAACAGTTGATTTTGATGGCTGTCTCTATCCTGTCCAATAGCACACCGTTATTCCAGGGCTTGGTGATGAAGTCGAAGGCACCTGCCCGCATTCCCTGCACAGCCAGTTCAATCGTGCCCCAAGAGGTCATGAGAATACACGGCACATCCGGGCGGAACACCTTCACCTGCTTCAGCAGCGTCAGTCCTTCCTCTCCGTCGGTAGCATGTGTATAGTTCATGTCCATCAGCACCAATTCCACAGAGGGATTGTTGCGGACCATCTGAATCGCTTCCTTCGGTCCCTCGGCCAGAGCCACCTCATACTCGTTGCGCTCCAGTAAGAGTTTCAGGGACAATCGTATGCTTCTGTCGTCGTCAACTACGAGAATCATCTTTTCAATTTACTATTTTACTATTTGGGACTATTCTGACTGTCGAATGAAACGTGTTTTCCGCTCCTCTATAACAAGCTTGTAAGTGCGTTTCATCTTGTCATTCAAGAAGGAGTGGTCGATGAGTGAGTATGTCTCTTGTGGAATCTCCATAAACATATCGAGCACTGAGGCAGCACGTTTCATCGGCAATCCGATTCTTTCCGCGAATCGTTCAAAGTCCAGCCTGCAGGGATGCAACGTCCTGTCATACACATCGCTTTTCTCAATATCTGGCGAAAGCCCGTCTATCAGTCCCAGATCGCTGCCACTTTGGATATGGATGCAGGTATTGATAAGATCGTATGCAGGAGCCAGGAAATACTCACCGTTTCTGTTTATCAACGAAAAGTTTTTCATGTGGGCATCCTCGTTAGCAAACAGATAGTCAAACACCACCATTCTGAAGAACTGCTCCATTTGTGGCATCCATGCAGGCACGAACTGCCGGATGGCATCGGCTATCTGCGCATAGTTGCCATGATATTTGAAATTGCTGTCGCTGCCTTCCTCCGTCATCTGCAGAACGGTGGCAAAGTCCTCCTGTGAACTCTCTTTCAAGCCGTTTATCACGTCAAAGCGCTTCGTGATATATACAGGCTGTCCACTGCTGCTGAAACACAGGCCATTGCTGGCTGTAACTATGCCATAAACCTGAGACGCTATTTGCATGGTCAGGTGCTCGTTGGCAGGTATCTGTTTGCGGGTGGAGAGACTCAGATTGAAAGGTGCAGGCTTTAGGATATAAGCGGCTTGTTCACCTTTATGGGTCAAACGGATTTTCCCGTGATCAATGATGGCGGAGAATTTCTCCTGAGCACCAGAAATCGACATGTTGTTCATGTTCTCCATCGCCTGTTGCTGGTCGCGCTCGTTCTCGAAATCGATGTCAATAAAGGGTGAAACCACCACACCGTCAAATAGTTCCTTGATGGCTTGGGCCGAATAGGTAGAAAATCCAGGTCGCAATGTTGATGGGCAAACTTCTATCATCTTCATTCTTCTGGTCTTTTAAGTACAAACTTCCCGATAGCATCCATGCCGCAAATCATCTCCAGCATACCGAAGAAGTCGTTCTCGTCAACTTTCCTCACTCTGCACAATGCCCGACGGTTGGCACCTTCAGGCAACATATTAGTGAATACGGGGAAGATTCGCTCTGAATGATACACCTTCTGGCTTTTGGGCAAATTGACGGACACAGGAGGAGTGCTGCCGTCGGCACGAAAAGCATCATCGTAGGTGAATTCATAGTTGCCCCTTGACAACTCAACGAGTTGCCCGGCATAGACATCGCCGTAATACACATTCACTTTTCTCATGCTCTATGCTACTTAACGGTCTGTTTTACCTGCAATACCATTTCCATACCCACCACATCAAGTATCTTCCGAAGTGTCTGTAGCGACGGATTGCCCACGCCTCGCTCCAAATCCTTGACAGTAGAGATGCCTACTCCAGAATAATCCGAGAGGTCTTGCTGCGAGATTCCCAGCAATGCCCTGCGCTCCTTTATCACTGTTCCTATATCCATCAGCGTATGATTTATCGTACTTTTGGCGCAAAGATACGAAGAAATACTTATTCGGCAAACAAAAAGTATGATTTTTCATACTTCCGTAATTCAATTTAACTAATCCACCTTCAGTTTTTCCTTCCCTTTGTATTTCGCCATGTCGCTGACCACGACCTGCTCGCCAGGTTCCAAACCACTGACGACCTCAATGTAGTCGTAGTTGCATTCGCCCAGTTTCACTTGGCGGGGGCGGAGCATATTTCCGTCCAATACAAATAAGGTGTAGTCGCCGGGGCCGCTGTAGAAGGAGCCGTTGCGGATGCGGAGCACGTCGTCCTTGATGCTGGTGATGACGAAGACTTCTGTTCGGAGGCCGGAACGGAGACGCGGATGCGACATATCGTCGGGCACGACGGTGAAGGTGATGGCGCCGCTCTGGCTCAGCGGCGTGACGGTGTTGATGATGCCTGTGAGGCGTTCCTTGCCGATGCGGAGGATGACGGCACCGCCGACGCGTACGCGCTCGCTGTGGCTGTCGGAGATTTCGCACTCGGCCTTGAAGTGGCTCAGGTCACTCACCACGGCAATCTTCTGGCCTGCGCCGATGGTGCTGCCTACCTCGCTGTTGATGTAGGTGAGCGTGGCGCGGCGCGGCGAGCGGATCTTCGCGTCGTCCAATGTGCGGCGCTTCTCGTCGAGTCCCTTCTCGAAGATGCCGTTCTGCAGTTGCTGCATACGGAGGTCAGCCTGGCGCACGCGCTGCTCGTTCTGGTACTGCTGGCGCAGTTGCGAGAGTTGCATCTGGGCGGTTTTTAATGTTGTCTCAGCCTGGCGCACACGGTCACGGGTGCCGGAGCCGAGGCTGTCAAGGTAGAGTTCGTTGCGCAGTTGGGCTTCGAGTTGCGAGAGTTCCATCTCCTTCACCTCGATCTGCATCCGTCGGTCGGAGAGTTGCGTCTCGATGTTCGCCTTCAACTGGGCGGTCTGCTGGCGGCGTATCTCGCGCTCGTCGAGAGCCTTGGCGTAGTCGGTTTCTGCCGACTGTAGGTCGAGCCGCAACAAAGGAGTGCCTACATCCACGCTGTCGCCGCTATGGGCATAGACCTCTAATATCTGTGAACTGATGGGCGACACGATAATCTCCTCAAAGGCAGGCACCACCCGACCTGTGGCCGAGACACTCACGTCTATGGTGCCGCGATCCACTTCGGAGATGATAAGTGTCTTGCTGTCGAGAGTCGGAATCATCTGTCCGCCCAGCCAGGCACCCGCACCTAATACTGCGACGGCCACAGCCAAGCCGATGGCTATCCGTTTCATCTTGCGTCGCCGTTGTTCGCTGACAGGAATCTGCCTGTCCATCGTCTGATTATCTGCTTTCATTATATTCGGGATTTCGGGTTTTGAGATTTTCGGATAAACGATTAATCGATTAAACGGATAAACGAAACATCAATTAAACGATAATTAATAATCACTTGATTAACTGCTCAACGTCGGCACTGAGGTCGCACCCTCGCTCGAAGTCCCAGAGGGCGATGGAGCGGAGTTGGTAATAATAATACCAGTAGTTGTAGAGTTGCTGTATGCGGCCGAGGCGTGCTTCGTCCTTGGCTGTCTGTGCATTGCTGAGTTCAAGGGTCGAGATGCTGCCGATTTTGAACGTCTCGACGTTGGTGTGGTAGCGTCTGCGGGCGATAGTGTCGGCCTCGCAGGCAATGCTCAGTTGCTGGGCTTGGTTGTTGAACTGCTCCGTCAGGATGAAGATGTTCTGGCGGAAGTCCTGTGCCTGCTGGCGGAGTTGACCTTGCACAATCTCACGGTTCGACTCAGCCATCTTGCGTTGGCCCTTGCGTTTGCCCCAGTCCAACAGGGGGATGGTCACCCCCACCTGCACCACCTCGTTGCTCAGCAGATGGCGGTAGGCAGCGCCCATGTTCTCGCCTGTGCCGGTATAGCCCACTTGTGCATAGAGGTTGACGCTCTGTCGGTTGGCACGCGCTGAAGCCACGGCGTAGTCGGCTTCCATCTGACGGCGGCGCATGGTCGTGGCTTGTGCGTTGTTGAGGAGGGCATGACTCAGTACCTCATCATAGACCAAGTGCAGTTGCGGTATCTCCTCTGGTACTGTCGGTTCGATGTCGGCCTCCACATCAAGGAATGAACGGAGGGCGAACTGGCGGGCCTGGCGGGTGCTCTCGCTGTTGGTGAGGGCACTGCGGGCGGTGAGCATGTCGAGACGCAGTTGCAGCACGTCGTTCTCGCTGATGGTGCCCATGCGTCGTTTGGCCTGCGCCACCTCGTAGAGTTTCTCGGCGGTCTGCAGGTTCTGCCGGGCGATGTTCACCTGCTCCCCAGCCAAGAGCAGACCGAAATAGAGGCTGATGGCCTGCATAGCCACCTGCTCGGTCTCGGTGAGGAAACGCGCCTGTGCCTCACGGTAGCGCAATGGTTCGATGCGGCGGTTCCACTTCTGGTGGTTCACGCCGAAGAGGGGCTGGGTGAGGGTGACGGCCACGGGAAGCGACATGAGTTGATTGCCTGAGCCGATGTTGCCTGACTGGTGCAGATAGTCGAGCGACGATTCCAAAGACAGTGTGCCTCCCGTCGGCCACAGTTTCTGGGTCACGTAGAGCGAACCGCTCAATCCGAGGTAGTCGTTGCGCACGAACGACATTCCACCATCGGCTTGCTGATAACTGCTGTAGCACTTGTTGTAACTGGGTGTGGTGGCAGACAAGGACACCTCGGGTAGTTGGTCGGCGCGGTAACTGCGCCACTGCCAGTAGGCTGAGCGCAGTTCGCCCAAGGCCACAGCGGCATCCACACTCTGACGTCGTGCCATGGCGATGCACTCATCGAGAGAGAGGCGGAGGGTGTCGGTTTGTGCCAGACCGAAGTGTGGTAGCAGGACGAGGCAAAGGGGAATGAGTCTATTCATGATGCAAAGCTTCTACGGGACGTTTATACATGGCACGGAACGTAGGCACAATCATACCAAGGGTAACGATGGCGAGGAGGACGATGTATTGCACGACGCAGACGATAAGGTAGTGCAACCAGAAGGTGCTCACCCAGTCGAATTCGCGCAATGACGTAGCACGTATATTGCCTTTGGACATTCCTTCTTCAAAACCGACATAGGTAACGAACTGTAGCCAGAGGAACTGACCCACCATGCAGGCGATGAGGGTGAGCAGCGCGCCTTCGCCCCAAATCATCCAGAAGATATTGCGGCGCTTGGCTCCAAAACTGCGCATGATGCCGATGTCTTCCGTTCGCTTGCGGATCTGCAGCCAGAAGGTGCCGAGCGTACCGATGACGACGTTGAGTGCGAAGAGAAGTCCTACAGAGGACAAGAGAGTGAGGATGATATACTCGTCTGACCAGGAGACTACTTTCGATAATATGTCGTTGTAGGTGTTCAGACCTGCGAAAGCGTACGTCCCATTAGTGGCTGTATCCTTATACTTGGCGATGAATTCCCCTGCATCAGCTTCTGGTTTCAGTCGGATGAGCATCTGAGGCGTGTTGCCCATGAAGCTGGTAACGGGGAAGAAGGCGATGTAGTTGTAACGTTCTGATGGAGCAGGTTTCACGTCCTCGACAATTCCATAAACGACGTGATGCGTGGTGAATTCCACGTCCCTTCCATCACCCCCTGGCTTATATTGGATTTCCAACAACCTACGACCAATGGCATCATCCGTACCAAAGAGTTGGAGCGCCAGGCTACGGGTGATGACGACACCGTCATTGGGCGTTTCCTTGGAAAGTTTTTCCACCGAGGGACTGCCCTCGATAGCGGTCATGCCCATCGTCTCGAAATAACATTCGTTCAGGCAGAAAAGTTCTGTATAAGAAGAACAGGTCTTCGTGGTATCTGCTTCAGGCGCTACGGCGTGGCAGTTCCACCTGCTCTGTCCGTCGCCTACGAAATTCTGGGTGAGGCATACCGATTGTACTTCGGGAAAGGCACGCACCTCGTCGCGGAAGGCGTAAAGGCTGGCCATGATTCTGAGGGTTTCCCGCTCGAAAGGTTTCAGTCTCGCAGTGTCGCTATAGGCTTCGGCTTCTGCCTGTAGTGCTTCTGGGGTAATTGGAGTTATCCTTGCAGTCTGCCCCACTACCAAGTGCTCCTTCTCAAACTCGCCGTCGGCATGACAGAAGTACCTACTATAAATCCAGACGGTAATGTGGTCTATCAGGTAGAAACTGAGAATGGTGATGAGGGCTATCTCCACGAACACAAAACCATTCTGTCGGCGGTGTGCCCAAAAGTTCTTGAGTATCATCATGGCGTTATCTTTTCTGGTTAAGGGATTCGACGATAGGTTTGCGGAGCGAGTGCAACGAAGGGATGAGTGCTGCCATGAGGTTCAACAGCAGACAGCAGACGAACACGATGAGGAAGAGCGTGGGCGTGAAGAACATCTGGAACTGCATGCCCGTGTCCACCACGTTCTGGTCGCGTGAGACAAATATTTGCAGGAATATCTGGTTGTCGCTGATGGCGGCTACGAAGAGTGCCGACAGCACCCAACCCACGATGCCGCCGAGGAGCGTCAGCACGAGGTTCTCGCTGACGACCTCATTAAGGAGCGTTCGCCGCTTGGCACCGAATGCCTTGCGGATGCCCATCTCGGCACAGCGGGCCTCCATGCGGTTGCTGACCAGACCGCTCAGGTTGATGGCGGGTAGGAAAAGGAAGAGTAGCATGAGGATGGCTGGCGGCATCAGGTTCATGGCCGCCAATGCCAGCCCCTGGTCGTCGGCTCCATCCGGCCTGAAGAAATCGATCGTATGGAAGAAGTGCGTCCGTGCATCCACCTCCCATTCCATTTTCTCGCCCAACTGCGAACTGATGACGGCGCTGTATTGCTGACGGAGCGGCTCCAGCTCGGTGTCGAAGTCCTTCAGGGTAAAGCCTTCGCGGAGCATGATTCGGGCATTGAGATTGCCGTCGTAGGTCACATCGACGTAGTTGTCACCATGGCGCAAGGGATTGCGATTGTTGGGGTAAAGATCCATCCCTTCCACCATGTACGGCAAATAGATGTCGGCTGTGGCATCCTCCAGGAATGCGCTCACCGCCTTGACCACGCCCACGACGCGGAAGGGCTTATCGTTGACCCTGACCGTTCCGCCTGTGGACGAGCCCGTCCGTGCAGCTACTTTGTCGGTGATGACACACACGCGCTCACCCTCGTCCGACTCCTTCTTGGAGAATGGCCGCCCGTCGATGAAGTCGAGGTCGTAGATGCGGAAGAAGTCGTAGTCAGTGGCAATGGCCGAGACTCTGTGAGCTTCATACGGCACCAATCTCTGTTGCTCTTCGCCTTCGATGGCATAATTGTTCTGATAGGCAGGGATGGTTCCCGTTGCCGCCTCCACGCACTGCAATCGGCGGTAGCAAGAGTCGAGCGCCACCGACGAGAGCCCCTCACGATAGGGGGCATCAGCCTTTTCTGTAGGAAAGAAACGGTTGTAAACGTAGAGCGTGCGCGAACGGTTCACCTCAGGCGGAATATCCGCCAACAGCATGTTGATCACAATAGCAATGACCATGGCCGAGGCGATGGCCACCGCTGTGCCCGCGATATAGATGGCGGAGAAGAGTTTGTCCTCGCGAATCAGTGCGAATGAGTGGCGCAGGAATAGCAGGAATTTACTTATCATGATTCTTTTTTATCTAACATGAATTATCATGAATGATCCATGAATTTGTCATGAATTAATTGATGAATAATTCGTGTTCAATTCATGGTAATTCGTGTTTCAAAAAACCTGCCTTCCGTCGAGGAACTTGATAATCCTGTCCGTCAACTTGGCCTGTTGTTCGTTGTGGGTCACCATGACGATGGTGCGGCCGTCCTCCTTGTTCAGTTTGTGGAGCAATTCCATGATTTCAGCACCCATCTTCGAGTCGAGGTTACCGGTAGGCTCGTCGGCCAAGAGGATTTCGGGGTTGCCGATGACGGCGCGGGCGATGGCCACGCGCTGACACTGTCCGCCAGAGAGTTGCGTGGGGCGGTGCTTCATGCGGTGGGAGAGGCCGACGCGCTCGATGACCTCCTTGGCCATACGGACGCGCTCGCTGCTGCGCACACCTCGGTAAATGAGCGGCAACTGCACGTTGTCGATGACGTTGAGCGTGGGGATGAGGTGGAACGACTGGAACACGAAGCCTAACGTCTTGTTCCTCAGTTCGGCCATTCGGTTGTCGCTCATCTTCGGGTCTATCACTTGTCCGCACAGTTCTATCTGTCCGCTCGTGGGTTCGTCGAGTAGTCCCATGATGTTGAGCAGCGTGGATTTGCCGCAGCCCGATGGTCCCATGATGCTCAGGAACTCGCCCTTGCGGACTTCGAGGTTCACATTCTCCAACGCCTGTGTCTCCACTTCGTCGGTACGGTAGATTTTATTGATACCGGTCAATTTGATTACTGTTTCCATTGTTCTTTTTGTTTTTATTGTTATTTGTTTATTCATCTTTTAATGCTTCGGTTATTTCGCTCCTGCAGATGCGCCACGCGGGGATGGCGGTGGCGACGAGCACGGCGCATAATATAATAAGGTAGACGATGACTGATACCACGAGGAAGTGAGTGCCGAAGTCGTCGAACCAGAGGTGGATGGCGGAGTCGGGGCTTGAGAAATTGTCATATAGTCCTCGACTGACGGCAAACTGGAAGTAAACGGCGCAGCCAAGCAGGACGCTGACGGTAGTGAGCAGCCACGCCTCGCGGATGAAGTTCCAGAAGATGCTCCACTTCGTTGCTCCGAACGCACGCCGCACGCCGGCCTCCTCGCGCCGCTGGCGTGTGTACATGAGCAAAGTACCGAAGACACCGAAGGCTAAGTTGATGGCGAAAAAGGCGGCAACAAGCAGGTTGCGGCGCGTCTGACGGCCTAAGTGACCATCCTTCACCAGTTTGTCCTGCACCTTGCTGAGTGCCTCCATCTGACGGACGTAGCAATGCTCCGTTACCAAGTTGTGCTGCACCTCCTGTTCGTAGGCCTGCACGAACTGCGCCGCATTGACACCCTCGCGGAGCCGCGCCATGATGGGCACAGCGACGGGAAGGCTGTTTGCACAGATAAAAGCATTAGTACATTCGCGGTCGTACCCGAAATAGCGCACATCCTCCACAACGGCGCGGATGGAGTAGTATTTGTCTTTTACCCATTCCGGCTCGTCGCCGTCAAAGTTCAGTTCACTTGCAAGCAACTTCCGTCCAGCCACGTCGATGGTGCCGAAGAGTTTCATCGCCACAG